>NZ_CP045920.1:3026245-3652490 GCF_009660225.1 Pseudactinotalea sp. HY158
CCACGGCGACCGGCCCGCGCGTACGCACCGATTCGAGGGCGGCCTGCGCGATCGCCACCGAGACGACCCCGTCGAACGGCTCGACCCGAGCGGGCGCTCCGTCGATCGCGGCGAGCAGATCGCGCAGCTGGGCCGTGAAGGGGCTGTCGGCCGGGTCCCCGGCGGGGATGTAGGCGGCCTCCCCGGTGCCGGTCGGATCGAGGGTGAGGCTGCGGGCGTCGAGGGTGGAGTGTCGCAGGGCGGCGGTCGTGCCGTGCAGGTCGAATCCGGTGGTGAACTCCAGGCCGGGCGGCCCCCAGTAGCCGGTCACCTGGCTCGTCGCGCCGCTTGCGTGGGTCAGGGTCACGGCCGCGGTGTGCACGGGCGCGGGCGGCTCGCCGGACCCGCTCGCGGTGCCCGTCGCGCCCGTCGCGCGGCGGGCGTACACCTCGGTCACCTCGCCGGCGAACCAGCGGGCCTGGTCGAGGTCGTGCACGAGCTGATCCATGATGATCCCGCCGCTGGCGGCCTCGTCGTAGAACCAGCCGCCGGCGGGCGGGGCCGTGCCGGCGCGCAGGAATCGGGTGGCGAGGACCTCGCCGATCTCACCCGCGGCCACGCGGGCACGGGCCTCGGCATAGGCCGGGAAGTAGCGCACGACGTGGGCGGGGAACAGCACGCCCGCGGACGTGGCCGCGGCGGCCGCGATGTCGATCGCCTCGGCCACGGTGCGCCCGAGTGGCTTCTCGCACACGACGTGCCTCCCGGCGGCGAGCGCGGCGAGGGCGTACTCGCGGTGGGTGGCCGGCGGCGTGAGGATCCCGACGATGTCGCTGCCCTCGATGAGCTCGCCGACGGTCGCTGCCGCCCGGGCCCCGACCCGCTCGGCGGCGGCGCGCGCCCCGGAGCGGGAGTAGAGGGTGAGATCGGATCCGAGCACCTGCCAGCCGGCGATATGGGCGGCGGAGATCCCGCCGGTACCGATGAGCCCCACCCGTGGCCGTCCCGATCGACTCCGCACGCACGCTCTCCTTCGTCGTTGAACCGGCCGTGAGTGACCGCGGCACGCCGTCCCTGCGGTGCTCGGGCTCACGCTACCGTGGGCAGGTGGGCAGACAGCCCGCGAGCTGCCGGATGGCCGGGGACGCTCGAGCCGACGTCGCCCGCGTGCCGCTCCTACTGGTAGGGCCCGGGCGGCATCTGGCGCGGATCGCCGCCGGGGTGCATGGGACCGGGGCCCGGCTGGTACCCGCCCTGCCCCGGGGGCGGGTTGAACGCTCCGCGCTCCCGGGCCCGCATGATCCCGTTGGTCACCGCGGCGCGGATGATCAGGTAGAAGATCCAGATCACCAGAGCGAAGATCGCCAGGTAGATCACGATGCCGATGAGCAGCATGACGCCGGCGCCGGCGAAGCCCCAGTCGGGAAGGTTGTTCATAGCGGCCGCCTTTCGTTGGAGGTAGCCCGAACCCTAGCGGGCGCGGGCTCGCCCGGCGCGCGAACGCGAGGCTTCGTCGAGGTCGACGGGGCGGGACGGCCTCAGCCGCCCGTGGCATCCGGTGCCGGCTCGGTAGAGGGTTCGGTGGCCGGCTCATCGGACGGATCGGTGGCCGGCCCGGCCGAGGTGTCCTCGGGCGCCACGTCCAGCCCGAGCTCGCCGAATGCGTCCTGCACCACCGCGGAATACAGGTACATGCCCTCCATGTCCGGGTGGGTCTGATCCGGCTGGAGCCGATCGGGGTGCTCGGTGGCCGCCTGGTGCCAGTCGGCCACCGCGACGTTCTCCCGCGCGGCGGCGACGGCCGCGAGGTTGTCGTTCGACTCCTCCACCCAGAAGCTCGAACCATAGATGTTCACGAGCACGACGGACCGGTCCGGGCCGAGGGCGTCGAGCGTCGCATCGATGAGGGCGACGTCGCGGGCGCCCGCGTTCGTGCCGGCGGCGATGATCACGACGTCGCGCACCGTGCCCGCGGCCAGCGCGTCGTCGATCGCCTCCGCGACGGCGGGCCACTGCCGGTTCGACTCGGCGTCGATGTCGATCCCGGGCAGCTCGGCCGCGAGCGCGGGGGCGGCGACGTAGAGCATCGAGTCGCCGAAGGAGCTGATATCCGACCCGGTGATCTCCCCGGTCACCCGCTCGGAACCGTCGGGTGTGGCGGCGGCATCGGTCCGAGCGGCCCCGCCGACGTACTCGGCAGCCTCCGCCATCGCACGTTCGAGGCTGTTCTGGGTCGGGGCGGTGGCCCAGGCCACGACGAAGGCCGCGAGCACCGCGGCACCCGCCGCGGCCGTCACGACCTTGCCGCGCGGGCGGCGGGCTCCGAACCAGGCACGGGCCCGGCGGAGGGTCTCGATGAACCCCAGGCGGCGCACCGGGTTCTCGATCCACGTGAACGACGCGGCGGCCAGGGCGATCGTCAGGCCGACCGCGAGCATCTTCCCGGCCCACCAGGCTCCCGAGTCCGCCGTGGCCGCAGGGAGGACCGCGGTCACGATGAGCAGCACCGGCCAGTGCCACATGTAGATCCCGTAGGAGCGCCGGCCGATCCACGCGAGCGGTCCGGCCTCGAGGATCCGCGTGAGCGGGCTCGGCCCGCCGGGAAGGGCCGCGATGATCGCGGCCGTCGCGAGGGAGGCGAGGACCAGGCCGCCGCGATAGGCGAAGGGGGCTGCGCCGTCCACACGCATCATGAGCACGACGAGCGCGATCGCGCCGGCACCCGCGCCGGCGAACCGCCACCGCTGCCATGCGCGGCCGCGGAAGAACCGGGGGCCGTCGGGCGCGAGGGCGAGGGCGAGCCCCGCGCCGATGAGCAGGCCGAACGCGTGGGTGTCGGTGCCGTAGTAGACGCGGGTGGGGGCGTCCGGGTCGAGCAGGAGCGCCATGGCGAGCGCGCTGGCGAGGGCTCCGGCGGCCAGCAGGCCGATGCGCAGCCGGGTGCTGCTCACGGCCGCGAGCAGGACCACGGTGATCACGGGCCACACGAGGTAGAACTGCTCCTCCACCGCGAGCGACCAGAAGTTGACGAAGAGGTTCGGGGTGGCCGCGTCGAAATAGGAGGAGCCGGCGCCGATCTCGAGCCAGTTGTTCGAGAACGTGACGGCGCCGACGATGTGACGGCCGATGTCCACGAGCAGGTCACCGCCGGCGACCAGGGCGAGCACGGTCGAGGCGACCACGACCGTGACGAGCGCGGGCAGGAGCCGGCGGGCGCGCCGCACCCAGAAGGCGGGCAGGTCGATGCGCCCGTTCTTGGCGAGTTCGCGCAGGAGCAGGGTGGTGATGAGGTAGCCGGAGATGACGAAGAAGACGTCGACGCCGATGAAGCCGCCCCGCAGGCTCGCCGGGCGCACGTGGAAGACGAGCACGGCGATGATCGCGATCGCGCGCAGCCCGTCGAGCCCGTGGATGCGCCAGGGCGTGGGTGGCGTGCCGGCCACTCGGCCGCGGCGGGCTGTACCGGTCGGGCCGGTCGGGCCGGTCGAGCCGGTCGGGCCGGTCGAGCCACGTCCCTCGGGCCGGGTTGCCCGTGACCGATCACGGGTGACGGCTGGTGCTGCCACGGCGACCTCCGCTCACGATCCCCGCGGGCTCGGGCCGCGGTCTTGAACTCAAGGCTAGGCCGCGGCACCGACATCACCTACGCGCCACGAGCGGCGTGGCGCGATTCACCCCGGCGATGGCCGCGCCGCCGGCCTGGCGTTCGGGGGCGGCGTGCCGACCTCGTCGATGGTGTGGCCCTCGCATGGCGTGGTCGTGACGCCCGCTCGCTCGATGCGGTCGACCATGAACCAGCGAACCGCGCCGCGCAGGCGACACCAACCGATCAGGTACCAGCGGCCGTTGGTCGAGGCGAACAGCATGGGCTCGACGTCGCGACTGGTCGTCGCGCCCTCCCCCGACGTGTAGCGGATCCGAAGGACCCGCTGGTCGGCCATGGCCTCCTCCAACGCAGACCTGACGGCCCGCGACGACGACCGCGTCGCGTCGACCCACACGCGCTGCGCCAACTCCTCGGCCCGTGTCCGGGTCCGGGGATCGAGCACATCGACGATCTTCCGGACCCCGGCGGAGGCCAGATCGGCGTAGGGGGCGTCGGGCGCGGCCGCGACAGCCGCCAGGAGCGCGACGGCTTGAGCCGGGGACAGGGTCACCGGTGGGAGTGAGGCACCCGCCACCAGCCCGTACCCACCGCCGGGACCGGGGCGCGACCAGATCGGTGCACCGCTGCTCTCCAGCGCCGCCACATCGCGCTTGACCGTACGCACGGACACCCCGAACTCCGCCGCGAGCGTCTCGGCGGTCCAACCCCGCGCTCCGCCGCGGCGCAGCATCTCCGACAGCGCGTGGAGCCGCTCGGCTCGCTTCACCGGAACCACCAGGCAGACTTCATGCCGGAAATGGTGACACACACCTGTCCGGCGGCCCTGAGAACATCGAGACATGACAACGACATCGACCCCGAGCGACCCCACGATCATCCTCATCCCCGGCCACTGGCTGGGCGCCTGGGCCTGGGATGACGTGCTCGAACACCTGTCGGCCGCGGGCGCGGCGGCCACCGCGGTGACCCTTCCGGGCCTGGACGAGCACGACCCCGAGCGATCGTCCAAGACCCTGGCGGACCAGGCTGCGGCGATCGAGGACGTCGTGACTCGGGCGGCAGGTGGCCAGGGTGTGGTTCTCGTGGCTCACAGCGGCGCGAACGCCCCCGTCACCCTCGTTCTGGACCGATGCCCCGAGCTCATCCGCCGAGTGGTCTGGGTCGATTCCGGGCCGGTCGCCCCCGGAAGCGTGTTCGCGCCCGATGTGCCGGAGGACCTGGCGGAGCTTCCGCTGCCTCCCTTCGACGTTCTCGGGGAGCAGGCCGGCCTCGAGGGCCTGAGCGCCGAGGTGCTCGACCGCTTCCGGTCCCGGGCCGTACCGGAGCCCGGCCCCGTGCTTCGTGCGCCGGTGCACCTGACGAACGCTGCGCGGCTGAGCGTGCCGACCACGCTCGTGTGCTGCTCGATCTCGAGCGCGCAGGTGCTGGAGCTCGCCGAGGCCGGCCACCCCGTGTTCGCCGAGGTCGTCGAGTTCGAGCACCGGGAGTTCGTCGACCTGCCCACGGGGCACTGGCCCATGTGGAGCCGCCCCCGAGACTTGGCCGAAGCGATCCACTGCGCTGCCACCCGGGCCGCCTGAACCGCGACCGTCCGCCCTCTCTCCCGGCCGGCCCCGCAGGTCACCCGTGTCGCCTCAGAGCTTGGTCACCGGGGAGAAGCGCAGGAGCAGCCGCTTGATGTTGGAGTCGCCGAAGTCGACGTGGGCCACGGCGTTCGGCGTGCCGGGCTTCTCGACCTGCACGACGCGGCCGAGCCCGTAGGAGTCGTGGGTGACCCGGTCGCCGATCTCGAGGTTCGGCACCGGGCCGCGGGGCTTGGCCGAGCCGAACGAGGGGGTCGGCGCCGGATCGTTCTTCGCGATCCGGCGGCCGTAGTCGCCGTAGCCCGTGCCGCTCGAGGCGCCCCGGTCGTAGGCTCCGAGCTGTCGCAGCGTGCTCATGGCGGATTCGGTGCGACGCCAGTCGAGCAGGTCGGCGGGGATGTCGGCGATGAACCGGGAGGCGGGCAGCTCGTTCGGCGCGCCCCACATCGTGCGCAGCCCGGCCCGGGAGAGGTAGAGCCGCGTGCGGGCCCGCGTGAGGGCCACGTAGGCGAGGCGGCGCTCCTCGGCCAGTTCGTCGGGGTCCGCGAGGGAGCGCGAGTGCGGGAACGTGCCGTCCTCGAGGCCGGTCGCGAACACGATCGGGAACTCGAGGCCCTTGGCGGTGTGCACGGTCATGAGGGTGACCATGCCGCCCTCCTCCTCGCCGGGGAGCTGGTCGGCGTCGGCCACGAGCGCGACCCGTTCGAGGAAGTCGCCCAGGTCGGCGTCCGGGTCGGCCGCGGAGAACTCGGCCGCCACGGCGTGGAGCTCGGCGAGGTTCTCCACGCGGGTGGCGTCCTGCGGGTCGGAACTCTCCCGCAGCTGGGCCAGGTAGCCGGTCTCGTCGAGGATCGCGTCGAGCACCTCGGCAGGGCTCGCGCCCCCCGCCGCGAGGGTGCGGAACCCGGCGAGCATGTCGTTGAACGCCCGCAGCCCCGTCACGGCCCGGGTGCCGAGCCCGAGCACGTCGTCGAGTTGGTCGAGCGCAGCGCCGAAACTGATCCGCAGCCGCTCGGCGTGGCCGGCGACCATCGCCTCCGACCGCTCCCCCAGGCCGCGCTTGGGCACGTTGAGGATCCGTCGCAGGTTGACCGAGTCGTCGGGGTTGGCCACCGCGCGCAGGTAGGCGATGGCGTCCTTGACCTCGCGGCGCTCGTAGAACCGGGTGCCGCCGATGACCCGGTAGGGAAGGCCGCGCCGGACGAGCACCTCCTCGAGCGCCCGGGACTGGGCATTCGTGCGGTAGAAGATCGCCACGTCTCCGGCCCGGGCCTCGCCGGCGTCGATCAGCGCGTCGATCTCCTCGGCCACGAAGGCGGCCTCGTCGTGCTCGGTGTCGGCGACGTAGCCGACGATCTTGTCGCCCGCCCCGGCGGCGGTCCACAGGTTCTTCTTCGCCCGGCCGGGATTGCGTTCGATCACGGCGTTGGCGGCGGAGAGGATGGTCTGCGTGGACCGGTAGTTCTGCTCGAGCAGGATCGTGGTGGCGGCCGGATAGTCCTTCTCGAACTCGACGATATTGCGGATCGTGGCGCCGCGGAAGGCGTAGATCGACTGGTCCGCATCGCCCACCACGGTCAGCTCGGCCGCGGGCAGGTCGCCGCCGCCCGAGCCGGTGCCGGGCCCGCCGACGAGTTCGCGCACGAGCACGTATTGGGCGTGGTTCGTGTCCTGGTATTCGTCCACGAGCACGTGCCGGAACCGGCGCCGGTAGTGCTCGGCGATCGCGGGGAACGCCTGGAGCATCGTCACGGTCGACATGATCAGGTCGTCGAAGTCGAGGGCGTGCGCCTCCCGCAGCCGCTCCTGATAGCGCCGGTAGGCCGCGGCGAGGTTCTGCTCATACGGGTTCTCGGCGGCGGTGCGCGCGAAGTCGTCCGGGTCCACGAGGTCGTTCTTCAGGTCGGAGACCCGGTGGTAGAACGCCTTGGGTGGGAACCGCTTCGGGTCGAGGTCGAGCTCGCGGCAGACGAGGGTCATGAGCCGCTGCGCGTCGGCCGCGTCGTAGATGGAGAAGCTCGAGCGCAGCCCGATGGTCTTCGCCTCCCGGCGCAGGATCCGCACGCACGCCGAGTGGAACGTGGACACCCACATGCTCTTCGCGCGCGGGCCCACGAGCTCGGCCACCCGCTCGCGCATCTCCGCGGCGGCCTTGTTCGTGAACGTGATCGCGAGGATCTCCCCGGGCCGCGCTCGCCCGGTCGCGAGCAGGTGGGCGATCCGGTGCGCGAGCACGCGGGTCTTCCCCGACCCCGCTCCGGCGATGATGAGCAGCTGCCCGCCGGTGTGCGCCACCGCCTGGCGCTGCTGCGGGTTGAGACCGTCGAGGAGGTCGTCCGCCTGCGCGGTGCCCTCCGGGGGCGTGTGGACGACGTCGCTCCCCTCCGCGTCCTCCCCTCCGATCGCGGGGAGTTGGGCATGGGGGTCGAATCGTCGCTGATCCGGCAACGGCAGGTGGGCGAATAAGGATGTCATGGCCGCACCAGCCTACGACGGCCCGGCGACCCCGAGCGGCCCCACAGAATCATGGGGCCCATCCGCGCCATCCGGGCCATGCGAGCCACGGGGATGTGGGTGGCCCGGACCACCACTGACGTGGCCGCAGCCACCCAGTCGGGAGCGAGCCATGGATGTGGGTGGCCCGGACCACCGCTGACGTGGTCGGAGCCACCCAGTCCGGGCGGAGCCATGGATGTGGGTGGCCCGGACCACCCCTGACGTGGTCGCGGCCACCCACTGGGGGGGGGTGGCCTACCAGATGACGGCGATGGCGATGTTGGCGAGCACGAGGCCCGCGATGGCGCCGAGGAAGCCCCGGCTCACCTTCTCCTGGTTGCGACCGCCCCAGATGATCATGCCGCCGGCGATGAGCGCGATGAGCAGCTTGATCCCGTACTTCATGTCGTTCACGTCGGTGAAGATCGCGTGGGCCAGCCCCATCGAGATGAGGCCGGCGATGATGGCGGTGAGGATGCCGTGAAGCATGCCGGTGGCGATCTTCGGCTTCTTGAGGTTGACCACGGCGCCGCCGAACACGATCGCCCAGCCGACCATGTGCAGGATCACGAGAATCTGCAGGAGAAGAGTCATGTGCTGACACTACGTCAGCACCCTGGGGGGCTCACAATCCCGGCCGTGGCCCGCGTCACAGCCGCCTCGGGCTCATAGGAGCCGTCGCATCGCCGCCCAGCGGGTGAGCTCGTGCCGGGAGGAGAGCTGGAGCTTGCGCAGCACCGCGGACACGTGCGATTCCACGGTCTTGATCGAGATGAACAGCTCCCCTGCGACCTCCCGGTAGGTGTAGCCGCGCGCGATGAGGCGCATGACCTCCTGTTCCCGGGCCGAGAGCCGGTCGAGCTCGTCGTCGGCGGGCTCGCTCAGCCGGCTCGCTCCCTGGGCTCCGCCCGCACCGAAGGCGTCGAGCACGAAGCCGGCGAGCCGCGGGGAGAACACCGCGTCGCCGCCAGCGACCCGGCGCACCGCGTCCGAGAGTTCGGGCCCGCTGATCGCCTTGGTCACGTACCCGCGGGCACCGGCACGCACCACGGAGACGACGTCGTCGGCGGCATCGGAGACCGACACCGCGAGGAAGCGCACCCCCTCGCCCAGGTCGGAGCAGCCGCGCACCACCTCGGCCCCGCCGCCCCCGTCCCCGCCGGGCAGGTGCACGTCGAGCAGCACGACGTCGGGCCGTAGGGCCCGCGTGGCGGCGATCCCACCCTCGACGTCGTCCGCCTCGCCCACGACCTGCAGGTCCGCGGCCAGTTCGGCGCGCAGCCCCGCCCGCACCATGGCGTGATCGTCCACCACGACCACTCGCAACGTCGTGCTCATCGGACTCCTTCTCGATCATCGCCGCGTGCCGACCGATGCTCATGACCGCCCGGACCCGCCGCCTCATCCTGCCCGACCCGCGCGGCCGGGTCCCGCGCCCCCGCACGCGGCATCGCCAGCCGCACCTCGGTGCCCTGCCCCCGCCCCGTGCGGATCCGGGCACTGCCCCCGTGCCGGCGCATCCGCATCACGATCGACTCCCGCACCCCGTGCCGGTCGGCCGGCACGGCCTCGAGGTCGAAGCCCTCGCCGCGGTCCCGCACGTACACCTCGATCTCGGCCGGCGCGACCTCGAGGTACAGGCTCACCGGCGCGGCCCCGTGCCGGACCGCGTTCGTCAGCGCCTCCCGGGTCGCGGCCACGAGCGCGGCGGCGCCGGCACCGGGCACGTCGTCGCCCACGGTGATCGCGTCGATCTGCCGGCCGTAGCGTTCCTCCACCTCCGCGGCCACCGCCTCGACCTGGCGCGCGATCGAGCCCTCCGGCGAGGCCGGATCCGTGTACAGCCAGTCGCGCAGCTGCCGCTCCTGCGAGCGCGCCAGCCGCCGCACGGCCTCCGGGTCCTCGGCCCGGGAGCGGATGAGCGCGAGGGTCTGCAGCACCGAATCGTGCAGGTGCGCGGCGATGTCGGCCCGTTCCGACTCCCGTGCGCGTGCCGCCCGCTCGCTGCCCAGGTCCTGCCACATCCTCAGCCCGACCGGTGCGAGCACCACCGCGACCGCGGCCACAAGGAGCAGCCCGACCCCGGCGGCCCAGACGATGAGGTCGAGGGTGCGACCGCGCCCGGCGAACAGCACGACCCCGACGGCCGCGAGCCCACACCCGGCCACCACGCGGGCGAGCACGACGGACCGGGGGCGAGCTGCGTCGTCCCCACGCCCCAACTCGCTCCACGCGAGCGCGGCGCCGAGACACACGAGCACGAACGCGATGATCCACGAGGCGCCGCCGGCGATGTTGCCGCGCAGCGCCAGCAGCAGGACCGCGACCGCGAGCAGCGCCCCCGCCAGCACGAGTTCGCGATTCGACACCCGGGTGCGCAACGAACGCAGCCGCGGGGCGAGGCGGCTCGGCCCGGGGGTGTCGCCGCCGGGCACGACCGCCCACAGCCACGCGTACATCAACGCCCCCGCGCCGAGTGCGACCGTGGCGCCGACGAACGCCCACCGCACCGATCGGACCGGCAGCCCGAGGTGATCGGCGAGGCCGGCGCACACCCCGGCGAGCCGCCGGCCCGCGTGGGGACGGCGCAGCTCGGGTCGGGGCGTGGGCGTCACCGGGCCATCGTGTCACGCACGGGCCCGGCCGGACCGGGGCGCGGGCCCGATCAGGGACGAACCAGGGGTCGACCAGGGGTCCGGCGCGGCGGAAATCAGGGGAGTCCCCCATAGCGGCACGGGCCCGCGTCCGGATTGACTGTGGGGCATGCACAGCACACAGGAGCAGACCTCACCGTCGCAGGCGCCGGGGGCATCGTTCTTCTCGTCGATCCGCCGGTCCGGGATCGTTCGCACTCAGAACCGGTGGGGCGGCGGCGTGGCCGGCGGGCTCGCCCGGCGGTTCAACATCGATCCCGCGATCATGCGCGGGGTCTTCGTGATCGTGACGCTCTTCAGCGGCGTGGGCCTGCTCGTGTACGGGCTGTGCTGGGCGCTGCTGCCGGAGGAGACCGACGGGCGGATCCACCTGGAGGAGGCGATGTCCGGGCGCTTCGACGCCGCCCTTGCCGCGGCGGGTGCGGCCCTCGTGATCGGGCTCGCCCGGCCGGGGCTGTGGTTCGCCCCGTTCGGGGGCAGCGGCGCGTGGGGGATCTTCATCGCGATCATCGCCGTAGGCGCGGTCGTCGCCCTCGTCGCGGTGGCCCGGTCGCGCTCGTCGGACGGGGACGGGGCGGGCGCTTCCGGGCCGGGCGCTTCCGGGCCGACGGGAGCGACGGGCGGGCCACCGGGGCAGGAGGGTGCCGGGGCACCAGCGGCCACGGCGGAACCCACCGCGCACACCGGGGCGGTGGCGATCTCCGAGACCAGGGCGTTGCCGGTGGCGTCCGCGGCGGCAGGCCGCTCGGAGCCGGAGATGGACACGTCTCGGCGGGTGACCGAGGACCCCGCGCCCATGGCGCCGACCGAACGGTTCGAGGCTGCCCGGGCGGGGGCGGCACCCACGGAGCAGCTCGCGCCGGTGTCCTCGGATCCGGCAGCCACCGAGAAGTTGGGGGCGGGACCGGCGGCGGCCGGTCCCGCCGGTGCGACCGATGCCGCACCGCCGTTGTGGAGCGGGCAGCCCCGGCCGTATCCCCAGGCTCCCCCGCAGGCCGACCCGACCGCCCCGACCGGACAAACAGGGCCGACCGGGCCGAGCGGGCCAACCGGGCCGTGGGGGCAGTACCGGGCGCCGATGCCGTCGCGCCGCCGCACTTCGCGGCCGGGCTATCGACTCGTGCTGCTGGGCCTCGCGGGGGTGTTCCTCGTGCTCGCAGGCGTCCTGCTCGCATGGTTCAGCGGATACGTCTCGATGGCGATGCCGCCGCTGGTCATGGCCGGCGGCTCGCTCGTCGCCGTCGGCGTGGTCGTCACGATCGCCGGCCTGCTCGGGCGGAGGGGCGGCCTGCTCTCGCTCGTGTCGGTCGTCGGGCTCGTCGTCGCCGGAGGCCTCGTGATCGGCGGCTTCGACAACTACGGGTCGGGGGCCCTCACGTGGGACTCCAGCCGCACGATCGCCCACGCCCCCGCCACGTATCAGGTGACCGACCGGGCCGATCTCGAACGCTTCGAGGCCTGGTACTCGCAGAATTCCAGTGGACCGACCGTCCTCGACTTCACGACGGCAGCCTCATCGGTCGATGAGGCGGGCCTCGATCTCGGCAGCATCGCGCTCCCGCCGGGCGCATCGCTCGACCTGCGAATCCCGGCCGACGTGCCCTTCGACGTCCGGGTCACCGGCGAGAACGCGTGGGTGGATGCGTGGGACCTCTCCGGAGTGAGGGCTCACGCCACCCGCGCGGTGCAGAACTGGGGCCCGGAGCAATGGGTCCTCGGCGCCGGCGGCAGTCTCGATTTCACCTCGGCCCTCGTGGGCGAGCCACTCCGGCTGCACCTCGACGCGCCCGAGTCCGCGATCAGTATCCAGTTCGTACAGGAGCAGTCATGACCAGCAGCCCGAACGCGACCGTACCGACGAACGATGGTCCGAACGACGCAGCAGGGAGTCCGACGGCGGCGAAGCGGCGCACCCCGCGTGCCGGGATCCGCAGCACCACGGTGGTCTGGGGGCTGCTACTCATCGCCGGTGGCGTGCTCGTGGCGGCCCTCGGCCTCGGCTACCGGCTCGACGCGATCACGTTCACGGTGATCGTGAGCGCCGGACTCGGCGTCGCCCTGTTGCTGCTGGCGATCCTGCCGCGCCGGGCGCCCCGGGCGACCGTCACGGTGTACGAGCCGTGGCCCACCGAGGGCCCAGGTGTCATGCCGGCGGCCGGGTCGGGCGGATTCGTCGCCCCCGCCGCGACCGGCGGCGTATCGGGGATGGACGACGCACCCGACCCACTCGACTCTGCACCGGCGGCACCGGCGGCGGCACCGACGGAGCCGCCCACGACCGCGGCGCAGCCCGATCAGTCGACGATCGAATTCCCGCGCTCCGGCCACGAGCCGCCCCCCGACGACGCCACGGCGACTTCGGCCGGACACCCCACCGGCGACGACTGGTGGGATCCGAGCGCCAAGCGCGACTAGCCCTTGTCCTCGCGGCCTCCCCACCCGGGCCGGTTCCAGTGGCGCGACGTCGCCATCGGGTGATCGGCCTCCTGCTGCTTCCGGCTACTCGACGCGATCGCGAGACTTCTCGGGAATTTCTTCGACTTGTTTCCCCGGCAGTGTTCCTGGGTGCCCTTGGGCGGTTGGGGCCGGGGGAATGTCGGTGGTCGCTGAGACCATGATTGGTATGGAACTTCAGCAGCTGGTGGGCGAGGTGGGCGATGATGCCGGCCTGGTCGCTCGGCTGCGTCAGGGCCGCGATACCGTGGATCGGGTCAAGTTGGAGCAGCTCGCGTTGGCGGCGACGTGGGTGCAGTGGCATCCGTTCGTCATCGCCGATGACTATGACGGCGATGAGGACCTGGCCGGTGCGCCGCGGCTCGTGGCCGAACGCGCCCGTGCCCGCAACGCGATCTGGGAGCGGGAGGGCCACGTGGTCACCCCGGCCACGACCGGATCCGGCACCGGGGCCGGATCCGACTCCGGGGCCGGCGCGGGTGCCATGGGCTCTGATTCGATGGATGCCCCGGCGGCCGCCACCACGTCGTCCTCCTCCAGCGAGTCCGCCACCGGCGGTGACGCCACCGCCGCGTGTGCCGATCCCGCGCCCTCGGCCAGTGGCACGCTTGCAGGTGCTTCCTCCTCTCCCGCGGCCGGCGAGCCGGCCACCTCCAGCTCCGCGGCCTCCGGCTTCACCACCTCTGAATCCGCCACGACCGGATCCGGCTCCGGGGCCGGGGTCTCGGGGTTCGTGGCCTCGGGTGGTGAGCACGGGGCCGATCTGGGGGTCGATCCGGGCACGGGGGTGCGGGGGTTGTGGACGGTGGAGGAGTTCTCGATCTCGACGTTCGCGACCGCGGCCGGGATGGGTCTGGGCGCGGCCGAGCGGCTGCTGCTGGAGGCCGAGCAGTTGCGGGTGCGGCTACCGCGCCTGTTCGCCCGGACCATGGCCGGGCGGACGCGGGTGTGGCGGGCCCGGACCCTCGCCCGGGCGACCCTGTTCCTCTCGGAAGAGGCATGTGACTACGTCGATGCCCAACTCGACCTCGTGCCCTTGAACTTCGGGCAGGCCCAGCTCGATGGCCTGATCAAGCGGGCCCTGATCGAGCACATGCCCGAGGAGTACGAAGACCTCGAGGAACGCTTCGCCGCGCCACCGGCACGAGACGTCGTGTTCAAGCACGCACGCGACGGGACCGGGGACACGAGCGTGCAGGCCGTCCTGCCCGTCGTGGAGGGCCGCATCCTCGAAGACGTCATCGACCACCTCGCCGCCACCCTCACCGCCCAGGGCTGGAAGCTGACCGCGGGCGAGTTGCGCTCCTACGCCATGGGCGACCTCGCCCGGCTCCGCTACGACGGCCAACACCCCCTCACCCCACCCGAGACCCCCACCAGCGAGCCGAACAGTGGGCCGACCGGTGCCCAGCTGCCCGGCAGACCACCCGACGGGCCGAACGATGGGCCGGCAGGGCCGAGCCGGTGTGGGGATCCGAACTGCACCGGCAACCGCCACGACGACGACCCGGTGACCACCGCCAGCCCGGTGACCACGGGCGTCCCGGTGACCACGGGCGTCCCGGTGACCACGGGCGTCCCGGTGACCACGGGTGGGGCGGGTGTGCCGCGTGGCAAGATCTTGATGTACTTGCACGTCCAGGCCCGTGACCTGTTCCCCTTCGGCATCCCGAACACCGGCCCACCACCACCGCCGACACCCGGCGGCGCCGGAGGTGCCGGAGCTGCGGGAGCCGATCACGGCGATGACGCCGCCGGCAGGCCCGCCACGCGCGCATCCGGGCCCCCGACCGGGCCGACCGGGCCGCTGACCGAGCCCACCGAGCCGACTGGGTCGCCTGGGCCGCTGACTGGGTCGTCGTTGGGGATTGATCCCGGCCGGTTGCGGCGGACGCCGGTGCGTATCGAGGCCCGCGGCATCCCGGCCGGCACGTTCATCAGCGCCGCCGAACTCGCCCCGATGTTCTACCGGCCATCCGCGCTCACCCCGCACGGACGCCCCTGCACCGGTGACTGCCTCACCCGGCCCACCGGCCCGCCCGACGGCCCGCCCGCGGGCCCGATCCTCGACCGGCGCAGGCACCGATCTGACAGCAGCCGATCTGGCAGCAGCCGATCTGGCGGCATTGAGGGGACAGCCCTGCCCGGAACCGGCGGGACCGACAGCACAGGTGTGTCCACCGCTCCCGGATCCGTCGAGGTCGCCGCCGAGGCCGGCGAGACCGTCCGGCCCGGAACCGGCGAGACCGACACCACAGGTGTGTCCACCACTCCCGGATCCACCGTAGTCGCCGCCGGGGCCGGCGAGACCATCCTGCTCGGGGCGTCGGCCGGCAGCCCCGGCTCCGGTGCTGCCGGTGCTACGGGTGCTACGGGTGCTGTCGGTGCTACGGGTGCGGCCGGTAGCGGGTTGGCGTGTTTCGCGCCGGAGATCATCGTTCGTCCGGTCCTGGACCTGGACGAGCCACTCGCCACGGACTGCTACACCCCGTCCGAGCGGCTGCGTGAACAACTCGTCCTGGCCGAGGATCGATGCGCCTTCCCCTGGTGTACCCGCACCGCCCGCGCCTGCGACCTGGACCATATCCAGGCCTGGCACACCACCCGGCCCCGCACCGGCCCGAACGCCGGCGCCGAGGTCGCCACCGGCGGGGCGACCTGCCTGTGCAACCTCGCCCCGCTGTGTCGGGCGCATCACCGGCTCAAGACCCACGCCCGCGCCGCCGCCGCGTCCCACGGCCGGCACGCGGCCTGGACCTACGTCAAACTCGATACCGGCACCTACCTGTGGACCGGCCCCCACGGCCTCCGGCTCCTACGCACCCCGTGGGGCACCTACGACACCCAGAACACCGGCATCCAGAACACCGACATCCACGAACCAGACGAGCCGGGTCAGACGAGCAAGACGAGCGACCACCGTGACTCGAACGGTCCGAACGGCGTGGACGGCGTGGGCGGCCCGAACGACCCGACCGACCTGACCGGCTCGAACGGTCCGACCGGCGTGGGCGGCTCGACCGGCCCGACCGGCCCGACCGACTCAATCGGCACGACCGACGCAACCGGCGCGACCGGCGCAACCGGTGCGACCGGCGTGGGCGGCGCGAGCGAACGGTCCGCGAACGGGGCGATGTCCCCGCAGCGGGAACGGGCGAACCGGGCCCACTGGTCCGAGGCCACCCTCGAGAACCGGGACATCCTCGAGGCCTGCAACCACGACATCATCAAGAGAGCCGACCAGGCCCGCGCCGCCAGACGCCTAGCAGAAGAGGCCGCAGCCGACGCCTGCCGACTCGACGAACCACCCTTCTGACCACGCCGGTCCCGGAGCGCCGAGCCCCTCGCGGCCTCAGGAGCGGCCTTCCGCGTCTTCCGCGCGCAACGCATCCATCGTCCGGCGGGGGCCGGTGAGCACACCGCCGTCGACGGGCAGCGTGATACCGGTGATCCACGAGGCGTCCTCGGAGAGGAGGAAGGCGATCGCCGCAGCGATGTCCTCCGGCTCCCCGAGCCGGCCGAGCGGATAGAGGGGGATGAGCGGGTCGGGCCCGCCGACCTCGTCCCACACCCGGGTCCGGACCGTCCCGGGCGCCACGACGTTGGCCCGGATCCCCCGTGGCCCCAACTCCGCCGCGAGGTTGCGCGCGAACGACACGAGCCCGGCCTTCGCCGCGGAGTAGGCGTCCTCACCGAAGGCCGCGAGCCCGTTGACCGAGCTGACGAACACGATCGCGCCACTGTCCCCCAGGTACGGCACGCCGGCCCGCACGAGCCGCATCGCCCCGCCGAGGTTGAGGTCGACCGCCCAGTTCCAGTCCTCGTCGGTCATGCCCTCGGCCACGCTCGGTCCACGCCGGGCCGCCCCGGCCACGTTCACGAGGAAGTCCAGCGCCCCAACCGCCGCCACCGCATCGATTAGTGCGCAGTCGACGGTCGCCGTCTCGGTCATGTCGCATTCGACCACGACCGCGCCGGGCAGGTCCGCGGCCACGTCCCGCGCCGCCCCCACATCGACATCGGCCAGCACCACGCGGGCACCCTCCGCGGTCAGGCGGCGCGCGGTGGCGGCCCCGATCCCGTGCGCGGCACCGGTGACGACCGCGGTCCTGCCTGCGAATCGGCTCGCGTCCATGCGGCCTCCCTTCCAGTGAGGGAAACCTACCCGACCCGGTGAGGCGTGTGCGTCACATCGCCGCAGCCCCCGGCGGGCCGCACCCGCCTCACTCCCACTCGATCGTGCCCGGCGGCTTGCTGGTCACGTCGAGCACGACCCGGTTCACGTCGGGCACCTCGTTGGTGATCCGGTTGGAGATCTGGGCGAGCAGGTCGTACGGCAGGCGCGACCAGTCGGCGGTCATCGCATCCTCCGAGCTCACGGGCCGCAGCACGATCGGGTGGCCGTAGGTGCGCCCGTCCCCCTGCACACCGACGGAGCGCACGTCGGCGAGCAGCACGACCGGGCACTGCCAGATCTCCCGGTCGAGGCCGGCCTTCGTCAGTTCGGCGCGCACGATCGCGTCGGCCGCGCGCAGCGTCGTCAGCCCCTCGCGGGTGACCTCGCCGACGATCCGGATGCCGAGCCCCGGCCCGGGGAACGGCTGGCGCCAGACGATGCCGTCCGGCACACCGAGCTCGAGGCCGACCTGGCGCACCTCGTCCTTGAACAGCTGCCGCAGCGGCTCCACCAGCGAGAACTGCAGGTCGTCCGGCAGGCCGCCCACGTTGTGGTGGGACTTGATGTTCGCGGCGCCCTCGCCGCCGCCGGACTCGACCACGTCCGGGTAGAGCGTGCCCTGAACGAGGAACTTCACGTCCTCCCCGCCGCTCACGAGGTCGCGCGCGGCGGCCTCGAAGGCGCGGATGAACTCGCGCCCGATGATCTTGCGCTTGGTCTCCGGGTCCGTCACCCCGGCGAGCGCGTCGAGGAAGGTGTCGGAGGCGTCGCGCACCATGAGCTTGACGCCCGTGGCGGCCACGAAGTCCTGCTCCACCTGCTCGGCCTCACCGGTGCGCAACAGGCCGTGGTCCACGAACACGCACGTGAGCTGGTCGCCGACGGCCCGCTGCACGAGCGCTGCGGCGACCGAGGAGTCGACGCCGCCGGACAGCCCGCAGATGACCTTCGCGTCCCCGACCTGGGCGCGGATGGCCGCGACCTGCTCGGCGATGACGTTCGCCGCGGTCCAGTCCGGGCTCAGGCCCGCGCCGCGGTAGAGGAAGTTCTCCAGGGTCGCCTGCCCGGCCTCGGAGTGGAGCACCTCCGGGTGCCACTGCACGCCGAAGAGCCGCCGCTCCCGATCCTCGAACGCGGCGACGGGCGCGCCCTCGCTCGAGGCGAGCACCTCGAATCCGTCCGGGGCGCGGGTCACGGCGTCGCCGTGGGACATCCACGCGAGCGGGCATGCGGGCGAGCCCTCGAGCAGCGTGCCCGGCTCGGCCACGGTCACCTCGGTGCGCCCGTACTCGCGCCGGCCGGTCTCGGTCACGGTGCCGCCGAGTGCCGCGGCCATGGTCTGGAAGCCGTAACAGATCCCGAGCACGGGCACGCCGGCCTCGAACAGCGCCGGGTCGATCCCGGGCGCGCCCTCGGCGTACACCGATGCCGGCCCGCCCGAGAGGATGATGGCCGCGGGATCCCTCGCGAGGATCGCCTCGGCGCTCAGCGTGTGGGGGACGACCTCGGAATACACCCGGGCCTCGCGCACGCGGCGCGCGATGAGCTGGGCGTACTGGGCGCCGAAGTCGACGACGAGGACAGGGCGGGGCAGAGCAGCGGTCACCGGTCAAGGATAGGGGACGACGCAGCTCGCCTCACGCGGGTCGGCGCGCCTCGAGCGTCGTGTTCACCCAGTGGCTCGTGCGGGTCTCCATGACGAACGAGAGCACGGGCACGACGCCGCCGGCGACGAGCGCGAGAATCCGCCCGACCGACCACTTCATCCGGCTCCACAGGTCGAAGACGGCGATGAGGTAGACGACGTAGATCCAGCCGTGGATGAACGGCACCCACGCCCCGATGACGGGCTTCGCCGACCCCTGCTCGTCGAGGCCGGCCGCGTGGAACACGTATTTGAGCACCATCTCCAGGCACAGCAGCAGGAGCATCCCGCCGGTGACGAAGGCCATGACCCGGTAGCGGGCGAAGGCGGAGCGGTCCTTCTGTTCGGCGATCCGGGTGACGTCGGCGGGGTCGGAAACGGGAGAGGTCATGGGTCCATTCTCACGGTCGTGCGGGTGGGGTCACAACGAGCGGGTCGCGGGCGGCCTCCGGCGGGCCGGCTGCTCCGGCGTCGTCGTCGGCGGCGGCAGCAGCAGCGGCGAGGTCGCGGGCCTCGTCGCGGACCATGCGCCACCAGATGAGCACGGCGAATCCGCCGAAGATGAACCATTCGCCGGCATAGGCGAGGTTCTGCAGGTTGAGGCCGCCGCCGGAGAGGGTGGGCACGGCGACGTCGTCGAGCGGGGGCAGGCCGGCGGGATCGGGCACGGCCGGGTCGGATTCGGCGAGCACGATGAAGCCGGAGTAGATCGGGGTGGACCATTCGTTCACGAGCTGGGCGGAGCTGACCGCCCCGATCTCGTCGCCGTCGACCGGGTCGCCCACGGCCTGGGAGCCGTCGAGGTAGCCGATCGCCTCGACCCGGGTGCCCTCGGCGTTCAGGTAGGCCGGGTCGGTCTCGGCGACCCAGCCGCGCACGACCGGCAGCACGGCGCCGCCGTCGGTGCGCAGCCCGGAGAGCACCCAGTAGCCGCTGGTCCACAGGTCCGTGTTCTCCGGGTCGGCCGGGTCGACCCGGAACTGCCCCGGCACGAAGAACTCGGGGCCGATGTAGGTGCCGGCCACGTGCACCCGGCGCCCGACCATCTCCTGGGTGAAGTGGGTCTGCGGCTCGGCGATGTCGCCGATCGGCACGGGCGCTGCCTGCTCGCGCGCGGCGAGCTCGGCGGCCTGGCCCTGTTCGGCGCGGGCGACGGCCCGGTCGAGCTGCCAGGCCCCGAGCCGGACGCACACGGCCGCGGCGGCGAGGATCACCACGAGCAGGACGAGCATCCGCCGGGTGAGCGCCGCCTGACGCCAATGCTTCCCGCTCGGGCGCGGGGACGGTTCTGACACGCCCCTACTGTACGTCGACCCCCTGGGCGTCTAGGCCCTGTGGCCCGCCCCCCGCCGGCCGCCGCGCCCTAGGATCGACCTGGGACCGGCCACCATCCACGGCCGGGGCCCGCCGTCGTTCGACCCGCCCACCCGACCTGGAGGGACCAGCACATGTCGGCCCGCAGCATCTACGTCGCCTCCCCCGAGGGGCACACCGGCAAGTCCTCGATCGCGCTCGGGATCGTGGATCTGCTCGTGGGTCAGGTGCGTCGGGTCGGCGTGTTCCGGCCGGTCATCCGCTCCCGGTCCGAGCCCGACGCGGTGCTCTCGCTGCTGCTGCGCCACGTCGGGGTGGACCTGCCCTACGAGGACTGCACCGGGGTCACCTACGACGAGATCCACGCCGATCCGGAGGCCGCGCTCGGCCGGATCATCTCCCGCTACCGTGACGTCGCCCACCGCTGCGACGTCGTGGTCATCGTGGGCTCGGACTACACGGACGTCGCCGGCCCGACGGAGCTGGCCTACAACACGCGCATCGCCGCGAACCTCGGATCGGCGGTCGTGCTCGTGACCTCGGCCTGGCAGCGGGCCGGCTCGGACGTGCGGCACGTGGTCGACGTGGCGATGGCCGAGCTCGCCGCGGGCCACGCGCAGGTGGTCGCCGTCGTCGCGAGCCGCGCCGTCCCCGAGCACCTCGAGGACGTGCGCGCGGCGCTGGCGGACCTGCCCGTGCCGAGTTGGGCCCTGCCCGACGTCCCCCTGCTCTCGGCGCCGTCGGCGCGCGAGCTCATGGACGCCGTCGACGGCGCGCTGTGGGCCGGCGACGACGCCCTCCTCGACCGCGAGGTCGAGAACGTCATCGTGGGCGGCATGACGATGGACCACATCCTCGACCGACTCACCGACGGCGCCATGGTCATCGTGCCGGGCGACCGGTCGGAGGTGGTGCTCTCGATCGTCGCCGCCCACGCGGCCGAGTCGTTCCCCTCGCTCGCCGCGCTCATGCTCAACGGCGGCTACCTGCCCTCGGAGCAGGTGACCCGGCTCGTGCAGGGCCTGGGGCAGCGGCTGCCGATCGTCACCACCGGCCACGGCACCTTCGAGACCGCGAGCCGCGCGGCCGCCACCCCGGGGCTCATGGGCACCGGCTCCCAGCGCAAGATCGACGTGGCCCGCTCGACCTTCGAGGCACACGTGGACGGCGCCCGGTTGCGGGCCGCGGTCGCCGTGCCGCGGGCGAGCGTGGTCACCCCGCTCATGTTCGAGTACGACCTGATCGAGCGCGCCCGCGCGAGCCGCAAGCACGTCGTGCTCCCGGAGGGCGGCGACGAGCGGATCCTGCGGGCCGCGTCCACGCTGCTCGCCCGCGACGTGGTCGACCTCACGCTGCTCGGAGACGAGCAGGCGATCCGTGCCCGCGCCACCGAGCTGGGCCTCGACCTCTCCGGGGCGCAGGTGCTCTCCCCGACGGAGCCGGAGCTGCGGGAGCGCTTCGCCCAGGAGTACGCGCGGCTCCGCGCCCACCGCGGGATGACGGTCGACCGGGCGCGCGAGGTCGTGACCGACGTCTCTTACTTCGGCACGATGATGGTCCAGCTCGGCCTCGCCGACGGCATGGTCTCGGGCGCGGCGCACACCACCGCGCACACGATCAAGCCCGCGTTCGAGATCATCAAGACCTCCCCGGGCACTCAGGTCGTCTCCTCGGTGTTCTTCATGTGCCTGCCGGATCAGGTGCTCGTGTACGGCGACTGCGCGGTCAACCCGGACCCGAATGCGGCCCAGCTCGCCGACATCGCCCTCTCCTCCGCCGAGACCGCCGCCCAGTTCGGGGTCGACCCGCGGGTGGCGATGCTCTCCTACTCCACCGGCACCTCCGGTTTCGGGGCGGACGTGGACAAGGTGCGCGAGGCGACCGACCTGGCCCGCGAGCGCGCGGGGGCGCTGAGCATCGAGGGACCCATCCAGTACGACGCGGCCGTGGACGCCTCGGTCGCCGCCACGAAGCTGCCCGGTTCCGACGTCGCCGGCAAGGCGACCGTGTTCATCTTCCCCGACCTCAACACCGGCAACAACACCTACAAGGCCGTGCAGCGCAGCGCCGGCGCCGTGGCCGTCGGGCCCGTGCTCCAGGGGCTGCGCAAGCCGGTGAACGACCTATCGCGAGGAGCATTGGTGCAGGACATCGTCAACACGGTGGCGATCACCGCCATCCAGGCGCAGGGGCTCGATACCGCTGCCGGCACCATCGGCGAGGGAGGCCCCCGATGACCAACGTCCTCGTGATCAACTCGGGCTCCTCCTCCCTCAAGTACCAGGTGGTCGACGCCACGACCGGGATCGCCGCCGCCACCGGGCTGATCGAGCGCATCGGGCTCGTCGGCGGGCGGCTCATCCACGAGCGCGGCGCCGCCGGCCGGTCGGGGGCCGAGACGACCGAGTGGCAGATCGACGCGGCCGACCACACGGTCGCCGTCGAGCAGATGCAGCGGGCGTTCACCGAGCTCGGGCCGGATCTGGCCGACATGGACCTGGCCGCGATCGGGCACCGGGTGGTCCAGGGCGGGGCCCGGTTCGGCGGCCCCGTGCTCGTCACCGAGGAGGTCAAGCAGATCATCGACGGTCTCGCGGACCTCGCCCCCCTGCACAATCCCCCGAACCTGGCGGGGATCGAGGCGGCCCAACGCGCCTTTCCCGACCTCGACCACGTCGTCGTCTTCGACACCGCGTTCCACCTGAGCATGCCCGCGCGGGCGAGCACCTATGCGCTCAACGCGGCGGTGGCCCGCCAATACCGCATCCGCCGCTACGGCTTCCACGGCACGTCGCACTCCTACGTGGCCCGGCAGGCGGCCCAGTTCCTGGGCAAGCGCGACTCCGACACGAACGTCATCGTGCTCCACCTCGGCAACGGCGCCTCCGCCACCGCGGTCGCGGGCGGCACCTCGATCGACACGTCGATGGGCCTGACCCCGCTCGAGGGCCTCGTCATGGGCACGCGCACCGGCGACATCGACCCGGCGGTGGCGCTCTACCTGAGCAGGCACGCCGGCATGGGAATCGACGAGATCGACGACCTGTTCAACCGCCGCTCCGGGATGCTCGGGGTCACGGGCCACCAGGACATGCGCGACGTGATCGAGGCGTGGGAGGCGGGCAACCCCGACGCCGAGCTCGGCCTCGACCTGTACACCTACCGGCTGCGCAAGTACCTCGGCTCCTACCTCGCCGTGCTCGGCCGGGTCGACGCGGTCGTGTTCACCGCCGGCATCGGCGAGAACTCCCCCGACATCCGGCTGCGCACCATGTCCGGGCTCGACCACCTCGGCATGGGCATCGACCCCGCGCGCAACCTCGAACGCAAGCCCGGCGTGCGCGACATCAGCGCGGAGTCCGCCCGGGTGCGCACGCTCGTCATCCCCACGAACGAGGAATGGGAGATCGCGCGGCAGACGATGGAAGTCGTGCTCGCGCCGGGCGAACACGAACCGCGCGCGCTTCCCTGAGGCGAGCGACGTCGTCCATAGGCACTGGGCGGGCCGGCGCGATCGACCCTCCTCGATGACGACTTGCCCGAGCGCGTGGCGTCCCACAAGGCCACGCCCGCCGGGTCTTGACCGACCGAGTGAATTCGGTCCGATTCCCAGCCGATTCACATAAAGGACTGGTAAAGTCGATCGTGACCTGGTGACGAACCGAGGGGGCCGTGCCTAGCATGGCCACCTGACTCAACGAAGGTGGGGCGTGATGACGGAGACCGACCAGCGGCAGGGCCGCCGCGACCGGGTGGCGATCGAGTTGCGCGACGTGTGGGACGACGATCTGCCGACCTTCAACGAGTATCTGCGCGATCCGCAGTCCCAGGCGATGGCCTCCTCCACCTTCGTCGACTACACCGACACTCAGGGGTTCAACTCCTATTGGAGCAAGCTGCGCAGCAACGAGGAGGCGACCGTGCGCACGATCACGCTCGCCGGCCGGCCGCACGAGGTCGTGGGCCATATCGCGGTGTCGCCGGGCGGCAAGGGCCTGCAGGTGAGCTACTGGATCGACCGCGAGCACTGGGGCCAGGGCATCGCGACCTCCGCGCTGCGGGCGATGCTGGCGGAGGTGGCCGAGCGGCCGATCTTCGCCAACGTCACCCGGATCAACGAGCCCGGGGCCGCCGTGCTGCAGCGCAACGGGTTCAATCGCGCGGGCAACGACTCGGGCTTCGACGCCGGCAAGGGCCGGATGATCGACGACGTCATCTTCCGCCTGGGCTGACGCCTACGGGTGGGTCATCGACATCAGGTCGAGGGCCTCGTCGAGCTGGGCCTCGGTGAGGTCGCCGCGCTCGACGTAGCCGAGGTCGAGCGCCGCCTGCCGGATCGTCAGGTTCGCCGCGATCGAGTGCTTGGCGATCGTCGCGGCCGCCTCGTAGCCGATGATCCGGTTCAGCGGCGTGACGATCGAGGGCGAGGACTCGGCCAGTTCGCGGGCCCGATCGGCGTTCGCCGCGATGCCGTCGACGGTCTTCGTGGCGAGCACCCGGGTGGAGTTCGCGATCAGGGTGATCGACTCGAGCACGTTGCGGGCCATCATCGGCATCATCACGTTGAGTTCGAATGAGCCCGAGGATCCGCCGAAGGCGACCGCGGCGTCGTTGCCCACGACCTGGGCGCACACCATGAGCACCGCCTCGGGCACCACGGGGTTGACCTTGCCGGGCATGATCGAGGAGCCGGGCTGCAGATCCGGGATGTGGATCTCGCCGAGGCCGGTGCGGGGGCCGGAGCTCATCCAGCGCAGGTCGTTGCAGATCTTCGTGAGCGAGACCGCGATCGTGCGCAGCTGACCGCTCAGCTCCACGAGCCCGTCGCGGGCGGACTGGGCCTCGAAGTGATCGGCGGCCTCGGTCAGCGGCAGGCCGGTGTTCTCCGCGATGAGGCTGATGACCCGCTGCGGGAACCCGATCGGGGTGGTGATCCCGGTGCCGACGGCCGTGCCCCCGAGCGGCAGCTCGGCCACGCGCGGGAGCGCCGAGGCCACCCGTTCGATGCCGTAGCGGATCTGCTGGGCGTAGCCGCCGAACTCCTGCCCGAGGGTCACCGGGGTGGCGTCCATGAGGTGGGTCCGGCCGGCCTTGACGACGTCCGCGAACTCATCCCGCTTCGCCTCGAGGGAGGTGGCCAGCAGTTCGAGGGCGGGCAGCAGCTCCGAGGTGACGGCCTCGGTGGCGGCGATGTGGATCGAGGAGGGGAACACGTCGTTCGAGGACTGGGAGGCGTTCACGTGATCGTTCGGGTGCACCGCCCGATCGCCCGCGAGCCCGCTCTCGTCGGCGAGGGTCGCGATCACCTCGTTCATGTTCATGTTCGACGACGTGCCCGAGCCGGTCTGGAACACGTCGATCGGGAAGTGGTCGTCGAATTCGCCGGCGATGACCCGGTCGGCGGCCGCCATGATCGCGGCCGCGCGGGCATCGTCGAGATAGCCGAGCTCGTTGTTGGCCCGGGCCGCGGCCCGCTTGACGTGCGCGAGCGCGGCGATGTGGTGCCGGGAGATCCCGCGGCCGGAGATCGGGAAGTTCTCGACGGCCCGCTGGGTCTGGGCGCGATACTTCGCCCCGATCGGGACCCGCACCTCCCCCATCGTGTCGTGCTCGATGCGGTACTGGGTCTCGTCGCTCATCACATCTCCGGCAGTGCTCAAGGTGACCTGTAGGTTCCCTTCAGTATCCCATCGAGCTCCTGGGCCGGTCTCCATGGTCGAACGGGGGATCCGGCCCTCATATCCAATGATCGAAGGGCCGAAGTCACCATTCGGCGTACCCACAGAGCAGTCAGCGGCCCTCGTTATCCACCAGCCGTGACCCTCGAGCCGACACGTCGGACCGTCGTGTGGTCCGGTTGGATCATGGTGCGACAACTCGACATCCTCGCAGCAGCCGCACGTCGCCAGGCCGGTCTCGTCAGTCGGCGGCAGCTGCTCGCGTACGGCATCACGAAGCGGCAGATCGAGACGAGGACTCGACGCGGCGAGTGGCACCGCGTGACGACCGGGGTCTATGACCTACGGGCCGGGTCCGAGAGCGTGGACCGTTTCGATCACGCCCGCTTGCGGTCGGCCTGGACGGGGCTGCTCGCGACCGACCCGCACGGCATCGCGGCCGGCGCCTGCGCCCTCGCCCTTCTCGGGGCATGGGGGCTGCCGACGTCGCTGCGACCCGAAGTCTGCCTCCCCGGGGCGATGCACACACCGGGCGCGGCGGGGGTGACGGTCCGACGCTTCAGCAAACCGCTGGAACTCGTGGAGCTGCACGGCCGTCGGTTGGCGAGCCCGGTCACGGCCCTCATCCAAGCGGTGCCGGAGTGGCCGCGGGACGTCGTCGTCGCGGTGCTCGACTCGGCCCTGAACCGTGGGCTCATCGCTGCGGTCGACCTCGAGCGTATCCGTACCGGCGTGCGCGGTCGGCGGGGAGCGGCGCAGCTGCATCCGTGGTGGCCCCTCGTCGATGGACGCGCGGGTTCCCCAGTCGAGACGAAGGCGCGACTTCAGTGCCTCGATGCCGGCCTGCCCCCGCCGCGACTTCAGGTTCCGATCCTCGATGCGACGGGATGGCCCATGGCGTTCGCGGACCTCGGCTGGCTCCGTACGGATGGCATCTGGGTCGTGGTGGAGATCGACGGCCGCAGCATTCACACCAGGCCCGAGGCACTGTTTCGGGATCGTGCTCGCCAGAACGCGATCGCCCAGGCCGGCGGCTACCTCCTCCTCCGCTTCACGGCCAAGGACGTCCGCGAGCGCCGCATCGCGAACGAAGTCGCCCACGCGCTGCGTCGCTAGGCCGTCGAATGGTGCATTCGGCACCGAGTTCACTGGAATACGGGGCTGGATCCACCGCTCGACGAGGCCTGCGGGCTACCGGCGGGCGTCAGCCGTCGAGGGCGTGATCCAGTGCGCGCCAGTCGATCCCGGAGGGGGCCCGGTCGACGATCGTCTGCAGCAGCCCGAGCCGGGCGGCCTTGAGCGCATCGTCCTCGGCCATGACGAGCACCTCGTCGAAGAATCGGGTGAGCAGCCCCACGGAGTCGACACTCGCCCGAGCCCACTCGGGCAGCGGGGCCCGGGAGAAGTCCGTCAGGTCGGCCACGGCGTCGGCGAGGGCGAGCTCGGCGGCGTCGGTGAGCACCGACCGGTCGAAGGCTCCCTCTGTGCCCTGGGGCACGATCCGGGTGATCCGCTGCACCTGCTCCACGAGGCCGCCGAAACCCTCGACCGCGCGGGCCGCCGGGAGCTGATCGAGCACGGCCTGGGCCCGGAAGGGCTCGTTGGTCATCGGGGTGATGACCGCCACGTGCTCGGCGGAGACGCCCTCGTCGCGCAGCTGCTGCTCGAACCGCCCGGTCACGAACTCGACGACGGCCGCGCGAGCCTCCGGGCTCACCTCGATGCCCTGCTCCTCGAGCCTTGCGGCCGCGATGCCGACGCCGAACTCGATGCCGAGCTCCTCGAGCGCCGGGTGCATCCGCAGCACGCTCACCACGCCGAGCGCCGCGCGCCGCAGCGCGAACGGGTCGGAGGACCCCGTCGGCTTCGCGCCGATCGCGAACATGGCCACGAGCAGGTCGAACCGGTCGGCCAGCGAGAGCAGCGCCCCGGGGACCGAGGTCGGCAGCGCGTCCCCGGCCGAGCGCGGCAGCTCCATCTCGAACAGCGCGGTGGCGACCTCGGGGCTCTGGCCCGCCTTGAGGGCGTAGTCGCGTGCCATGACCCCGGCGAGGGAGGAGAGCTCGACGACCATCTGGGTGGCGAGGTCGAATTTCGCGAGCCGGCCGGCCTCGACGAGGGTCCGCTGATCGGCCTCGCTCAGCGGGGCGTCCAGCCCGTCGAGGACCGTGGCGAGGTTCGCGGCGCCGTCGCGGATCCGGTCCGCGCGGGCGGCCACGGACCCGAGCCGGTTCTCGAACGTCAGCCGCTCGAGCCGGCCGCGGAACACCTCGGGCGCCACCTCGCGGTCGGCGTCGTAGAAGAAGGCCGCGTCCTCGTAGCGGGCGCGCAGCACGTTCTCGTTCCCGACCCGCACGGCGTCCTCGTCGCACTCGCCGTTCGCGATCGCCACGAAGTACGGCAGCAGGGCGCCGTCGACGGAACGCACCGGCAGGTACCGCTGATGCTTGCGCATGACCGTGGTGAGGATCTCCTCGGGCAGCTCGAGGTAACGTGCCTCGTACTCGCCGAGGATGCCGTGCGGGGCCTCCACGAGGTTCGTGATCTCGTCGAGCAGCCCGGCCTCGGCGCCGGCGTCGATCAGCCCGCCCACTCCGGCCGCGAGCGCGGTGGCCTGCTCGAGCACGATCGCCCGGCGCCGCTCCGGTTCGAGCACGAAGCCGCGCCCGGTCAGCACCCGCTCCAGGTCGGCCGCCGTCTCGATCCGCACGAGCGGGGCGGCGTCGGTGCGGCCGAGGTAGGTGGTGCGGCCCGAGTGCACACCCGAGGCGTGCGTCGGCACGACCTCGCCGCCCCAGAGCGCCACGAGCCAACGGATCGGCCGGGAGTAGGACAGCTCCGGGTCGCCCCAGCGCATGTTCTTGTCGGCCCGCAGCCCCGTGACGATCTCACCGAGCGCGTCGGCGACCACCTCGAGCACGCTGCGGCCGGGCCGGCTGCGGCGCACGACGACGTGCTCCGTGCCGCCGAAGTCCGCCCGCTCGAGCTCCTCCGCCTCGACCCCCTGCCCGCGGGCGAACCCGAGGGCGGGCTTGGTCGGGTTGCCATCCGCGTCGTAGGCGGCGCTCACCTTCGGACCCTTGCGCAGCTCGTCGGCGTCCGGCTCGTAGGAGGCGACGGCGGCGACCCGGGCCACGATCCGCCGCGGAGTGCCCGCCACGACGATCGGCCCGTGCTCGAGCCGGGAGGCCGCAAGCCTGCTCGTCAGCCCCTCGCGCACCTGCTCGATCGCCTGGTCGAGCACGTGCGGCGGCAGTTCCTCGACGCCGATCTCGATCGCCAGCAGCTCCGGGGCCGCGCCCCGCAGGGCCTCGCTACGGGAGGCGAGCTCATCGCCGTCCATCGGCTCGCCGGCGGCCGGCGGCATGACGGAATCGTTGCGCAGCCCGGGCGCCGCGCCGTCCAGGAGCGGGAAGCCTAGCTCCTCGCGGCGGGCGACCCACAGCGCGGACACCTCACGCGCGAGCCGGCGCATCGTCGAGAACGCCTGCGCCCGCTCGGTGGTCGAGATCGCGCCGCGCGAGTCGAGCACGTTGAACGCGTGCGAGCTCTTGAGCACGTACGTGTGCGCGGGCACGGGCAGGCGCGCCTCGATCATCCGCTCCGCCTCACCGATATAGCGGGCGAAGAGCTCCTGGTTCGTGGCCACGTCCGCGTCGTCGAGGTAGTAGCGGGACATCTCGTACTCGCCCTGGGCGAAGATCTCGCCGTAGCTCACGCCCTCGGCGTAGACCATGTCCTTGAAGTGCGTGACCCCCTGCAGGGCCATCATGATCCGCTCGACGCCGTAGGTGATCTCCACCGACACCGGGTCGAGGTTCTGCCCGCCGACCTGCTGGAAGTACGTGAACTGGGTGATCTCGAGCCCGTCGAGCCACACCTCCCAGCCGAGCCCCCACGCGCCGATCGCCGGCTGCGCCCAGTTGTCCTCGACGAAGCGCACGTCGTGGGCGTCGACGTCGATCCCGAGCGCCCGCAGCGAGTCGAGGTAGAGCTCCTGCGGGTTGCCCGGGTCCGGCTTGAGGATCACCTGGAACTGGGTGTGCTGCTGGAGCCGGTTCGGGTTCTGGCCGTAGCGGGCGTCGTCGGGGCGCACGCTCGGCTCGACGTAGGCCACGTGCCACGGCTCGGGCCCGAGCACGCGCAGGATCGTCGCGGGGTTCATCGTGCCCGCACCGACCTCCGTGTTGAACGGCTGGGTCACGAGGCAGCCACGATCGGTCCAGAATTGTTGCAGCGTCAGCAGGGCGTCTTGAACGGTGAGCACCCTGCTAGGGTACCGAGCCGCGCGGGCGGTTCGGTTCAACCGCCTGTTCAGAGTATGGACGGCGCCCGCTCACCCGCGCGCGGGTGTCGCGAACTCGCTCAGCCGGCCCGTGTACGGGGCCAGGTCGATGCCCTGGGAGGCGACCCAGGCGTCGTCGTAATAGGTGTCGAGGTAGCGGTCGCCGGCGTCACAGATGATCGCCACCACGCTCCCCCTCTCCTCGGCCGCGCGCATCGCGGTGATCTTCTCCAGCGCCGCCCACAGCGCGGTGCCGGTGGAGCCGCCGACCGGCTGGCCGAGCTGGACCGAGAGGAAGCGCATCGCGGCGATGCTCGCCCCGTCCGGCACGCGCACGACCGAGTCCACGAGCTCGGGGATGAAGGAGGCCTCGACGCGGGGCCGGCCGATCCCCTCGATCCGGGAGCCGGTCGCCGTGGTCGTGAGGTCGCCGGTCTCCCAGGCGCAGGCGTAGGCCGAGCCCTCGGGGTCGGCGACGCACACCGCGGTGTCGTAGCCCGCGAGCCGCAGGTAGCGCCCGAAGGTCGCCGACGTGCCGCCGGTGCCGGCGCCGATGCTCACCCACCGGGGCACCGGGTGGCGCTCCTTGCTCAGCTGGTCGAGCACGCCGGCGGCGATGTTCAGCGGGCCGGTCCAGTCCGAGGCGCGTTCGGCGTAGGTGAACTGGTCGAGGTAGAGCCCGCCGGTCTCGAGCGCGAGGCGTTCGGACTCGGCATAGATCGTTCTCGGGTCGTCCACGAGGTGGCAGGTGCCGCCGTAGGCGACGATCCGATCGATCTTCGCCCGGCTCGTGCCCCGGGGCATGACGGCCACGAACGGCAGTCCGAGCAGCTGGGCGAAATACGCCTCGCTCACGGCGGTCGACCCGCTCGAGGCCTCGATGACCCGCCGGCCCGGCTCGAGTCGGCCGTTGCACAGGGCGTACATGAACAGGGCCCGGGCGAGGCGGTGCTTGAGGCTGCCGGTGGGCTGTTTCGACTCGTCCTTGAGGTAGAGGTCGATCCCCCAGTCCACGGGCAGCGGGAACTGCAGCAGCGGCGTCTCGCCGCACCGGGTGGCCTCGGCGTCGAGCCGGCTCAGCGCCCAGGTGGTCCAGGTGCGCCGATCGGCGACGGTACTCACGGCCACGGGTCAGCGGGGCGTGTAGGGGGAGACCACGACCTCGACCCGCTGGAACTCCTTGAGGTCGGAGTAGCCGGTCGTGGCCATCGCGCGGCGCAGCGCCCCGATGAGGTTGACCGTGCCCTGGGCCTGACCGCCGGGACCGAGCAGGATCTGCTCGAGGGTGCCGACCGTGCCCACGTGCACGCGCTCCCCGCGCGGCAGGGTCGGGTGGTGCGCCTCGCTGCCCCAGTGCCAGCCGCGGCCGGGGGCCTCCTCGGCACGGGCGAGCGCCGCCCCGAGCATGACGGCGTCCGCCCCGCACGCGACCGCCTTGACGAGGTCGCCGGAGCGGCCGACGCCGCCGTCGGCGATGATGTGCACGTACCGGCCGCCGGACTCGTCGAGGTAGTCGCGCCGGGCCGCGGCCACATCGGCCACGGCCGAGGCCATCGGGGCGTGGATGCCGAGCGAGAGGCGCGTCGTGTGCGCTGCGCCGCCGCCGAAGCCGACGAGCACGCCCGCCGCGCCGGTGCGCATGAGGTGGAGCGCGGCCGTGTAGGTGGCCGCCCCGCCGACGATCACGGGCACGTCGAGCTCGTAGATGAACCGCTTGAGGTTGAGGGGCTCGGCGTGGGAGGAGACGTGCTCGGCGGACACGGTCGTGCCGCGGATGACGAACAGGTCCACGCCCGCGCTCACCACGGTGCGCCAGTGCTCCTGGGTGCGCTGCGGGCTCAGGGCGCCGGCCACGGTGACGCCGGCCGCACGGATCTCGGAGAGCCGGCTCGTGATGAGCTCGGGGATGATCGGGGCCGCGTACAGCTCCTGCATCCGGGCGGTGGCCGCCTCGGGGGTGAGTTCGGCGATCTCGGCGAGCACGGGCTCGGGATCCTCGTAGCGGGTCCACAGCCCCTCGAGGTCGAGCACGCCGATGCCGCCGAGCTTGCCGAGCGTGATCGCGGTGGCCGGGCTCATGACCGAGTCCATCGGGGCGGCCATGACCGGGATATCCATGTAATAGGCGTCGATCTGCCAGCCGACGGAGACCTCCTCCGGGTCGCGCGTGCGCCGGGAGGGCACCACCGCGATGTCGTCGAAGGAGTAGGCGCGGCGTCCCCGCTTGCCTCGGCCGATCTCGATCTCGTTGCTCACGGGCATCAGGCTACCGGGGATCGGGAATCGTCGAGTCCCGTTGCGCTCGCCTGCGCGCATGTGAGACGACACAGGTCGCCGAGGTCCCGACACGGACCGAACGGTGGCTTAGGCCCCTGATTCGACCGGTCCGGGGGCCAGATCCACCGTTCGACGGCGGCGGCGCCTACCGGCTCGCGTAGTTCGGGGCCTCGGAGATCATCTGCACGTCGTGGGGGTGGGACTCCTTGAGCCCGGCGGCGGTGATCCGCACGAACTTGCCGCGCTCCTGCAGATCCGGGATCGTGCGGGCGCCGACGTAGAACATCGACTGGTGCAGCCCGCCCACGAGCTGGTGCACGACCTGGGAGAGGGAGCCCTTCGCGGCCACACGGCCCTCGATGCCCTCGGTGATGATCTCGTCGTCGTTCAGATCGCCCTGGAAGTAGCGGTCCTTGGAGAAGGAGCGCCGATCCCCGCGGGACTGCATCGCGCCGAGGGAGGCCATGCCGCGGTACTGCTTGAACTGCTTGCCGTTGACGTACACGAGGTCGCCCGGGGACTCGTCGCAGCCGGCGATGAGCCCGCCGACCATGACCGTGCTCGCCCCGGCGACCAGCGCCTTGGCGATGTCACCCGAATACTGGAGTCCGCCGTCCGCAATCACGGGCACCCCGGCCGGGCGGGCGGCGAGGGCGGCCTCGTACACGGCCGTCACCTGCGGCACGCCGACGCCGGCGACCACGCGGGTGGTGCAGATCGAGCCCGGCCCGACGCCGACCTTGACGGCGTCCACGCCCGCGTCGACCATCGCCTGCGAGCCCGCGCGGGTGGCGACGTTTCCGCCGACGACCTGCACGTGCCTCGTGGCCGGGTCGGACTTGAGCCGGCGCACCATGTCGAGCATGAGCCGGGCGTGGCCGTTCGCGGTGTCGACGATGATGACGTCGACCTCCGCCTCGACGAGCGCGCTCACCCGGTCCCAGGCGTCGCCGAAGAAGCCGACGGCGGCCCCGACCATGAGCCGGCCCTCGGAGTCCTTGGTCGCGAGCGGGTACTGCTCGGACTTGACGAAGTCCTTGACCGTGATGAGCCCGCGCAGGGTGCCCGCGTCGTCGACGAGGGGGAGCTTCTCCACCTTGTGCTTGGCGAGGATCGCGGCGGCGTCGTCCTGCTCGATGCCCACGTGGCCCGTGATGAGCGGCATCGCCGTCATCGTCTCGCGCACGGTGAGGCGGGCGTAGTCGCCGCGGGGCACGAACCGCAGGTCGCGGTTGGTGATGATGCCGAGCAGCACGCCCGCGTCGTCGACCACCGGCAGCCCGGAGACCCGGTAGAGGCCGCACAGCTCGTCGAGTTCGGCGAGCGTCGCCTCGGGCCCGACCGTGACCGGGGAGGTGATCATGCCCGACTCGGAGCGCTTGACCACGTCGACCTGGGCGGCCTGATCGGCGATCGGCAGGTTGCGGTGCAGGATACCGATGCCGCCCTGGCGGGCCATCGCAATCGCCATCCGCGACTCGGTCACGGTGTCCATCGCGGCCGACAGCAGCGGCACGGCCACGTCGATCTCGCGGGTGAGGCGGCTCGTGGTGTCCGCCTCGCTCGGGATGACGTCCGTCTCCCCCGGCAGCAGCAGCACGTCGTCGTAGGTCAGTCCAACAAATGCGAAGGGATCGGCAGTCACGTTCGCCAGTGTAACCGTGGGGTCGTCAGCGCCGGGACGACGCCCGCCCGCCTCCCGCTCCCCTGGACCAGTCGGCCCGTTCCCGCCTACCGTGGAGGGCCCATGCACCCCACGTCCTGGAGGCGACCGATGCCCGGACACGATGGTCACCGGACCCCCGAGCAGGCGAGGCGGCGCCGGCAGGTGACGGTGAGCGTCATCGTCGTGGTGCTCGCCGCGGCCGCGGCCGCCTACCTCTCGTTCCAGTCGACCCGATCGCCCCAGTCCGCCTTCGCGTCCTGGACGCCGCAGCCGGAGCCGGTCCTGTCACAGGACGCGCTCGCGGCGGCACACGAGTGCGCGGCCGGGGGCGACCGGGGCGGCGTCACGCCGTCGTCGATCCCGATCGCCGAGCAACGCGGCTCCGTCCTGTTCCTGCTCGTCGAGTACCCCGCTGGCCTCGACCTGTGCCTCGGCCCCGAGGGGGAGGTCCTGGCCGCGGGCGGATTCAGCCGCGACGCGCCGCCGGCCTCCCTCGAGCCCCGGGAGGTCGCCACCCTCGTCCTGCACACCGGCGGCACCGGCGAGGACACCCTGACGACCCTCGTCGGCCGGGTCGGGGAGAAGGTCACCGGGATCGAGATCCATGAGCGCGGCCCGGACCTGGACCCCGACGCCCTCGACGAGCCCCCGGAGACGATCAACGCGACCGTCGAGCACGGCTTCTACGCCGCCTGGTGGCCGGGCGTCACACCCGACGATGCGACGATCGACCTCACCGTGCACATGTCGGACGGCGCCGTCGCCGAGGTGACCGCCTTCTCCCCCTGAGGTCTCCGGCCAACGGCGAAGGACCCCGGCCGAGCGGCCGGGGTCCTTCGTGATGCCGTGGTGCGAGTTACTTCTCGACGACCGCGAGCACGTCGCGCGCCGAGAGGATGAGGTACTCCTCACCCGCGTACTTGACCTCGGTGCCGCCGTACTTGGAGTAGATGACGACGTCGCCGACGGCAACGTCCACCGGGATCCGGTTGCCGTTGTCGTCCACGCGGCCGGGACCGGTCGCGACGACCTCGCCCTCCTGCGGCTTTTCCTTGGCGGTGTCCGGGATAACCAATCCGGACGCAGTGGTCTGCTCGGCCTCGAGCGTCTTGATGACGATCCGGTCTTCGAGCGGCTTGATGGAGACCGACACTGCGGACCTCCCCTTCGCATTCAAGAAACTGAACAGGACAGTAGGGCAACGCCGGATGCGTCACCCGCCGTCGCGGGGGTCGAGCAACGCTGGAGGCGTGACCTGCGTGACTTCTCGCGAAGTCCCACTGCTCAATTTAGACAGTTCTTAGCACTCGGTCAAGGCGAGTGCTAAGACGGTCTCGGAGCGGCCGGAATAGGCGCCCCCGCCCCGAGGTTGACGAGCACATGAGCCACCCCATCACGGTCGACATCTGGTCGGACATCGCCTGCCCCTGGTGCTATATCGGCAAGCGTCGGTTCGAGAAGGCTCTCGCCACGTTCGGCTCGGCCCCCGACGCCCCGACTGTGAACGTGACCTACCACTCCTTCGAGCTCTCCCCGGACACCCCGGTCGACTTCGAGGGCTCCGAGGTCGACTTCCTCGCCGCGCACAAGGGCCTGCCGGCCGCGCAGGTCGAGGAGATGCTCGCCCAGATGACCGAGCTCGCGGCCACCGAGGGTCTCGTGTACGACTTCGCCTCGCTCCGGCACACGAACACGCTGCTCGCCCACGAGCTGCTCCACTTCGCGAAGGAGCACGACCTGCAGGCCGAGTGCACGGAGCGGCTCCTGCGCGCCTATTTCACCGAGGGGCGCCACCTCGGTGAGGCCGCCGAGCTCGCCGACCTCGCCGCCGAGATCGGCCTCGACCGCGCCGAGGCGCTCGCCGCGCTGACCGATCACCGCCACCGCGCCGCCGTGCAGGCCGATATCGCCCAGGCGCGCGCCTTCCGCATCTCCGGCGTGCCGTTCTACGTCATCGACGGCCGCTACGGGGTCTCCGGGGCGCAGCGCCCCGACGTGTTCGTCTCGGCCCTGCGCCAGGCGGCCGAGGAGTCGTGAGCGAGTTCACGATGATCGGCGCCGACGAGGGCGCGGCCTGCGTCGGCGGCGCATGCGCGCTGCCGGGCGAGGCCGCACTCCCTCCCGATGAGAACGGCGAGAAGCCTACGGACGACGCCCGGGCGCCGTCCGTAGGTTCGACCCCCTGGCAGGATTGACCCCGTGGACACCCGCGGACTCGACCTCCTGCTGACCCCGGACGGGTGGGCCTTCCTGGGCGGCCTGCCCCCGTACGACGAGGCGCAGGCGCTCCAGCTCGGCTCGGCGCTGCGCGCCCAGGGGATGGACGCCGACCTCGTGGCGGCCGCCCTGACCCAGTCGCGGCTGCGGGCCAAGGCCGCGGCGAAGTTCGGGGAGTTCGCCGGGTCCATGCTCTTCACCCCCGACGGCCTCGAACAGGCGACGCGGCTGGAGATCGCGGCCCGCCACGCCCGGCGGTTCGCGCGGGCCGAGATGTCCCGGGTGGGCGACCTCGGCTGCGGCATCGGCGGCGACGCGCTCGCGCTGGCGGCGCTGGGGCTCGGGGTGCTCGCGGTCGAGCTGGACGAGCTGACCGCCCGGATCGCCGCGGTCAACCTGCGGCCCTTCCCCGAGGCCCGCGTGCGCCACGGCGACGCGCTCGCCACCGACCTCGACGGGCTCGATGCCGTGTTCATGGATCCGGCCCGGCGCACCCGCCGCGGCACCCGGGTGTTCGACCCGGCCTCCTACTCCCCGAACCTCGACGCCGTGCTCGAGCTGCGCCACCGCCGCCCGCTCGGGGTGAAGGTCGGGCCCGGGGTGCCGTATTCGGCGCTTCCGAGCGAGACCCACGCCGAGTGGATCGGCATCGACGGCTCCGTGGTCGAGGCCGGCCTGTGGTTCGGCCCGCTCGCCGGCGAGGGTTCGGGGCGCAGCGCGCTCGTGCTGGGGACCGATGCGCAGGGCCGGCGCACGAGCCACCACCTGACGTGGCGCGGCGACGCCGACGCACCCGCGGCCACGGCCCCGACCGGCCCGCTGGGGCATTACCTGTACGAGCCGGACGGCGCGGTCATCCGCTCCGGGCTGCTCAGCCTCGTGTGCTCCGAGCTCGACGGCCGGCTCGTGGACCCCTCGATCGCCTACATCACGACCGATCACGCCGCGGCCTCCCCGTTCGCGACCGGCTACCGGGTGCTCGACTCGTTCGGATTCGGGCTCAAGCGACTGCGCGCCTACCTGCGCGAGCGCGGCGTGGGCCGGCTGACGATCAAGAAGCGCGGCACCGCGGTCACGCCGGAGGCCCTGCGCCCGCAGCTCCAGCTCAAGGGGCCCGGCGAGGCGACGATCGTGCTCACCCGCGTGGCCGGGGCGCAGAGCGTGCTCGTGGTCGAGCCGCTGACGTGAGCGGCCGGCTGATCATTCGGACGCGGGCGGTGAGTTACCGCGGGCGGTAGACGTGGGCTCGGTGATCGATTCTGTGCACGAGCACCTCGGGCGGTTCGGAATCACGGATCTCGTACAGGACGCGGTAGTCCCCCCGCCGAGCGCTATGCAACCCGGCGAACTCACGTCGCAACTCCTTGCCGACTCGGCGCGGATTCTCGGCGAGCGGACCATAGATGAAGGTGAGTACAGCATCGATGTAGCGTGGCGAGATTCGTTCGATGTCGCGCACAGCCGCCGAGGTCAGGCGGACCTCACACGACATCCGGGCTCACCCGCGAGCGGGCCGGCCGAGCCGAGCGCGTACGTCGGTCTCGGAAAATGTCTGACCGGCCTCGTCTTCGCTGCGCCCGCGCGCGACATCGTCGGCGACGCCGGCCCGAGAGAGCCAGAACAAGGTCTCCTGGATGGCGTCCCATTCGTCTGCAGAGACCATCACCGCTGCCGGGGAACCATTCCTCGTGATCATCACGCGCTCGTGTGTCGTGACAGCCTGCTCGACCAGGTCGTTGAGCCGGGCCTTGGCCGCACTGATCGACATCGTCTCCATGACACGAGTGTAGGTCTGCTTCAAGATCTTGGCCAGACCTGAATAGAGGTGTTCAGCGGATCATCCGTAGCAGGGCGATTTCGCCCCACTCGGGGGCGGCCCGGTGGGCCTGCACCGAATCGTCGATCCGGAAGCCGTGCTTGGTGTAGAAGCGCTGGGCACGGAGGTTGAAGCCGGCGGCCCAGGTGAGGCAGGGGGCATCCCCGATCGAGATCTCGAGCAGGTTGTCGGCCGTGCCGGCGCCGTACTCGCTCGCGAGCACGTACAGCTTCGCCAGTTCGAGCGGACGCACGTGCCCGGGCCCGGCGGCGACGGCGCGTGCGAGGCCGACGGGGGCGCCGTCCCGATGCGCGATCCAGATGCCGCGGGGGTCGACGAGCGCCTCCCGCCAGGCCGCGAGCCCCTCCCGTTCCTGCCGCTCGAACACCTCCGGCGACAGCTGCTCGGAGAACGCCTCGCGCCAGCAGGCGAGATGGAGTGCGTGCAGGTCGTCCGCATCGCCGGCGTGGGCGGCCCGGATCCGCGCAGCAGTCATGCCCCCAGGGTAGAGGAGACGGCGACCGCGCGGATTCGCGCCCTGCCCGCCCGCGGTGCCACGATGGACCCGTGGCCATCCCGTTCGCCCCCTCGGACCGTTCCACCCTCGGCGTGGAATGGGAGCTCGCGCTCGTCGACGTCGACTCCGGCGACCTGCGCCAGGTCGCCCAGACGATCCTCGACGCCGTCTCCCCCGACGGCTCCCAGCATCCGACGATCCGCCAGGAGCTCATGGTCAACACGGTCGAGGTGGTCTCGCGGGTGTGCCGCAGCACGGGCGAGGCGATGGCCGACCTGCAGGCCTCGATCCGGCAGGTGGAGGAGCTCGGCGCCCCGCTGCGGGTGGAGCTCATGTGCGCGGGCACGCACCCGTTCGCGCACTGGGGATCGCAGAAGGTGACGAACAAGTCCCGCTACGCCACCCTGATCGACCGCACCCAGTTCTGGGGCCGGCAGATGCTCATCTACGGGGTGCACGTGCACGTGGGGATCGAATCGCGGGAGAAGGTGTTCCCGATCCTCGGGGCGCTGCTCACCTACTACCCGCACCTGCTCGCCCTGTCGGCGAGCTCCCCCTACTGGGACGGGCGCGACACCGGCTACGCCTCGAACCGGGCCCTGCTCTTCCAGCAGCTGCCCACCGCCGGGCTGCCCTACACCGAGGTGGACTCCTGGGAGAAGTTCGAGCGCTACGTCGGCGACATGCTCCACACCGGCGTGATCGAGGAGGTGGACGAGGTGCGCTGGGACATCCGCCCCTCCCCCACCTTCGGCACGATCGAGCTGCGCATCTTCGACGGGATCACCAACGCCGGCGAACTCGCAGCGGTCGTGGCCCTGACCCACTGCCTCGTGGAGTGGCTCTCCCGCCGGCTCGACGCCGGGGAGGAGCTGCCGCGGATCTCCTCCTGGTTCCTCGCCGAGAACAAGTGGCGGGCCGCCCGCTACGGGCTCGAGGCGATCATCATCCTCGACGAGGACGGCAACGAAGAGCTCGTGACCGACGCCGTGCGCCGCCTCGTGGAGCAGCTCGCGCCCGTCGCCGAGGACCTGGGCTGCGCCGACGAGCTCGCCGGGGTGCTCGAGATTCTGGACGGCGGCGCCTCCTACCAGCGTCAGCGCGCCGTGGCCGCGGCGCACGGCGGCGCGCTCGACGCGGTGGTCGCGCACGCGGTCGCCGAGTTCAGGGCGGGCCGGGCGCTGCCGGTCCGGTAGCTGCGAATCGGCACAGCCCGCGCACTTCCCAATGCCAATCCATCGGCGAGCCACGTGCCGAGATCAAGCGTGTTCGATGAGATCGAGCCAGTCGTTGAGCTGGTCGACGGCGTCAGCAAGGGAGACCGTCCGTCCGGCGGATTCGGCGGCGCTGAGAAAGCTCGTGCCCCAGTGCGAATGGGCGACGCTTCGGGCGGGCCACCTGCGGGGTGTCACTCCGACCGTAGTGGCTTCCACCGCTCGCGCCGTGAAGACGTCCTCGACAGCCGCGCGCACGTCACCGAGGGTTGGGTGCTGCGTGGATTCGATCAGGTCGCGCAGGAGTATGAGGTCGACGACGTCACGGGCGCGGTCGTTGACGAGCGTGGGTGGATCGTGCGGGTCGGTGCAGGCGTGGATCTTCTGCGCGATCTGGTAGGTCATCGACAGGCTTGCGATGTGGTCCGGGTTCGGCAGGCCGAGCCCTGCCAATGACGGAGCCGGAATGTTCTCCGCGACTGCTCCCGCCCTTCCCTCATCGGGGGAGATTTCGACCTGCACGCGCCGCCAGGTCACACCGTTGAGAGTGACGATGACGTCGAAGCGGCAGGGAGAATCGTGCGGATGCGGGCGCCTTGCTCTTCGGCGTCAGGTCATTCAGCGCATCCGCAAGGTTCCTGGGATTACGTTCGCCCATCACACGCCTCCAGTTCCGCAGTCAGCTCTTCACGCCTCACAGTCGGCAGGATGCTCGTACGCCCGGCACGATCGAGCGCCTGCCGGATCAAGTAGGTCGGAACACCTGAGGCGATCCCCTGTGCAATCGCCGTCGGCACGGTGACGATGCGGATGCCCTGCCACCAAGTCACCTGCTGCGGCGCAAGGTCTTCGTAGTGGATCACGTAAGACTCTCCCCCGGCGCGGCGCAGACGCCTCTTCCGGGCGACCGAGACGTGAATGCGGTCGGGGTTGATGTCGGTGAAGCCCCACGCTTCCAGCGCCGTGTCGTGACTCAGGCACGCCTCCGAGGCCCCCGTCCACATGACGGCGGCCGGTACTGGTCATATTCGGTCTCGGGAACCTGCGGCACTCTGTAGACGCCGTGCGCTGCACGTTCGATCCTGCCACGAGCGACCATGGTGGACAGCTCCGCATGCGAGACCCCCTCGTCCAGCGCTTAGGCGGTTGCGATGAAGCCGTGCTGGTCGAGCGCGACCTCGCGCAACCGCTCCAGCTTCGTCACTACAGGCATGTCAATACCTTATCAAATCGCGAAGGTATTGACATGTCGACATGTGGCAGTGCGTACGGGTCGGTCCACCTCGGGTTCAGTCGTACGAAGTGACCGCACCTGCTCCCCCTCTCCACCTCCTCCCCATTCTGGGACGGGCCCGACACCGGCATGATCGAGGAGGTGGACGAGGTGCGCTGGGCCATCCGCCCCTCGCCCATGTTCCACGCGATCGAACTGTGCAACGTCGACGGGATCATCGACGCCTGCGAGGGGCCGCCGCGGATCTCCTCCTGGCTCCTCGCCGAGAACAAGTGGCGGCCCCCCCGGTACGGGCTCGAGGCGATCATCATCCTCGACGAGGACGGCAACGAGGAGCTCGTGACCGGCGCCGTGCGTCGCCTCGTGGAGCAGCTCGCGCCCGTCGCCGAGGATCTCGGCTGCGCCGACGAGCTCGCCGGGGTGCTCGAGATTCTGGACGGCGGCGCCTCCTACCAGCGTCAGCGCGCCGTGGCCGCGGCGCACGGCGGCCCGCTCGACGCGGTGGTCGCGCATGCGGGCGCCGAGTTCAGGGCGGGCCGGGCACTGCCGGTGCCATGAGATCCGTTATTTTGCGACATGGCTCTCGACCGTGTACTGCTCCAGCACCTCGTCGATCGGGCCGTCGGCCCGCAGCCGGCCCTCGCGCAGGTACAGCCCGCGCTCGCAGAAGCGCTTGAGGTCGCCGTCGGAGTGGGACACGAGGAAGAGCGTGCGCCCCCCGGCGAGCAGTTCCTCGATCCTGTTGTGGCATTTCTTCCGGAAGGCCTTGTCGCCCACGGCGAGCACCTCGTCGACCAGCAGGATCGGGTCCTCCAGCCGGGAGATCACCGCGAAGGCGAGGCGCACCTTCATCCCGGAGGAGTAGTGCCGGAACGGCGTGTCGAGGAAGTCCGCCATCTCGGAGAACTCCACGATCTCCTCGAACCGGTCGTCCACGAGATCCTTCGGCATGCCGTGGAGGCCGGCGGCGAGGTAGATGTTCTCCCGCCCGGTCAGGTCGGGGGCGAAGCCGCCGGTGATCTCGATGAGCGGGGCCACGCCCTGGCGCACCCGCACCTCGCCCTCGTCCGGGAGCATGACGCCGGCCACGATCTTGAGCAGGGTGGACTTGCCCTGGCCGTTGCGGCCGATCACCCCGATCGCCTCGCCCGGGCGCACGTCGAAGCTCACGTCGCGCAGGGCCCAGAACGAGTCCGAGGTCACGCCCGCGTTGCGTTTGAAGATCAGTTCGCGCAGCCCCACGTTGCGCCGGCCGCGGGAGAACTCCACGCCGACGTTCTCGATCGAGATCACCGGGTCACTGGTCACCATCAGATCTCCTTGAGCACGGCGCGTTCCATGCGCCCGAACGTGATCCAGCCGACCACGAGGGTGAGCACGCTGATCGCCCCGGCGATCGCGATGACGTCGAGGTGGGTCTGTTCGGGGAAGAACCCGGCCCGGTAGGCCTCCATGATGCCGGTGACCGGGTTGAGCTTGTAGATCACCTTGAGGAATTCGGGCATGCCGGTGCCGAGCACGTCGTTGATGCTGTAGATGATCGGCGAGGCGTAGAACAGCGCCCGGGTGGCGATCCGGATGAGCGGTTCGAGGTCGCGGAAGAGCATCATGATCGGCGAGAGCAGGAAGCCGAGCCCGAGCAGCAGCACGAGCTGGATGAGCAGGCCGAGCAGCACGAACGGAACGTGCGCGTTGAACTGCGGCGGGTAGAAGATCAGGAAGATGACGAACACGGGTATCGAGAAGAGGAACTCGATCCCCTTCCCCCCGACCGATCGCAGCACCCAGATCTGCCTGGGCAGGGCGGTCGAGGCCACGAGCCGCCGTTGCGAGCGCAGCGCCTTGGCCCCCTCGGTCAGGCCGGAGGTGAACCACATCCACGGCAGCAGCGCGGCCATGAGGAAGATGATGTAGGGGTCGCCGCCGACGTTACGGCCCATAATCTTCTCGAACACGAACCAGTAGATGACGCCCATCATGAGCGGTTCGAGCACCGACCACACGTACCCGAGCATCGACTCGGCGTAGCGCACCTTGAGGTCGCGGCGGATCAGCACCCACAGGATCCCCCTAGTACCCCACAGGTCGCGGATCACCCGGCCCATGGCCACCTCACAGCCCCCCTTCCACGACTACGCATAGGGGGCCATGATGGCAGGGACGAAGCCTGGGCGTGCACGAATCGCGAATAGAGCCCCGATCCAGAGCCGCGAGCACCATGCACCATGGCGTGTGCTGGCATTTTCTGCTGGACCTCGATGCACCCGCGACGACGAGCCGACGCTACGCACTCTAAAACCGAAAGAGCCGCAAAACGTTACACTCCCCAAGCAGAAGTCTGCTAGCTTGGCGTGATGCAGGCGGAACGGTCCACCTGCCCAATCTTCGAAGGGGAAATGATGAGAGTCTCCGCATTGCTCGCAGTTGTCGCACTCAGCGCTTCCGCACCTGCGAGCCTGACAAGTCCAGACACTATTGGCTATTCGCAGGTTGGCGTCGATGAGGCTACCCAGGTCATCTACAGCTCCGAGCCAACGCCCATTCCACTCCTGGGTGTCAACATGGACGAAGGTGTCGATGGCGCTACGGGTGGGGATGTCCAGGTTGCCAACTTCGAGATGTCAGCGTCTCCTGTGATTCCTGCAAACGGTGAAACGATCAAGGTGATCTATGCGGATGCAGAAACGACCTACATCGGTGTCACGGCGTCCTGCACCCACAGCATCACTGCGACTAGGCCGACGAAGAGTGGCGGCCACGCCACATCGACTTCTACGGTCACGACGAGCAGTGGATGCTCCTCGGCCGTATCCGTTGCCGGGCAGATCGCAGTCAAAGCACTCTTCGGCATCTGGTCCGTGCGCAATCAGTTAACCGGCACCGTCTACCCCGGTGGGGGCTGGTCCGCCGTCGTTGCCGCCAAATGCAATGGAAATGGCCAGGATCAATGGAAGGGCCGGACGGTCGTCGGTCAATCGACAGCATCGGCAGACTCTGCCGCCGCTACCCTTCCCTGCGGTCGCTGAGATCTCAGCCTGTTGTGACCTCAAGTCTGCGCGATTGTGATCATGGTGCGACACTATGCCCCCTGAGATGACTGGCGGCCTACCGGTTTTGTGACTCTTCACAGTTGAGGGTGTAGGGGCCGTGGGCGAGTCGCTCGTCGGGTAGGGGTCGAGGTCCTCCGATGATGGAAGTTCTCACACTGCCCATCAGGAAGACCTCGACGTGCCCGACGCTACCTTCACTCGCCCCGATCTGACCACGTTCGCCCTGCTGGACGGCCTCGGCCTGGAGGTCGTCGGCCAGCGACTCTAGCCGGGCCGGGCGGTGCTCGCCTGCCGGGTCGTGGCACCGGATCAGTGGTGCCGGCGGTGTGGCTGCGAGGGATCGGCTCGTGACACGCTCGTGCGGCGGCTGGCGCACGTTCCACTGGGGTGGCGCCCGACCACGCTGGAGGTCACCGTTCGCCGGTACCGGTGCAGCGGGTGCGGGCACGTGTGGCGTCAGGACACCAGCGCCGCGGCCGAACCACGCGCGAGACTCTCCCGCGGCGCGCTGCGGTGGGCCCTGGAGGCGATCGTGTGTCAGCACCTGACCGTGGCCCGCGTCGCCGAGGGCCTGGCGGTCTCGTGGAACACCGCCAACGACGCGATCCTGGCCGAGGGCCAGCGCGTGTTGATCAGTGACCCCCGCCGGTTCGACGGGGTTCGGGTCCTGGGCGTGGATGAACACGTCTGGCGCCACACCCACCGCGGTGACAAGTACGTGACCGTCATCATCGACCTGACCCCGGTCCGGGCCGGCACCGGGCCCGCCCGGCTACTGGACATGGTCGAAGGCCGCTCCAAGGCGGCGTTCAAGACCTGGCTCGCCGATCGTCCCGAGTCCTGGCGGGCAGGCCTGGAGGTGGTGGCGATGGATGGGTTCAGCGGCTTCAAGACGGCCGCGGCCGAGGAGGTGCCCGGCGCTGTGGCCGTCATGGATCCGTTTTATGTCGATGTCCTGGTTATGCCGATGTCGGTGCGTGGGGGCTGCTGCTGCCTGGGTGCGGTGGTGGGCACGTCGGCATAATTCGTGTGGTGCGGGAGCCTGGTTCCTTCCCTGATTGGAAGGAGCAGATTCATGCATTCAACTCCAGATCCGTCTCACGTTCGGTTCATCGGCCCGTTGTCGCCGCATGCGTTGGCGCTGGTGGCGGAACTGACGCGACTTGGTTACACGGCGACGTCGGCAACGGCTGTGATGCTGCTCGCGGCACACCTGTCGCGGTGGTTGGACTCCCAGGACCTCGAGCTGGGGGAGTTGACCGGCCCAGTCATTGAGCAGTTCCTCGCGGCTCGCCGTGCCGCGTACACGAGTCAGTACTCGTTGCGGGCGCTAGGTCCGGTGCTTGGTTATCTGCGCCGTGAGGGGCTGGTGCCGGACCCGGCGCCGGCGCCGGTGCCCTCGTCTCCGGCCGAGGCGCTGCTGGCTCGCTATCGGCGGTATCTGCTCGAGGATCGCGGATTGAGTAATCCAGTCGCTGAGGCGTACGCGCATTGGGTCGCCCCGTTCGTCCAGGCCATGGTCGGCACAGAATCTGTTGCGGGGCTTGCCGGGTTGACTGCCAGCGACGTGACCGGGTTCTTGACCGCGCGTCTGCCGTCGATGACGCGGAAGACGGCGCAGATGACGGCGTGCGCGCTGCGCTCGTTCCTTCGTTTCCTGCACGATCAGCAGATCCTCCCGGTCTTGCTCGCTGACGCGGTCCCGGCGGTCGCGCACCGCAGACTGTCCGGTCTACCCGAGCCGTTGACCCAGGAACAGGTTGCCGCACTGCTGCATGCCTGTGACCGGTCTACCGCGGTGGGGCGACGCGACTTCGCGGTGATCACCGTGCTGCATCGGCTGGGCCTGCGCTGCGGCGAGCTCGCCGGGCTGGGGCTGGATGACGTGGACTGGCAGGCTGGCGTCCTCACCATTCACGGCAAGGGAGACCGGACCGACCGGCTACCGCTACCCGTCGATGTCGGCAAAGCGGTCGTGGACTACCTTCGCGATGGCCGCCCGGATACCGCGGCGCGGACCGTGTTCGTGAAGGCCGTCGCGCCACATACACCGCTGGCGTACTCGGGACTGAGCTGCATCGTTGCCCGGGCGGCCAAACGCGCCGGGCTGGGCACGATCCACGCGCATCGGTTGCGTCACACCGCGGCCAGCCAGACCCTCAACGCGGGAGCGAGCCTGGAGGAGGTTTCGCATCTGCTGCGGCATGCGAGCCCGGCGACCACGGCGATCTACGCGAAGACCGATCAGACCCGGCTAGCCGGCCTGGCGCGCCCGTGGCCGACTGGGGGGAGCGTGTCATGAACACCGTGCTGGAGGACCTCCCGAGGCTGATCGGCGACTATCTGCGGGTGCGACGCGCGCTGGGATACAAGCTGGACGGCGTCGAGCACACCCTGAATCACTTCGTCGCCTACCTGCACGTCCGTGGCGCGCGCACGGTGACGATCGAGCATGCCGTCGGCTTCGCGACGGCACCCCCGGCGCGCACGCCGCGCACCCAGGCGCTGCGGTTATCGGCGATCCGCTGCTTCGCCCGCTGGGCGCACTGCCAGAACCCGGACATCGAGGTCCCGCCGGCCAGGCTCCTGCCGGCGCGACCCACCCGGGTCGCACCGTTCATCTATACCGCTGCGCAGGTCCAGGCGATGCTGGACGCTGCCGGGACGCTGACACCGGAACTGCGCGCAGCGACCTACCAGACGCTGATCGGACTGATGGCCGCGACCGGGATCCGCACCGGGGAAGCGATCGCGTTGGACATCGCGAGCTTCGATCAGCGCGGGCGCACCCTCACAGTGGTCGGGAAATACGGCAAGGTCCGCATGCTCCCGTTGCACCCGACGGTCGCCGCGGCGCTGACCGCCTACCTGCAGCAGCGGGATCGGCTGCTCCCAGCGTCGACGTGCACCGCGCTGCTGATCTCCACCGTGGGCACCCGGCTTCATCCCTCCGGTGTACACCCGACCTTCCGGAAGCTCACCGACAAGGCCGGGTTGGGCCCGGTGTCGTCGTCGTGCCGTCCACGGCTGCACGATTTACGCCACACGTTCGCGGTGAACACCATGCTCGACGCCTACCGCGCCGGCGCCGATCCCGCCGCAGTCCTGCCGGTGCTGGCGACCTGGCTGGGACACACGGAACCCCGGGACACGTACTGGTATCTCACCGGCACCACCGAACTGCTCGCCACCGCGACCGAGCGGCTCGATGCCTCAGCGGCTCCCTCCGGTCGCGACCGAGGGGACCGATCATGACCCGGCTCGCCCCGATCCTGCAGGCGTTCTTCACGACGCGGCTGTCGGCTCAGTATGGTGCCAGCGCCCACACCATCGCCGCGTACCGCGACTGCTGGCGACTGCTGCTGCGTTACGCCGCCATGGCCACCGGCACAGCACCGGCGGCGCTGGAACTGTCGCAGCTGGACCACGACCTGATCACCGGGTTCCTCGCGCACCTCGAATCCGAGCGCGGCAACACGGTCAGCACCCGCAACGCGCGGCTCGCCGCGGTGCACTCACTGTTCACCTACGCCGCGTATCAGTATCCTGAGCACGCCGACACGATCAGCCGGGTCCTGGCGATCCCCGCGAAACGAGCCAGGCGCACCGAGATCACCTACCTCACCCCTCCCGAGGTCGCCGCCCTACTGGACGCGCCGGACCGTTCCACCCCGGCCGGACGCCGCGACCACGCGCTGATCCAGGTCGCGGTCACCACCGGGATGCGAGTCTCCGAGCTCACAGCGCTGAGGGCCGGCGATGTTCACCTCGGCACCGGCGCGCACGTCGTCTGCCACGGGAAGGGCCGGAAGGACCGGATCACGCCACTTGACCGTCAGACAGTCCGGAGCCTGCGGCCCTTCACCGCCGGGGCCAGCACCGACACATTCGTGTTCCCCGCTCGTGAGGGGACGAGGATGAGCCGTGACGCCGTTGCCGCTCGGCTAGCACTGCACACCGCCACCGCGACCAGTACCTGCCCGAGCCTGACCGGTAAGAACGTCACCGCGCACGTCCTGCGGCACACTGCCGCCATGCGGCTGCTGGCTGCGGGGATCGACAGCAGCGTCATCGCTCTCTGGCTCGGTCACGAGAGCATCGAAACCACGCAGATCTACCTGCACGCGAACATGAAGACCAAGGAGGACGCTCTCGCCAGAACCAGACCTACCGGCACCAAACCAGGACGCTACACCGTCACAGACGACGAGCTGCTGGCCTTCCTTCAAGGACTCTGATTATGCCGACATGCCCACCACCGCACCCAGGCAGCAGCAGCCCCCACGCACCGACATCGACATAACCAGGACATCGACATAAAAGGGATTATGCCGACGTCGGCATAATCCGTTCCACGTCGTCCGTCTAGCCGGTGACGCCCTCGATGAGGCCCGTCGCCGGGTACAGCAGGACACCTGTGGGCACCGTGGCCGCACCGGCGACCCGCTCTATGGCGCCCGCCGCACCCTGCACACCGGCGCCGACCTGCTCACCCAGAAGCAGACCCGCCGCATCGAGGCCCTCTTCGCCGACGAGGCTCACATCGAGGTCGAGGCGACCTGGGGCGTCTACCAGCGCATGGTCGCCGCCTACCGCGACCCCGACAGGACACGAGGGCGGCAGATGATGTCCGGCCTGATCGACTCCCTGGCCCACGGCGTTCCCGCCGCCCTGAGCGAACTACGCAGACTCGGCCGCACCCTGACACGCCGCGCCGGCGACGTAGTAGTGCCCCTTAGAGTGGTGTAGCGCGGTCGCCCAGCTCGTCCCGGTCGTGGACGTGGGTGCGGCCACCGCGTGATCCTTCGAGTCAACCTTCTACCGAATCCTCGAACGGAGTCATCACGATGACCGCACCACATATTGTCGACCCTGGCGGCCTGCTCAGTGAAGCCCTGAGCGAAGCAAGCCCGGATCTGATGCGTTCGCTGTTGCAGACGATGATCAACGCGCTGCTGTCCGCGGACGCCGACGCCGTCGTCGGCGCCGAGTACGGCCGGCCCAGCGCCTCGCGTACGGCGCAGCGTAACGGCTACCGCCACCGCGACCTGGACACCCGCGTGGGGACCGTGGACGTGGCCATCCCCAAGCTGCGCAAGGGCAACTACTTCCCCGAGTGGCTACTCGAGCGGCGCAAGCGGGCCGAGTCGGCGATGATCACCGTCGTGGCCGACTGCTACCTGGCCGGGGTGTCCACCCGCCGGATGGACAAGTTGGTCAAGACCTTGGGGATCGACTCACTGAGCAAGTCGCAGGTCTCGCGGATGACGGCCGACCTGGACCAGATCGTCGAGGACTTCCGCCACCGCCCCCTGGATGAGGCGGGACCGTTCACGTTCGTCGCGGCCGACGCGCTCACGATGAAGGTCCGCGAGGGCGGGCGCGTGGTCGCCACCTCGGTACTGCTGGCGACCGGGGTCAACGCCGACGGGCACCGCGAGGTCCTCGGCCTACGCGTGGCCACCAGTGAGACCGGGTCGGCGTGGAACGAGTTCTTCGCCGACCTCCTCGCGCGCGGCCTGACGGGCGTGCGCTTGGTCACCTCCGACGCCCACCAGGGCTTGAAGGAAGCGATCGGGGCGAACTTGACCGGTGCCGCGTGGCAACGGTGCCGTACCCACTACAGCGCGAACCTGATGGACGTGACACCCAAGAGCATGTGGCCGGCCGTCAAGGCCATGCTCCACAGCGTCTATGACCAGCCCGACGCACCCAGCGTGCAGGCCCAGTTCGACCGGCTCATCGAGTACGTCGACGAGAAGCTGCCCGACGCGGCCGAGCACCTCACCGGCGCACGGGAGGACATCTTGGCGTTCACCGCGTTCCCCAAGGACGTGTGGACACAGATCTGGTCGAACAACCCCCAGGAGCGTCTCAACCGCGAGATCCGCCGCCGGACCGACTCCGTGGGCATCTTCCCCAACCGCAACGCCATCGTGCGCCTCGTCGGCGCCGTCCTGGCCGAGCAGACCGACGAATGGGCCGAAGGCCGGCGCTACCTCGGCCTCGACGTCCTCGCCCGCTGCCGCATCACCCTCATCACCACCACCGACCCCGAGATCGGAGCCGAAACCATGCCCGCCCTGACCGCCTGAACCCCTACGAAGGATCACCCACCGCTACACCACTCCAAGGGACTTGACCGGCGACGTCCTGGCCTACTTCGACCGACCCGGCACGAGCAACGGCCCCACAGAGGCGATCAACGGCAGGCTCGAACACCTCCGCGGCTCAGCCCTGGGCTTCCGCAACCTGACCAACTATGTCGCCAGATCACTACTCGAGGCCGGCGGATTCAGACCCCAACTACACCCTGGATTGTGAAGAGCCGGTTTTGTTGACTGTAAAAGAGACCGGTAGGCCTCCACCCTGGTAGCGGCGGGCGTACTTCTTGGTGATCTCGCGGCGTGCACTCATCGAAAGCTCCCCGTTCATGGTCCCCGGCTTACACCAGCTGCTATGCTGGCCTCCTTGCGTGAGGCACGCGCTGGCGTTCCCGGACCTTTTAGGTGAGTCTCGTAGAGCCGTGCACTGCAGCAGCCCACCAGATAGAGTGTCTAGATGGTCGATGAGTCGCTCATGGAACAACTCGAACGGCTCAGTCCGTCCGAGTTGACCGAGTTGCGCGACGCGATCGACATCAGGCTCGGCGATGACGTCCCCGCCGGCCAGTGGACGATCCTCGGGCAGCGTGTCACCGAGGCCGATGCGAGTTCCGACGACTACATGACGCTCGACGAGTGGCAGTCGCGCCGCCGCGCGCGTCGCTCCGCGTGAGGTACACGGTCCGACTCCGCGCCGGCACCCGACGAGACCTCGCCGGGTCGTGATCTCGCTCCGGATCGCAACGAAGGAGAGTTGCTCGAGCCAATTTCGATACCGCCGACATGTGGACCGCTCGAGGCCCGTCGCGCCGATCCTCGGTGGCGCCGACCCTCAGTACCCCGCCAACGCCGCGGCGGCCTCCTTGGCCGACCCGACATCCGCCGGGCTCACCGGCCCGGCCTCGCTCGCCAGGTGGGTCTGCCAGTCCATCATCGCCATGACCCGCCCGGCGGCCTCGTTCAGCCGGTCCCGGTCGAGGGTGCCCGCCTCGACGGCGTCGATGAGCGCCTGCCGGGCGAGCGCCGGGTCGGTCGGGCCGAGGAGCAGATCGGCGCCCGCGCCGATGGCGGTCACCGCGATGTCGCCGGCGTCGCCGATCGCATCGAGCGCCCCCATCTCCAGGCCGTCGGTGATCGCGACGCCGGTGAAGCCCAACTCCTCGCGCAGGTAGTCGTAGGCGGCGGCCGACATCGACGCCGGCACGCCCGGATCCCACGCCTCCACGTCGATGTGGCCCATCATGACCATCGGGGCGCCCGCCTCGATCCCGGCGCGGAACGGCACGAGGTCGCGCTCCTCGAGCTCGGCGGTCGTGTCCTCCTGCACGGGCAGCGCCTTGTGGGAGTCGACCGTGAGCGCGCCGTGCCCGGGGAAGTGCTTGAGGCTCGAGAGCACTCCGCCCGCGGTGAACCCCTCGACCGCGGCGGCCACGGCCGCGGCCGCCTTGTCCGGGTCCTCGCTCGCCGACCTGTCCCCGATCGTCGGGTCCGCGGGTCCGATGGTCACGTCCGCGTCCGGCGCGAAGTCCGTGTTGAGCCCGCTGGCGCGCTGCTCGATCGCCATCGCGGCCATCGCCTCGCGCACGACCTTCGCGGGCGCGTCGCCGGCGTGGGAGAAGCTCGGGAACGTCGTCCACGGGCCGCGCGCCCCGGACAGGCGCTGCACCCGCCCGCCCTCGTCGTCGGCGGAGACGATCGTGGGCCAGTCGCGCCCCAGGTCCTCCCCGGCCGCCTGGATCGCCTCGCCCGTCGCGATCACCTGGTCGAGAGAAGCGATGTTGCCGGCGAAGAGCACGATCCCGCCGAGGTCGAGCTTGCGCACCAGGTCGGCGGGGGTGGCCGGGTCCGTGCCGGAGTAGCGGGCGATGATCACCTGCCCGGCCGCCTCCGCCAGGTCGAGGCCGGCGGCCTCGTCGATCCAGCCCTGCACGTCCGCCTCGGTCGGCCCCCACGCGAGCGGCGGTGGCGGCGGCGGTGTGGTCGGCGTGGGTGAGGACGACGTCGCGGCGCCCCCGTTCGTAGCGGACTCACCCGGCCCCGGGGTACCCGTGCTACCCGGGGTGCCCGTGGGCGAGGTGCACGCCGCGAGCGCGAACGCCGTGAGCACCGCGGTCAACGCGGCCAAGCCACCGGCCCGGCCGCGCCGACGACGGCACGCACGCTGCGCCGTCCATACGCCGAAGCGGGGCACGTCAGGCCGCGTCGCCCGTCGAGGCGGGCGGCTCGTAGGGCGCGTGGTCGACGATGGTCGTGAGCGGCAGCTGCGAGTTCACCGTGATCCCGAGCGGGGAGGGCGCCACGCCGGCGGCCATGACGGCCGTGCCGAGCGCGGCGATCATCGCCCCGTTGTCGGTGCAGAACTTGATCGGGGGGATGCGCACCTCGATGCCGGCGGCGGCGAACCGCTCGGCGGCGAGGTCGCGCAGCTGGGAGTTCGCGGAGAAGCCGCCGCCGATGACCACGGAGTCGATCCCGAGTGCCTGCGCCCCGCGCAGCGTCTTGGCCACGAGCACGTCGGCGACGGCCGCGGCGAAGGAGGCGGCGACGTCCGCGGCGGGAAGCACCTCAGCGCGATCCTCATGCGCCTCGATCACGCGCGCGACCGCCGTCTTCAATCCGGAGAACGAGAAGTCGTACGGGTACCGGTTCTTCTCCTTGCCCTTGCTCAGGCCGCGCGGGAAGTCGAACGCGGTCGGGTCGCCGTCGCGGGCGAGCCGGTCCACGTGCGGGCCGCCCGGATACGGCAGGCCGAGGAGGCGGCCCACCTTGTCGAAGGCCTCCCCGGCGGCGTCGTCGAGGGTCTGGCCGAGCTCGGTCACGTCGGTGGCGATATCGCGCACGTGCAGCAGCGAGGAGTGCCCGCCGGAGACCACGAGGCCCAGGAACTCCGCCGGGAAGTCCCCGTGCACGAGGGCGTCCACGGCGATGTGCCCGATCACGTGGTTCACCCCGTACAGCGGCAGGCCGGTGCCGACCGCGAGCGCCTTCGCGGCCGCGGCGCCCACGGTGAGGGAGCCGATGAGCCCGGGCCCGCAGGTCACGGCGATTCCGTCGAGATCGGCCAGGGTGACCCCGGCGCGGTCGAGGGCCTCGGCGAGTGTGGGCCCGAAGGCCTCGAGGTGGGCCCGGCTGGCGACCTCGGGAACGATGCCGCCGAAGCGGGCGTGGGAGTCCATCGAGGAGGCCGTGACGTCGGCGAGCAGGTCGTTGCCGCGGGCGATCGCGATCCCCGTCTCGTCGCAGGAGGTCTCGATTCCGAGTACGAGCGGTGTGTCAGTCACCCGTTCAGGGTAGTCGCTCGGGCGGCGGGCGCGTGCGTGCCGGTGGCGACCGGGCGGGCGGAATCGGCCGACCACTGCGACCACGACCCCGGGTACAGGGCGGCCTCGACGCCGAGGGAGGCGAGCACGGCGATGTCGTGGGCGGCGGTCACTCCGGAGCCGCAGTACACCCCGACCTTCGGGGCGTCGCCGGCGTCCGCCCACAGCCGCGGGCGCCACCCGACCGGCAGGTCCACGGCGGGCAGCCGCAGGGTCGAGGGCACCGGAACCCCGGCGGCGATGTAGCTGCGGGCGAGCTCGTCGACCCGGCGCAGGCCGCCGTCCGGGCGCAGGTTCTCGGTGTAGGGCACGTTGACAGCGCCGGGGATGTGCCCGGCGCGGGGGTCGAGCGGCTCGACGTCGCCGCGGTAGCGCGCGGCCGCGCGGGCGTCGATGAGCACCCCGTCGAAGGCGTCCACCTCGTCGGCCGTGAGAACGGGCAGGTGCTCGGCCGTGAACGTCACGGTGCCCCGGCGGGACTTGTGCTCCCGGGCGATCTCACGCACCTTCGGCTCGAACACCTCGAGCGCCCCGTGGCCGGACCAGGCGCGCAGGCCGCCGTCGAGGATCCGCACGTCGGTCATTCCGGCCCAGCGCAGCAGCCACCAGGCCCGGGCCGCCGCGGCGCCGCCGGAATCGTCGTAGCAGACCACGGCGTCGCCGTCGTTCACTCCCCAGAACCGCGCGGCCTCCTGCAGCCGTTCGAGCGTGGGCAGCGGGTGCCGCCCGCGGCGGGGGTCGGCGGGGTCGGCGAGCTGGTTCTCGAGGTCCACGTAGGCGGCCCCCGGCAGGTGCCCGGCGCGGTAGGCGGCGTAGCCGTCCGGTTCGCCGAGGGCCCAGCGCACGTCCAGGAGCACGGGCGGGCGGGTCCCGCGCAGTTCGCCCGCGAGCGCCTCGGCCGTCACGAACACCTGATCACGCATCGACAACCTCCGAGCCGATCGGGCCGGGCGAGGACCGCAGTGGCAGTCGCATGACGATCGCGTCGACCCCTTCGGGCCGATAGTAGCGCGGGCGCACCCCGATGGGGGTGAAACCGAAGCGGCGGTAGAGCCGCTGCGGCACCGGCGCGTTCGCCCGCACCTCGAGGATGACGTCCCGCGAGCGCGCCGCCCGGGCGGCGTCGATCAGATCGGTCAGCAGCCGGGCGCCCCAGCCGCGGCCCTGATGGCCGGTGAGCACGCCGATCGTCATGATCTGGCTCGTCTCGGCGAGCGCGATCCCGGCGTAGCCCACGAGGCCGCCGTCCGTGTCGATGCCGGCGTAGTGGCGGGCCGGGGCCGTGAGCTCCTCGGCGATCATCGCCCGGCTCCACGCGCCCGGCCCGAACAGGGCCTCGTCGATCGCGGCGAGCGCGCCGGCATCGGCCGGGGTGAGGGGGCGCAGGCGCCCGCCGTCGTCGGTCACGCTCAGCTCGCGCGCTTGCGCCCGCTCGAGGTGTGGATGTCGGGACGACGCAGGTACAGCGGCGTCGTCGGCTGCGCCGTGCCGGCCCGCTCCCGGGCGAGGGCGAGGCGCCCGAGCACGGCCGGGTCGACGGCGGCGCTCGCCCGCAGCATCGTGTCCGGCGCGGCGAGGGGCCCGAGCTCGGCGGGGTAGAGGTCCGCGCCGCGCCCGGTCACGGGCACGTCCCCGTTCTCCCGGACGCGGGCGACCAGGTCCGCGGGACGGTCGACGGCCGGGCCCTCGAGGAGGCGCACGTCGTCATCGCCGGCCGAGGCGTAGCGGGCCCAGTAGACCTCCTTGCGGCGCGCGTCGGCGGCCACGAGCACGGTGTCGACCGGGCCCTCACCTGCCGCGTCGAAGGCCTGCCGGGCGAGGGCGTCGAGCGCGCTCACACCGTAGACGGGCAGTCCGAGGGCGGCGGCGAGGGTGCGGGCGGTCACGAGCCCGACCCGCAGCCCCGTGAACGGGGCCGGCCCCGTGCCCACGACGAGGCCCGTGAGGTCGGCCCGGGTGCGCCCGGCCCGCTCGAGCCCCTCGTCGAGGACGGCCGCGATGAGCGGGGCGAGCACCTCGGTGTGGCGACGGGGATCGTCGCCGGCGCCGCGGGCGAACACGGTCGGCGGTCTGTGCGACGAGGCCCCGTCGGCTCCGTGGTCGATGAGCGCGACGGCGGCGCCGTGCGAGGTGTCCAGGCACAGAAGCATGGTCGTCAGTCTACGTCCGGCCGGGACGTCGCCAGGTCGGACCAGTCCTCGCCGGCCCAGCGGGGGCCGAACGCCTCGATCCGGGCGGTGCGCACGAGGTCGGCGGCGTCCCCCCGGGGCCGGGTGAGCGCGATCTCGAGGCGGCTCTCGGCCAGGTCCTCCACGAGGCCCTCGCCCCATTCGACCACGGTGACCGAATCCTCGAGGGAGGCGTCGAGGTCGAGCTGGTCGACCTCCGCGAGCGACGTGAGCCGGTAGGCGTCCACGTGCACGAGGCCGACCCGCGGGCCGGGGTGCTCCCGGGCGATGATGAAGGTCGGGGAGGCGACCTGGCCCTCGACCTCGAGGGCGGCGCCGAGGCCCTGGGTCAGGGTGGTCTTGCCCGCACCTAGTCCGCCGGTGAGCACCACGAGGTCGCCCGCGCGCAGGTGGGGTGCAAGCCGGATGCCCAGCGCGGTCGTGGCCGCGGCGTCGGGGAGGGGGATGGTGAGCATGGGCGGGGTGGTCCCTTCGTCGTCGCCGGTGTAGATCCGTGGGATGCGCGCGCCGAGCCTGGTCACGATCTCGTAGTCGATCGTACCGATCGCGTCGGCCCACTCGCGCGGGGTCGGCTCCCCGCGGAGCGCGTCGCCGAGGAGCACGGCCTCGGTGCCGGCCGCCGCATCCACGTGTCCCGAGCCGCCCAGGTCGACCATGAACTGGTCCATGCACACGCGCCCGGCGATGGTGCGCCGCTCCCCCGCGACGAGCACGGGCGCGACGTTCGAACCGTGCCGCGGGATGCCGTCCCCGTAGCCGAGCGGCACGACCCCGATCCGGGTGTCGGCGGCCGTGACGTACGTGCCCCCGTAGGAGACGCCGTGCCCGGCCGGCAGGTGCTTGACCATGGCCAGCGGCGCGGTGAGCCGGAGCGCGGGCCGCAGCCCGAGGTCGGCCGGGGTCTCGTGCGTCAGCGGCGAGATCCCGTAGGTGATGAGGCCGGCGCGCACGAGGTCGTAGGGCTCACGCGTGGTGACGACGCCCGCCGAGTTCGCGATATGCCTCACCTCGAGCTGGGCTCCGGCCGCCGCGAGCGCGGCGCATGCGGACGCGAACCGTTCGTACTGCCGGTCTGTGAAGCGCACGGCGTCCGCGTCGCCGGTCTCGTCGGCGCGCGCGAGGTGGGTCCACACTCCGACGATGCGCACCTCGCCCGCGTCCTCGGCGGCGCGGGCGGCCTCGATGAGGCTGCCGAACTCCTCGAGCACGAGGCCGGTGCGCCCCATGCCGGTGTCCACCTCGAGGTGGATCCGGGCCGGACGGTCGGAGCCGCCGGCGGCCGTGCGCGCCCGGACGTGGCCGGCGACCTCCGCGAGCGCGCGCACGTCCGGCACGGACAGGTCGATGTCGGCGGCGAGGCAGTCGGCGAGCAGGTCGCTTCCGGGGGTCCAGAGCCAGGCGAGGATCCGCCCCTCCAGCCCGGCTTCCCGCAGCCGCAGGGCCTCGGCGAGCTGGGCGACGCCGAGCCACGTGGCACCGGCCTGCCGGGCCGCGCGCGCCACCGGCACGAGGCCGTGCCCGTAGGCGTCGGCCTTGACCACGGCCATGACCTCGGCGGGGGCGGCGAGTGAACGGATGCGGCGGATATTGCTCCGGATCGCGCCCAGGTCGACGTGGGCGGCTGCGGTGTACCCGGGGTAGCTCACGCCCCTAGTCTGCCAGGACCCCGCCCGCCGATTCCCCGCGCGCGAGGCGCAACACGGCACCGATGGCACAGGGCACGGCGCCGACGATGTCGGCGGCGGCGATCGGGCCGCCGTCGTGGCGCGCGCCGGCCAGCACGCCGGCGCGGCCGTGGATCGCCGCCCATCGCGGACGCCCGGGCCGTGGCCGCCTCGGCGCTGGGGCGGCAACTGGGCGAGCGCGGTGCCGAGGACCCCGGCGAGAGCACGTCGCCGCTGCCGGCGGTTGCGAGCCAGGGGTGTGGTCCGCTGGGAGTAGAGGGGGATCGTGCTCGCTGCGCCGCCCGCGCCGGGGGCCGGGGCGGCCACGAGCGTCACGGCCCCCTTGAGCAGCACCGTGGCGCCGGTCGCCTCGGCGGCCCTGGCCGCCCAGTGAGCCGGGTCGGCCTCGATCTGCTCGCGGCCCGCCTCGACGCCGAAGCGGGTGAGCAGGCGGGCGAGCTCGCCCGCGTGCGGGGTGAGCAGGACCCGGTCGTGCAGGATGCGCCCGCCGATCCGGGTGCGCCGGGCCGTCTCACCCTCCGCGCTCGCCTCCCCCGGGGTGAGCAGGTCGAGCCCGCCGGCGTCGAGCACGAGGGCCGCGCCGGCGGCGATCGCCTCGGTCGCGGCACCAAGGGCGGCGGCCATGTCGGGGTCGGCGGGGCTCCCAGGGTCGCCGAGGTCGCCCGACTCATCGCCCAGGCCGGGCAGGCCGGGGCCGATGACCCAGGACTGCACGCGCCCGGGCGCGGTGACGGCCTCCGGCCGGGCGGCGAGCACCGACGCGGTGGCCGACCCGAGGTAGCGGACCATGCCCGCCCCGGCGCGGATCGCGGCGCCGGTGCACAGCACGGCGGCGCCCGGGTACGTGGCCGAGCCCGCGATGACGCCGACGACGCCCCGGGTGTACTTGTGGTCGCCCGGGCCGGGGGCGGGCCACTCCGCGCCGAGCCGGGCACCGTCGAGGCGGCGCACGGCCACGGGCAGGGCCGCGAGCTCCTCGGTCAGGCCCAGGTCCACCACCTCGACGCGGCCCGCGGCGTGGCAGGCGGGAGCCAACAGCAGCGCGGGCTTCGCACACCCGAACGTGACGGTGACGTCGGCCGGCAGCACCGGGCCGGTGAGCGCGCCGGAGTCGGCCGCCATGCCGGAGGGCAGGTCGGCGGCCACCACGATCGGCCGGTGCCGACGGCGCAGGGCGAGCAGGTGCGCGAGAAGGTCGCCGAGCCGGCCCCGCAGCGGGGGACGCAGGCCGAGCCCGGTGAGCGCGTCGATCCACACCGCGGCACCGGCCGCGGCCTCATCGAGGGCGGACCAGCGGGGGGACCCCGCCCCGTCCGGATCGGACGGGTCGGCCTGATCGGCCGGATCGGCCGGATCGGCCGGATCGGCCGGATCGGCCGGGTCGGCCTGATCGAGTGTGCCGGGGAGCGTCTCGCCCGCGTACCAGAGGGGGACGATCACCGCCCCCTCGCGGCGGGCCGCAGCGAGCCCCTGCCCGGGCCCGGGTTCGGCGGCGGACATCGGCCGGTGAGCTGCGTCGTCCGTCGGCTCGATCGGCTGGGCGAGCGCGACGGTCACGGCGATGCCCGCGCGCGCGAGCTCGGCGGCCGCGAACAGGCCGTCGCCGCCGTTGTTGCCGCGGCCGGCGATGACGAGCACGCCCGTCCCGGGCGGGAGTTCGGCGCGGACCGTCTCCGCGAGCGCGGCGGCCGCTCGGCGCATGAGCGGCACGCCGGCGGCCAGCAACGGGGCCTCGGCGGCTCGGACGTGCTCGGCCGCATAGGCGGCCACGGGCCCACTCGACCCGGGCACGGCGCTCATCCCCCCTCCGCGACGGCGAAGGCCGAGGCGATGCCCGCGTCGTGCGAGATCGACAGGTGCCAGCCGGTGACGCCGAGGCGGTCGGCGACCGCGAGCACGGTGCCGACGATCTCGATCCGCGGCGGGCCACCCGGCGTGCGGTGCACGGTGCAGTCCTGCCAGTTCATTCCCCCGGGCGAGCCGAGGGCCTTGGCGATCGCCTCCTTGGCGGCGAAGCGGGCCGCGAGCGAGGCGGGCGCGAGGTGGCGTTCGGGCGGAGTGAACAGGCGCTCGCGGAGGTCGGGCGCGCGGCCGAGCGCGCTCAGGAACCTGTTGACGTCGACGACGTCGATGCCCACACCGATGATCACGGCAGCTCCTCCCGGCAGCCCATCGGCCGCGTGCCCCACGCTACCCGGTCGGGTCCGCGGCACCCCATGAAGGTCGGAGACAGGTCGGGGCAATCCGGGGGCAGTTCGGAGGCAGTTCGGGCACAGTTCGGGGGCGGTTGGGGCGCGCCGCGAGCCGGTGCGGTGGGAGACTCCGCGGTCCGCGACCTCCAGCGCGGCGAGCCGGCCGACACGACATCGAGCTCCCGGCATACCCGGACCCGCTCCCGCCTGACAGCCCCGCGTTTCCCCGCGTTTCCCCGCATTTCCCCCGAGTTTCCACCGCGCCGTGCTTCCATCGCGCGTGCTTCCCCCGGGCCGGGCTTCCACCGGGCCTTCTCATCCGATCGTCGTACCCGCTCGTGGCCCCGTGCTCCACCCCGCGCCGATCGCGTTCTCATCACATCCGGGTTCGACCGTCACCACTCCCCCGATCTCCCCGTGTGCCTCCGGGTGTCTCGACCCGCCCGCTCCTGTGAATCCGCGTGGATCCGTTTGGACCCGCATAGGTCCGCATGGGCCCGCATCGGCCTGCATCGGCCTGCATGGGCTCGCATGCAGTCTGCGCGATTCCGCGCGACGTTGGCGTCATCGCACGTATCCCGCGCACCTCCGCGCAACGCCACGCGGATTCCCATGATTCTCGGGATGGTCGGCGCGCCGGCACTCCCGCTCCTGAGGATCCGGCTGCCCCGCGGTCCCCCTGTCCCCGGTGTCTCGGGGGAATGTCGGTGGGTGCTGGGAGGATGTTTGGTATGGAACTTCAGCGGTTCGAGCGGGAGGTGGTCGATGATTCGGCCATGCTCGCCCGGCTGCGTCGGGGCCGGGAGGTCATGGACGAGGTGATGATCGAGCGGCTCGCGTTGGCGGCGATGTGGGTCGAGCATCATCCGTATGTGATCGCGGCCGAGGACGAGGGTGAGGACACCCTGGCCCATCTGCCACCGCTGGTCGTGGAGGCCACCCTGGCCCAGAAGGCCGAATGGGACCAGATCGATCACGACGCCCGCCAACGCGAGATCACCGCCATCCACACCGCCGCCGCCAACAACAACAGCACGAGCACCCGCAGCAGCGGCGGCAGCACCCGCAGCAGCGGCGGGAGCAGCAGAAACAGCGGCGATGGTCCCGACGACGGCGCGCGGGCGAGCCTGCTGGATCGTGCTACGGATCCGGCGTCTCGCCCGTTGACGGCCGCGGATCTGGTTCCGGGTGTGGGATCGGGGCAGCGGGGGTTGTGGACGGTGGAGGAGTACTCGATCTCCACGTTCGCGGCCGGGGCCGGGATGGGCCTGGACGCCGCCCAGCGTCTCCTGCTCGAGGCCGAACAGTTACGTACCCGGCTCCCGCTGCTGTTCGCCCGGGCCCTGGCCGGGCGGGTGCGGGTCTGGCGGGCCCGTCAGATCGCGGCGGCGACCCTGTTCCTGTCGGTCGAGGCCTGCGGGTTCGTCGACTCTCAGCTCTCGCTCGTGCCGTTGAACTTCGGGCGTTCCCAGCTCGATGGGCTGATCAAGGAGGCCCTCATCCGGCACATGCCCACCGAGTACGAGGCCGCCGAACAAGCCGCCGATCAGGGCCCGGCTCGGGATGTCACCTTCACCCACGCCGAGACCGCCACCGGGGACTCGCGCATGCACGCGGTCCTGCCCGCGGCCGATGGCCGGATCCTGCAGGACGTGATCGATCACCTCGCCGGCATGATCCAGGCCCAGGGCTGGGACCTGCCCGCCGGAGACCTACGCGCCTACGCCCTGGGCGACCTCGCCCGCGCCCGCTACGGCCACACCCCCCTGCCCGGCTGCACTCCCACCGGCCCCGACCAACCAGCCCAACCACACCAACCAGTCCCGCCCGACCGGCAGGCGACGCCCGCCCACCCGGGCGAGTCCGGCCGACCGGGCGAGCCGGGCATGTTCGGTCGTATCTGCCCACCGTCCGATGGCACCGCCGAGCAGGCCGAGCAGGCCGGGGCCGACGAGCAGTCCGGAACCTCCGAACAATCGAGCACCCCGGGTCATCAGGGCGCGGCCGGTCATCAGGGCTCGGCGAGCGCGGCGGGTCATCAGGGCGCGCCGGACACCGGTGGTGCGGGCGTGCCGCGGGGCCGGATCCTGATGTACCTGCACCTCCAGGCCGCCGACCTCTGGCCCGGCGGACTCCCGACCACCAGCCCGCCACGACCACCCGGCGGCCCCGACCACCCCGACACCGAAAACGACCACGACGGCCACGACGGCCGTGATCCCGGCGATCCGGGTGACCGTGGCGATCCCGGCGATCCTGACGATTCCAGTGATCGTGGTGATCGTGGTGTGTCTGGTGCCGGCGCGCGGGCTGCGGGTGGCGGGTTCGATCGTGAACGGCTGCGCCGGGTCCCGGTCCGGGTCGAGGCCCGCGGCCTACCCCGCGGCGCGGTCATCACCGCCGCCGAACTCGGCTCCCTCTTCCACCGCCCCACCACCCTGCCGCCCGCACACGCGCCCGCGGCACCGGGCACACCCGCGCCCGGCCCTCAGTGGACGGGTGTGCCCGAGGGGCCGTGCCTCAACGGGACAGCTGCGCCCGCATCCCCGGGACGGCCCGGCACCGTACTGCCCGGCACCGGTCTGCCCGGCACCGTGCTGCCTGGGACCGTGCTGTCCGGCGAGGGTGGGTCCGGGTCGTGTTTCGTGCCCGAGATCATCGTGCGCCCGATCCTCGACCTGGACGAGCCCCTCGCGACCGATTCCTACACCCCGACCGAACGGATGCGCACCCAGGCCATCCTGACCACCGACCGATGCGCCTTCCCCTGGTGCACCCGCACCGCCCGCGCCTGCGACCTCGACCACATCGACGCCTGGCACACCACCACCCGCACCCGGCACGACAGACACGCCGCACAGGACGGGCGCGACGGACACGGCGGGAACGACGCCGGCGGGAGCGACGCCGGCAGCAGGAGCGGCGAGGGCGGCGGCCTGGTCGTGACCGGGGGCGCGACCTGCCCGTGCAACCTCGCCCCGCTGTGCAGGGCGCATCACCGCCTCAAGACCCACGCCCACACCGATTCCGCCTCGCGCGGGCGCCACGCGGCCTGGTCCTACGCCAAACTCGACACCGGCACCTACCTGTGGACCGGCCCCCACGGCATCCGCCTCCTACGCACCCCCTGGGGCACCCTCGACACCCAGGCCACCACCGGCCCCATCGGCCCCATCGAGACCGCCGAGAGCATCGAGACCGCTCAGCACACCGAACCCGCCGGGAGCTGTGGCACGGGCGAGCACCGCGACACGCACGAAAACACCGAGAACGCCGCCACGAGCGGCGGCACCAGCAGCGGCACGGGAGCGATCCAGCCGGCCACCAGCACGACGACCGGCACCCCCGAGAACACCGCCCTCGGCACCACCGTCCGCGGCACCAGCGCGTCCGGCCCGATCGTGACAGCCCGTGCATCCGGCGCAGCTCATGCCGCGGACACAACTCGTGCCCCGGGCGTGGAGGCCCCGCCCGAGGCGACCCTACCCGCCGCGCCCGCGCCGCTGTCCCCGCAGCGCGAACGCGCCAACCGGGCCCACTGGTCCCAGGCCACCCCCGACACCCTCGCCATCGTCCACAGCCGAGACACCCGCCTGAGCGACCGCGCCGACACCACCCGAGCAGCCCACCGCGCCGCCGAAGAAGACGACGCCCGCCGCTACCCCGACGAACCACCCTTCTGAGGCAGCGGCCCCCATCGGCTCGCGGCCGACGAGTTCGGCTACCGGTGTGCCGGCGGCGGGTTGACGAGTGAGCAGCCACGCACGGATCGGCGGACTCACAGCAGGGCGGACGGATGAGCAGCGTGACGGACGGGTGCCCGTCACGCCGTCGGGCTCATCTAGAGTTGGAGTGTGTCCATCCCCGACGTGGAGCTCAACTCCCCGTTCGCCGAGTTCGACCGCGCCACGTGGCGCGCGCTCGCGTCCTCGACCCCGCTTCCGCTGACGCAGGCGGACGTCGAGAACCTGGCCGGGCTGGGCGATCCGATCGACCTGCACGAAGTGGACACCGTCTACCGGCCGCTGTCGCGCCTGCTCAACCTGTACGTGGCCGCCTCACAGCAACTGCGGCAGGCCACCTCGACGTTCCTCGGCGATTGGACCCGGCACACCCCGTTCGTCATCGGGGTCGCCGGCTCCGTGGCCGTCGGCAAGTCGACCACCTCCCGGCTGCTGCGGGAACTGCTTCGCCGCTGGCCCGAGACGCCGCGGGTGCAGCTCATCACCACCGACGGCTTCCTCTACCCGAACGCCGAGCTGGAGCGGCGCGGGCTGATGGAGCGCAAGGGCTTCCCGGAATCCTTCGACCGGCGCCGCCTCATCGAGTTCCTCGAGGACGTCAAAGGCGGCTCGGAGGCGGTCGCGGCTCCGGTGTACTCACACCTGGCCTACGACATCATCCCGGACGCGCAGATCGTGGTGCGCAAGCCGGAGGTACTCATCGTCGAGGGCCTCAACGTGCTCGCGCCGGCACGCGTCCACCCGGACGGCCACGCCGGCCTGGCCGTGAGCGACTTCTTCGACTTCTCCATCTACGTCGACGCCGAAACGGCCCACATACGCCGCTGGTACGTCGAACGTTTCCTACGGCTGCGGCGCACCGCCTTCGCCGACCCGGACTCCTATTTCCACCGATACGCGAGCCTGGACGACGACGCCGCCGTCGCCCGCGCGCAGCAGATCTGGGACGACATCAACGAGCCGAACCTGGTCGAGAACGTGCTGCCCACCCGGGCCCGAGCCACGCTCGTGCTCTCCAAGGACACCGACCACCGGGTCTCCCGGCTCCGACTGCGTCAGATCTGACGCGGCCCGACGGCACCATCGCGTGCCATTGACCCGGCCGCAACGGCGGCGTCACCATGGGGAATGGAGACGATCCCCGGCGGCCTGCGTGACCTGGTGACCGCGGCCCACGTGGGCTGTCTCGGCACCGTCCGACCCGACGGAGGTGTGCAGGTCAACCCGATGTGGTTCCGCCTGAACGAGGGGGCGATCGAGTTCACGCACACGACGACACGCGCGAAGTTCCGCAACCTGCAGGAGAACCCGGCGATGAGCCTGTGCGTGACCGACCCGGCCGACCCTGACCGCTTCATCGAACTCAGGGGCCGACTCATCCGCATCGAACCCGACCCCACGGGCCGCTTCTATCAGGTGCTCGCGGCCCGGTACGGCCAACCGGACGCGCCCGCTCCCCCGGACGCCGAGAACCGGGTCATCCTCGTCATGTCGATCGAGCATGTGACCCGCAAGTAGCCATGCCCCGGCGATGCCATCGCGGCATCTGTTCGGCGCGCCGTGAACGGGCCCCGGCGCGGCCGTGAACGTCAGCTCAGCGCCAGACGCTGCTCCACGACGTCCGCGAGACCGCGCGCCTCCGCCTGCGCCTGCTCGGCCGTGGCCGCCTCGACCATGACCCGCACGAGCGGCTCCGTGCCCGAGGGCCGCAGCAGCACCCGGCCCGTGTGACCGAGGCGGGCCTCGCTCGCGGCGACCGCCGCGGCGAGGGCCTCGTCGGAGCCCGCCCGGGCCTTGTCCACCCCGCTCACGTTGAGGAGCACCTGCGGCAGCCGGGTGATCGAGCCGGCCAGCTCGCCGAAGCTGCGACCGGACCGGACCACCTGCGCGGACAGTTGCAGCGCCGTCAGCACGCCGTCGCCCGTCGTGGCGTAGTCGGTGAACACGATGTGCCCGGACTGCTCGCCGCCGAGGTTGTACCCGCCCGCGCGCATCGCCTCGAGCACGTACCGGTCCCCCACCCCGGCCTGCACGGTGTGGATGCCGTCCTCCTCCATCGCGAGCAGCAGCCCGAGGTTGCTCATGACCGTGACCACGAGCGTGTCGTGGGCGAGTGCGCCCTCGGCCTTCTGCGCCCGCGCCAGGATCCCCATGATCTGGTCGCCGTCGACAAGCCGGCCCGCGCCGTCCACGGCGAGGCACCGGTCGGCGTCGCCGTCGAAGGCCACCCCGAAGTGGGCCTCGGAGGCGACCGTCACGGCCTGCAGTTGCTCGGGGTGGGTGGAGCCGCACTGATCGTTGATGTTGCGCCCGTCCGGGGAGGCGTTGATCACCACGACGTCGGCGCCGGCGGCGCGCAGGATCGCCGGACCGACCCGGCTCGCGGCCCCGTTCGCCGCGTCGACGGCGATCCGCAGGCCGCTCAGGTCCACGTCGATCGTGCCGAGCAGGTGGTCCGAGTAGTCCTCGACCGAGGCGCCCCGGTCGAAGGAGATCCGCCCGACGTCCGCGCCGGTCGGCCGCGCCCAGTCCCGGCGCATGGCCGCCTCGATCGCATCCTCGATCGCGTCCTCGAGCTTGTTGCCGCCGCGGGCGAAGAACTTGATGCCGTTGTCGGGCATCGCGTTGTGGGAGGCGGAGACCATGACCGCCAGGTCCGCCTCGGTCGATCCCGTGAGGAACGCGACGGCCGGCGTGGGCAGCACGCCCAGATCGGTCACGTCGACACCCGCGCTGGTCATCCCGGCCACGAGCGCGGCCGAGAGGAACTCTCCCGAGACTCGCGGGTCGCGTCCGATGATGGCGTGTGGACGGCGCCCGGTGAAGTCTCCCTGCTCGGTCAGGACCCGAGCCGCGGCCGCTCCGAGCGCGAGCGCGAGCTCGGCCGTGATCTCGTGATTCGCCAGCCCGCGCACCCCGTCGGTGCCGAAGAGTCGTGTCATGCTTCCCCATCCTGTTCTCGGCCGCGTGGCCGTGCTGGTCGGCGCGCGTCGCACCCGACTCCGGGTGCTCCGGGTACGACAACGGCCCCGGCAAGTATATTGCCGGGGCCGTTGTCACGCCTGGAGCCTCGCCACAGCGGGCGAGGGCACACTCAGCGCTTGGAGTACTGCGGCGCCTTGCGGGCCTTCTTCAGACCGGCCTTCTTGCGCTCGATGGCGCGGGCGTCCCGGGTGAGGTAGCCGGCCTTCTTGAGCGCCGGGCGGTTCGCCTCGACGTCGATCTCGTTCAGGGCGCGGGCGATCGCGAGCCGCAGCGCACCGGCCTGGCCCGAGGGGCCGCCGCCGTGCAGGAGGCCGATCACGTCGAAGCGGCCCTCGATGTCGAGCAGCGCGAACGGGGAGTTCACGAGCTGCTGGTGCACCTTGTTGGGGAAGTACTCCTCCAGGGTGCGGCCGTTGAGCTTCCAGCTGCCGGTGCCCGGCACGAGGCGGACTCGGGCGACGGCGCGCTTGCGGCGCCCCACGGCGGCGCCGGGTGCGGTGATGGACTCACCCTGACCGGTCGTCGCGGTGGTCTCGGAGGTGTAAGAGCTCGGCGCGTCGGCCTGCTCGTCGATGGTGGTGGTGGTCTCAGCCACAGGTGGTGCTCCTTGGTCCGTTGTCCGCGCGCTTACTGCGCGACCTGGGTGATCTCGAAGGTCTGCGGCAGCTGGGCGCGGTGCGGGTGGTCCGCGCCGCGGTACACCTTGAGCTTGCGCAGCTGGTCACGGCCCAGAGATGTCTTGGGGATCATCCCTCGCACGGCCTTCTCCACCGCACGCTCGGGGTTCTTCTCGAGCATCTCGGCGTAGCTGGTCGCCTTGAGGCCGCCGGGGTAACCCGAGTGGCGGTAGGCGACCTTCTGCTCCTGCTTGGAGCCGGTGAGGGCGACCTTCTCGGCGTTGATGACGATGACGAAGTCACCGCCGTCCACGTGGGGGGCGAAGGTCGGCTTGTGCTTACCGCGAAGCAGCGTGGCGACCTGGGTGGCGAGGCGACCGAGCACCACATCGGTAGCGTCAATGACGTACCAGTTGCGCTCGGTCTCGCCGGCCTTGGGAGTGTACGTACGCACGGGAACCTTCGTTTCTTGTGCTTGCTTGCAGCTGGTCACGGGAGGCCGCGGCTGGAAGCCTCAGCGGCACGGCCATACCGGGACCGGGATTGTCAGTTTCGGTGCCTCGCTCGCTCGCGCGGTGAGTGGGAGACACCAGGATGCGAAACGGACGCACAACGACTCATAAGAGTACCCACACGCGCGGGGTCGGTCAAAGCGGTCCGCGTCGTAGTGAGCGAGCCCACAGGCGCGGGTGGTCGCGTTCACGCCCGCGGCAGGGTACGGATCGCTCGGGCCTGCCGCGCACGGACGGCGAGGCGCGCCTCGGGCGGGTACGCCACCTCGACCATGGCGAGCCCGCGTGCCGGGGCCACCTGCACCAGGGAGCTCCGCTCCTGCCCCGCCGCCACGCCGCGGAGCCAGTCGAGGTCGCGGCGCCCCGACCCCACGGCCAGGCACGCTCCCACGAGGGAGCGGACCATGGAGTGGCAGAAGGCATCGGCCCGCACGTTCGCGACGAGCCGCTCCCCGCGGGCCGCCCAGTCGAACTCCTCGAGGGTCCGGATCGTCGTCGCCCCGGGCCGCTTGCGGCAGAAGGGGGCGAAGTCCCGCTCCCCCACGAGCACGGCCGCGGCCCGGTCGAGGGCGGCGAGGTCGAGCTCGCCGGGATAGCGGAGCTCCTCGCGCCGCCGGAGGGGGTCCGGCACGGCCGAGCCGGGCAGCACCGTGTAGGCATACCGGCGCCAGATCGCGGAGAACCGGGCGTCGAAGCCCGCGGGCGCGGCCGCGACGGAACGGATGACCACGTCGTCGGCCAGCACCGCGTTGAGGCGCGTCGCGAGCGCCTCGCCCGGGCTCCGGTCGCTGCGGCCGGGCGCGGCGAGCCAGACCTGTTCGGGCAGGTCGAGGTGGGCGACCTGGGCGTGGGCGTGCACGCCGGCATCGGTGCGGCCGGCGACGGTCAGGCGTGCGGGATCGTCGAGGCGCAGGACGCGGTCGAGAGCCGCCTCGATGTCCCCCTGGACCGTGCGCAGGCCGGGCTGGCGCGCCCATCCCGAGAAGTCCGTGCCGTCGTAGCCAAGGTCGAGTCGGATGCGCACCCGGCCATCGTATCGAGGTGGGTCGATAGGGTTCCAGCATGGAGAATCCGCTCACGTTGACCGTCGACTGCGGCGGCGGGGGAATCAAGGCCTCGGTGCTCGACGCCGCCGGCACCACGGTGGCCCAGGCGGTCCGCACGGCCACCCCGTACCCGCTGCCCCCGGACCGGCTGGTCGACGTGATCGCGGACCTGGCCACCCGGCTCCCGGCGGCCGACCGGGCCACGGTGGGCATGCCGGGGATGATCCGCCACGGCGTCGTCGTCTCGACCCCGCATTACGTCACCCGCTCCGGGCCGCGCACCCGGGTGCTGCCCGAGCTCGTGGAGCAGTGGACCGACGTCGACCTGCGACGGCGCCTCACGGCCCGGCTCGCCATCCCCACGCTCGTCTACAACGACGCCGAGGTGCACGGCGCCGGGGTGATCGCGGGGGCGGGCCTCGAGCTCATGATCAGCCTCGGCACCGGGCTGGGCAACGCGATCTTCGACGGCGGCAGGCTCGCCCCGCATCTGGAGCTGAGCCGGGCCCCCGTGCGGTGGGGGCTGACCTACGACGAGTACCTCGGGGAGCACGAACGCATCCGGCTCGGTGACGCGCACTGGTCGCGCCGCGTGCGCACCGTCGTGGAGGAGCTGCGTCCGGTCTTCCTGTGGGATCGGCTCTATCTCGGGGGTGGCAACTCCCGTCGCATCACGGCGACCACGACCGCCAAGCTCGGCGACGACGTCGTCATCGTGCCCAATTCGGCCGGCATCCTCGGCGGGGTCCGGGTCTGGAACCTGCCCCGCTGACGTCCGCTGACGCCCACGCCGCCGAAACCCGCCGAGGCCCACACCAGCCCCGGCGGGGACGACGAAGGGCCCGTGCGAGGGGTGACCTCGCGCGGGCCCTTCGGACCGGGCTGGGGCGTCAGGTGGTGTCCCGCCCGGCTTCCGAGGAGAATTACTTCTCGTCGGACTCCTCGACCGCGGCCTCGGCTTCTGCGGGCGCCTCCTCGGACTCAGTCACGGGAGCCTCGTCGGCGGCGGGGGCCTCCTCCGCGGCGCTCTCCTTGACGGCGCGCTGAGTGGCCGCCTCGGCCTCCTTCACGGTGGCCTGCTTCGGGCTGTAGGTCTCGAGCACGAGTTCGATCACGGCCATGGGCGCGTTGTCGCCCTTGCGCGGCGCGATCTTGGTGATGCGCGTGTAGCCGCCGGGACGCTCGGCCATCTTCGGCGCGATCTCGGTGAACAGCACGTGTACGACGTCCTTGCGGGACAGCACGGCCAGCACCTGACGGCGGGCCGAGAGGTCGCCGCGCTTGGCCTTGGTGATGAGCCGCTCGGCGAGCGGACGCAGCCGCTTCGCCCGGTTCTCCGTCGTGCGGATGCTGCCGTGCTCGAACAGCGACTGCGCCAGGTTGGCGAGCATCAGTCGTTCGTGCGCCGGTCCACCGCCGAGACGGTGACCCTTGGTAGGTGCAGGCATGGGTTACTCCAGTTCAGAAAAGGACCGGCAGGTCAGTTGTAGACGTCGAAGTCGTTGCCGTCGTCGAACGCCCCGGCCACGAGCGAGGCGTCGAAGTCCGCACCCGAGTCCTTGAGGGAGAGTCCGAGGTCGGCGAGCTTGTCCTTGACCTCGGTGATCGACTTGGCGCCGAAATTGCGGATGTCGAGCAGGTCGGCCTCGGACCGTGCGACCAGTTCGCCCACGACGTGGATGCCCTCACGCTTGAGGCAGTTGTAGGAGCGGATCGTCAGGTCGAGCTGCTCGATGGGCATGGCGAGGTCCTCGGCGAGGGCGGCGTCGGTCGGCGAGGGGCCGATCTCGATGCCCTCGGCCTCGACGTTCAGCTCACGCGCCAGGCCGAACAGCTCCACCAGGGTCTTGCCCGCCGAGGCGAGCGCGTCCCGCGGCGCCATCGACTTCTTGGTCTCGACGTCGACGATGAGCTTGTCGAAGTCCGTGCGCTGTTCCACACGCGTGGCCTCGACCTTGTAGGTCACCTTGAGCACCGGGGAGTAGATCGAATCCACGGGGATCCGGCCGATCTCCGCCTCGTAGGCCTTGTTCTGCGACGCGGAGACGTAGCCCCGGCCCCGCTCGACGGTCAGCTCGATCTCGAGCTTGCCCTTGGCGTTGATGGTGGCCAGGTGCAGATCCGGGTTGTGGATCTCGACCCCGGCCGGCGGCGTGATGTCACCGGCGGTGACCACACCCGGGCCCGCCTTGCGCAGGTACATGACCACGGGCTCGTCGTTCTCCGAGGACACCACGATGTTCTTGATGTTGAGGATGATCTCAGTGACGTCTTCCTTCACGCCCGAGATCGTCGAGAACTCGTGCAGCACGCTGTCGACGCGGATCGAGGTGACGGCCGCACCGGGGATCGAGGAGAGCAGCGTGCGGCGCAGGGAGTTGCCGAGCGTGTAGCCGAAGCCCGGCTCGAGCGGCTCGATCACGAACCGCGAGCGGAACTCGTCGACGACTTCTTCGGTGAGGATGGGTCGCTGTGCGATGAGCACGGGGATGTCCTTTCAGCCGGCGTCCGCTATATGACGCCACGGCAGGCCCCTCGCCGCTCGGTCCGGGCGAGGGGGTCGTGCAGATGTGTCGAGCTGGGGCTCAGACGCGGCGACGCTTCGGCGGGCGGACGCCGTTGTGGGCCTGCGGGGTCACGTCCGAGATCGAGCCGACCTCGAGGCCGGTGGCCTGGAGCGAGCGGATCGCGGTCTCGCGGCCGGAGCCGGGGCCCTTGACGAACACGTCGACCTTCTTCATCCCGTGCTCCTGCGCCTTGCGCGCGGCGGCCTCGGCGGCCATCTGCGCGGCGTACGGCGTGGACTTGCGCGAGCCCTTGAAGCCGACCTGGCCCGAGGAGGACCAGGAGATCACCGCTCCGGTCGGGTCGGTGATCGAGACGATCGTGTTGTTGAACGTCGAGGTGATGTAGGCGTGGCCCTGGGCCACGTTCTTCTTATCCCGGCGGCGCGGCTTGCGGGCGCCGGAGGCGGTGCGGGTCTTGGGAGGCATGAGCTTCTCTCTTCTGTGCAGGTCGTCGATCCCGGGCGCACTCACGCGGGAGGCGCCTCGGGATTACTGGCGCTGTTAGCGCGCCGCCTTCTTCTTGCCGGCGACGGTGCGCTTGGGGCCCTTGCGCGAGCGGGCGTTGGTCTTGGTGCGCTGCCCGTGCACGGGCAGACCACGACGGTGGCGCAGGCCCTGGTAGCAGCCGATCTCGACCTTGCGGCGGATGTCCGCGGCGATCTCACGCCGAAGGTCACCCTCGAGCTTGTAGCTCGCCTCGAGGAAGTCACGCACAGCGACGAGGTCGTTGTCGCTGAGGTCCTTCACCCGCACGTCGGGCGAGAGCCCGGTGGCGGCGCAGGTCTGGGCGGCGCGGGTGCGTCCCACGCCGAAGATGTAGGTGAGCGCAACCTCGAGCCGCTTTTCGCGGGGGAGGTCCACGCCGACGAGTCGTGCCAACTTAACTCCTGATCGGATCGGAGGTCTTCGCCCATTCCCGTCCCGCTGGGGGCCCCGGCCTCCGACCGGGGGTGTGATGCCGCGTGGGCACCGGGAATACGCTTGGAGGCGGAACGAGTCCGCCGCGGCCGGGGCGGGAGAGCCTCCGGCCGGCCAGTTTCAGCCCTGGCGCTGCTTGTGGCGCAAGTTTTCGCAGATCACGCGCACGGATCCGTCACGACGGATGACCTTGCACTTCGGACAGATCTTCTTGACGCTCGGCTTGACCTTCATATTCGTTTCCTTGATCGTCGAACACACACCGCTTCGCCGGTCGCAGGACCGTCGGCGCCGAGTGGGGACTTACTTGTACCGATAGACGATTCGACCACGAGTCAGGTCGTACGGGCTCAGCTCGACGACGACCCGGTCCTCGGGGAGGATTCGGATGTAGTGCTGGCGCATCTTGCCCGAGATGTGGGCGAGGACCTTGTGCCCGTTCTCGAGTTCCACCCGGAACATCGCATTCGGAAGCGCCTCGACCACGCTCCCTTCGACCTCGATGGCATCACTCTTCTTGCCCATGTACTCCGCAATTCGTCGTCATCGTATGAGCCGGCTGCTCACTGCTCTATCGTTCGTCCGACGTCGCTTCGACGCCATGAGGAGGCGCCGCGTTCCGCTGCCGGCTCTCGCCGTGGCAGGACGCAGCGCACCCAACGGTCCATGGTACGCCATCGAGCGCCCGGCGGACACCGCCGCCACAGTGGCGCGCGTCACGGGCACCCCGGATTGCGCCGCGGGCTCGGCCGGGTCGGCAGGGTCGGCAGGGTCAGTCCAGCGGCACGGGCACGACGCCGAAGGGGGCCAGTCCCCCGGTTCCGCCGTCGGGCGCGGTGAGCACCCAGATCCCGCCGGCGTGGATGGCGACGGTGTGCTCGGAGTGCGCGGCCCGGGAGCCGTCGACGGTGACGACGGTCCACTCGTCCTCCAGGACCCTGGACTCGCCGCTCGCGCGGCTGAGCATGGGTTCGATCGCCAGGCACATGCCCGCCCTGAGCTTCGGACCGCGGGCGTTGGTGCGGTAGTTGAGCACCTCGGGGGGCTGGTGCATGGCCGATCCGATCCCGTGCCCGGTGTAGTCGAGCACGATGCCGTAGTCGCCGCTCGCGTCGTCGATCGCGGCCGAGACCTCGCCGAGCCACGTCGCCGTGGCGGTGGCCGCGATGCCGGCCCACATCGCCTGATCGGTGGTCGCGATGAGCGCGGCATCGGCGGGGTCGGGCTCGGCTCCCGGCACGATCGCAGAGAAGGCGGCGTCCCCGTGCCAGCCGTCCACGATCGCCCCGGCGTCGATCGAGACGAGATCGCCGGCCGCGAGCTCACGCCCGCCCGGGATGCCGTGCACGATCTCCTCGTTCACCGACGTGCAGATCACCCCGGGGAAGCCGTGGTAGCCGAGGAAGTTCGACGTCGCACCCGCCCGAGTGATGACCTCGGCCGCGATCCGGTCGAGGTCGGCGGTGGTCAGGCCCGGCTGGAGCGCCGAGCGGACCGCGGCGTGGAGGTCTGCGACCACCAGCCCCGCCCGTCGCATGACGCGGACCTGGTCGTCGGACTTGTACTCGATCCGCTCGCGGCCGAACACCGCTAGGCCCCGACCTCCGCGAGGGCGGCCTGGAGGCGGTCCGTCACCTCGTCGATCTCACCCATCCCGTCGACCTGCACGAGCAGGCCCCGGCCGGAGTAGATGCCGACGAGCGGCGCGGTCTGCTCCCGGTAGACCTCGAGCCGGCGCCGGATGACCGGCTCGGTGTCGTCGGTGCGGCCCTGCTCCTGCGCGCGACCGAGGAGGCGTCCGACCACCTCGTCGACGTCCGCGGTCAATTCGATCACGGCGTCGAGCGAGACGTCCTGCGCCCCGAGCATGGAATCGAGCTCGCGCACCTGGGGCTCGGTCCGGGGGTACCCGTCGAGCAGGAAACCGGTGCGGGCGTCGTCGCGGGCCAGTCGATCGGCGACCATCGCATTGGTCACCTCGTCCGGCACGTACTCACCGGCGTCCATGTAGCGCTGCGCCGTGCGCCCGAGCTCGGTGCGCTCGGACACGTTCGCCCGGAAGATGTCGCCGGTGGAGATCGCGGGGATACCCAGCCGTTCGGCGATGCGGACGGCCTGGGTTCCCTTGCCCGCCCCCGGCGGACCGAGGAGCACGAGACGCATGGTCATCGCAGGAACCCTTCGTAGTGACGCTGCTGGAGCTGGCTGTTGATCTGCTGAACGGTCTGCAGGCCGACGCCGACGACGATGATGAGCGAGGATCCGCCGAAGGGGATCTGGTTCGCCACGCCCATCGCCTTGAGTGCGAGCGTCGGGATGAGCGCGACGATCGCCAGGTACACGGCCCCGGAGGTGGTGATGCGGTTGAGCACGTAGGTCAGGTACTCCGACGTCGGGCGGCCGGCCCGGATGCCCGGGATGAAGCCCCCGTAGCGCTTCATGTTGTCCGCCACGTCCTCCGGGTTGAACGTGATCGACGTGTAGAAGAACGTGAAGAAGAGGATGAGCACGACGTAGATCGCGATGTGGAGCGACGCGGCGGGGTCCATGAGGTTCGTCTGGATCCACAGGATCCAGCCGGCGTCCTGCTCGGAGGAGAACTGGGCCGCGAGGCCCGGCAGCGCGAGCAGCGAGGACGCGAAGATCACGGGGATCACGTTCGCCATGTTGATCTTGATCGGGATGTAGGTGGTCGAGCCGCCGTACATCCGCCGGCCGACCATCCGCTTCGCGTACTGCACGGGGATGCGGCGCTGGGACTGCTCGACGAACACGATGGCGCACGTGAGCACGAGTGCGAGTCCGACGAAGATGAGCACCTTCGTGGTGCCCCCGTCGACGGCGAAGATCTGGCCGATCGCGCCCGGGAAGCTCGCGGCGATCGAGGTGAAGATGAGCAGCGACATCCCGTTGCCGACGCCGTGCTCCGTGATCTGTTCACCGATCCACATGATCAGGCCGGTCCCGGCCGTCATCGTCAGGATCATGATGAGCAGGTTCGGCCAGGACTGGTCGGGGATGACCTCGACCGAGCAGCCCGGGAAGAGGATCCCGTTGCGGGCCATCGTCACGTAGGTCGTGGCCTGCAGGACGGCGAGGAAGATCGTCAGGTAACGCGTGTACTGCGTGAGCTTCGCCTGCCCCGTCTGGCCCTCCTTCTGGAGCGCCTCGAACTTGGGGATGACCACGCGGAGCAGCTGCACGATGATGCTCGCGGTGATGTAGGGCATGATGCCGAGCGCGAAGACGCTCAGCTGGAGCAGCGCACCGCCGGAGAACAGGTTGACCAGTCCGAGCAGGTCCTGACCGCCGCCCGTGGGCGTGGCGATACAGGTCTGCACGTTGGTGTAGTCGATCCCGGGGGTCGGTATCAATGAACCGAGCCGGAACAACGCCATGATTCCCAGCGTGAACAGCAGCTTCTTGCGCAGATCCGGGGTACGGAATGCACGCGTGAATGCGCCGAGCAATGGTCCTCCTCGCCAGTGGGGTGCGGATCAGCGAGCGATCCGAGTCGATCCTGGTGGATCGTCAGGTGCGCGGCACCTGAGCACCGCTGGTATGTGTCGGACTGACCCTATCGGTCAATCCTGGTAGGTCGAACCCGCGGGAACGACACACGGCGGCGCAGGAGCGATCCTGCGCCGCCGTTGGTGTCATGCCGTATCGGGCATTGTTTCGGTCAGTGGCCGATGAGTGGTCAGGCGGTGGTCGCCGAGCCACCCGCCGCTTCGAGCTTGCTCTTCGCGGAGTTCGAGAACGAGTCGGCCGTGACGTTCAGCGCGACGGAGATCTCGCCGGTGCCGAGCACCTTGACGAGCTGACCGCCGCGGACCAGTCCGTGACCGACGAGGTCGGCCACCGTGACGTCGCCGCCCTCGGGGAAGGTCTCCCCGAGCTTGCCCAGGTTGACCACCTGATAGGTCGTGCGCAGCGGGTTCTTGAAGCCGCGCGTCTTGGGCAGGCGCATGTGCAGCGGCGTCTGTCCACCCTCGAACCGCTCGGGCACCTGGTAACGAGCCTTCGTTCCCTTGGTACCGCGGCCCGCGGTCTTGCCACCCTTGCCGCCCTCACCGCGACCCACGCGGGTCTTGGCGGTCCGGGCGCCCAGGGCGGGACGCAGGTGGTGCAGCCGGAGTGCGGGGCCGCTCGCGCGGTCCTCGGCCTGGTCGGCGTTCTCAGCCATATCAGTCCACCTCCTCGACGGCGACCAGGTGGGCCACCGTTCCGACCATCCCGCGGAACTCGGGACGGTCCTCCTTGACGACCGTGTCGCCGATTCGCTTGAGGCCGAGGGAACGCAGCGTCTCGCGCTGGTTCGGCTTGCAGCCGATCTCGGACTTCGTCTGGGTCACCTTGAGTCGGCTCATGACGCGGCCGCCTCAGGGGTCTTGTCGGCCTTGGAGCCGGCCGCCTGGGCACGGAGCAGGGCCGCGGGGGTGACGTCCTCGAGGGACATGCCCCGTCGGGCCGCGACGGCCTCCGGCTGTTCGAGGCCCTTGAGCGCGGCCACCGTGGCGTGCACGATGTTGATCGCGTTCGAGGAGCCCAGCGACTTGGAGAGGATGTCGTGGATGCCCGCGCAGTCGAGGACCGCGCGCACCGGACCGCCGGCGATGACTCCGGTACCCGGGGTCGCCGGGCGCAGCAGCACCACGCCCGCGGCGGCCTCACCCTGCACGCGGTGCGGGATGGTGTTCTGGATCCGGGGGACGCGGAAGAAGTTCTTCTTCGCCTCCTCGACGCCCTTGGCGATCGCCGCGGGCACCTCCTTGGCCTTGCCGTAGCCGACGCCGACGGTGCCGTCGCCGTCACCGACGACGACCAGGGCGGTGAAGCTGAAGCGACGCCCACCCTTGACGACCTTGGAGACGCGGTTGATCGTCACGACGCGCTCGACGTAGTTGTTCTTCTCTGCGTCGTCGCGGCGACGGCCGCCCTGACGCTCGCGGCGATCCGTCCGATCGGACCGTTCGCTCCGCTCACCTGCGGTACCGGCGGAACCGGAAGCGCCGGCTCTGCCACGCTGCGGTGCAGCCATCATGCGTTCCTTTGTTCGTGTGCGTTCTTCTGCAGCTCGGGACTCGTCACAGGGACAGGCCCCCCTCACGAGCGCCGTCGGCCACCGCGGCCACCCGGCCGTGATAGGCGTTCCCGCCGCGGTCGAAGACGACCGACTCGATCCCGGCGGCCTGGGCACGCTCGGCGATCAGGGCGCCGACGCGCTTGGCCTTGGCCGTCTTGTCGCCGGTGTCGGCGCGCAGGTCGGCCTCGAGGGTGGAGGCGGACACGAGCGTGCGCCCGATCGCGTCGTCGACCACCTGCGCCACCATGTGGCGGGCGGAGCGGTTGACGACGAGGCGGGGCCGGCTCGCGGTGCCGCGCAGCTTCTTGCGCAGGCGGATGTGGCGACGCGTCCGCGAGGTGCGCTTGCCGGACCCGGTGCGGGCCTTGACGAAGGAGGACATTACTTACCAGCCTTTCCGACCTTGCGGCGGACCTGTTCACCCGCGTACCGGATGCCCTTGCCCTTATAGGGCTCGGGCTTGCGGAGCTTGCGGATGTTCGCAGCGACCTCGCCGACCTGCTGCTTGTCGATGCCGGCGACCGAGAACTTCGTGGCCGACTCGACCGTGAAGCTGATGCCCTCGGGGGCGACGATGTTCACCGGGTGCGACAGCCCGAGCGTGAACTCGAGCGAGTTGCCCTTGGACACGACGCGGTAACCGGTGCCGACGATCTCGAGCTTCTTCTCGTAGCCCTGGGTCACGCCGACGACCAGGTTGTTCACCAGCGTGCGGCTGAGGCCGTGGAGGGCACGAGAGGTGCGCTCGTCGTTGGGGCGCTCGACCAGGATCTCGCCGGAGTCCTGACGGCTCGCGGTGATCGGATCCGGGAGGGTCTGACTCAGGGTGCCCTTGGGTCCCTTGACGGTGACCTCCGGTCCCGAGATGGTCACATCGACGCCTGCGGGGACGGTGACGGGGAGTTTTCCAATACGCGACATGATTCCTCGCTCACCACACGTAGGCGAGGACTTCCCCACCCACGCCCTTCTTCTCCGCCTGCTTGTCGGTGAGCAGGCCCGAGGACGTGGACAGGATCGCCACGCCCAGGCCGCCGAGCACCTTCGGCAGTTTGGTCGACTTCGCATAGACCCGCAGGCCCGGCTTGGACACGCGGCGCACGCCCGCCAGGGCACGCTCCCGCTGCGGTCCGAACTTCAGGTTGAGGGTCAGGGTCTGGCCCACCTCGGCATCCGCAACCTCGAACCCACTGATGTAGCCCTCGGCCTGGAGCATCTCGGCGATGTGGGCCTTCAGTTTGGAGTACGGCATCGAGACGGCCTCGTGATACGCCGAGTTCGCATTGCGCAAGCGCGTCAGCATATCGGCGATGGGGTCTGTCATTGTCATTGGGCTGTGTGCCCTTCCTCGCCGTGGTTTCCGTCTCCGGACCTACGACGTAGTCGATTTACCAGCTGCTCTTGGTCACGCCGGGGAGCTGACCCGCAAGGGCCATCTCGCGCAGGCAGATGCGGCACAGGCCGAACTTGCGGTACACCGAGTGCGGACGGCCGCACCGGTTGCATCGGGTGTAGCCGCGCACCTTGAACTTCGGCTTGCGATTGGCTTTCTGGATGAGTGCGGTCTTCGCCATCAGTTCTCCTTGAAGGGGAAGCCGAGCCGGCGCAGCAACGAGCGCCCCTCGTCGTCCGTGTCGGCTGTGGTCACGATGGTGATGTCCATGCCCCGGACCCGGTCGATCTTGTCCTGATCGATCTCGTGGAACATCGACTGCTCGTTCAGGCCGAAGGTGTAGTTCCCCTGACCGTCGAACTGCTTGGGCGAGAGTCCGCGGAAGTCGCGGATCCGGGGAAGCGCCAGCGTGAGCAGGCGGTCCAGGAACTCCCACATGCGGTCGCCGCGGAGGGTCACGTGGGTACCGATCGGCTGCCCCTCGCGCAGCTTGAACTGCGCGATCGACTTGCGTGCCTTGGTCGTCACGGGCTTCTGACCGGTGATGATCGTGAGGTCGCGAATCGCGCCCTCGATGAGCTTGGAGTCGCGAGCCGCGTCCCCGACGCCCATGTTGACCACGATCTTGGTCAGGCCCGCCACCTGGTTGACGTTCGCGTGGGCGAACTCCTCGCGCAGGCCGCCGACGATCTCGTCGCGGTACTTGGCCTTGAGGCGCGGCAGCTCGGTCGCTGTAGTGGTGCTCATAGTCCTCAAATGTCCTTACCGGAGCGCTTGGCCACGCGGACCCGGCTGTTGCGGGTGCGGCCGTCGCTCTCGACCTGCTCGATGCGGTACCCGACCCGGGTGCTCTTCTTGGTCTCCGGGTCGACCACCATCACATTGCTGATGTGGATCGGCGCCTCGACCGTCTCGATGCCGCCGGTGCGCGCACCCTGCTGGCCCTGGCCGACCTTCGTGTGGCGCGTGACGCGCTGGACGCCCTCGACCACGACGCGGTCGTGCTTCGTGTCGACGAACAACACGCGACCCTGCTGGCCCTTGTCGCGGCCGCTGATGACGACTACGAGGTCGCCCTTCTTGACCTTTGCCATTGCTCAGATCACCTCCGGTGCGAGCGAGACGATGCGCATGAACCGCTTGTCACGCAGCTCCCGACCGACCGGTCCGAAGATGCGCGTGCCGCGCGGCTCGCCGTCGTTCTTGAGAATGACGGCGGCGTTCTCGTCGAAGCGAATGTAAGAGCCGTCCACACGACGGGTCTCCTTGCTGGCGCGGACGACCACGGCCTTGACCACGTCGCCCTTCTTGACGTTGCCGCCGGGGATCGCGTCCTTGACGGTGGCGACGATGACATCGCCGATGCCGGCGTAGCGACGTCCGGATCCACCGAGAACTCGAACGCACAAGATCTCCTTGGCGCCCGTGTTGTCGGCGACCTTGAGTCGCGACTCCTGCTGGATCATTCGATCTACTCCTGTCGTCGTGCCGGTTCTCGGCTCCTAACCGAGCCTGGCCGAACGGATGGTTGACTGCCCTGCGGGGTTCCGGCCGTGACCGGCGGCCCCGCGAGCGGGTTTACTTGGCCTTCTCGAGGACCTCGACCACACGCCAGCGCTTGGTGGCGGACAGCGGTCGGGTCTCCATGATCCGGACGAGGTCGCCGGTGCCGACCGCGTTGGTCTCGTCGTGCGCCTTGACCTTCGCGGTCCGGCGCAGAACCTTACCGTAGAGCGCGTGCTTGACGCGCTCCTCGACCTCGACCACGACGGTCTTGTCCATCTTGTCGCTCACGACATAGCCGCGCCGGACCTTGCGATACGGACGCTGGACGGAGGTTGCGGTGTCTGCAGACTCGGTTGCCATGGATCCTTCCTCCTTCACTTCGCGTCGCTGCTGGGCGCGCTACGGATGTTGAGCTCGCGTTCCCGAAGGATCGTGTAGATGCGAGCGATGTCGCGACGGACCGCCCGGAGCCGGCCGTGGTCCTCGAGCTGGCCGGTGGCCGAGGAGAAGCGCAGGTTGAAGAGCTCGGTCTTCGCCTTCTTCAGCTCCGCGGCCAGGAGCTCGTCGGTCATCGTGTCGAGCTTGTCGGTCGTCAGGTCCTTCGAACCGATTGCCATCAGATGTCACCACCCTCACGGGAAATGAAGCGGGTCTTCATGGGGAGTTTGTGCTGCGCGCGACGCATCGCCTCGCGGGCCAGGCCCTCGTCGACGCCGGCGAGTTCGAAGACGACCCGGCCCGGCTTGACGTTGGCGACCCACCACTCGGGCGAACCCTTACCGGAACCCATCCGGGTCTCGGCCGGCTTCTTGGTGAGCGGGCGGTCCGGGAAGATGTTGATCCAGACCTTCCCGCCACGCTTGATGTGGCGGGTCATGGCGATACGCGCGGCCTCGATCTGCCGGTTGGTGACGTAGGCGCCCTCGAGGGCCTGAATGCCGAAGTCGCCGAACGCGATCGTGGTGCCGCCCGTGGCCTGACCGGAACGCTTGGGGTGGTGCTGCTTGCGGTGCTTGGTGCGCCGGGGGATGAGCATGGCTCAGGCCTCCGTCTCGGAACCGGACGCAGGCTGCTCGGCCGCGGGGTTCGCTGGGGTGGTTGCGGGTGCGTCGGCTGCAGCGGGCGCCTCGCGCCGGGATTCGGGACGACGCCCGCGCGGGCGCTCGCTCCGGTCACCACGGCCGCGGGGGCGGGGCGCGGCGGCCTGCTCGCGGGCGTACTCCTTCTCGGTGAGGTCGCCCTTGTAGATCCACACCTTGACGCCGATGCGTCCGAAGGTGGTCTTGGCCTCGAACAGGCCGTAGTCGATGTTGGCGCGGAGCGTGTGCAGGGGCACGCGGCCCTCGCGGTAGAACTCGCTGCGGCTCATCTCGGCGCCGCCGAGACGCCCGGAGCACTGCACCTTGATGCCCTTGGCACCCGCGCGCTGGGCGGACTGCATCCCCTTGCGCATGGCGCGGCGGAACGACACGCGCGAGGCGAGCTGCTCCGCGATGCCCTGGGCGACGAGCTGGGCGTCGGTCTCGGGGTTCTTCACCTCGAGGATGTTCAGCTGAACCTGCTTGCCCGTGAGCTTCTCGAGCTCGCTGCGGAGCCGGTCGGCCTCGGCGCCGCGCCGGCCGATGACGATTCCGGGGCGCGCGGTGTGCAGGTCGACGCGGACCCGGTCACGGGTGCGCTCGATCTCGACCTTGGAGATCCCGGCCCGCTCGAGGCCCGTGGCCATGAGCTTGCGGATCTGCACGTCCTCGTTCACGTAGTCGCTGTACCGCTGACCCTCCTTGGTGGAGTCCGCGAACCAGCGCGTGCGATGGTCGGTCGTGATACCGAGACGGTATCCGTGCGGGTGTACCTTCTGGCCCATATCAGCGAGCCCCTCCCTTGGTCTGACGCTCGGAGAGCACCACGGTGATGTGGCTGGTGCGCTTGAGGATCTGGGTCGCGCGGCCCTGCGCCCGGGGGCGGAACCGCTTCATGGTCGGACCCTCGTCCACGTACGCCTCGGTGATGACCAGCTCGGATTCATCGAACCGCTCCGATGCCGCATCGGCCTTCACCCGGGCGTTGGCCACTGCACTGCCGATGACCTTCGAGACGGTCTCGGCGACCGCCTGCGGGGCGTACTTCAGTTGGGCTACGGCCTCATTGGCTCCCTTACCGCGGATGGTGTCCACGACCCGGCGAGCCTTCATGGGCGTCACACGCACGTATCGCGCCTGCGCCTTGGCTTCCATCGTTGTCCTGCCTTCTCGTAACGAAATAGTCGGTGGTCCGCGTCAGCGGCGACGACCCTTGCGGTCGTCCTTCTCGTGTCCGCGGAATGTCCGCGTGGGGGCGAACTCACCGAGCTTGTGGCCGACCATCGACTCGGTGACGAACACCGGGACGTGCTTGCGGCCGTCGTGCACGGCGAAGGTGTGGCCGAGGAAGTCCGGCGTGATGACCGAACGACGCGACCACGTCTTGATGACGTTCTTCGAGCCTGCCTCGTTCGCAACGTCGACCTTCTTCTGAAGGTGGTCGTCGACGAAGGGGCCCTTCTTCAAACTGCGTGGCATAACAGGGTCTCCTTAAGTCTCGTCAGCGCTTCTTGCCGGTGCGCCGACGGCGAACGATGAGCTGGTCGCTGGGCTTGTTGGGGCGGCGGGTGCGGCCCTCGGGCTGACCCCACGGGCTGACGGGGTGACGTCCACCGGAGGTCTTGCCCTCACCACCACCGTGCGGGTGGTCGATCGGGTTCATCGCGACACCACGCACGCTCGGGCGCTTGCCCTGCCACCGCTTGCGGCCGGCCTTACCCCAGGAGATGTTCGCCTGCTCGGCGTTGCCGACCTCGCCGACCGTGGCGCGGCAGCGCAGGTCGACGTTGCGGATCTCCCCCGACGGCATGCGCAGCTGCGCGAAGGCGCCGTCCTTGGCCACGAGCTGCACCGAGGCACCGGCGCTGCGGGCGATCTTGCCGCCGCCGCCGGGCTTGAGCTCGATCGCGTGCACGACCGTACCGGTGGGGATGTTGCGCAGCGGGAGAGCATTGCCGGGCTTGATGTCCGCCCCCGGGCCGGCCTCGATGCGGTCGCCCTGCTTGAGCTTGTTCGGCGCGATGATGTAGCGCTTCGTGCCGTCCGCGTAGTGCAGCAGTGCGATCCGGGCCGTGCGGTTCGGGTCGTATTCGATGTGAGCGACCTTCGCGGGCACGCCGTCCTTGTCGGCGCGGCGGAAGTCGATGACCCGGTAGGCGCGCTTGTGTCCGCCGCCGATGTGACGAGCGGTGATGCGCCCGGAGGCGTTGCGGCCACCGCTCTTGGAGAGCGGACGTACCAGCGACTTCTCCGGAGTCGACCGGGTGATCTCGACGAAGTCGGCGACCGAGGAGCCACGTCGGCCCGGCGTCGTCGGCTTGTACTTACGGATTCCCATGAGTTTCGATCCTTAGCGTTGAATCAGGCTCAGCTGGCCGAGCCGAAGATGTCGATGGTGCCTTCGGTCAGGGTCACGATGGCGCGCTTGGTGTCCTTGCGCTTGCCCATCCCGTACCGGGTCCGGCGGCTCTTGCCCTGACGGTTGAACGTGTTGACCGAGGCGACCTTGACACCGAAGATCTGCTGGATCGCGATCTTGATCTGGGTCTTGTTCGCGGCCGGGTCCACGATGAACGTGTACTTGCCCTCGTCGAGAAGGTTGTAGCTCTTCTCCGAGACGACCGGGGCGATGATCACATCGTGCGGGTCGGTGTAATCGATGGCGCTCACTGCTGCTCCTCCTCGACCTCGTCCGAGCTGGCCGTGGCCGTGGCGCTCCTGCCGGTGGCAGGGCCCGCGACGAACAGGTCCAGGGCGGCGGAGGTGAACACGATCTCCTCGTTGGCCAACACGTCGTAGGTGTTGAGCTGGTCGACATACAGCAGGTGCACGGTCGGCACGTTCCGCAGCGACTTCCAGGTGAGCTCGTCCGTGCGGGTGAGCACGACGAGCACGTGGCGGGCGTCGCTCAGCTGGGCGAGCACCTTGGTGGCGCCCGAGGTCGACGGCACGCCGTCGACGCCGAATCCGCTCACGACGTGGACGTGGCCGGCGCGGGCGCGGTCCGAGAGGGCGCCGCGCAGGGCCGCCGTCTTCATCTTCTTGGGGGTGCGCTGGGAGTAGTCGCGCGGCACGGGGCCGTGGACGATTCCGCCGCCGGACCACTGCGGTGCACGGGTCGAGCCCTGCCGCGCGCGGCCGGTGCCCTTCTGGCGCCACGGCTTCTTGCCGCCGCCGCGGACCTCGCCGCGGGTCTTGGCCTTGTGGGTTCCCTGGCGCGCGGCCGCGAGCTGGGCGACCACGACCTGGTGGATGAGCGGCACGTTGACGACGACGTCGAAGAGCTCACCGGGGAGCTCCGCGCTGCCGGCCTTCTTGCCGCTGGCATCCAGGACATCGATGACGCTGGTCATGGTCATGCCCCCTTCGCTGCAGTGCGAACCATGACGACGCCGCCCTTGGGGCCCGGCACCGCGCCGACGAGGAGCACGAGGCCCTTGTCGGCGTCGACGCTGTGGATCGTCAGGTTCTGGGTGGTCTGGCGCACATGGCCCATGCGGCCGGCCATGCGCATGCCCTTGAACACGCGGCCGGGCGTCGACGCCCCGCCGATCGAGCCGGGCTTGCGGTGGTTGCGGTGGGCGCCGTGCGAGGCGCTCGCGCCGCCGAAGCCGTGACGCTTCATGACACCCGCGGTGCCCTTGCCCTTGGTGGTGCCGACGACGTCGACGACCTGGCCGGCCTCGAAGGTCTCCGCGGTGAGCTCCTGGCCGACCTCGTAGGCATCGACGTCACCGGTGCGAACCTCGGCGACGTGACGGCGCGGGGTGATGCCGAGGGCATCGAAGCGCTGCCGCAGCGGCTGGGTCACCTTGCGCGGGTCGATCTGGCCGTAGGCGAGCTGGACCGAGTCGTAGCCCTCCTTGTCCGCCTGACGGAGCTGGGTCACGACGTTGGTGCCGACCTCGATCACGGTGATCGGCAGCTGACGGCCCTGAGCGTCCCACACCTGGGTCATTCCGAGCTTGGTGCCCAGGAGCGCCTTGACGACGCGCGTGGACGTGGGGGGAAGTGATGTCATGACGAAATCCTCTACAGCTTGATCTCGATGTTGACGTCCGCCGGCAGGTCGAGCCGCATGAGCGAGTCGACGGCCTTGGGCGTCGGATCGACGATGTCGATGAGCCGCTTGTGCGTGCGCATCTCGAAGTGATCGCGGCTGTCCTTGTACTTGTGCGGAGAACGGATGACGCAGAACACGTTCTTTTCGGTCGGCAACGGCACCGGGCCCACGACCTGCGCACCAGCGCGAGTCACCGTGTCGACGATCTTGCGCGCCGAGCTATCGATGACCTCGTGGTCGTAGGACTTGAGCCGGATGCGGATTTTCTGTCCCGCCATGGCGTCGTCTGACTCTCTCTCTTCGTACCTCATTGACCGTCCCACGCGCTCGGGCGTGTCGCCTGCTGCGACATGCTCCGCCGCCTCATGCACCGCGGTGCGGGGCCGGAAGATGACTGGGTGGAATATCTGCCCCGCCCGGCTGCGACTTTCACCGCGAGCCGGGGAGCCCGATGCTCCGACTGTTGACGTCCTGGGGCGTGTCCGGGCGACCAGTGAATCACCGGTCCGCACACGGGGGCTCACACCCCAAGGAGGCAACCGGACTAGTCTGCCACAGCTGGGCCGGATTCCCCAACCCCGCAGGCGAACCCGCGCCATGACCTGCGCCACAGTCGCCGCGCGTGCCTCAGATGCCGTAGACGTGGCTTCCATCCTGCAGGTCGAGCGCCATGGCCCGGTGGCGCAGCCGGACGAGCTCGATGGTCACGTACTGCCCCGCGGCCGCGCGCTCGACCAGGTCCGGACCGAAGCCGATCCGCTGAATGCGCGCATGGGCGTAGCCGGCGCGTCCCTCGAGCACGACCTCCTGGCCGAGGCGGAAGCCGCCGGTGAGCACCTTCCCGAAGCAGTAGGTACCGGTTCCGGGCCGCTCGAAGACGTCGCGGATCCGGAACGTCGGCGACTCCTCGGAGACGTCGAGTGGGGGCTGCGCCCACAGCGCCTCCAGTTCGGCCGGGGTGGCCGGGGGAAGCCGCTCGGGCTGGGCGTTCGGGTCGGTCATGGCTCGCCTCGTTCGGTCGGAAGTCGCCGTGGTCATGCCGAGGGGCCCGCCGGCGCTGCTGCGCCGACGGGCCCCTCGGGATGATGCTCGTTCAGATCAGCTCGGTCACTTGATGATCTTGGTGACCTTGCCGGAGCCGACGGTGCGGCCACCCTCACGGATGGCGAAGCCGAGGCCCTCTTCCATCGCGATCGGCTGGATGAGCGTGACGCTCATCTCGGTGTTGTCGCCGGGCATGACCATCTCGGTGCCCTCGGGGAGGGTGATGACGCCGGTGACGTCCGTGGTCCGGAAGTAGAACTGCGGACGGTAGTTCGAGTAGAACGGGTTGTGACGGCCGCCCTCGTCCTTGCCCAGGATGTAGACCTGGCCCTCGAACTCGGTGTGCGGGGTGATCGAGCCGGGCTTGATCACGACCTGGCCGCGCTCGACCTCCTCGCGCTTCGTGCCACGCAGGAGCAGGCCGACGTTCTCGCCCGCCTCGGCGGTGTCGAGGAGCTTGCGGAACATCTCGACGCCGGTGACGGTCGTCTTGATCGCCTTCTCCTTGATGCCGACGATCTCGATGTCCTCGTTCACCTTGAGGATCCCGCGCTCGACCCGACCGGTCACGACGGTGCCGCGACCGGTGATCGTGAAGACGTCCTCGATCGGCATGAGGAAGGGCTTGTCGATGTCGCGGACCGGGTCCGGAACGTTGTTGTCGACGGCCTCCATGAGGTCCTCGACGGACTTGACCCACTGCGGGTCGCCCTCGAGGGCCTTGAGACCGGAGACGCGGACGACGGGGGCGTTGTCGCCGTCGAAGCCCTGGCTCGAGAGCAGGTCGCGGACCTCGACCTCGACGAGCTCGAGGATCTCCTCGTCGTCGACCATGTCGCACTTGTTCAGGGCGACGAGCAGGTAGGGCACGCCCACCTGGCGGGCGAGGAGCACGTGCTCACGGGTCTGGGCCATCGGCCCGTCGGTCCCGGCGACCACGAGGATCGCGCCGTCCATCTGGGCGGCACCGGTGATCATGTTCTTCACGTAGTCGGCGTGACCAGGGGCGTCGACGTGCGCGTAGTGGCGCTTGTCGGTCTGGTACTCCACGTGGGAGACGGTGATCGTGATGCCGCGCTGACGCTCTTCGGGGGCGTTGTCGACGTCCTCGAACGGCTTGTACTCGTTGAGGTCGGGGTACTTGTCGGCGAGGACCTTGGTGATCGCCGCCGTCAGGGTCGTCTTGCCGTGGTCGACGTGACCGATGGTCCCGATGTTGACGTGCGGCTTGGTCCGCTCGAACTTGGCCTTAGCCACTGGGTTCCTCCTGGAACTTGGGTAGATGTTCGTCAAGCTGGCGCGAGCTGGATGGCCAGTTCGCTGGGGCTATGAGAATCCTACGGGTCGGTGGTGGTGATGGTGAAACGTGACCTGCGCGATTACTCGCCCCGGGTCTTCTTGATGATCTCCTCGGCAACGTTCCGAGGTGTTTCGGCGTAGTTGCTGAACTGCATCGAGTACACCGCACGACCCTGGGTCTTCGACCGCAGGTCGCCGATGTATCCGAACATCTCGGACAACGGAACCAACGCGCGTACAACCTTAACGCCACTGGCGTCGGTCATCGACTGGATCTGGCCGCGGCGCGAGTTCAGGTCGCCGATGACGTCCCCCATGTACTCCTCGGGGGTCCGCACCTCGACGTCCATGACCGGCTCGAGCAGGATCGGGTCAGCCTTGCGCACGCCCTCCTTGAGGGCCATCGAACCGGCGATCTTGAACGCCATCTCCGAGGAGTCGACGTCGTGGTAGGCACCATCCAGCAGCGTGGCCTTGATCCCGACGAGCGGGTAGCCGGCGAGCACGCCGGTCTGCATGGCGTCCTGGATGCCCGCGTCCACCGACGGGATGTACTCGCGTGGGATCCGGCCACCAGTGACCTTGTTCACGAACTCGTACATCTCGCCGGCCTCGGGGTCCAGCGGTTCGAAACTGAGTTGCACCTTCGCGAACTGACCCGAGCCACCCGTCTGCTTCTTGTGGGTGAAGTCGAGCTTGTCCACCGTGCGGCGGATCGTCTCGCGGTAGGCGACCTGCGGCTTGCCGACGTTCGCCTCGACCCGGAACTCGCGGCGCATGCGGTCCACCAGGATGTCCAGGTGGAGCTCGCCCATGCCGCCGATCTCGGTCTGGCCGGTCTCGTCGTTCAGGGAGACCGTGAAGGTCGGGTCCTCCGCAGAGAGCTTCTGGATGGCCGTGGAGAGCTTCTCCTGGTCGCCCTTGGTCTTCGGCTCGATCGCCACGAAGATGACCGGGTCGGGGAAGCTCATCGACTCGAGCACGACGGGGGCGTCGAGGGCGCACAGCGTGTCGCCGGTCGTCGTGTCCTTGAGCCCGATGACGGCGTAGATGTGGCCGGCGTGGAGCTCCTCGACCGGGTTCTCCTTGTTGGCGTGCATCTGGAAGAGCTTGCCGATGCGCTCCTTCTTGCCCTTCGTCGCGTTGAGCACCTGGGTGCCGGGCGTCGCCGTCCCCGAGTACACGCGGATGAAGGTGAGCTGGCCGAAGAACGGGTGCGCGGCGATCTTGAACGCGAGCGCGGAGAACGGCTCCTTCTCGCTCGGCTTGCGCACGAGCGGGCTCTCCTCGTCGCCGGGCACGTGACCGGTCATGGGCGGCACGTCGAGCGGCGAGGGGAGGTAGGAGACGATGGCGTCGAGCACGGGCTGCACGCCCCGGTTCTTGAAGGCGGAGCCGCAGAACACGGGATAGACCTCGGAGGAGATGGTCAGGGCGCGGACGCCCGCCATGATCTCCTCGTTGGTCAGCTCTTCGCCCTCGAGGTACTTCTCCATGAGCTCCTCGGAGGCCTCCGCGACCTGCTCGACGAGCTTGGCGCGGTACTCCTGGGCCTTCTCCACGAGATCCTCAGGGATCTCCCGGGTCTCGTAGTTCGCCCCGAGCGCGACGTCGCCCTTCGCGTCACCGGGCCACACGAGGGCCTTCATCCAGACGAGGTCGACGACGCCGACGAACTCCGACTCCGCGCCGATCGGCAGCTGCATGACCAGCGGGGTCGCGCCGAGCCGGTCGATGATGGTCTGCACGGTGTAGTAGAAGTCGGCACCGAGCTTGTCCATCTTGTTGACGAAGCAGATGCGCGGCACGACGTACTTGTCGGCCTGGCGCCACACCGTCTCGGACTGGGGCTCGACCCCCTCCTTGCCGTCGAAGACCGCCACGGCGCCGTCGAGCACGCGCAGCGAGCGCTCGACCTCGACCGTGAAGTCGACGTGTCCGGGGGTGTCGATGATGTTGACCTGGTTGCCGTTCCAGAAAGAGGTCACCGCGGCGGAGGTGATGGTGATGCCGCGTTCCTTCTCCTGTTCCATCCAGTCGGTGGTCGAGGCGCCGTCGTGGGTCTCGCCCATCTTGTAGTTGACGCCGGTGTAGAAGAGGATCCGCTCGGTCGTCGTGGTCTTGCCGGCGTCGATGTGCGCCATGATTCCGATGTTGCGGACCTTGGTGAGGTCGGTCAGCACGTCCTGTGCCACAGATTGCTCTTTCTCTCGCGCGGGAGCAGGGGAACTGCACGGCCGGCAGCGCGACGGGCGGGCCCGCCAGCGCCGTGCCGGGTGCGGATGCGACTACCAGCGGTAGTGCGCGAAGGCCTTGTTCGACTCGGCCATCTTGTGAACGTCCTCGCGGCGCTTGACCGCGGCACCGAGGCCGTTCGAGGCGTCGAGGATCTCGTTCATGAGTCGCTCGGTCATCGTCTTCTCACGCCGCACTCGCGCGTAGTCGACGAGCCAGCGCAGGGAGAGAGCGGTCTGCCGCACGGGACGGACCTCGACCGGCACCTGGTAGGTGGCGCCACCGACTCGGCGGGAGCGCACCTCGAGCGTGGGTCGGATGTTCTCGAGGGCGCGCTTGAGCACGACCGACGGGTCCGACTGGGTCTTCTCACGGACGCCTTCCATGGCGCCGTACACGATCGCCTGCGCGGTCGACTTCTTGCCGTCCTGCAGCACGCGGTTGACGAGCTGGGTCACCGTCGGCGAGCCGTACACGGGGTCCGCGACGAGGGGACGCTTCGGGGCTGGGCCCTTACGAGGCATTACTTCTTCTCCTTCTTCGCGCCGTAACGGCTACGAGCCTGCTGGCGGCCCCGGACACCCTGGGTGTCGAGGGCTCCGCGGACGATCTTGTAACGCACACCGGGGAGGTCCTTCACTCGGCCACCGCGCACGAGCACGATCGAGTGCTCCTGCAGGTTGTGTCCGACGCCGGGAATGTAGGCAGTGACCTCGATGCCACTGGACAACCGCACACGGGCGACCTTACGCAGGGCCGAGTTCGGCTTCTTGGGGGTGGTGGTGTACACGCGGGTGCACACGCCGCGGCGCTGGGGGCTGCCCTTGAGGGCCAGCGACTTGGTCTGGCCGACCCTGGCGCTGCGACCCTTGCGGACCAGCTGCTGAATGGTGGGCACTACTTCTCCGTCTCGATTGCTTGACTGCTCTGGTTGTGATCGGGGGGCCGATCGATCCGAGTCACCTCGGTCTTGTCCGCCGGCTCGCCCTACACGAGGAGGCCCGCGTCCGGGCGCGTGGCCCGTGACTCCCGGGCATCTCACACGTCGGTGTTCGATCCCAGGGGACGCCGGGCGCCCGGGCGGCGCAGTTCGATTTCCCGGCATCCTCACGGCGGCCAGCGAGGAGAGGACCTCCGGCAACCGGTGACGCTCGAACGACTCGAGTGCGCACGCGAGAGCCCGCCAGAGCGGGCACTGCCGACTAGGATACTCCGGAGATTGCGGGCAGGTCAAAGGGAGGATGGCGGCGATACGCCCGAAACGCTGTGGCGCTGGCCACTGGAGCCGGATGGGATTCCGGTCGGCCGCGGTCGTTGCCGGTCGGCCCGGGCCACCGATCGTGCCCGCGCCCCCATCCTAACGTCCCGAGCCGCGCGGGGGCGCAGGTCGGTCTCGGCGCGTCGGCGGCGGCGTGCGGGGCGCGTGGGCAGGCCTACCCATTGGCGGACGGCGGTGCGGGTGGTGTGCTGGGGCGACCCCCGACCGAAGGCAGAGATGACCGCGATCGACTTCAGCGCGATGGCCCGTGGGGCCGAGCTGCTCGGGCAGCAGGCCGATCACGGCCGCGCCGTGGAGGACTACCTGCGCCGCGAGGCGGGGCCGGGCGCGGGCGGTGGGGCGCCGCTCCTCGCCGCGGCGCGCGCACGGCTCGGCGCCGCGACGGAGCTCGGCGCCCGAGGGGCGCGGCTGAGCACGATGATCTCGAACGGCACGGCCCTGAGTCTGTCGCAGTCGGTCCGCGAGTACGTACGCGTCGAGCAGGACCTGCACGCCACGCTCAACCGGCTGCTCGCCCGGTTCGATTCGCCCGCGACCCCCTGGGAGGACCCGAGTGCGCCGGCGGCGGCGGGCCCGGCCGTGGTGGCCGCCGCCGATCCCCGTTCCCACCTGACCCCGCCGCACCGGAGCGCTCACGACGGCGATGAGAGTGACGGGACCGACGACCTGCGCCGGGATGCCGCGCGGCTGCTCGGCGGGATCGACTGGGTGGCCCGGGGGGTGCTCGGCTTCTCGATCCTCGAGGACGTCGTCCGCGCGCCCCTGGCGGGCGACTGGAGCGAGGTCGGCGCCGACGTGGCCGCATGGGCCCACGGCGCGGACGCCGTGCGTGCGATCGGAGCGAATTACGCGTCCCTGGCCGCGTCGGACCGGTCGTGGGGCGGAGCGGCCGGGCAGGCCTTCCGTGCCCGGGTGAGCACCGCCGGCAGTGCGCACGAGGGGCTGGGCGCGGGCTACGACGCGGTCGCCGGGTACGCGGCGGCCGTATCGATCGCCTGCAGGTACGCCTGCGCCGGAATCGGGCTGCTGCTGACCCGGCTCACGGCCGCCCTCCTCGACCTCGCGATCGAGGCGACCGATCCCGCCGGCTGGAGCGCGCTCGGCCCGAGCGCGCACGAGACGATGAACACGGTGGTTCGGGGCGTCCGCCTCGCCTATGCGCTCATCGACGCTGTGCTCGATGCGATCACCGCGGTCGTCGGGGGCACGGTGCACCTGCACGACGTCGTCGACGCGCTCGAGGGCCTCGCCGAATCGGCCGGCGGCGCCGGCCGGGGCGAGAGCGAATGAGCGCGCTCGACCGGCTCCGGGCCCTCATGGCCGAGGCCGAGGACTACGCCGCCGGCGCCGCACCGGCCGGCGGCGCGCTCGACCGGTTGGCCGCCCGGTCCGCCGATGGATCGCTCGGTCCTCAGTGGGCTCGCCTCGCCCCCCGGCTCGCGCGCGGCGAGACCACGGCCGCGGCCGTCTTCGCCGGCGAGGACGCGAGCCCCGAGGCCGTCACCCTGCGGGCCCGGGCGGGCGTCCAGCTCGGGCGGCTCGATCTGGCCGAGATCCCCCCGGCCGACGAGGAGCTCGAGCGCGAGCTGGCCGAGAACTGGGCCGCGATGGTCGCCGCCCGGAAGGCACTCGAGGGTCGCGCCCACGGCTGAGACCCGCCGCCCTCCGGGACGTCGAACGGCCCGCCTCCCGAGGGGAGACGGGCCGTTCGTCGTCGGTCGGCTCAGCGGAAGTCCGTGAATCCGCCGAGGTCGAGTTCCTCGAGCGCGATCGGGTCGCCGACGTCGGGCAGCGGCGCGTAGTCGATCTCGTCGTAGCCGAAGCTCGGGTAGAGCTCCGCCTTCGCCTCCTCGGTCGGCTCCACCTTGATGTCCCGGTAGCGGGCGAGGCCCGTGCCGGCGGGGATGAGCTTCCCGAGAATGACGTTCTCCTTGAGGCCGAGCAGGGAGTCCGACCGACCGCTCATCGCGGCCTCGGTCAGCACCTTGGTCGTCTCCTGGAACGACGCGGCCGACAGCCACGAGTCCGTCGCCAGCGAGGCCTTGGTGATTCCCATGAGCTCCGGTCGACCGGAGGCCGGCACGCCCCCTTCGGAGACGACCCGGCGGTTCTCGTCCTCGAACCGGCCACGCTCGGCCAGTTCACCGGGCAGCAGCCGCGACTCGCCCGAGTCGAGCACGGTCACGCGCCGCAGCATCTGCCGCACGATGACCTCGATGTGCTTGTTGTGGATGTCCACACCCTGCGAACCGTAGACCAGCTGCACCTCGTCGACCAGGTGCTTCTGAACGGCCCGCGGGCCGAGGATGCGCAGCACCTTCTTCGGGTCGACCGCGCCGGCCACGAGCTGCTGACCGACCGAGACGTGCTCGCCGTCGCCGACGAGCAGCCGGGCACGCTTGGAGACCTGTTCGACGATCTCCTCGCTGCCGTCGTCCGGGGTGACGATGATCCGGCGGGACCGGTCGGTGTCCTCGATGCCGACCCGGCCGGCCATCTCGGCGATCGGCGCCTCCCCCTTGGGGGTGCGGGCCTCGAAGAGCTCGGTCACACGCGGCAGACCCTGGGTGATGTCCTCCGCCGACGCGACACCACCGGTGTGGAAGGTGCGCATCGTCAGCTGGGTTCCCGGCTCACCGATCGACTGGGCCGCGATGATGCCGACGGCCTCGCCGATGTCCACGAGCTTGCCCGTGGCCAGCGACCGCCCGTAGCACTTGGCGCAGGTACCCACCCGGGACTCGCACGTGAGCACCGAACGGACCTTGATCTCCTCGACGCCGGCCGCGATGAGTCCCTCGATGAGGACGTCTCCGACGTCGTCGCCGTTGGAGCCCAGCACGGTGCCGTCGGCGCCGCTCACCTGCCCCGCGAGGGTCCGCGAGTACACGCTCGTCTCGACCTTCTCGTGACGACGGGCGACACCGTGGTGGTCCTTCTCCACGATCGGCATGACGAGGCCCCGTTCGGTGCCACAGTCGAGCTCGCGGATGATGACGTCCTGGGAGACGTCGACGAGGCGACGCGTGAGGTATCCGGAGTCCGCGGTCCGCAGCGCCGTGTCCGCCAGGCCCTTGCGGGCACCGTGCGTGGCGATGAAGTACTCGAGGACCGACAGTCCCTCACGGTAGTTCGACTTGATCGGGCGGGGGATGATCTCGCCCTTCGGGTTGGCCACGAGGCCGCGCATTCCCGCGATCTGGCGGACCTGCATCCAGTTGCCGCGGGCGCCGGAGCCGACCATCGTGTTGACGGCGTTCTCCTGGGGGAAGTTCGCCCGCATCGCCACGTCGACCTCGTTGGTCGCCTGGGTCCAGATCTCGATGAGCTCGTTGCGACGCTCGTCGTCGGTGGTCAGACCGCGGTCGTACTGGCCCTGGACCTTCGCGGCACGGGCCTCGTAGGCCTCGAGGATTCCCGCCTTGGCATCCGGCGTGACGACGTCGGAGATCGCGATCGTCACCCCCGAACGGGTGGCCCAGCCGAATCCGGCCTCCTTGAGCGCATCGAGGCTCGCGGCGACCTCGACCTTCGGGTAGCGCTCCGCGAGGTCGTTGACGATGCCCGAGAGCTGCTTCTTGTCGACGACCTCGTTGATGTACGGGTAGTCGATCGGCAGCGCCTCGTTGAAGATGGTCCGGCCCAGGGTGGTGGACAGGGTCATCGGCTCGCTCGGGTTCCAGCCCTCGGGAACCTCGACGTCGGCACCCGGCACGAAGTCCGAGACCCGCACGGTGATCTGTGCGTTGAGGTCGAGCTCGCCGGCGTCGAACGCCATCCGCGCCTCGGCCGGGTTCGTGAAGCTCCGGCCCTCGCCGGGTGCGCCGTCCTTGCCCACGGTCAGGTGGTACAGGCCGATGATCATGTCCTGGCTGGGCATGGTCACCGGGCGCCCGTCCGAGGGCTTGAGGATGTTGTTGCTCGAGAGCATGAGGATCCGGGCCTCGGCCTGGGCCTCCGTGCTCAACGGCAGGTGCACGGCCATCTGGTCGCCGTCGAAGTCGGCGTTGAACGCGCCGCAAACGAGCGGGTGCAGGTGGATGGCCTTGCCCTCGACCAGCTGCGGCTCGAAGGCCTGGATGCCGAGCCGGTGCAGGGTGGGCGCACGGTTGAGGAGCACCGGGTGCTCGGTGATGACCTCCTCGAGGACGTCCCACACGACCGGGCGGGCGCGCTCGACCATCCGCTTGGCCGACTTGATGTTCTGGGCGTGGTTGAGATCGACCAGGCGCTTCATCACGAACGGCTTGAACAGCTCGAGCGCCATCTGCTTGGGCAGACCGCACTGGTGCAGCTTGAGCTGCGGCCCGACGACGATGACGCTTCGACCCGAGTAGTCGACGCGCTTGCCGAGCAGGTTCTGACGGAACCGGCCCTGCTTGCCCTTGAGCATGTCGGAGATCGACTTGAGCGGACGGTTCCCCGGTCCGGTCACCGGCCGACCACGGCGGCCGTTGTCGAACAGCGAGTCGACGGCCTCCTGAAGCATGCGCTTCTCGTTGTTGACGATGATCTCCGGCGCGCCCAGGTCGAGGAGCCGCTTGAGGCGGTTGTTCCGGTTGATGACCCGGCGGTAGAGGTCGTTCAGGTCGGAGGTGGCGAAGCGGCCACCGTCGAGCTGGACCATCGGGCGCAGGTCCGGCGGGATCACCGGGATCGCGTCGAGCACCATCCCGAGCGGGGAGTTGTTCGTGGTGAGGAACGCGTTGACGACCTTGAGGCGCTTGAGCGCCCGCGTCTTGCGCTGTCCCTTGCCGGACCGGATGGTCTCCCGCAGCGATTCGGCCTCGGCCGCGAGGTCGAAGGTCTCCAGTCGGCGCTGGATCGCCTCCGCCCCCATGGAGCCCCGGAAGTAGTTCCCGTAGCGGTCCTGGAGCTCGCGGTAGAGCATCTCGTCGCCCTCGAGATCGGCGACCTTGAGGTTCGCGAACCGGTCCCAGACCCGCTGGAGCCGGTCGAGCTCGTTCTCCGCGCGCTTACGGATCTGCGCCATCTCGCGCTCGGCGGAATCGCGCACCTTGCGGCGGGCGTCGGCCTTCGCGCCCTCGGCCTCGAGCTCGGCCAGGTCGGTCTCGAGCCGCTCACCGCGCTGGGCGATGGCCAGGTCGCGCTGCGACTCGAGCTCGGTGCGCTCGAGGGCGATCTCGTTCTGCAGGCTCGGCAGGTCCTCGTGCCGGCCCTCCTCGTCGACCCACGTGATCATGTAGGCCGCGAAGTAGATGACCTTCTCGAGGTCCTTCGGGGCGAGGTCGAGCAGGTAGCCCAGCCGCGACGGCACGCCCTTGAAGTACCAGATGTGGGTGACGGGCGCGGCGAGCTCGACGTGGCCCATCCGCTCGCGGCGGACCTTCGAGCGGGTGACCTCCACACCGCACCGCTCACAGATGATGCCCTTGAACCGGACCCGCTTGTACTTGCCGCAGTAGCATTCCCAGTCACGGGTGGGTCCGAAGATCTTCTCGCAGAACAAGCCGTCCTTCTCGGGCTTGAGCGTGCGGTAGTTGATGGTCTCCGGCTTCTTCACTTCACCGTGGGACCAGGCACGAACTTCGTCCACGGTGGCCAGACCGATACGAAGCTCGTCGAACGCGTTGACGTCGAGCACTATTCCTACTTCCTTCGACTCGCGATAGTCGTATGGAGTTGATTGTGAACCGAGGGCGTCCGCGGCCCGGCCGGACCGGGCCGCGGACCGCCACTCAGATCTCTTCGACGCTGCTCGCGTCGGGGCGACGGGACAGGTCGATACCGAGTTCCTCCGCAGCTCGGTAGACCTCCTCGTCGGTGTCGCGCATCTCGATCTCGGTGCCGTCCGCGGACAGCACTTCGACGTTGAGGCAGAGCGACTGCATCTCCTTGATGAGCACCTTGAAGGACTCGGGGATGCCGGGCTCGGGGATGTTCTCCCCCTTGACGATCGCCTCGTACACCTTGACGCGGCCGGGAACGTCGTCCGACTTGATCGTCAGGAGCTCCTGCAGCGCGTACGCGGCGCCGTAGGCCTCGAGCGCCCACACCTCCATCTCGCCGAACCGCTGGCCACCGAACTGCGCCTTCCCCCCGAGGGGCTGCTGGGTGATCATCGAGTACGGACCCGTGGAACGGGCGTGGATCTTGTCGTCCACGAGGTGGTGCAGCTTGAGGATGTACATGTAGCCCACCGAGACCGGCTTCGGGAACGGCTCCCCGGAGCGACCGTCGAAGAGCATCGCCTTCCCGCTGGAGTCGATGAGCCGCTCGCCGTCGCGGCCGGGCAGCGTGCAGTCGAGCAGGCCGCGCAGCTCGTACTCGCGCAGCCCGTCGAAGACCGGCGTGGCGACCGTGCTGTCGGGCGCGGCCTTGAGGGCCTCGGGCGCGAGGTTCTCGGCCCAGGCCGGCAGCTCTCCGTTCTTGGCCTGCTCGATCCCGGCGTCCCAGCCCTGCTTGGCGACCCACCCGAGGTGGGTCTCGAGCACCTGGCCGACGTTCATGCGGCCCGGCACGCCGAGCGGGTTGAGGATGATGTCCACGGGGGTGCCGTCCTCGAGGAACGGCATGTCCTCGATGGGCAGGATCTTCGAGATGACACCCTTGTTGCCGTGGCGGCCGGCGAGCTTGTCGCCGTCCGTGATCTTCCGGCGCTGCGCGACGTACACGCGCACGAGCTGGTTGACGCCCGGGGGCAGCTCGTCGCCGTCCTCCCGGTTGAACTCCCGGACCGCGATGATGGTCCCGGACTCGCCGTGCGGCACCTTGAGCGAGGTGTCGCGCACCTCACGGGCCTTCTCGCCGAAGATGGCGCGCAGGAGGCGCTCCTCCGGCGTCAGCTCGGTCTCGCCCTTGGGCGTGACCTTGCCGACGAGCACGTCGCCGGCCCCGACCTCGGCACCGATGCGGATGATGCCGCGCTCGTCCAGGTCCGCCAGCACCTCGTCGGAGACGTTCGGGATGTCCCGCGTGATCTCCTCCGGGCCCAGCTTCGTGTCGCGGGCGTCGACCTCGTACTCCTCGATGTGGATCGAGGAGAGCACGTCGTCCTGCACGAGCCGCTGGGAGAGGATGATCGCATCCTCGTAGTTGTGCCCTTCCCAGGCCATGAACGCCACGAGCAGGTTCCGTCCGAGCGCGAGTTCGCCCTCGTCGGTGGCGGGACCGTCGGCCAGCACGGAGCCGACCTCGACCCGCTGGCCCTCGTCGACCAGCACGCGCTGGTTGTAGGAGGTCCCCTGGTTCGAGCGGCGGAACTTCGCCACGCGGTAGTTGAACTGGCTGCCGTCGTCCTGGGTGACCACGATGGCGTCGGCCGATACCTCGGTCACGACCCCCGGCTTCGCGGCGACGATGACGTCACCGGCGTCCACGGCGGCCCGGCGCTCCATGCCGGTGCCCACGAGCGGCGACTCGCTGCGCACCAGCGGGACGGCCTGGCGCTGCATGTTGGCGCCCATGAGGGCACGGTTCGCGTCGTCGTGCTCGAGGAAGGGGATCATGGCCGTGGCGACCGAGACCATCTGCCGGGCGGAGACGTCCATGTAGTCCACGTCCTCGGCGGGCACGTCGATCGCCTCCCCGCCGCGGGTCCGCACGAGCACGGTCTCCTCGGCGAAGCGGCCGTCGTCGGTCAGCACGGCGTTCGCCTGGGCGATGACGTAGCGGTCCTCGTCGTCGGCGGTCAGGTACTCGACGTCGTCGGTCACCAGGCCGGAGCGCACCTTGCGGTACGGGGTCTCGACGAAGCCGAACGGGTTGATGCGTCCGTAGGTCGCGAGCGAGCCGATGAGGCCGATGTTCGGGCCCTCCGGGGTCTCGATCGGGCACATGCGGCCGTAGTGCGAGGGGTGCACGTCACGCACCTCCATGCCGGCCCGGTCACGGCTCAGACCACCGGGGCCGAGCGCGTTGAGGCGGCGCTTGTGGGTCAGGCCCGCGAGCGGGTTGTTCTGATCCATGAACTGCGAGAGCTGCGAGGTGCCGAAGAACTCGCGGATCGAGGCGACGACCGGGCGGATGTTGATGAGGGTCTGCGGCGTGATCGCCTCGACGTCCTGGGTGGTCATGCGTTCGCGGACCACGCGCTCCATCCGCGACAGCCCGGTGCGCACCTGGTTCTGGATGAGCTCACCCACGGCGCGGATCCGGCGGTTGCCGAAGTGGTCGATGTCGTCGGTCTCGACGACGACCTCGACCGGCTCGCCGTGCCGGCTGCCGGCCATGGTCGAGGAGTCCTGGTGGAGCGCCGCGATGTACTTGATGGTCGCGACGATGTCGGAGTTCGACAGCACCGAGTCGTCGAGCGGGGCGTCGACGCCGAGCTTCTTGTTCACCTTGTAGCGACCGACCTTCGCGAGGTCGTAGCGCTTGGGGTTGAAGTAGAAGTTCTCGAGCAGCGCGCTGCCGGCCTCGACCGTCGGCGGCTCGCCGGGACGGATCTTGCGGTAGAGGTCGAGCAGGGCCTCGTCCTGGGTGTGGACGACGTCCTTCTCCAGGGTCTCGAGCACCGTGGGGTACTCGGCGAACTCCTCCCGGATCTCCGACTCGGTCAGCCCGAGGGCCTTGAGCAGGACGGTCACGGGCTGCTTGCGCTTGCGGTCGACGCGCACGCCGACGGCGTCCCGCTTGTCGATCTCGAACTCGAGCCACGCACCCCGGGACGGGATGATCTTGGCGGTGAAGACGTCCTTGTCGGAGGTCTTGTCGGGGGTCCGCTCGAAGTAGACGCCCGGGGACCGCACGAGCTGGGAGACGACGACCCGCTCGGTGCCGTTGATGATGAACGTGCCGCGCTCGCTCATGAGCGGGAAGTCCCCCATGAACACGGTCTGCGACTTGATCTCGCCGGTCGTGTAGTTGACGAACTCGGCCGTGACGAACAGCGGGGCCGAGTAGGTGAAGTCCTTGTCCTTGGACTCCTGGGAGGAGTACTTCGGCGGCTCGAAGCGGTGGTCGCGGAAGGACAGGGACATCGTCTGACCGAAGTCCTCGATCGGAGAGATCTCCTCAAAGATCTCTTCCAGCCCGGAGACCGAGGGGACCTCGTCTTCTCCGGCGGCGGCGACCCGCGCCTGCCATGCTTCGTTCCCGAGGAGCCAGTCGAAGCTCTCCGTCTGGAGCCCGAGCAGGTCGGGCGCCTGCATCGGCTCGATGATCTTCTGGAACGAGACACGGCGGGATGCCGTCCGGTTTGCAATTGCGTCAGCGTGAGGAGCAGTAGGGGTGCGCGAGGCAGCCAAGAGGGGTTCCTTCCCTACGGAGTGTGTGTGCACACGCGCGTGTTCGTGGTCGAGGTGCGGCCCGGCGCACCCGACGGTTCACCACTCCTGCCCGCCGGTCGCCCGGGCGTATGCTGGGAGTGGATCCACCACCTGAGGTGCGCTGGGAAACATGCCGAGGTCAGAGCACGCGCAAAGCGACAGCATAGCCGCTGCCACGTGGCGAGTCCACCGCGGGAGGCCCGCTGTGACCGACGACACGAACCGCGGCCGACCGGGCCCGAACCGGGCCGACTCCGCCGAGCGCGCGTGAGAATGCCGAGAGCCCGGCCGCGGCGGTCCCCCACCGCGGCCGGGCTCTCGAGATCGCGCCGTCAGCGCGATCGGGTCACTTGATCGTGACGCCGGCTCCGGCGGCCTCGAGGGCCTCCTTGGCCTTCTCGGCCACGTCCTTGGCCACGGCCTCCAGGACGGCCTTCGGTGCGGCGTCCACGAGGTCCTTGGCCTCCTTGAGGCCGAGGGACGTGAGGGCGCGCACCTCCTTGATGACCTGGATCTTCTTGTCGCCGATCGAGTCGAGGACGACGTCGAACTCGGTCTGCTCCTCCTCGGCGGCGGCGTCGCCACCGGCCGGGCCGGCGGCCACGGCCACGGCGGCCGGGGCGGCGGCGGTGACGTCGAAGGTGTCCTCGAACGCCTTGACGAACTCGGAGAGCTCGATGAGGGTCAGGTCCTTGAATGCGTCGATGAGCTCGTCGGTGCTGAGCTTAGCCATGGTGGCTTCCTTCCGTTGTGTCCTGCTTGCGCAAGAAGCGTGTGGGTGAAAGACGCGCGCTCAGGCGGCGGCGTCGGTGGTCGCCTGCTTCTCGCGCAGGGCTTCGATGGTGCGAACGGCCTTGGAGGCCGGCGCGTTGAACAGCTGAGCCGCCTGGTGCAGCTTGGCCTTCATCGCCCCGGCGGCCTTGGCCAGGAGCACCTCGCGGGACTCGAGGTCCGCGAGCTGGGTGACCTGCTCCGCCGAGAGTGCGTTGCCGTCGAGCACCCCGCCCTTGATGACGAGCTGCGGGTTGTCCTTGGCGAAGTCGCGCAGACCCTTCGCGGCCTCGACCACATCGCCCTCGACGAAGGCGACGGCCGAGGGGCCGACGAACTTCCCCTCGAGCGCGTCGAGCCCGGCCTCCCGGGCGGCGATGGCGCTGAGCTTGTTCTTCACCACGGCGTACTGCGTGGAATCACCGAGGGCGGTGCGCAGCCGCTTGAGCTGGGCCACCGTGAGCCCTCGGTACTCGGTCAGCACTGCGGCGTTCGAGCTCCGGAAACGCTCCGTCAGCTCCGCGACCGCGGCTGCCTTATCAGGCCGTGCCATGGGCCCCTCCTTTACGATTCAGGACCATCGGCCCCGGCACGAGAAAAGCCCCGTGCGCAGGGCACGGGGCTCGCATGGTTCCCGTGGGGACGGGGCGGAACTCCTGGCACCTGCGCAGGCTCCGTCGTGACGGACTTGGACCGATCGTGCGTGCAGATCGGTAACCGGCGGTCTTTGGCAGCCTTCATCGTAGCGGTCGCGTACGGACGACGCCAACTCGCCCCGGGTGGTCTGGCTCACGTGGGCGAGTTCCGCCGTCCCGAATCGAGGACGGACGTGCCGCAACGGCGGCGAGCGCCCCACCCGAGGGTGAGGCGCTCGCCGCGGTTCGCGTGTGGGTCCCTCAGGCGCCCGCCTCGCCCGTCAGGTCGCTCGTGGCGGCCGGGTCGAGCGGGATGCCCGGGCCCATCGTCGTGGAGACGACGGCCTTGCTGATGTAGCGGCCCTTCGCCGACGACGGCTTGAGCCGCAGGATCTCCTCGAGGGCGGCGGCGTAGTTCTCGACCAGCTGCACGTCGCTGAAGGAGGACTTGCCGACGATGAAGTGGAGGTTGGCGTGCTTGTCGACGCGGAACTCGATCCGGCCGCCCTTGATGTCGTTCACGGCCTTGGTCACGTCCATCGTGACGGTCCCGGTCTTCGGGTTCGGCATGAGACCGCGGGGGCCCAGGACGCGGCCGAGCCGGCCCACCTTGCCCATGAGGTCCGGGGTCGCCACGGCGACGTCGAAGTCCGTATATCCGCCGGCGACCTTCTCGATGAGCTCGTCGCCACCGACCTCGTCGGCGCCGGCCGCGATGGCCTGCTCGGCACGCTCACCGGTGGCGAAGACCAGGACCCTGGCGGTCTTGCCGGTGCCGTGCGGCAGGTTCACGGTGCCGCGGACCATCTGGTCGGCCTTGCGGGGGTCGACCCCGAGCCGGAAGGCGACCTCGACGGTGCTGTCGAACTTGGTGGTGGCGGACTTCTTCGCCAGCCGCATGGCCTCCAGCGGGTTGTGCTGGTGGCTGCGGTCGATGAGCTGGGCCGCGTTGCGGTACCCCTTGGAACGCGTGGTCATCTGCTGTTCTCCTAATGATGTGCGAGCAGTCGTGGTGCGGGCCCGCGCGGCCCTGCCACTGGAAAGAGTGTGTGTCGGCCCGATCAGTCGTTGACGGTGACGCCCATGGAGCGGGCGGTGCCGGCGACGATCTTGGCGGCCGCGTCGATGTCGCGGGCGTTGAGGTCGGCCATCTTGGTCTGGGCGATCTCGCGCACCTGGTCACCGCTGATGGAGGCGACCTTGACGGTGTGCGGGGTGGCCGAGCCCTTGCCGACACCGGCGGCCTTCTTGATGAGCTCTGCGGCCGGCGGGGTCTTCGTGATGAACGTGAAGGACCGGTCTTCGTAGACCGTGATCTCCACGGGGATCACGTTGCCGCGCTGCGACTCGGTGGCCGCGTTGTAGGCCTTGCAGAACTCCATGATGTTGACGCCGTGCTGACCGAGCGCGGGCCCGATCGGCGGGGCGGGGTTGGCGGCGCCGGCCTGGATCTGGAGCTTGATCAGCCCGGCGACCTTCTTCTTGGGAGGCATGGGGGTCCTTTTGAATCGTGTTTGAGCTTGGGTTCAGCTCAGATCTTGGCGATCTGGTTGAACGACAGTTCGACCGGGGTCTCCCGGCCGAAGATCGAGACCAGCACGGTCACCTTCTGGTTCTCGGGCGAGATCTCGGAGACCGTGGCGGGGAGCGTGTCGAACGGGCCGTCGGTCACGGTGACGGATTCGCCGATCTCGAACTCGACGTGCACCGGCGTCGCCGCGGCCCCGCCGCCGGCAGCGACCGGAGCGGTCTTCGCCTCGAGGGCCGGGGCGAGCATCGACATGACCTCGTTGAGCGTGAGCGGCACCGGAGAGTGCGTGTTGCCCACGAAGCCGGTGACGCCCGGGGTGTGGCGCACGGCCCCCCAGGACTCGTCGGTCATGTCCATCCGCACGAGCACGTAGGAGGGGATGCGCACCTTCTTCACGAGCTTGCGCACCGAGTTCTTGATCTCGACGACCTCCTCCATGGGGACTTCCACCTGGAAGATGTAGTCCTCCATGTTCAGGGAGGTGGTGCGCGACTCGAGGTTCGCCTTGACCCGGTTCTCGTAGCCGGCGTAGGAGTGGATGACGTACCAGTCGCCGGGCAGGAAACGCAGCTCGCGCTTGAACTCGGCGAGCGGGTCCTCCTCCACGGCCACGCGGGTGCCTGCGACCTCGGGCGTGGCGACAGCGTCCGGCTCGTCGGCCGGAGCCACCGTGTTGTCGGCGTTCTCGACCGTCTCGGCGTCGGAAGGCTGCTCAGACACGGGGGACCTACTCTCTCTCCTGAGGATTCCTCGGGCGACTCGAACGTGGGTGGCGGTCGGGATCAGCGCGCGAATGCCCAGAACATGAGCTTGCCGAACAGGAAGTCCAGCACTCCGACGTACGCCATGACCGCGATGACGAACACGAGCACGACGATGATGTACGTGCCCCACTCGTTCCGACTCGGGGTGACGACCTTCTTCAGCTCGGTGACGACCTGCTTGAAGAAGGTGAGGATCCGCGCGAAGAGGTTCGGCTTGGACGCGGGCTTGCGTGCCTTGGACGAGGGCGTCTTGGCACGTGAGATGCCGTCGGCGCCGCCGTCTGACGCATTCACGGACATACTCATGACCTTCCTCACCGGGTACCTGAACCGAACCGGGCCGAAGTCGACGATCGGATGATGATCGACGCCGGCCCGCTGGCAGGGCAGGAGGGACTCGAACCCACAACCGCCGGTTTTGGAGACCGGTGCGCTACCAATTGCGCCACTGCCCTACGCGGTGACCTCGCCCGCCACGTCTTCCGGACCCGAGGGGCACCGGCATTCGTGGCAGTCGCAGCTACCGTCCATCAGTGTACGGGACATCCGGCCCGAGGTCGAACCAGGGTCTGCCCCGCGGCCTCTAGGGTATCCGGATGGACGTCGTCAGTCAGCGTGATCTCGCTCTCCTGCCCAAGGCGCACCTGCACCTGCACTTCACCGGCTCGATGCGCCCGGCCACGCTCGTCGAGCTCGCCGAGGAGCAGGGAAGGCGACTTCCGCCGTCGCTCCGGAGCGCGGCCACGATTCCCGATTCCCTGCGCCTGCCCGCCACCCAGCGCGGCTGGTTCCGGTTCCAGCACCTCTACGACGCGGCCCGGGCGGTGGTCGACTCCGAGGCCGTCATGAGGAGGATCGTGCGCGAGGCCGCGCAGGACGACGCCGCCGAGGGATCCCGGCGGCTCGAACTGCAGGTGGACCCCACCTCGTACGCGAAATTCGTGGGCGGAATCACCCCCGCGCTCGAGATCATCCTCGACGAGGCGCGCTCGGCGAGCGCCGACACCGGCGTCGAGGTGGCGATCATCGTCGCCGCCTCGCGGATCCGCCATCCCCTCGAGGCCCGCACCCTCGCCCGGCTCGCCGCCCGGCACGCCGGCCGGGTCATCGGCTTCGGGCTGAGCAACGACGAACGCCGAGGCGATACGGGCGCGTTCGGGCCGGCGTTCGAGATCGCTCAGCGCGCCGGCCTCGCGCTCGTGCCGCACGGCGGCGAACTCCTCGGCCCGGCCCACGTGCGGGAGGTCGTGGACGCGCTGCACCCCGACCGCATCGGTCACGGGGTGCGCAGCGTCGAGGATCCGGCGCTGCTCGCGCGGCTGGTCGAGGCCGGCGTGAGCCTCGAGCTGTGCCCCGGCTCCAACGTCTCGCTGGGGGTCTACGGGCAGGCCGAGTCGGTGCCGCTGACCCGCCTCATGGCGGCGGGGGCACAGATCGCGCTCGGGGCCGACGACCCGCTCCTGTTCGGGTCCCGACTCGTGGATCAGTACCGGATCGCGCGCGAGGTGCACGGGGTCGACGACACCGGCCTCGCCCGGCTCGCGGCCGGCTCGATCCGGGCGAGTCGGGCCGAGGAGACGACGAAGGCCCGCCTGCTCGCCGGCGTGGACGCGTGGCTGGCGGACCTTCCGGGCGCCGGGCCCGGCCTCAGTCGAGGCTGACGCCGACGAGCACCGGTTCGGGCACGAGCGTGATGCCGAAGGCGCCCGCGACCCGGGCCCGCACGGCCCGGGCGAGATCGAGCAGTTCGGCGGCGCTGGCGCCACCGCGGTTGGTCAGCGCGAGCACGTGCTTGCCGGACAGGGCGGCGCGCCCGCCGAGGCCGAAGCCCCGCTCGAGCCCGGCCCGCGCGATGAGCCACGCGGCGGAGGTCTTGACCAGGTCCGTGCCCCGCACGTCGAAGGCCGGGGCGCCGGCGGGAACGAGCCCGCGGGCGACGATCGGATTCGTGAAGAACGAGCCGGCGCTCCACGTGTCGTGGTCGCCGTCGTCGAGCACCATGCCCTTGCCCGCGCGCAGCGCACGGACGGCGGAGCGCACCCGGGCGGCATCCGTCCGGCCGCCGAGGGGCTCGTCGAGTGCCGCGGCCAGTTCGGCGTAGCGGATCGGCGCCGAGAGGGTCGCGAGCCGGAACTGGAAGCTCACCTCGAGCACGACGTAGCGCGGGGTCACGCCCCAGCGCCCGCCGAGGGAGGACTTGAGCAGGGAGCTGCGGTAGCCGAAGCCGAGCTCACCGGCGGCGAAGGTGCGCACCCGCTGCTCGGCGCGGTCCCAGCAGCGGACCGTCGAGACGACCTCGGCGATCTCCTGGCCGTAGGCGCCGACGTTCTGCACGGGGGTCGCGCCGGTGCTGCCCGGGATCCCGGTGAGGCATTCGATGCCCATCCAGCCCTCGGCGATCGCAGCGTCGACCACGTGCTCCCACGGCGTGCCGGCGCTCACGCGCACGACCGCTCCCCCGCAGGCGTCGGCCGATTCGACGTCGATGGCCGTGCGGCGATCCCGCACGACCGTGCCCGCGAAAGGGCCGTCGCCGGCGAGGACGTTCGATCCGCCGCCGAGGACGAGGAGACCGGCGCCGGCCGCCGTGCCCACGGGTTCGGCGGATCTGCTCGATCCGGCGTCGGCCGCCCGCACGGCGTCGATGAACTCGGCCTCGCTCTCGACGTCGACGAGCGTGGCCACCGGACCGCCGACGCGCAGGGTGGTCAGATCGGCCAGGCGGGTACTCACTCGGCCACAGTAGCGCCGGTCGCGGTGTCGGCCGAATCCCGCGCGGGCTCGGGCGCCGCCATCGCCCCGGTCACGAGGAGGCCGATGACGAGCGGCACGAGGATCGCGAGGAGGGCGTGCCGGTAGCCCACGTGCGTAGCGAGCAGCCCGAGCAGCGTGGGTCCGACGAGGAAGGCGCTGTAGCCGATGGTGGAGACCACCGAGAGCCGGGCCGCGGCGTGGAGGGGATCGTCCGAGGCCGCGCTCATGCCGACCGGGAATCCGAGCGCCGCGCCGAGGCCCCACAGTACGGCGCCCACGAGCGCGAACGGCAGGCTCGGTGCGAAGCCGAAGACGGCCAGCCCGGCGATCGCGAGGCCGGCGCAGGTGCGCAGGACGGCCACCCTCCCGAAGCGGTCGAGCAGCCACGTGCCGGCGAAGCGCATGACGGTCATCGCGGTCATGAACACGGTGAGCCCGAAGGCGCCCTCGTGCTCCGGCACGTCGAAGCCCTCGGAGATCCCCAGGGCGAGCCAGTCGTTGGCGGCGCCCTCGGTCAGGGCCGCGGCGAGCACCACGAGCCCGATGAGCCAGGTGCGCCCCTCGAGCCAGGCGCGCAGGTACCCGCGACCGGGGGTCGCACGGGTCGCAGGAGTCGCAGGGGCCGTAGTGGCCACAGTGGCCGCAGGGAGCGGATCGCGGCGAGGGACGCGCGGGAAGCCGCGGACGCCGACGAGCACGACGACGAGCATGACGGCCAGCGCCAGCCAGATGTGCACGGTGATCGCCACCCCGGCACGCGAGAGCAGGGTGCCCATGCCCGCGCCGGCGACCGTTCCGAGCGAGAAGAAGCCGTGGAACCAGGGCATGATCGCGCGGCCGATGGCGCGTTCGACATGGGTGCCCGCGAAGTTCATGCTCACGTCGAGCGCGCCGATGCCGGCCATCGCCACGAGGAGTCCGCCGGCGACCCCGAGCGGGAGTCCCGCCGGAACCGCGGCCACCGCCGCGCCCATCCCCGCGACCGCGACGACTCCGGAGACGACTGCCGCCGTGGCCGATCCGAGGCGTTCGATCACGCGGCCGGCGAGGGGCATGGCGAGCAGGGACCCCAGCGAGCCGACGAGCAGGATGAGGCCGACCTCGTGCGGCTCCAGGTCGAGGGTGTACTTGACCGTCGGGATGCGCGAGGCCCAGTTCGCGAACGCGAACCCGTTCGCGAAGAACACCGCCATGACGGCCGCAGCCGCCCAGCGCGCGGTGGCGCGCTCGGATTGGGTCGAAGCCAAAGACAGTCCTCGGGTCGAAGCTCGAAACGATTCGAACAGCGTACGTTAGGGTGGCGGAGTTTCCCATTCCAGGAGGTAGGTCATGGTGGCGTCGGTCACGCTCACGGAGGTGGCACGCGCCGCCGGGGTGTCGCTCTCGACCGCCTCGCTCGCCTTCTCCGGCGCCGGTCCGATCGCCGCCGCGACGCGCGAGCGCGTGCTCGGGGCGGCCGCCGACCTCGGCTACACCGGGCCCAATCCCATGGCGGCCTCGCTGCGGCGAGGGCGCAGCGGGGTCGTGGGGATCGTCATCGACAACGACCTGCGCTACTCCTTCCGCGACCCGGTCTCGCTGCAGACGCTCGACGGCATCACGGAATCCCTGGGCGAGGCGGGCTACGGGGTGCTGCTCATCCCCCGCGAGGACCCGGCGGGCCGTCCCCATCCCCTCCTGCAGAACGCCGCCATCGACGCGGCCATCCTGTTCTACGCGCTCGCCCCCCGGGATCGGGCCGTGCGCACGCTGCGCGGCCGCGGCGTGGCGATGATCGCACTCAACGGGCGCCCCCGCGGGGCCACGAGCATCACGGTCGAGGACGAACGGGGCATGCGCCTCATCGCCGAACACCTGCGCGCCCGCGGGCACACCCGCGTGGCGCTCGCCACGCTGCCGTACTCACCCGGACTTCGACGCGGCGAGGTCGATCCCGCCGACGATCCCGTCTACCAGGTGACCGCGCACCGGCTCGCCGGGCTGCGCAGCGGCGGGATCGAACCGGTGGCGATCTGGGAGTGCCGCGGTTCGCTCGTCGACGAGGGCATCACCGCCGGGCATGCGCTGCTCGCGCACCACCCCACCGCGCTCGTGGGCCAGTCGGATCTCATCGCGGCCGGGATGCTCCTGGCGGTGCGCGAGCGGGAACTCGCGGTCCCCGACGACGTCGCCGTGGCGGGATTCGACGGAGTGGACCTGCCCTGGATCGGGGAGGACCGGCTCACGACGATCGATCAGCCGCGCCGCGACCGCGGCAAGGTCATCGCCGAGGCCGCGATCGAGCTGGCCCACGGGCGACCTGCCCGCGGTCGTGTGCTCGGCGTCGAGCTCCGGCCGGGCTCGACCTCCTGAGCCGGGTCGGCCGCGTGTTGTGGGCGGCGATCAGGTCAGGCGGACGCGCGCCTGCGCCTTGCCGAGCACGGCCTTCCCGGCCAGGGTGACCGCCAGGTCGATCCGGGCGGTCGGCACGGGTCCTGAGTCGGCCGAGTCGGCTGAATCCGCCGAATCGTCGGCCTCGATCGCGCCGATGCGCGCGACGATCGTCAGGGCGACCTCGCCCGGATCGGGCACGGGCACGGGGCGAGTGAAGCGCACGCCGTAGCTCAGCAGGTCCGCCGGGTCGCCGAGCCAGTCGGTCAGCGCCGCGCCCGCCAGCCCCATGGTGAGCATGCCGTGGGCGATGACGCCGCCCAGGCCCACCTCGGTGGCCACCCGGTCGCTGTAGTGGATGGGGTTGAAGTCCCCGGAGGCGCCGGCATAACGGACGAGCCGGGCCCGGTCGATCACCCGGGTGACCTCGAACAGAACGGTACCGATCTGCGCATCGGCGGCGAGCGTCGTCCTCACGCGTCCTCCCCGCGGACGGCGAGCGTGGACTCGACGCTGCCGACCGCCACCCCGGCGGCGTCGGTCAGGTCGACCCGCGTCGTCACCATCGTGATCGAGGCGCGCGTGGCGATCGAGACCACCCGGGTGACCGTGGAGATCTCGTCGCCGGCCACGAGCGGGCGGGCCGGCGTGAAGGTCTCGTTCGCGTGCACGACCCGGCTGAAGTCGATCGCGGCGCCCGGATCCTCGATGTACTCGGCCTCGGCGCGCTGGGCGATGACGACGGCGAAGGTCGGCGGGGCCACGACGTCGGCGTAGCCGCGCGCCCGGGCGGCGGCCGCGTCGCGGTGGATCGGCGAGTCGGCGGCCACGGCGTCGGCGAACTCGGAGATCTTGGCCGCGGACACGACGTAGGGCGGGGTTCCGTGGAACTCCCGCCCTACGTAGTCGGCGTTGACCATCGCTGCGCTCAGCGGGTCTCGCGGTGGTTGGTCTTGGCGTTGCAGCGCGCGCAGAACTTCGCAAGCTCCAGCCGGTCGGGGTTGTTCCGGCGGTTCTTCTTGGTGATGTAGTTGCGGCTCTTGCACACGTCGCAAGCGAGGGTGATCTTCGGGCGGATGTCCGCTGACTTGCTGGCCACTGGTGTTCCTCACGTCGGGTTGCGCGGCGGGCGCTACTAGATGCTACGTCTTCACGGTAGCGGGGGCGGGGATCGAACCCGCGACCTCACGATTATGAGTCGTGCGCTCTTACCGTCTGAGCTACCCCGCCGCGTGCTCCCGGCGTCCCCCCGAGAGGGGCGACGGACCGAGAACCAGAGCCCCGATAGGGAATCGAACCCTAGACCTTCTCCTTACCATGGAGACGCTCTACCGACTGAGCTATCGGGGCAGCGGGAACGAGAGTACATGCTCCGCGGGCGTTCCGCGAATCGTGGACCGGTGTTCCCTCACCGTGACGTGGTCACGGCTTGGTGGCGGGTGAGGGATTCGAACCCCCGAAGCATTCCGCGGCTGATTTACAGTCAGCTCCCTTTGGCCACTTGGGTAACCCGCCTGGGCAGCACGGTCCTGCTCGCGCTGCTGGTCGTGCTGGCGACCCGTCCGGTGGTGGACCGGTGGGCCGGATGGAACAATAGCAAGTTCTGGGCCCGCGTGACCAACCGGGCACTGTGATGTACCCGGCACCTGCAGGAAGGACACACCATGGCAGCGGACTCCTCGTTCGACATCGTCAGCAAAGTGGACCGACAGGAGGTCGACAACGCGCTCAACCAGACCGCCAAGGAGGTCTCCCAGCGCTACGACTTCCGCGGGGTGGGGGCGAGCATCTCGTGGGAGGGCGAGACCGTGCTCATGGTTGCGAACGCGCCCGATCGCGTGCTCGCGATCCTCGACGTCTTCCAGTCCAAGCTCATCCGCCGGGGCGTCTCGCTCAAGGCGATCGACACCGGCGAGAACGAGCCGGTGCCGTCGGGCAGGGAGTACCGCCTCGCCGGCGCCCTCAAGGAGGGGCTGAGCAGCGAGAATGCGAAGAAGATCACAAAGCTCATCCGCGACGAGGGCCCCAAGGGCGTCAAGACCCAGATCACCGGCGACGAGGTGCGCGTGAGCTCGAAGTCGCGCGATCACCTGCAGGGGGTCCAGGAGTTGCTCAAGGACGCGGACATCGACGCCGCGCTGCAGTTCGTCAACTACCGCTGATCGCGGGTCAGCGCCGGCCTCGGGGCCGGCGATGCTCCGTGCGGGCGAACTCGGCGAGCAGGGCCGTCACGCGGGCGTCGATGTCGTCGCGCACGAGGCGCATCCGCTCGATGCCCTCGATGCCTCGGGCGGAGGGCTCGTCGGTGTGCCAGGTCTCGATGGCCCCGGCCATGCCCGCCACCGGCTCGACCTCGGCCTCGTCGCCGAGGATCACGACCCGGTCCACGCGACGCAGGAGTGCCGGGTCGATGGGCTTGGGGCGCCCGCCGGACATGTCCGCGCCGACCTCGGCGATCACCTCGGCGGACAGGGCGTTGATCGTCGCCCCGGGGAGCGTGCCGGCGGAGTGGACCTCGACGCTCCCGGCCGCGTGGTGTTCCATCAGCGCGGCGGCCATCTGGGACTTGCCGCCGTTCTTGACGCAGACGAACAGCACGGCGGGCTGCGGGGTGGGGGCCTGCGGCGTGGGCATCGCTCGGGTCTCCTGTCTCGGGTGAGGGGTCGGGCGCGACGGTGGTGACGCTCGGAAGCCCACCGGCCGCATCGGCCGATGTCGCCGCCGATGCCGTCGTGGACGTGGACACTATCGAGACGTATCGATCGACGTCAATGTACGGTGGCGGGATGATCCCGCGACCGACGCCGAAGGTGGAGCCGGCCCGTGTCGTCGACGTCCTGGTCATCGGCGGCGGCCAGGCCGGTTTGGCCGCCGGCTTCCACCTGCATCGCCGGGCGCGGGACGCCGCCCGCGGCCGCGGCGGACCGGCCCCCAGCTACGCGATCCTCGACGCCAACGCCCGCCCCGGCGGAGCCTGGCAGCACTACTGGGACACCCTGGAGCTGTTCTCCCCGGCCGCCTACAGCTCCCTGCCCGGATACCGCATGCCCGCCTGGGACGGGCCGGGCAATCCGTCGGCCGGGCACGTGGTGTCGTACCTGGGCGCCTACGAGGACCGGTATGGGCTGCCCGTGCACCGGCCCGTCACCGTCCATGCCGTCGAAGGCCACCCGGGCGGCGGCTACCTCACCCACACCGATCGGGGCACCTGGGTGAGCCGGGTGGTCGTCAACGCCACCGGCTCCTGGCGGCGCCCCTTCATCCCGAGGCTTCCCGGCGCGGACACCTTCGCCGGCGCCCAGGTGCACACGACCGGCTACCGGTGCCGAGCGGTCTTCGCCGGGGCGCGGGTCGCGGTGATCGGCGGGGGCAACTCCGGCGCACAGATCGCCGCCGATCTGCTCCCGGCCGCCGCATCGGTGACCTGGGTGACCCGCCGGCCCCCGCGCTACCTGCCCGACGACGTCGACGGCCGGGCCCTGTTCGCCCTCGCCACCGACCACGTCCAGTCCCGTGGGCACGACGAGCACGGCAGGATCGGCAGGGTCGGCTCCCTCGGCGACATCGTCGCCGTTCCGGCGGTCCGGCAGGCCCGCGACGCCGGGCGGCTGGAGGCGAGACCGATGTTCTCCGGCTTCACCGCCACGGGAATCCGCTGGGACGACGGCCGCTCCCTGGCGATCGACACGGTGCTCTGGTGCACCGGCTTCCGCCCCGATCTGGGCCACCTGCGGCCCCTGGGCCTCACGCGCGATGGGCGCAATGGGTCCGTCCCGGCCACCACCGGCGACCCGCCCACCCGATCCCGAGACCGGCCCGGGATGTACTTCCTCGGCTACGGGGACTGGGTCGGCGCCGCCTCGGCCACTCTCATCGGCGTCGGGGCCCCCGCCCGCGCCACCGTCGCCTCGAGCGTGATCACGAGCCTGCGGTCCTCGGGCGCCGCATCCACCCGGATGGGCCCGTAGGAGGAATGGAGCGACCGGCGGTCTACGGTGGGCCCATGCCGACCACTCCCGGGCGGTTCCCGTGGGCGCGCCTCGCGCCGCTGTGCCTCGCGGTCATGCTCACAGTGAGCGCAGAGACCCTCCCGGCGGGCGTCATGCCCGCCATGGCCGCCGACCTCGGCGTGCCCGAGACGGCGATCGGCACCCTCGTCGCCGTGTGGGGCCTCACGGTCATCCTCACCTCGATCCCGCTCGTGCGCCTCCTCGCCCGGGCCGACCGCCGGGCCGTCGTGGGCATTGCGCTCACGGGAATGGCCGTGGGGAACCTGGCCACCGCCCTCGCCCCGGGCTACGCCGCGGCGTTCGCCTCGCGTCTCGTGGGGGCGACGTTCCACGGAGTGTTCTGGGCGATGGTCGTCGTGTACGCCAGTTCCCTGCTGCGTCCGGCCCACCTGGCCGCGGGCATCGCGATCGTCACGGGTGGATCCCAGCTGGCGGCCGCCCTCGCCATCCCGGCGGCGGCCGCGGCGGTCGAGGTGGTGAGCTGGCGCTGGATCTGCGCCGCCGTGAGCATCGCGGCACTCGGGATCGCCGCCGTCATCCTGCGGGCCCTCCCGCCCGACCCGGCCGACCCACCCGCGGCCGCGGACGTGCGGGCGGCGCGGCCCGCGCCGGGCCGCCGGGCCGCGGGCCGGCTCGCCACCCCGCTCCTGCTCAGCGCGGCGGCCCTCCTGTTCGTCTTCGGTCACTTCGTGGTCTACACCTACATCACCCGGTTCCTGACCCAGGTCTCCGGCGTCGACGACGCCCGGCAGGGCCTGCTGCTCGGGATCATCGGCGTGGCGAGCATCGCCGGCCTCGTGCTCTCGGGCCCGGTGACGAATCGGTGGCCGAGCCGCGGCCCGATCGTGCTCTTCGCCCTGTTCGCGGCGGCGATGGTGCTCGTGGGCACGGCGGGGCCCCGCCTCGGGCTCCTGGCCGCCGGCCTGGCGCTGTGGGGGCTCATGTTCGGCACGATCGGACCGACCGTGCAGGCCCTCGCGCTGCACGCGACCCCACCGGCGCACCGCGCGTTCGTCTCGGCGGCCATGGTCGTCGCGTTCAACCTCGGCATCTCGAGCGGCTCGTGGGCCGGCGGCCTCGTGCTCGGGGCCACCTCCTCCCCCGCGCTCAGCCCCTTCGTCGCGGCCGTGGCCCTGACGGCGGGCGCCGGGCTGGCGGTCGTGGTCGCGGTCCGCCGCCCCCGGCAGGCGTGAACGCCACTCGGCCGGCGGACGTGCGTCAGCTGCCGCTGGGCTGCTCGGCGTGCTCGCGATCCGCGCGGGAGATCTGCGTCATCTCCTCGCGGCTGACGACCTTGACGCGGTCCCGGCCGGCCTGCTCTCCGAGAGCCCGCTCGTAGGTGTCGAGCAACTCCCAGCCGTGCCAGGTGGTGAAGGGCACTCCGTCGGCCTCGAGCTTGCGGAGAATGGCGTCGGGATCACGTTCGCTCGCGGTGCGCCGGCCGTCGGCGAACTCCTCGAGGAGGTTCCGGATCGTCTCGGCGGCGTCGGACTTGGTGGAACCGATGAGGCCGATCGGCCCCCGCTTGATCCAGCCCGTGGCGTACATGCCGGGCACGGCGCGGCCGTCGTCACCGATGATGCGGCCGCCGTCGTTCGGGATGACCCCGGCGACGGCGTCGTAGGGCACACCGGGCAGCGGCGACCCGAAGTAGCCGACCGCCCGGTAGACGGCCTGCACCTCGAAGTCCTCGAACCGGCCGGTGCCGCGGACGGAGCCGTCGCCCGCGAGTTCGGTGCGCTCGGTGCGCAGCCCGGTCACCCTGTCCGTGCCCAGCACCTCGGCCGGGCTGTGCAGGAAGTGCAGGTGTACGCGCCGGGAGGCGGTCATCTCCGCCGGGTCGCGCAGGGTCCAGTCGGTCAGGGTCTTGACCACCTGCTTGGTCTGGTTCGAGGCGCGGATCGCCTGCTCCGACCCCTCGTCGAAGTCGAAGTCCTCGGGGTAGACGACCACGTCGACGTCGGGAACCTGCCCCAGCTCGCGCAGCTCGAGCGGCGTGAACTTCGCCTGGGCGGGCCCGCGCCGCCCGAAGAGGTGCACGTCGGTGACCGGATTGGCGCGCAGGCCCTCCTCGACGTTCTCCGGGATCTCCGTGACCATGAGGTCCTCGGGGTGCTTGGCGAGGATCCGGGCCACGTCCAGGGCGACGTTCCCCGCCCCGAGGACCGCGACCTCGGTGGCCTCGAGCGGCCACGTGCGCGATACGTCGGGGTGTCCGTCGTACCAGGAGACGAAGTCGGCCGCGCCGTAGGAGCCGGGCAGGTCCACTCCGGGGATGTTCAGGTCCGCGTCGCGGATCGCGCCGGTGGAGAAGATCACGGCGTCGTAGTGCTCGCGCAGATCCGCCGCCGTCAGGTCGGTGCCGTAGTCGACGTTGCCGAGCAGGCGGATGTCCCCGCGCTGGAGCACCTTGTACAGGGCGAGGATGATCCCCTTGATGCGGGGGTGGTCCGGGGCGACGCCGTAGCGCACCAGGCCGTACGGCGCCGGAAGTCGCTCGAACAGGTCGATCGACGCGTCGACATCGGCCTTCGAGAGGATGTCCGCGGCGTAGATGCCCGCGGGGCCTGCACCGACAACGGCGACGCGGAGCTGAGAGGTGCTGGGCACGGGGCTCATTTCAATCGACGGCTGGAACCATGAGCCAGTCTAGGCGCTCGATGCAACCGCACCGGGATCGCCCGTGACCCACGTCTCAGCTCGCAGGCCGGCGGCGGGTGAGCAGGAGCAGCAGCCCGACGACGGTGAGCCCGCCCAGGACCCACCAGAGCATCCGTTCGTGGGCCGCCTCGTCGGGATCGACCACCCGGCTCAGGTCCACTTCGGCGGCGGGAACCGTGGGGCGTTCCCGACTCCCCGCCACGGAGGCGGGCGGGGTCGGCCCCGGGGCGGACCCGTCGATGTACAGGGTGAGGGCGTCGAACGGGTTGACGACCCCCCACCCAACCGTCTCGTCGAACGTGCCGGTCACGGCCCCGGAGGAGGTCGCCTCGAGCCGGTAGGACCACTCCTGCGGGCCCGCATCCGGGAAGGCCCCGGCCACTAGGGCGGCGGCGGCCGCGACGTACCCGGTGGCATAGGACGGATCGGGGTCGGCGCCGAGGATGCAGTCGAGGGCTGCGAGGAACGTGGTGGGCGCGTTCTGGCCCGGGGCTGCGATGTCGACCCACGGCCCGCCCGGCGCCGCCCCGGGGGCGGCCGCCCCCGTCTCGGTCACGGGCGCCACGGCGAGCACCTCGGGATAGGCGGCCGGATACCAGGCCGCGCCGGGGCCGGCCGAGGCGGCGCCGGACTCCTCGTCCCAGCCGGCCTGGCGCTCGATGTCGCGGGAGCTGCCGGCCGAGGCGACGACGAGTGCCCCACCCGCGGTGGCGTCCTCGACCGCCGAGCGCAGCGCCGCCGAATCCCGGGTGGTGGCCGCCGGCACCGCGATGACCTGGGCCCCGTCCTGCGCTGCGGCGCGGATACCGGCGGCGAGCCGGGCCACGGTCAGCTGCAGCGTGTCCCGGTCGCTCCCGCCGCCCTCGCCGTAGCCGACGCGGATCGGCACGAGGGTGACCTCGGGTGCCGCGCCGATGACGCCGGACCCCTCGAGCCCGCGGGCGCCGATGATGCCCGCGACGGCTGTGCCGAGTCCGTCCGAGTCCTGCGACGCGGGCTCACCTGCCCGCACGACGTCGGCACCGCTCGTGACCGCGTCGGCCGGGAAGTGGGCGTTCTCCTGCGCGATCCCGGTGCCGACCACGGCCACCGACACCCCGTGGCCCCGGGTGATGGTCCAGGCACGGTCGAATCCCAGATCCGCGATCGCGGTCGGTGCCTCGGCCACGAGCCGCGGCGACTCCACGTCGCAGGACGGGGCGCCCGCCTCATCCGAGCCGTCTGCGCCCTCGGAGCCGCCCGACGTCTGTGCCCCGGCTGTCCCGAGCGCCGCTGGGCCGGTGCCGAGAACCGCGACGGCCGCCAGGACGGCCGCGGCCGCCGCGCGCGCGGCGCGTCCGGTCATCAGGTGCCGGCCCCGGCCAGGGCCGCGTCGGCCGAGAGCTGCGGGCCGTCTCGGAAGAGCGCCGCCCACGGGGCCGCGATGCGCGGGGGATCCACGTCCGGGTAGCCGAGCAGGGTGAGCGCCGTCGGCTTCCCGGCGGGGATCGGGTACAGGGTGCCCGACTCGTCCACGAGGCCCCAGCCGCCCTGGGCGCTTCCGAGGGCCACGAGCGCGCCCGCCCCGGGAGCGACCGTGATCCCCGCGGCCTCGGGGGCCTCGGTCGCCGCCACGAGCTCCGTGCTCGCCCGGCCCTGGTCGTCGGCGTGTTGCAGCTGGGCGCACGGGGCGCCGGTGAGCGGCTCCGGTTGGGCCGTGGGCCATTCCCGGGGCACGATCTCCGCGCTCGGCAGCCGCCGCAGGCTCTCCGCCTCGGAGAACGTCAGCGGCACCCGCTCGGGTCGGTCGTACAGGTTGAGCGCGAGATCCGTCAGCGGCGCCAGCTCGGAGTCGGCCGTGAAGGCGTAGGTGCCGTCGGCGTTGCCCTGGGCATCCGTGAGGACGACGACGCTGCCCACCGTGAGGGCGTCGCCCATGCCCGTGGCCGCCGTCGCGGCCGGAGAGAGCGGCTGCCCGGAACCGGGCATCGTCAGCGGGGTGATCGCCGGCCCCTCGACGAAGAGGTTGAGCCAGGTCCCCGGGACCTCGACCGCCTGGTTCCGGTCGGTCGAGAGCGCCAGGTCGACCCGGCCCGCGTCCACGGCCGCGATCGGGAAGCGGTAGGGGCCCCAGATGTAGAACAGGTCGCCGCCGCCCTCGGCCTTGACGAGCGCCCCGCGCGGGTCCGGGACCGTCGTCGCCCGCGTGGCGTCCTCGGCCGCCGGGACGCTCACGGCGACGCCGCCGCCCGAGGCGATGCACGCCGTCCATCCCGATTGGGTGAGCGAGTCGGCGGGGGTGAGGGCGTCGGGCGCGCCCGGGATCCCGACCGTGACGTTGCCGCGCGGGGTGTCGCCGAGCTGGGACTCCTTCAGAGTGGCGATGGCGAGGGTGCCGTCGTCCTCACCCGCGAGCAGCCGGGCGCTGGCGAGGTTGGCGACCGGGTGCAGGGTGCCGTTGAGCGCGACGTACCGCGCGCCGTTGTCGGCGACGATGACGAGACCGCGTTCGTCCCAGCCCTGCGGTGCCCGACCGCCGAACAGGCCGACGGCGAGCGAGCCGACCACGATGAGCACGCTGATCACCACCCCGACGATGATGCCCGCGAGCGGTGAGGAGGGCTCGAGTTCGCGGCCGCCGGGGGCACCGCTCGTGAAGGCCGTCACCAGCCGGCGTCGGGAGAATCCCTGGGCCGCGATGAGCTCTTTCTTCGATGCCACCGATCACGCTCCCCAGCGCATGAGGACGACCACGAGCGGGATGAGCGCCCCCATGCTGACGAACTCGGCGGCGTCGGCGAGCCGTCCGAGCCAGAGGCGCGGGCGCGGGGCCACGAGCGTGAACGCCACGACGGCGATCGCCACCGCCCCCACCGCGATGGTCAACGTGGTGCGCCAGTCGGGGTGGAGCAGGGCCGAGGTGAGGCCCGTGGCCGCGAGGCCGCTGATCGCGACGACGACGACGACCGTGACATCGACCCGGGAGTAGGAGTCCCGCACGCTCAGCAGCATTCCCGCGAACGCCGAGACCATGAGGAGGGTCCCGATCGCGCCGCCCCCGACGACGGCCGGGATCGCGATGAGCGTGAGCAGGCCGGCACCGACCCGCAGGCCGATGTGGACCCGGTGGCCGTGGGCGTACCCGGCCGCGATCTCGGGCCGCTCCACCGGCGGAACGTCGGCGTAGACCTCCTCGTCGTCGCGCGGGCTGATGACGCGCAGCGGGGTGGTGGACAGGGCGAGCCACGGGATCGCGAGGCCCGCGAGGACCGCGACCGCCACGACGATGGCGAACGCCTCGTCGGGCGAGAGGCCGAGCTGCTCGACCCCGAATCCGGCGATCGCCAGCCCGGCGCCGCAGACCACGGGCACGATCGCGAACTCCCGGTTCCGGCGGATGAGGAGGAGCCCGAGGAGGCCCGTGCCGAGCACGGCCGCGCCGCCGACGAGCAGCGGCATCCCCCAGGCGCTCGCGTCCTGTGCGCGCGGGAGTCCGCGGTAGCCGGCGACGAAGGCGAAGACCGCGGCGGCCTGCACGAGCACGACCGGGGCGGCCGGGACCCGGGCGCCGATGCTCAGGACGACGGCACTGACCAGGAGCAGCAGGGCCGCGCTCCCGCTCATCACGGCGGCACCGGCGGCCGGCGCCCCGCCGCCGAACAGCAGGACCGCTCCGGTGAGGAGGAGGGCGGTGGCCGCGAGGAGCGCCGTCATCGCCGAGTCCTGCGGCGTCCAGGGCCGGTGCTCGGATTCGACGGCGTCCGCGACGGCCTCGACGATGTCGTCGTAGGACGGTTCGGTCGGAGCGTTCGCCCCGCCTGTGAGCGTGAGCACGTCGCCGGGGGTGACCCCCTGCGAGTGCAGGCTGAGCGCCGGGTCGAGGCGGCTGCCCGAGTCGGCGGTCGTGAGCGTGTAGCCGCCGTAGGCGGTCCCGGCCTCGAGGAGGCCCATCGTGCGGGCCAGCCCCGGGATCAGCTCGGCGATCGGAACGCTCCGGGGCGCGGCCACGTCGACCTTCCGGTCGCCGGCGACGACCGAGATCCGCAGCAGTTGCCCGAACACATGTGCCTGCTCGTTCGATGCGTGCGCTGGCGCCTCGGTCATCGGATTCCTCACGGGTCGACGGTGGACGGCCCTCAGCATAACGGCCGGGCCGCGCCCCGGTGCCGCCCGGGCACGCTCCACCCCGTCGGGTACCTCTGCCCATCGACGCCGTCGAACGGCAGGCAATACCCTGGTGCGTGCCGTCGAGCGGATCGACGGCGGCCACCCCGACAGGCGGTGGTCGGAACCGGCCCGGATGAGGGGCCCGAACACGGGAGGTGACTGTGGCAACCGAGGTTTCCGCAGCAGACGGCGCCCTACAGCGGGGCGCGCAGGTGGTCGCCGACGCGAAGGCATCACTGAACACAGAGCTCAACCAGCTCGAGGGCAAGCTCGCCAGCATCGGCGCGCAGTGGCAGGGCCAGGGCGCCTCCGCCTTCACCATGCTCATGGAACGCTGGCGCACCGACGCCCGCAAGATCACCTCCGCGCTGGACACCTTCGAACAGAACCTGACCAGCTCGCAGACGACCTACACCTCCACCGACGACACGCAGTCCTCGGCGATGAACAGCCTCTCCAGCCGGCTCGGCTGAGGCCGGAAAGGAACCCAGACACATGTTCAAAGCCAACTTCGGGGCCATCGAAGCCGCCGCCGCCGACATCCAGACCGGCGCCGGCGGGATCGAGACCCGCCTGTCCGAGATGGACTCCGCCCTCCAGCCCCTGCGCGCGGACTGGACCGGTGCGGCCGCCGAGTCCTACCAGCAGGCCAAGGCCCAGTGGTCCTCCGCGATCACCGACATGAAGCTCCTCCTGAGCGACATCGGCCGCGCCGTCTCCCAGGGCAACGCCGACTACCAGAACGCCGAACAGCGCAACGCCCAGCGCTTCGGCGGCTGAGCACACCACCCGCATCGCCGGCGCGCGTCGAAGCCCACCCCGGGGTTCGACGCGTGCCGTCGTCGATAGACGATCTCGCGCAGATCCGTCACCGCAGCATCTCGAACGCCGAGCAGTGAGAGGAATCAGGATGACCGACCTCGTGGTCGACAAGGAGGACTTCAAGTCCGCCCTCGGGCGCCTAGGCACACTCGTGGACGAGTTCGATCACCCCCGAAACCTCGTCCATTCGGTCGGGAGCCAGGGGGAGACCAGTTGGGCGGCGGTGTCGGGCAGCGCGTCCTTCCGGCAGGACTTCACTCTGACCGTCAAGCAGATGCAGCGCGACATCGACGAGATCTGGACCGAGCTCAAGGGCCTTCGAGACGCGCTCGTCGAGGCGGGCGCCGAGCTCGAGGACATCGACGAGGAGACCGAGCAGGGTCTCGAGCTGCTCAGCGCTCGTCTCGACGCGGACCCGACCTATATCCAGGGCGCGGTGATCGCGATCCCCGGCATGGGTCCCATCCCGATGATGGTCTGAGGAGGATTCATGGGCCAGCACTACGATTACCTCGACAGGATCCGCACCAGCTACTCCGGATTCGGGGCATGGTCGCGCAGGACGGATCAGAACAACCTGTCGTCTTCGCTCAACTCCCTGGGAGGCGCGCAGGAGAGCCTGCAGCAGATGCGCTCTCGCACCGGGATCGAGGGCTTGATCGCCGAGCGTTTCCGCGAGTCGGCAGACCTCATCGACGAGCGGTTCGAGAGCCTCAAGACGAAGGTGGCGAAGTCGCAGGACAACGCCGACCTCGCGGTCGCGGCGATGCGCGACGCCACCCAGGCGGTCGACTCCCTCCCGCCCGAGGGCGAGAGCCCGTTCATCGCCGCCCGGGAGCTCGGCGTGCAGAACGTCTACTCGATCCTCGGTGGTGGCGGCCACTTCCCGGCCGAGGACATGCGGCTGTGGCAGGCGGGCCTCGTCGAGGAGGCCCGCGAGGAGGAGGCCGCGATCGCCCGGGAGCGCTACGACCGTGCGCTCGGCGGGATCACCTTCGAGGATCGTTCCACGAGGGACGCCGGCGGCCCGGCCACGCGCAGTCCGGGCGGGCTCCCGCCCGGCGGGGGCGTCGGCTCCTTCCCCTGGGGACCGCCGACCGGTCCCGGTGTCATCGGCGTGCGTCCCCCCGGGACGCAGCTTCCCGACGGCCCGACCTTCCCCGGCCCAGGCGGCGGTGGCGGCGGCACCGGCGATGACCCGATCCACGTCGGGCGTCCGCCGACCCTCCCCGGCGGGTGGGAGCCGCCGACCTACGAGGTGTCTCCTCCGATCGGGCCGCGCGATCCACTCACGCCCCTTCCCGAGATCGGCACGGATCCCACCTCTCCCCCGGGAGGCGGCACGGGCCATCCCCCCGGCGGCGGTGGCACGGGCTATGAGCCGGGAGGCGGCACGGGCTACGGGCCCGGCGGCGGCGCCGGTTCCGGCCTCGACGGCGGGGGCGCCGGCGGGGGCAGCGGCGGGCTCGTGTCCGGAATCGGCGCGGGCGCCGCGGTCGGCGGGGCGGGCCTGCTCGCCGCACGCGGACTCGGCGGCGGTGGCCTCGGCGGCCTGCTCGGCGCGCGGGGCGGGGCCGGGATGGTGCCCGGCGGTTCGGCGCTCGGGGCGCCCGGAGCCGGAGCCGCGGGCGGGGCCCGCGCCGGCGTGATCGGTGGCGGCCCGGGCGGCGCGCGGAGGTACGGGCGGAGCAGCAGGCGCCCGCGGCGGCGCGATGCCCGCCGGCCAGGGCGCTGCGGCGGGGATCCCGCGGCGGCGCTGCGATGGCGGCCGGCGGCATGGGTGGGGCCGGTGGCCGCGGCTCGGACAAGAAGAAGCGGCGCGGCCTCGGCCTGCAGGCGCTGCAGCTGGATTCCGAAGAGGCCGCGGTCGACCTCGGGCCCGGCGGCGGGGCCGGCGTGCGCGAGCACGCGACTCCCGCGACGATGGACACCGACGACCTACTCTGAGGCCAGACGACGACGGCCCGGCGAGCACCTGCTCGCCGGGCCGTCGTCATACCACCGCGACGCCTTCACGGCGTGGCCGCCGGCGACTCGCTCAGAAGTCGCTCAGCTGCCACACGAAGGTCGGGGTGACACCCTCCCGGTCGAAATGGAAGTCCACCCGGAGCTGGGAGGCGTCCTCCTCGACCACGAAGAGGAGGGCCCCCGTATAGCTCGTGTTCTGCTCGAGCGACACCGTGATCTCCTCCCCCGGGCTCATGCACGCGAGCGATTCCCAGTCACGATAGTCCGCGGCAGGCTCGCCCGCGTCGTCCGTGATCACGATGTCCTCGCCGCTGAAGGGCGTCCCGTACGATTCGGCCGCGGCGTTGGACTCGATCGCGAGGTCGACCGCGACGTAGCGGCCGTCGGCCGGATCGTACTCGCACAGATCCGAGGCATCGCCCGGCGGACTCCAATCCCACTCCACCCCGGTCACCCGGATGTCGGCCACGTGTGGCGGGCTGTCGAAACTCTGGCTGAAGTCGTAGAACGGAACCGCATCCCCGGGTTCCACCCGGACCTCCTGCCCGGCGTTCGGGATCTCCGCCGGGGTCGGCGTGGCCTCGGTGGGCTCCGGCGTCGGTTCGGCCGTCGGTTCGGCCGTCGTCGGCTCGACGGTGGGCGCGGGGGCGGTCGTCGGCTCCTCGGGTCGGCCGTCGCCGCATCCGCTCGCGGCGATCAATACGCCGGCCGCGAGCACGATCGACATGCTCCGGCGCCGGTCCTTGCTCGGCATTCAGTCCTCCTGGACTCGGTTGTCCCGCTCGGTTGTCCCACTCGGCCGACCCCACGAGGCCTCCCCGTAGCGCCCTTCGCAGTGTAAACGATGGCGCCCGACGCGCCGTGCGCGCGCCCGGTCAGCCCGCGTGGACGGTGAAGACCTTGGAGCCGAGCGCGAACGTCGTCCCGGCCGGTACCGCCACCGGCCGATCGGACTCGAGCTGCTGCGCGCTCCCGTCGGCCGCGATGAGGAAGGTGCCGTTCGCGGAGCCGAGGTCGGTGATCACGAGCTCGGCGGCACGCGCCTCGAGGCGCGCATGGGTGCGCGAGAGGGAACGCCGATCGTCGTGGATCGCCACCGCGGTCGCCGCCTCCCCGGCCGGGGCGACCGGCGCGCGGCCGACGAAGACGGTCCCTCCCACGCGGATCGGCGCCGTCCCCTCCCCCACGAGTCGGAGGAAGGCGGGTGCCGGCGAGGCGGCCGGCGGCTGTGGCGCCGCCGATTCGTGCAGCACCGAGGGCGGCATCGGAGGCGGCGTAACGAGTGGGGCCGATGCCGCCGGCGGCACGGGCGGCATGACGGGAGCGGGCGCCGGCCGCACGGCCGGGGCGAACGCCTCCGGAGTCCCGCCCGAGCCGGCCCGACGTCCGGATTCCTCCGCTGCGGTCGGATGGTGGGCGCCGGGGCCGGTACTGGAGCCGGCAGCGGAGTCGGCGCCGCGATCGGCCTGCGGGGCGCCGCTGAACGCGCTGGCCCGAATCCCGGCGCGCACGTCGAGCACGGTGGTGCGGGCGGCGCGATCGTGCCAGCCCTGCCCACGGTCCTTGTCCCCGGCCGCCGCGGCGATCATGACGAATTGGCCGAGGCCGGCGACCAGATGGCCCAGGCCGAGCACGAGGGAGCGCCCCGCGGCTCGCAGGAGCCCGGGTGCGTAGAGGGAGTCGACCTTCGCCGCCCGAAGGCCGAGAAGCCACTTGCCGAGGGTGGCTCCACACCTCGCCTCCGAGACGACCTGGGCGAGCAGGAGCTCGAACGACACGATCGCCGCCAGCACGAGGTTGCCCGTGAGCACGACGAGAACCGCCCCGGGAGCGAGCACGACGACCGTGTCGCACAGCTGCGCGAGCAGTCGACGTCCGACGGGCGGATGGACCACCGAGACCGGCAACTGCCGCATGGGCGCGTACCGCGGTCGCTGCGGCGCGTGGACGCTCATCGCTCGGTCCTCTCGGTGCCTCTGGGGGCCTCTGGGGGGCATATAGGGGGCGTTCGGGGGTGTACGCGGGTCTGGGAGTGGGATCAGTTCGCGGTGAGCATGGGGAGCGCGTCGAGCGCCCCTGCCGCGAGCAGCGTCGCGGGCAGCACGAGCCCCACGGCCATCGCCTCCACGATATCGCCCGCCCGGGACCAGCGCACCGACCGGAAGCCCGCGGCCACCGGGCTCATCACCACGAGCATGAGCGCCGCGAGCCCCATGAGCACCGCCGCCGCGAGCAGCCCCGGCTCACCTCCCGGCCGAAGCAGGGCGACCTGGAGCAGCACGATCACGAGCGCGACCCGCGGGATGACCTTCGTGGGCCCCCCGGCCCAGGACCGCGGGCTCAGCCCGAGCACGAGGGTGACGCACGCGACCGCTCCGATCGCGGCCCAACCGACGACGCCGGCGGGGCGCGCCCGCACGATCACGGCCGGCGCGACCAGGACCGCGAGGGTGCACAGGAGGATGACCCCCGCCAACCGGCTCGTGGCGGCCGCCTCGACGTGCTCGGCCACCCACCGGGTGCGGATGCGCCGCGGCGAGGCGGGCATCGTGGCCCGGACACTGCGCACCGACTTCATGATGACGGGCAGGTCGAGGATCTCCTCGTCGGGGATCCGGAGCGCGACGACGGGCAGGGCCCGCAGCACGAGCGGTGCGCAGCCGAGGAGCAGGACGGGTGTGGTGGCCGGCGCCGCACCGACGAGGAGGCACAGCACCGCCACAATCGCCACCCCCGACACGATCGCGGCCACGAGCGAGGCGGCGGCGGTGACCCGCCCGGCGGAGCCCTCCCGGGCATCCTGGCGCCGACTCACCGCGTATCGGAGCACGGCCACGAGGGCGGCACAGAGCGCACCGACGGTGAGGGCCAGCGCCACGGCCTTCACCGGCGAGGCCGCCACCTGCCACGGCGCCCACGCCACCCCGGCCCCGAGTCCGAGGAGCGGCCCGATGAGGACCGTCACCAGCTGCGGGTGCCGCCGCACGGCGACGGCCGCGGCTGCGGCCCCGAGGGTCGCCCCGCTCACCCACCGCAGCCACTCCACCTGGGTCGAGGCCACGACATGTTCGAGCTGGGTGATCACGACGACCACCGCCGCGACCGCAGCGAGCAGACCGACGAGGGTGCGCCGTCCCGACGCGACGAATCGATACCGGGGCTCGATCCCCTGCCAGCCGGCGCGCTCCGAGAGCGCCCGACTCCCCGTCGTGAGCGAGCCGGCGACCGCGAAGCCGAGCACCGCACCGGAGGAGACCTGATCCCCGAGGCCGCGGTGGGGATCGAGGGCGACCCCGGCGGACGTCGTCAATACGAGATCGGTTCGGCCGTGATCGATGCTCGCCAGCAGATCGGCGGGGGTCGTCTCGACCCCGACGGCGATGTCGCGCAGGCCCGTGGGGCCCAGGAGCGCAAGGGTCAGCCGGCTCGCCCGATGTGCCGTCTCGCTCACACTCACTCCTGCCTGCTTCCCCCCGGCGGCCCCGGAGTCTCACTCACCGGGTGAGTCTAACGAGCGGATCCGCCCGTTCGCGCACGCAATCGCCCGCGCGGGATGGGGCCTTCGACCCATGGACGGCGCCCGCGCGGCCGGGCCTCGCCCGGTAGTCTGAATGCCGATCATCGCCGGGGCGCCGACCGCGCCCGGCACGAGTTGGGAGCAGTGGATGAACCCTCGATCCGGGCCGCGGCCCGCCCCGCCGCAGGTGCCGAGCGGATCGATCGCATTGCAGCCGCCCCCGGAGCTGGCCAAGCCCGAGGGTGCGAGCAATGCGCTCATGATGGCCGTGCCGATGATCGGCTCGCTCGGATCCGTCGCCCTCATCGCGTTCAACTCCTCCTCGAACCCGGTGCGCGCCTACATCATGGGCGGGATGTTCCTGTTCATGGCGCTGTCGATGGTCGGGATGAACATCTGGCGTCAGAAGTCCAAGCACACGGGCGAGGTCACCGGGAACCGGCGCGAATACCTCGCCTACCTGGCCGACCTGCGCGCGACCGTGCGCACCGCCGCTGATCGGCAGCGCCAGTACGCCCACTGGATGCTGCCCGATCCATGGGCGCTGCCCGTCGTCGCCGAGGAGGGCACCCGCGTGTGGGAGCGGGAGGTGACCGCGCCCGACGCCTACGACGTTCGGATCGGCCGCGCCACGACCCGGCTCGCCCTGACGCTCGAGCCGCCCCCGCCGGCGCCGGTCGCGCAGATCGACCCCGTCTCGGCCTCCGCCGCGCACCGGTTCGTCACGACCCACCAGAACCTGCGCGCCGTGCCCTTCGGCGTGAACCTGCGCGACGTCGCTCGGATCGAGGTACTCGGGCAGGCGACCCAGGTCCGCAGCCTCACACGCGCGATGCTGTGCCACCTGGCCACGTTCATCGACGCCGACAACCTCCAGATCGCGATCCTCGCCGGCCCCGACGCCCTGCCCCAGTGGGAATGGGCGAAGTGGCTGCCGCACACCCATTCGCTGCACGCCCACGACGCCGTGGGCCGTACCCGGATGATCGGGGCCGCGTTCTCCGACATCTCCGACTACCTGCCGCCGGGCGTGGGCGACCGGCCCAGGTTCCAGCCCGGGGCGGAGGTCTTCCCGCATCTCGTCGTGGTCGTCGACGGCGGTCACCTGCCGGACGACCACCCGATCGCGACCCGGGACGGCGTCGCCGGGGTCACCCTGATCGACCTGCCCGCCCAGTGGGACGAGCTGCGCGATCGGAACACGGTGCGGCTGCGCCTCTTCGACCCGGTCGCGGCGGCCGGCGGCGCGGACGTCACCCCGATGCAGGTGCTGCAGCGGTCCCGGCAGGCCACCGACGCGCTCGCCGACCGGATGAGCATCGCCGAGGCCGAGGCGACGGCGCGTCGGCTCACCCCGTTCGCGCTCGAGCAGGAGAGCGACGAGGGCCCGCGGACGGCGGTCTCGGCCGAGCTGACCGACCTGCTCGGGCTGCCGGACGTGCGCGACTTCGACCCGGAGGTCGCCTGGCGTCCCCGGCTCGCCCGCGACCGGCTCCGGGTCCCGATCGGCCTGAGCCCGCAGGGCCAGCCGATCTCCCTCGACCTCAAGGAGTCGGCGGAGCAGGGGATGGGACCGCACGGCCTGCTCATCGGCGCCACCGGCTCGGGCAAGTCCGAGGTGCTGCGCACGCTCGTGCTCGCCCTCGCGCTCACCCACTCCTCCGAGGCGCTCAACTTCGTGCTCGTCGACTTCAAGGGTGGGGCCACGTTCGCGGGTATGGCGGACATGCCACACGTGTCGGCGATCATCACCAACCTCGGCGAGGAGCTCACGCTCGTCGACCGCATGGCCGACGCCCTGCAGGGCGAGATGATCCGCCGCCAGGAGCTCCTGCGCTCGGCCGGGAACTTCGCCAACGTCGGCGACTACGAGAAGGCCCGCAAGGCGAGCGGCCGCACCGACCTGCCGCCGCTGCCGGCGCTGGTCATCGTGGCCGACGAGTTCACCGAGCTGCTCAGCGCCAAGCCCGACTTCGCCGACCTGTTCACGCAGATCGGGCGGCTCGGCCGCTCCATGCACATCCACCTGCTGCTCTCGACCCAGCGGTTGGAGGAGGGCAAGCTCCGCGGGCTCGACTCCCATCTGTCGTACCGGATCGGCCTCAAGACCTTCTCCGGCGCCGACTCCCGGGCCGTCATCGGCGTGCCGGACGCGTTCGAGCTGCCCGGCGGCGGTGGGCACGGGTTCCTCAAGCCGGATTCGACCACGCTGCTGCAGTTCCGCGCGGCCTACGTCTCCGCGCCCCCGAAGGCCCGCCGGCGCGCCACGCCGGTGCGCACGGAGGCCACGCAGGTGCGGGTGGAGGCGTTCACCGCCGCCCCGGTGCTCTCGGCCACGAAGGAGGTCGAGCCGGTGCCGGCAATACCCGCGGGGCCCGCTGGACCGGCCGAACCTGCCGAGAAGCGGGTGACGTTCGACATCGCGGTCTCCCGGATGAAGGGGCACGGGCTGCCGGCGCACCAGGTGTGGCTGCCGCCGCTCGAGGTGCCCGAGACGTTCGACGCCCTCATGCCGGATCTGAGTGTGGACGGCGAACTCGGCCTGGTCTCACGCCGCTGGCGGGAGGCGGGGGTGCTCACGTTCCCGCTCGGAATCGTGGACCGGCCGCTCGAGCAGCGCCGGGAGGTGCTGCGCTTCTCCCTCGCGGGCGCGGGTGGTCACATGGCCGTCGTCGGCGGCCCGCGCACGGGCAAGTCGACCGCGTTGCGGTCGGTGGTCACGGGGCTCGCGCTCACGCACACCCCGCACGAGGTGCAGTTCTTCGTCATGGACTTCGGCGGCGGCACGTTCGCCCCGCTGGCGGACCTGGCGCACGTCGCCGGGGTCGCCTCCCGCAGCCAGCCCGACGTCGTGCGCCGGGTGCTGGCCGAGGTGACCGGGATCGTCAACGCCCGGGAGAAGTACTTCGTGGCCCACGGCATCGACTCGATCGAGACCTACCGGCAGCGCCGGGCCGAGGGCCGGGTCGACGACGGCTGGGGCGACGTGGTGCTCATCGTCGACGGGTGGCCCACCCTGCGCTCGGAGTTCGACGACATGGAGAGTGAGATCCAGGCACTCGGTGCCCGGGGCCTCACGTTCGGGCTGCACGTCCTCGCCTCCGCGAACCAGTGGATGAACTTCCGCACCCAGATGAAGGACCTGTTCGGCACGAAACTCGAGCTGCAGCTCGGCAATCCGATGGACTCCGACATCGACCGGAAGGTCGCGGCGAACATCCCGGCCGACCGTCCGGGCCGGGGCCTCATCGCCTCGGGCCACCACGTGCTCGCGGCGCTTCCGAGGATCGACGGCCGCCCGGAGCCGGACGTCCTCGCCCCCGGGGTGGACCACCTGATCGAATCGGTGAACAAGGCGTGGACGAAGGCCCCCGGCCCGAAGCTGCGGCTGCTGCCCACCGACGTCTCGCCGGCGGACGTGCTCGCCGCGGCCCCGTCCGGCGATCAGCTCCTCCTCGGGGTCGAGGAGGCCGCGCTCACGGGTGTGGGCATCGATCCACGGGTCGAACCGCACGTGTACGCCTTCGGCGACTCCGGCTCGGGCAAGTCGACGTTCATCGCCTCGATGGCGGCCGAGATCCAGCGGCTCTACACCCCGGAGCAGGCACAGATCCTCCAGGTGGACTACCGGTTCGCGCACCTCGGCGCGATCCCCGACGAGTACCTGGCCGGCTACTACCGCACGGCCCCGAACGCGATGGCCGGGATCAAGGATCTCGCGGCCTTCCTCAGTGGCCGGCTCCCCGGCCCGGACGTGACCGCCGATCAGCTGCGGGCGCGCTCGTGGTGGACGGGCAAGGACGTGTTCCTACTCGTCGACGACTACGAGCTCGTGGCCACCTCCCAGGGAAATCCGCTGCTGCCGCTCGTGCCGCTCCTGCCCCAGGCCCGTGACATCGGCCTGCACGTCGTGCTCGTGCGCTCCGCCGGCGGGGCGGCGAAGTCGCTCTACGAGCCGGTCATCCAGTCGCTGTCGGACCTCGCCTCGCCGGGGCTCATCCTCGCCGGGTCGCCGGCGGAGGGGCCCCTCGTCAAGAACGTCAAGCCGAAGCCCGGGGATCCGGGTCGCGCCCAGCTCGTGACCCGGCGCGGGGTGCAGGTCGTCCAGCTCATGCACACCCCGCTCGCCGACCAGTAGCCTCCGCACCCAACCTGGGCGGCCTCGACACGGCCACGTGGGGTGTAGCGCCCCCATATGGCGGCTGCCGAGGGACCTGGGTGCCGCCAACACGAGCAGATGGGGTCCAGCGCACCCAGGTGCCGGATGGTGCGGGGTCGGCCACTCGTCTTCCGGATACCTCCCTGCGGCTTCTCATGCCGCCGCCGTGCGGTGTGATCCGCTACGTCGGCGGGTACGGCTCGCTAGATCGACTCCCCGTGCTCTCATCGATCGCGGCCGCCCGCACCGTACGAGCATGGACATCCATTCCCAGGCTCGTAATCTCGGTCACCACCCCGGGGCCTCCTACGAATGCGTGCTCCCCGCCCACCGGCCGATCAAGGTGATCCACGAGAGACTTCATACGCGGGACCTTCGCCCACGAGCGCACTCGAGCAACCCGACACCCACAAGGCGTCGGAGGTTCGGCACGCACCGCTGCGGCGATGGTGTGAGACGACGGGTCCGATCGTCGCCGATAGCACGGGCTCCAACGCGTTCGGCGGGCTGATCCTGGGCCCAGGTCAACGACTGCTTCCTCCACGGCGTGAGGCGGCGCGGCAATGGTTGCAGCGCCGCCTCGCACTCGCTCTACTTCGTGTCCTACTTCAGGCGTAGCAGCCCAACAACCAGACAGGCGATGCCGGCCGGGCGGAGGAAGCCGCCCGCGATCACGTCGAGGATATTGGTGATCCGGAAGCTGGAATCATCACCCACGAACAGCAAGGGAACATTGACTGAGAACACGTTGATCAAGGCGCTGACCACAAGCAGCACTGCCGCGACCCCGATCATCCTCCGTCCATCAGCGAGCCACTCGACGATTGCGGAGCGTGGACGGTCATCGTTGCTGTGGCGCGTAGACATCTCGGACCTCTCATTTTCAGGAAACATGCGTCAGCCCATCACCACTCCGGTCACACCCACAGTTCCCGGGTTGCGAACCTTGAACTTCGGAATAGCCCAGACATTGCCCCACGGAACCGTGTAGCCCACGAGGCCCGCACTACTGTTGCCGCATCCTGCGGGGTAGAAATGCTGCACAGTCACCGGGGGCTGCCCGGGCGCGCCCTGCGTCGTCACCCAGCCGGCAACGGCCACGCAGGCGCTTCCGTACGAGGAGGGATTCACCTGCCAAGCGTACGTAGTCTTGTGGCCGGGCGATCCCGCAATGCTGCATCCGAGATTGATCGCATTCCCCCACGAGGTCATCCCGACGGTAGCCGTGAAGGTCCTCGAGCTGCCACAGCCGTACTGAAGAGTGGCGAACGGCTCAGAAGCCGGTCCAGACTCAGGGTTCGGTTCGGGCGTCGCGCCGCCAAGCGCATCGCTGACGTAGGCCAAGACATCCGCCTTGGGCACGTCCGGCATCACGACAAGCGTCGAGTCTGGCTCGATGCCATCGAGCTCCACCTTGAGTCCTCCCTCCTCCGTCCCTTGAACGGCCGCATCACTGACTAGGAGGAGGTCCAGCGATCCCTCGACACGCAGCCGCACACTCCCCTCGTCATCGACTACGACGGATCCGCCAGCAGCTTCGACCTCCGAGAACGCACTGGTGAAACCGGCACTCGCATCCGAACTGCTCTTGCCCACCGAGGGCGCACTGATGGCAAGTGATGCAAGCGCCAATGCCGACACCAACTCACCAAGTCTCGAGTTCAACATGTACCTATCCCCTTTAAACGTACCGCACCCCTCGTTGGGTGGCACATACCCTAGCAATACGGAAGCCACCCTGCAGTCGTTTGGACTTCGTATGCGTTTATCAGCGACGACAGTCAGGCGAGGCGGTCGACCAGGAGGCCCGCGAAGCTCGTCAGGGCGTCCTTGGCGGGGCCCTCCGGCAGGGGCGCGAGTTCGGCGACCGCATCCGCGGCCCACTGGCGCGCCAGCTCCCGCGACTCGTCCAGGATCGGGTGCGCGCGGAGCGCATCGAGGGCGGCCGCCAGTGACGCGTCGTCGCTCAGGTCGCCCTCGAGGGCGGTGAGGATGTCGGTGCCGGCGGCATCGATCTCTCCGCGCGCGGCCTGGGCGCGCAGCAGCAGCACGGGCATCGTGGCCACGCCTTCGCGCAGGTCCGTGCCCGGGGTCTTGCCGGTGACCTCGGCGTCGGAGATCAGGTCGATCACGTCGTCCGCGAGCTGGAACGCGACGCCGACCTTCTCCCCATAGGCGACGACGGCGGCGATGATCTCCGCGTCGGCGCCCGCGAACAGGGCTCCGTAGTGGGCGGAGGCCGAGATGAGGGAGCCGGTCTTGTCGGCGAGCACGCGCAGATAGTGCGCGATCGGGTCGTCGTCCGCCCCCGGGCCGAGGGTCTCGTGCAGCTGACCGAGCACGAGCCGTTCGAACGCGTCGGCCTGGATCCGCACGGCGACGGGGCCGAGCTCGGAGACGAGCTGCGAGGCGCGGGCGAAGAGCAGGTCCCCGACGAGGATCGCGACGGAGTTGCCCCACACCTCGTGCGCGCTCGGAGCGCCCCGGCGAAGCGGAGCCGAGTCCATGACGTCGTCGTGGTAGAGCGTGGCCAGATGGGTGAGCTCGGTGGCCACGGCGGCCTGCCGCACCGCCTCGTCGATCCCGCTGCCGAGCTGGGAGGTGAGCATGACGAGCACCGGCCGCAGCCGCTTGCCCCCCGCGCTCATCAGGTGCCCGGAGGCGTCGGCGATGATCGGGTGCGTGCTGCGCGCCTCGTGGGCCAACCGGGCCTCGATCCGGTCCAGTTCGCCGGCGATGAGGCCTTCGAGGGCCTCATCGCCGAGGGGCAGGGACGAGGTCACAGCAGGAACTTCGACGCCTGCGCGGTGAGGTCGAGCACGCCCTGCGGGACGATTCCCAGGGCGACGGTCCCGATCGCGCAGACCGCGATCGCCACCTGGGCCATGCCCTCGGGCGCGACCACCGTCGTGTGCTCACCTGCCGGCTCCGTGAAGAACATGAGCACGATGATACGGATGTAGAAGAACGCCGAGGCGGCCGAGGCGATGATCGCCACCACGACGAGCGGCCAGGCGCCGCCGTCGATCGCCGAACTGAAGACCGTGAACTTCCCGATGAAGCCCGAGGTGAGCGGGATCCCGGCGAACGACAGCAGGAACAGCGTCATGGCCAGCGCGAGCAGCGGGCTGCGGCGACCGAGTCCGGCCCACTGCGACAGGTGCCCGGCCTCGCTCGTGACCGTGCCGTCCGCGTTCCGGTTGCGCACCATGGCCACGAGGCCGAAGGCGCCGACGGTGGCCAGTCCGTAGGCGAGCAGGTAGAAGAGCACCGCGCCGATCCCCGACTGCTCGAGGGAGATGACGCCGAGCAGCACGAATCCCGCGTGGGCGATCGCGGAGTACGCGAGGATCCGCTTCATGTCGGTCTGGACGAGCGCGAGCACGGTGCCCACGATCATCGTGAGGATCGCGATCGTCCACAGGAACGGGGCCAGGTCCCACTGGATGCCCGGGGTGACGACGTAGACGAACCGCAGGATCGCGCCGAATGCGGCGATCTTGACGCCGGCCGCCATGAAGCCCGTGATCGGGGTCGGTGCGCCCTGGTAGACGTCCGGGGTCCACGAGTGGAAGGGCACGGCGGCCACCTTGAACAGCAGCCCGATGAGCACGAGCACGCTCCCGGCGAGCAGGAGCCCGTCCATCCCGACCATCTGCGGGACGGCGGTCGCGATCTCGGAGAGCCGGATCGAGCCCGAGTAGCCGTAGAGCAGCGCGAGGCCCATGAGGAAGAACGCCGAGGAGAACGCGCCGAGCAGGAAGTACTTGAGCGAGGCCTCCTGCGACACGAGTCGGCGCCTACGGGCGAGACCCGAGAGCAGGTACAGCGGCAGCGACAGCACCTCGAGGGCGATGAACATCGTCAGCAGGTCCGCCGCGACCGTGAACACCATGAGGCCGAGGACGGCGAACAGCGTGAGCGGGTAGACCTCGGTCTGCACGAGACCGGCACGGCGGGCCTGCTCCTCGTACTGGGAGCCCGGGATCGCGGCCGCGGTCGGGGCGAAGAAGTCCTCGCCCCCGACCCTGTCGGCGAGGATGAGCAGCGCGAGGAACGACATGACGAGCACGAGCCCCTGGCCGAAGAGCCCGGCCGGATCCTCGTGGATGGCGCCGGCCACGAGCTCCTGCGGGCCCTGGATGCTCACCTCGGTCCAGCGCCACACGACGGCCACGAGGGCCGCGCCCATCGCGACGACGGACAGTCCCACCTGGGCGAGCCGACGGTGCGCACGCGGCACGAAGGCCTCCACGAGCACCGAGGCGACCGCTGCGGCGAAGACGATGACGATCGGTGCGAGCGCCGCCCAGTCGATGTGCGGGGCGACGAATGTGGACTGCAACGGATTCATGAAGCGCTCCCGATGATCTGGGCGAGAGTGTCAGCGATGGGGTTGACCGCATCGAGAACGGGCGCCGGATAGAAGCCCAGGAAGAGCATCGCCGCGATGAGGACCCCCGCGACGGTCTTCTCCCGGCCGTCCAGATCCGGCATCCCGCGGTACTTCTCGTTCGGTGGACCGGTGTAGATGCGTTGATAGGACATGAGGATGTACAGCGCCGAGAGCACGATGCCGATGACGGCCGCGATCCCGATCCAGACGGCGTTCTGGAAGGAGCCGAGCAGCACCTGGTACTCGGGCACGAAGCCGGACAGGCCGGGGAGCGCGAGCGAGGCGAATCCGGAGATGAGCCAGGTGCCGGCGATGATCGGGGTGATGCGCTGCATGCCCCCGTAGGAGTCCATGAGCTGGGTTCCCCCGCGCTGGGTCTGGAAGCCGGAGATGAGGAAGAGTCCGGCGATCGAGAGGCCGTGGGCGACCATGTAGATCATCGCCCCGCTCAGGGCGGTGGTGGTGCCCACGAAGATGCCCAGCACGATGAAGCCGAAGTGGCTGACCGAGCTGAACGCGATCATCCGCATGACGTCCGTCTGCCCGATCGCCACGATCCCGCCGTAGATGATCGCGATGACCGCGAGCACGATGATCACCGGGGCGGCCGCCTTCGAGGCGTCCGGGAAGATCGGCAGGCACAGCACGATCATCCCGAACGTGCCCACCTTGTCGAGGACGCCGACGAGCAGCGTGGAGGTGCCCGGAGGTGCCTGGGCGGCGCTGTCGGGCAGCCACGTGTGCACCGGAACCATCGGCGCCTTGATCGCGAACGCCACGAAGAACGTGAGGAAGAGCCACATCTGCAGCGTCGCGTCCCCGCCCACCGCGTTCGTGACGTTCTCGAGCAGGAAGGCGCTCGGGCCCTGGTCGGTCTGGAAGTACAGCGCGATGACGCCGACGAGCATGATGAGCCCGCCCGCGAGCGAGTAGACGAGGAACTTGATCGCGGCGCTGCGGCGGTTCGGCCCGCCGTAGGAACCGATCATGAAGTAGATCGGGATGAGGATCGCCTCGAACAGGATGTAGAAGAAGAACACGTCCTGCGCGACGAAGATCGCGATCATGAGCGCCTCGAGCACGAGGATGAGCGCCATGTAACTGGCCCGGCGATAGTCGAGCGCTGCCTTGGCGGTGACCCCCTCGGGGAGGGTCACCTCGTTCCAGGCGGAGAGGATGACGATCGGCACGAGCAGCGCGGCGAGCAGCACCATGACGAGGCCGAGGCCGGTGACCCCGACGGCGTAGGAGGCGCCGAAGGCCGGGATCCACTCGGCCACCTGCGTGAACTGGGGCGTCGAGGCGTTCGCGATGTCGAAGCCGCCCGCGAGCCACCCGGCGCCCGCGAGCACGACGACGGAGGTGACCAGGGCGATCGGGCGGGCTGCGGCCCGCAGGGGTCGCACGGCCCAGATGAGCAGCGCGACGACCGCGGGGACGAGGATGAGGAGAGTCAGAATCGACTGTCCGGCAATCTGTGTGGGCATCCGTGATTCTCCTGCTCAGTACCGGATCGCGAGCACGACGACGAGGGAGGCGACGACCCCGACGGCCATGAGTGCGCTGTAGCTGCGGACATAACCGTTCTGGAGGCGCCGGAGCCGTTCGCCCCAGCCCACCGTGCCGGATCCGAGGCCGCGCACGGCCCCGTCGACGACGGCGCCATCGGCGTAGACGAGCGTGCGGGTCAGGTGCAGGCCCGGACGCCCGACGAGGGCCTCGTTCACGTCGTCCTGGTGAAGGTCGACCCGGGCGGCGCGGGTGAGCACGCTGCCGACGGGCGGCGCGATCGGCACCTCGTTCGCGGCGTACTGGCGCCAGGCCAGGAACACCCCGATGGCCACGAGCACGAGCGTGGCGGTGGTGATCACCGGCACGGACAGCACCGGCTCGTGATGCTCGACCGGCCCGGTCACCGGCGCGAGCCAGGTGGAGAACCGGTCGCCGATCGCGAGGAACGCTCCGAGTCCGACCGAGCCGATCGCGAGGATGATCATCGGGATCGTCATGAGCGCCGGGGACTCGTGCGGGTGCTGCTCCGGGCCGGGAAGCCCGTTGCGCCCGTCGTTGAAGCGCTCCTTGCCGTGGAAGGTCATGAAGAAGAGCCGCGACATGTAGAAGGCGGTGATCCCCGCGCCCAGGAGCGCGACGCCGCCGAAGACCCAGGGCTGCCAGCCCTCGCCGACGAACGCGGCCTCGATGATCTTGTCCTTCGACCAGAATCCGCTCAGGCCGGGGAAGCCGATGATGGCCAGCCAGCCGGCCCCGAACGTGATCCAGGTGATCTTCATGTACCGGCTCAGGCCACCGAACCCGCGCATGTTCACGACGTCGTTCATGCCGTGCATGACCGACCCGGATCCGAGGAAGAGGCCGGCCTTGAAGAAGCCGTGGGTGATCAGGTGGAAGATCGCGAACGCGTAGCCGATCGGGCCGAGCCCGGCGGCGAGCATCATGTAGCCGATCTGGCTCATCGTCGAGGCGGCGAGCGCCTTCTTCAGGTCGTCCTTCGCGCAACCGACGATCGCCCCGAACAGCAGCGTGATCGCACCGACGATGACGACGACGAGCTGGGCGGCGGGCGCCCCCTCGAAGATCGGGCCGGAGCGCACCACGAGGTAGACGCCGGCGGTGACCATCGTGGCGGCGTGGATGAGGGCCGAGACCGGCGTCGGGCCGGCCATCGCGTCTCCCAGCCAGGCCTGCAGCGGGAACTGGGCGGACTTGCCGCAGGCCCCGATGAGGAAGGCGATGCCCGCGAACGTGAGCACGCCCTCGTTCGTCCCGGCCGCGGCGTCGAAGACAGTCTCGAAGTCGACGGCGCCGATGGTCGCGAACAGCACCATCATGCCGACGAGCATGCCCATGTCGCCGACGCGGTTCATCACGAACGCCTTCTTCGCGGCGACCGCGTACTCCGTCCGCTGATTCCAGAACCCGATGAGCAGGTAGGAGGCGACGCCGACGCCCTCCCAGCCGAGGAAGAGGAACGCGTAGGAGTCCGCCATCACGAGGATGAGCATCGACGCGACGAACAGGTTGAGGTAGGCGAAGAAGCGTCGGCGAGCGACGTCGTCCTTCATGTACGCGACCGAGTAGATGTGGATGAGCGTGCCCACGAACGTGACCAGGAGCATGAACGAGATCGACAGCGTGTCGATCCGCAGCCCGGCGGAGACGTTGAGAGCGGAGCCCGTGATCCAGTCGTACAGGTGCACGTCGACCGCACGGTCGGCCGGCGCGCGACCGAGGAAGTCGATCAGCAGCGCGATGGCCAGGACACCGGAGGCACCGGAGGCGAGAACGCCGAGCCAGTGGCCCCACGAATCGGCGGCGCGCCCCAGCAGGAGCAGGAGGCCGGCGCTCACCAGGGGAATGGCGATGAGCAGCCAGGAGGCATTGACGAGGTCCACGTGTATTCCCCTAGTTCTTCAGGAGGCTGACGTCGTCGAGCGACGCCGACACCCGGGATCGGAAGATGGACACGATGATCGCGAGGCCGATGACCACCTCGGCCGCGGCGACGACCATGACGAAGAACGCGATCACCTCACCGCGAAGGTCGCCGTGGATGCGGGCGAACGCGATGAGCATGAGGTTGGCCGCATTGAGCATGAGTTCGACACCCATGAACGCCACGATCGCGTTGCGCCGCACGAGCACCGTGACGGTGCCGATGGTGAACAGGATGCCCGAGAGCACCAGGTAGTTGAGCATGCTCATGGGCGGGTCTCCTCCGTCTCGGTGTTCACCGGGAACTCACTCACGTCCTCGAGCTCCGAGACCTCGGTCGCGCTGCCGCGGCCGAGTTCGAGCCGCTGCGGCGGGGTGGCGAACTGGCCGCGGACCCGCAGCACGGAGGAGACCGACTCGTCCACGGGCCGGCCCGCGGCGTCGATCGCCGGCATGTCCGCCGAGTTGTGGCGGGCGTAGACCCCCGGTCCGGGCCGCACGGTGATCGTGCCGGAGGACTCCCCGGCGCCGTAGGCCCGCATCCGGGCGCTCGCCAACTCGGGCTGGCCGACCTTCTCGGTGAGCCGGAGCCGGTGCGTGAGCGTGATGGCCCCGAGGGCCGCCGTGATGAGCAGGGCCCCGGTCAACTCGAACGGGAACACGAACTCGGAGAAGATGAGCCGCGCGACCCCGACCGGGTTGCCGTCGGCGTTCGCCGCGGCCAGCCCGACCGGTTCGGGCAGGCTCGCCCGCGTGGTGACAGCGATGAGCAGGATGAGCGTGCCCACCCCGGCGAGCACCGCCCACCAGCGCTGGCCGGTGAGGGTCTCGGTGAGGGACTCGCTCGAGTCGACGCCGATGAGCATGATGACGAACAGGAACAGCATCATCACGGCGCCGGTGTACACGACCACCTGGGCCACGCCGAGGAACGGCGCCTCGTTCGCGGTGTAGAGCACGGCGAGGCCGATCATCACGCCGGCGACCGCGACCGCGATGTGCACGATCCGCTTGCTGAAGATCAGCCCGAGCGCGCCGATCACCATGAGGGGGGCGAGGATCCAGAAGACCACCCCCTCTCCCGTGGACAACGTCAGTGGCTCGGTCACCGGGTACCTCCCGCGGGTGAGTGAGTGCTGGACTCGGCCCGCGCGGCGGCGGCCGCGGCCGAGTCGAGGGTCTCGTCGTGGGGGCGGTGCTCGCGGACCCAGTCCACCTGGGATCGGGTCGGGCCGGTCACCTCGCCCTTGTAGTAGTCGACATCGGTCGTGCCCTCGACCATCGGGTGGGGGGCGGCGAGCATGCCGTCCCGCAGCGGCGCGAGCAGCTCGTCCTTGGTGTAGATCATCTCCGCCCGGGTCTGGCCGGCGAGCTCGAACTCGTTGCTCATCGTCAGGGCCCGGGTGGGGCAGGCCTCGATGCACAGGCCGCAGAAGATGCACCGCAGGTAGTTGATCTGGTACGTGCGCCCGTACCGCTCGCCCGGCGCGTACTGCGCGTCGGGCGTGTTGTTGCCGGCCTCGACGTAGATCGCATCCGCCGGGCAGGCCCAGGCGCACAGCTCACAGCCGATGCACTTCTCGAGCCCGTCGGGGTGACGGTTGAGCATGTGCCGGCCGTGGTAGCGCGGCTCGGTCGGGACCTTCTCGAACGGGTACTGCTCGGTGGCGGTGTGCCGGAACAGGGTGGAGAACGTCACGCCGAAGCCGGCGACCGGTGCGAGGGTCTGACCCACCGGACCCGTGTTCGGGTCGCCGACGAGCTCCGCGGCGTCCCGCCCGGGAACACCCGCCCAGGGCCTGGGGGTCACCTGCGAGTGCTCGGCGGACGGATCGGGAGTCTGCTCAGACATCGTCGGTCTCCTTCTCTCCAGCGGGGGCCGTCACCTTGGCGCGGCGTGGGGACGGCGGCAGCTGCTGCCCGGGCAGCGGTGGCACCGGGTAGCCGCCGGCGAACGCGTCGAACTCCTCGGGTTCGGCGGGCTCGGCGTTGACGGACTCGAGCACCCGGCGGGGCTCCTTCGCGAGGAGCGCGAAGGCGAGGATGAGCAGCACACCGGCCGCGATGATGATCCACGTGCGCAGCGGGAGCGGTCCGAGCCGGCCGTCCAGGTCGAGGCTGCCGAACTGGATGACGCCCTGGTAGACGGACACGATGACCACCCATGCGAGGGCGATCGGGATGAGGATCTTCCAGCCGAGGTTCATGAACTGGTCGTAGCGGAAGCGCAGCAGCGTTCCGCGCAGCCACACGAAGAAGCCCATGAGCAGCCAGAGCTTGACGAGGAACCAGACGACCGGCATGATCCCGACCTCGGCCCAGCTGAAGTAGTTGAACGGGAACGGCGCGTGCCAGCCGCCGAGGAACAGCGTGGTGGCGATCGCGGAGACGTTCATCATGTTGATGTACTCGGCCAGGTAGAACCAGGCGAACTTCATCGAGGAGTACTCGGTCTGGAAGCCGCCGACGAGCTCGCCCTCGGCCTCGGGGAGGTCGAAGGGCAGCCGGTTCGTCTCGCCGACCATCGAGATGATGTAGACGACGAAGGCCGGGAAGAGCGCGATCGCCCACCATGCGCCGCCGTTCTCCCCCGTCTGGGAGGCGACGATCTCCGACGTCGACATCGAGCCGGAGACGATGAACACGCTCACGAGCGAGAGGCCCATGCCGAGCTCGTAGGAGATGACCTGCGCGGTCGAGCGCACCGCCCCGAGGAGCGGGTAGGTCGACCCGGAGGACCAGCCTCCGAGGACGATCCCGTAGACCCCGAGGGCCGCGATCGCGAGGATGTAGAGCACCGCGACCGGCATGTCGGTCAGCTGGAGCGGCGTGGTCACGCCGAAGATCTCCCGCTCCGGGCCGAACGGGATGACGGCGAAGATGAGGAAGGCGGAGACCACCGAGATGAGCGGCGCGATGATGTAGATCACCTTGTCCGCCGCCTTGACGGTGATGTCCTCCTTGAGCACGAGCTTGAGCGCGTCGGGGATCGACTGCACGAGGCCGAAGGGCCCGCGCACGTTGGGCCCGAGGCGCTGCTGGAACCGGCCGATGAGGCGTCGCTCGAACCACAGGGCCAGCAGCACCGACAACAACAGGAACAGCAGGATGCACACGGCCTTGATCAGCGACACGAGCACCGTGTCATTGCTGAAGTCGGCACCGCGGGGGGCCTGCGCCAGGATCGGGGCCAGGTTCATCATCGGGATTCCTCCTCGAGGGTGTCCGCTGCGGCAGCGAGGGCGACCTCGGCGCCGGCGGCGACTCCGAGCATCCGGTAGACCGACGATCCCGGCGAGTGCATCGGCACCCACACGACGTGGTCGGGCATCGCGGTGGGCAGCACCGGCAGCGTGATCTGCCCGGACGGGCCGGTGACGGTCACGCGGCTGTCGAGACCGACGCCGAGCGCATCGGCCGTGGCCGGCGAGATGCGCACGACGGGCCGGTGGGCCGTGCCCGCGAGGTACGGCTCGCCGTCCTGCCCCGACCCGGCGTCGAGCATCATCCGCCACGTGGCCAGCACGTGGCCTCCGCCGCCGGCCGGTGGGCCGACCGGTTCGGCGGCGGGGGCGGCGACCTGGGGCGCGTCGATCCGGGCGCCGTCCCAGCCGGCGAAGCCGGTGAGTTCGCGGTGGATCGAGTCCAGCTCGTCGGTGCCCAGGTCCAGCTCCATCGCCGCGCCGATCATGTCGATCACGCCGGCGTCGCTGCGCATGCTCGTGGGGAAGACCTGACCGAACGGCCGGGGGCGTCCCTCCCAGTTGAGGAAGGTGCCGGACTTCTGGGTCGGGGCGGCGACGGGGAGCACGACGTCCGCGTAGGCGCTGATCTGGGTGCGTCGCACCTCGAGCTGGACCACGAAGCCGGCGTTCGCGAACGCCCGCTCGGCGGCGGCGGGATCGGGCAGGTCGGCCAGGTCGAGTCCGCCGACCACGAGTCCTCCCAGGTCGCCGGAGCCGGCGGCCGCGAGGATCTGCTCGGTGTCGCGGCCCGGGCGCTCGGGGAGCTCGGGCACCGACCAGGCGGCGGCGACGTCGATGCGCGCCTCCGCGTCGGCGACGGGCCGCCCCCGGGGAGCAGGGTCGGCAGCAGTCCGGCCTCGACCGCTCCGCGGTCGCCGGCCCGGCGCGGGACCCAGGCGAGCCGGGCGCCCGTGGCACGGGCGAGGGCGAGGGCCGCGGTGTAGCCGCCGGGGCTGAGCGCGAGCCGCTCGCCGACGAGGATGACGGCGCCGTCGGCCCGGAGGGCCTCGGCGACCTGGGCCGTGTCACCGGCGGCACCGGCGGCACCCGCGTCGGCCGGCGAGGTCAGTGAGGCCAGTGCGGCGGCCTCGCCGCCGGGGCCGGTGGTGAGGACGCGCGCGCGCAGCTTCGTGCTGCCGCGGGTCGCGAACGGGGCGATCGTGGAGACCGAGACCGTGCCCGCGAGCATCCCCTTGCGGAGGCGGAGGAAGATCGTGCCCGCCTCCTCCTCCGGTTCGAGTCCGACGAGCAGCACGTGCCCGGCGCGCTCGATATCGGAGAAGGTGACCTCCATCGAGGAGCCGGCGACGTGGTGTCCGAGGAACGCGGCCTCCTCGGCGGAGTGGGCGCGGGAGCGGAAGTCGATGTCGTTCGTGTCGAAGGCGACCCGTGCGAACTTCGACCAGGCGTAGGACTCCTCGAGGGTGAGCCGCCCGCCGGGAAGCAGTCCGACGCCCCGATCGGTGGCGCCGCGCAGCCCGCGGGCCGCGAGGTGGATCGCCTCGGACCAGCTGGTGGCCTCGAGCTCGCCGGTCTCCTCGTTGCGCACGAGCGGGGTGGTGAGCACGTCCGGGCCGGCCTGCCACGTGAAGGCGAAGCGGTCCTTGTCGGTGATCCACTCCTCGTTCACGCCCGGATCGTCGCCGGAGAGGCGGCGCATGACGGTGCCGCGGCGGTGGTCGATCCGGATCGCGGAGCCGCAGCCGTCGTGCTCGGCGATCGAATCGACGGAGACGAGGTCGAAGGGGCGCGAACGGAACCGGTAGGTCGCCGACGTCAGGGCACCGACCGGGCAGATCTGGATCGTGTTCCCGGAGAAGTAGGAGGCGAACGGGCGTCCGGTCGAGTCCACCTCGGCGGAGCCGACGGTCTGGATCATGCCGGCGGTGATCCCGCCCATGCCCTCGGGGCCGACGACCTCGCTCGTGTGCGCGGGGTCGGTGTGGGCGCCCTCGAGGGGGGCGATGTCGAGGATCGCCTCGTCGAACGTGCCGATCTGCTGGGCGTGGAGGGTGTGCACCTCCTGGCCCGGGGCCCCGCCGCCGCGTCCCTGCAGCGCGATGAAGGGATCGCCGGCGATCTCGTCCTGGAAGCGGGTACAGCGCTGGCACAGGATGCAGCGGTCGCGGTCGAGCAGGATCTGGGTGGAGATCTTGATCGGCTTCGGGAACGTGCGCTTGACGTCCGCGTACCGGCTCGTGGCGTTGCCGTTGCTCATCGCCTGGTTCTGCAGCGGGCACTCGCCGCCCTTGTCGCAGACGGGGCAGTCGAGCGGGTGGTTGACGAGCAGGAACTCGATCATGCCGTGCTGGGCCTTGTCGGCCACGGCGGAGGTGTGCTGGGTGTTGACGACCATGCCGGGCGAGGCGGTCATCGTGCACGAGGTCTGCGGCTTCGGCATCGCCCGGAGGTTCCCCTCCCGGTCGGGCATCGCCACGTCCACGAGGCACTGGCGACAGGCGCCGGCGGGCGCCAGCAGCGGGTGGTCGCAGAACCGGGGGATGTGGATGCCCGCCTGCTCGGCGGCGCGGATGATGAGGGTGCCCTTGGGCACGCTCACCTCGACGCCGTCGATGGTCAGGCCGACCTCCTCGACGGGGGCGGGTGCGTTCGTGTTCTGGCTGGCAGTCATCGGGCGACCTCGGTGAACAGGGCGTTGGCCTCGTAGGGGAAGAGTTCACGGGCCGGCGTGTGCAGGCCCTGCTCGAACTCCTCACGGAAGTATTTGATACCGCTCTTGACCGGCTGGGCGGAGGCATCGCCGAGGGCGCAGAAGGAGCGGCCGTCGATGTTCCCGGCGACGTCGAGGAGCAGGTCGACGTCCCCCTCGAGGCCCTGGCCCGCCTCGAGCCGGGTGAGCACCTGCTTCATCCAGTAGGTGCCCTCGCGGCACGGGGTGCACTTGCCGCACGACTCGTGGGCGTAGAAGTCGATCCAGCGGGAGACCGCACGGACCACCGAGGTCGTCTCGTCGAAGATCTGGAGCGCCCGGGTGCCGAGCATCGATCCGGCCGCGGCGACCGATTCGAAGTCGAGCGGGACGTCGAGGTGCTCGTCGGTGAAGATCGGGGTGGAGGAGCCACCCGGCGTCCAGAACTTGAGCCGATGACCGTCGCGGATCCCGCCGGCGAGCTCGAGCAGCTCCCGCAGGGTGATGCCGAGCGGTGCCTCGAACTGACCGGGCCGGGTCACGTGGCCCGAGAGCGAGAAGAGGCCGTGGCCGGTCGACTTGCCCGTGCCCATCGACTCGAACCAGCCGTCCCCCTCCCGCACGATCCCGGGGACCGAGGCGATGGATTCGACGTTGTTGACCACGGTGGGCCGTGCGTCGAGACCGGCGACGGCCGGGAACGGGGGCTTGAGACGGGGCTGACCGCGTCGGCCCTCGAGGGAGTCGAGCAGCGCGGTCTCCTCCCCACAGATGTAGGCGCCCGCGCCCGCGTGGAGCGTGATCTCCAGGTCGAAGCCGGTGCCGAGGATGTTCGTGCCGAGCAGCCCGGCCTCGCGCGCCTCCCGGATCGCGTTCATGACGCGCCGGTGCACGTGCACGACCTCGCCGCGCAGGTAGATGAACGCGTGGTTGGAGCCGATCGCGAAGCTCGTGATCGCCATCCCCTCGATGAGGGAGTGCGGGTTGGCCAGCAGCAGCGGGATGTCCTTGCACGTGCCCGGCTCGGCCTCGTCGGCGTTGACCACGAGATAGCGGGGGCCGCCGTCCGGGGCCGGCAGGAACGACCACTTGAGCCCGGTCGGGAAGCCCGCACCGCCGCGCCCGCGCAGCCCCGAGCCCTTGACGAGCTCGATGAGCCGAGCCGGCTCGGTGTGGATCGCCGTGCGCCAGGCCTCGTAGCCCTGATGGGCCGAATAGGTCTCCAGGGTCCAGGAACGCTCGGCATCCCAGATGTCACTGAGAACGGGCGTCAGAGTGGTCATGACCGGCCTCCATCGTTCGAGTTCGGGCCCGGCTCGGGCTTCGGCGCGTGCCAGTCGTGCTCCCGAGAGAGCTTGAGCCCCTCGAGCGTGGCCGCACCGGCGCCGACGCCCTCGTTCGCGCGGCCGTCGTCGAAGCCGGCGAGGACCCGGGAGACCTCCTTGAAGGTCGCGACGGTCTCCGCTCCGCGGGTGGGCTGCACGGGCTTGCCGTCGAGGATCGCGTCGACCACCTCGAGGATCGCCTCGGGGGTCTGGTTGTCGAAGAACTCCCAGTTGATCATGACGACCGGGGCGAAGTCACAGGCGGCGTTGCACTCGATCCGCTCGAGCGTGATCTTCCCGTCCTCGGTCGTCTCGTCGTGACTGATGCCCAGCCGGCTCGAGATCCGCTCGAAGATCGCGTCACCGCCCATGACCGCACACAGGGTGTTCGTGCACACCCCGACCGTGTAGTCCCCGTTCGGCTTGCGCTTGTACTGGCTGTAGAAGGTCGCCACCGCGCTCACGTCGGCGCGGGAGAGTCCGAGCACCTCGGCGCACAGGGCGATGCCGGCCGGGGAGACGTAGCCGTCCTCGGCCTGGACCAGGTGGAGCATCGGCAGCAGGGCCGAGCGCGGCGTGGGATACCGGGCGATGATCTGTGCGGAATCGGCCCGCAGCCGGGCGTCGACGTCCTCAGGATAGCCGTGATATTCGATGGACATCAGCGGTCCACCCCCCCTAGCACTGGGTCGATCGAGGCGACCGAGACGACCACGTCGGCGATCGAACCGCCTTCGCACATGATCGACAGGGCCTGCAGGTTGTTGAAGGACGGGTCCCGGAAGTGGACCCGGTACGGGCGGGTGCCGCCGTCGGAGACGAGGTGGACCCCCATCGTGCCCTTCGGGTGTTCCACCTGCTGGTAGACCTGGCCCGCCGGCACCCGGAAGCCCTCGGTCACGAGCTTGAAGTGGTGGATGAGGGCCTCCATCGACTCGCCCATGATGTGGCGGATGTACTCGAGGGAGTTGCCCTGACCGTCGGAGCCGACCGCGAGCTGGGCCGGCCAGGCGATCTTCTTGTCGGCGACCATGACCGGGTGCTTGCCGGAGCGGTCCTGCGCGTCGAGCCGGTCGAGCACCTGCTCGACGATCTTGACCGATTCGCGCATCTCCGCGAAGCGGACCAGGTACCGATCGTAGGAGTCTCCGCCGGTGGCGGTCGGGATCTCGAAGTCGTAGGTCTCGTAGCCGCAGTACGGCTGGGCCTTGCGCAGGTCGTACGGGAGGCCCGCCGAGCGCATGAGCGGTCCCGTCGCGCCCAGGGCCGTGGCCGCGGACAGGTCGAGCACGCCGACGTCCTTCATCCGTCCCACGAAGATGGGAAGCTCCAGCGTGAGCTTCTCGAGCTCGCTGATTCCCCGCAGGATCTGCGGCAGCTTCTCGCGCACCATCGCGGTCAGGCCGGGGGGCAGGTCCTGGACCACGCCGCCGGGACGGATGTACTCGTGGTTCATCCGCAGTCCGGTGATCGCCTCGAAGATCCGCAGGATCTCCTCACGGTCGCGGAAGCCGATCGTCATCATCGTGGTGGCGCCGAGCTCGTTCCCGCCGGTTCCGGCCGCCACGAAGTGCGAGGAGATCCGGTTGAGCTCCATGACCAGCACGCGGATGAGGGTCGCCCGTTCGGGGATGTCGTCCGTGATCCCGAGGGCCTTCTCCACCGCGAGGCAGTAGGCGGCCTCCTGGAAGAACGGCGCCACATAGTCCATGCGCGTGCAGAACGTGACGCCCTGGGTCCAGGTGCGGAACTCCATGTTCTTCTCGATACCGGTGTGCAGGAACCCGATTCCCGCCCGGGCCTCGCGGACCGTCTCACCGTCGATCTCCAGAACGATGCGCAGCACGCCGTGGGTCGAGGGGTGCTGCGGCCCCATGTTGACGACGATGCGCTCGTCGGCCAACCGTTCGGCGTCGAGCGCGATCTGGTCCCAGTCGCCGCCCTCGGCCGTGAACTCGTGGACGCCCTCGGTGCCGGGAGCTCCGGCACCGGCCGTGGCCATCGGGGGTGTGGTACTCATCAGCTGTAAGACCTCCGGTTGTCGGGCGAGGGAATGGTCGCCCCCTTGTACTCCACGGGGATCCCACCGAGGGGGTAGTCCTTGCGCTGCGGGTGTCCGACCCAGTCGTCCGGCATCTGGATCCGGGTGAGCGAGGGGTGGCCGTCGAAGACGAGGCCGAAGAAGTCCCAGACCTCGCGTTCGTGCCAGTTGTTCGCCGGGTAGATCTCGCACAGGGACGGGACGTGCGGGTCCGCGTCCGGGGCGGTCACCTCGAGGTTGATGAGCCGGTTGTGGGTGATCGAGTTGAGCGGATAGTAGGCGTGGAGCTCCCGGCCCCGGTCGTCCGGGTAGTGCACCCCGCTGACGCCGACGCAGAACTCGAAGCGCAGGTCCTGCTCGTCGCGCAGGAGCCGGGCCACGAGCTGCAGATGCTCCCGGGCGACGGTCAGGGTCAGGTCGCCGCGGTAGACCACGACCTGCTCGATGGCGTCGTCGAAGTCGACACCCGCGTCGGCCAGCGCCTCGGCGAGGAGGTCGACCACCTCGTCGAAGTAGCCGCCGTACGGGCGCTCGCTCGCGGGGGTCTGGGCGACCGCCTGCTCGAGCCCTCCGAAGCCGGAGGTGTCCCCGCTGCCGTGGACGCCGAACATGCCCTTCTGCTCACGGATGAGCCCGAGCGGTCCGGCCTGCGCCCGGTCGAGTTGGCCGCCTCCGGAGGCGGCGAGCGACTTGTCGGTACTCACGCGAGCAGGCCCTTCATCTCGTGGGTCGGCGTGGCGCGCAGCGCGGCGGCCTCGACCTGGCGGCTGATCTCCTCCCGGTGCGCGCCGAGGGGCGCGCCCTTGATCACATGCTTGTGCAGCTCGAGGATGGAGTTGATGAGCATCTCGGGCCGCGGCGGGCACCCGGGAAGGTAGATGTCGACGGGGAGCACGTGGTCGGCCCCCTGGACGATGGCGTAGTTGTTGAACATCCCGCCCGAGGAGGCGCAGACGCCCATCGCGATGACCCACTTGGGGTCGGCCATCTGGTCGTAGACGGTGCGCATGACCGGGGCCATCTTGTGACTGACCCGCCCGGCGATGATCATCAGGTCGGCCTGCCGCGGCGAGGCCCGGAAGACCTCCATGCCGTAGCGGGAGATGTCGAAGCGCGGTGTGCCCGCGGCCATCATCTCGATCGCGCAGCAGGCGAGGCCGAACGTGACCGGCCACATCGACGAGGAGCGCGTCCATCCCACCAGGTCCTCGATCTTGCCCAGGAGGAAGCCGGAGGGAAGCTTTTCTTCGAGTCCCATACTCGTGGTTCCTTTCTCAGTCCCAGTCCAGGCCACCGCGACGCCATTCGTAGACGAACGGCACGGTGATGAAGAACAGGAACGTCATCATTGCGATCAGGCCGAAGACGGCGAGCTCCGAGAAGGCCACCGCCCACGGGTACAGGAAGACGACCTCGATGTCGAACAGGATGAAGGTCATCGCCACGAGGTAGTACTTGATCGGGAAGCGACCGGTACTGGCCCCGGGGGTGGGTTGGACGCCGCATTCGTAGGCGGCGACCTTGACCTTGTTGTAACGCTTCGGCCCGATGACGGCGGACGCGGCGAGTCCCCCGCCGGCGAGCAGCAGGGCCAGACCCAGCAGGATCAGGATCGGAAGGTAGGGATTGGTCATGGGCAGATCCTCACGCCGCAGGGACGATTCGTGTCAGTGAGGTGATGATCCGGTCGGTCAGATCTCCACCTCGGGTGTCGTAGGAGTCCGAGAGCAGCTTCAGCACGAACTTCATGAGCAGCGGCCGGGGCAGCCCGTACCGCGTGCACACGCGCATGATCTCCGGCCGCTCGATCAACTTGACGAACTGTCGACCGAGAGCGAAATATCCGCCGATGTCCTCGTTCATTCGGCGCGGGTAGCTGAGCAGCATCCGCTCGCGCGCGGGGGCGGTCGTGCGCATGAGCGCCTGGGCGGCGACGTCCGCCGCGATCCGGCCCGCCTGGAGCCCGTAGGCGATGCCCTCCCCGTTGAACGGGGAGACCATGCCGCCGGCGTCGCCGATGAGCATGAGGCCGCGCCGGTAGAGGGGGGTGCGGTTGAACGCCATCGGCAGGGCGGCACTGCGCACGGGGCCGACCTGGTTCTCGGGCGTGAACTCCCAGTCCGCGGGCGCGTTGCGCATCCAGGCCGCGAGCAGGGCCTTGTAGTCGAGCTTCGTCGCCCGCGCGGTCGAGGAGACCGAGCCGAGGCCGACGTTCGCCGTGCCGTCTCCGAGCGCGAAGATCCACCCGTAGCCGGGCAGGAGCGGAGAGTTCCCGGCCTCGCCCTCCCACAGCTCGAGCTGGGACTCCATCCACTCGTCGTCGTGGCGCGGGGTGCGGAAGTAGGTGCGCACGGCGACCCCCATGGGCCGGTCCTCGCGCTTGGCGATTCCGACGGCGGTCGCGAGCCGGGCGGACACCCCGCCCGCGTCGATGACGATCGGCGCGCGCAGCGGACGTTCCGCACCCTCCTCGCCCGGGATGCGCCGTCCCCGTTCGTCCACGGAGCGGTAGGTGACCCCGACGACCCGGTCGGTGCGCTCGTCCACGAGCGGGCCGGTGACGTTGGCCCCCTCGATCAGCTTCGCGCCGCTGGCGCGGGCGTGATGCGCGAGGGTCTGGTCGAGGCCGGTGCGGGCCTTGGCCATGCCGTAGTTCGGGTAGCGCTCGATCTCCGGCCACGGGAGGTGGAGGGTGTGTCCGCCGCCGACGACCCGCAGGCCCTTGTTGCGGATCCAGCCGTCCTGCGGGTGCATCGGCACGCCCATGCGGATGAGCTCGGAGACGGCGCGGGGGGTGAGCCCGTCGCCGCACACCTTGTCGCGGGGGAACGTGGCCTTCTCGAGCAGCAGCACCTCGAGTCCGACCGTCGCGAGGTGATGCGCGGCCGAGGCCCCGGCCGGGCCTGCGCCTACGACGATGACGTCGGCGTCATCCTCGGGCACGACCAACACGCCAACCACCATTTCCGCTACTGCGAGCTTGCCAAATTGATGTTCCTCTGGGGGCGATCCGCGCTGATTTTGCGCGGAAAACATGCCCGTCTGCAGCCTAGCGTCAATGACGCGCCCCCGCTGACGCCACACCCCCGATCCAGGTGACTCAGGCGACCATTCCGTCACGTCAGGCCGCAACCGGGCGGAACAACGCGACGGATTCGGCGACCGGGGCCACGCGCCCGGGCCCCCGTGAGGCGCGTCACGGCCCGCGGAGCGCGAGCGCGACGCCCCGTCGAGGGGATTCCGACAAGTGATCGATCAATGTCAGCAAGCCTCTTGACGTCAAGATACCCGGGGCGCATGGTGGAGGCAGGACATCGCGCCGGCATCACACCGGCCCAGCACACCACCGACGCAGCCACCGACGTGGCTGCGGAGCACCCGGAGGCACTCATGACCGAAGTCCAGGACCTGGCCGCGTTCGTCCACCGCGTCACGCTGGCGGATGCCGGCGCGGAGGCGATCGATCGTTTGAAGATCCACGTCCTCGACACCCTCGGGGTCGCGATCGGCGCCCTCGACGCCGAGCCGATGGTCGCCGTCCGCGGCCTGCTCGAGGACCTCGGCGGCACCGAGGTCGCGACCCTCATCGGCGGCGGCCGGACCTCCCCGGACCGGGCCGCCTTCTACAACAGCGGCCTGAGCCGCTACCTCGACTTCATGGACGCCTACCTCGCCCCGGGGGAGACGAATCACCCGTCGGACAACCTCGGCGCGGTCCTCGCCGCCGCCGAGAGCGTCGGCGCCTCCGGAGCCGAGTTCCTCGCGGCCCTGGCGGTGGCGTACCAGGTGCACACCCGCCTCGCGGACGAGGCGCCCGTGCGGGCACGCGGCTTCGACCACACGACCCAGGGTGCCTATGCCGCGGCCGCCGGAGCGGCCAAGGCGATGCGGCTGACGACCGGCCAGATCGCGAACGCGATCGCGATCTGCGGCACCGCCAACAACGCCCTGCGCGTGACCCGCACGGGCTCGTTGAGCCACTGGAAGGGCCTCGCCTATCCGCAGGTGTCGAAGGAGGGGACGTTCGCGGCGCTGCTCGCGGCACGCGGGATCACGGGCCCGGCGGAGGTGTTCGAGGGGAACAAGGGCTTCAAGGAGACCGTCTCCGGCCCGTTCACGCTCGACTGGGCCGGGGAGGACCTGGAACGGGTCCGCCGGGTGATCATCAAGAAGCACAACGCCGAGATCCACTCGCAGTCGGCGCTCGAGGCGGTCATCGCCGTCCGGGCCCGCTTTCGGGCCGGCGTCCGGGCCGAGGACGTCGCCTCGATCGAGCTGACGACCTTCGACGTGGCGTACTCGATCATCGGCGGCGGCGAGGAGGGCGACAAGCGGACGGTCGCCACGAAGGAGGAGGCCGATCACTCCCTGCCGTGGATGCTCGCCGTGACCCTCCTCGACGGCGAGCTCACGCCCGCCCAGTACGAGCCCGCCCGGATCGTCGCCGACGACGTCCAACAGCTCATGACACGCGTGCGCATCCGGCCGGACGACGACCTGTCGGCGCGCTTCCCCGAGGAGATGCCGGCGCGCCTGGTCCTCACCCTGACCGACGGCACGTCCTTCGAGGCCGAGGAGTCCGCCTACGAGGGGTTCCACACCCGTCCGCAGAGCTGGGCGGGCGCCGAGCGGAAGTTCCACGCGCTCACGACCCCGTTCGCACCCGCCGAATTGCGCGAGGAGATCGTCGCGCTCGTGCGCGGGCTCGAGCACGAGCCCGTCACCGCCCTCACCTCCGCACTCGCCCGGGTGCGCCGGGAGCGGGCCTGAACCGAGCCCCGTCCGGGGCATTCACACAAGGAGACCGACCATGTCCAACGCCACCGGATTCGATGTGAGCTTCGACTTCGTGCCGCGCGCCTACCGCCCGGCCAAGCCCCGAGCCACCGGGATGACCGAGATCCGCGCCCCGTACTATGCGACGTTCGGCACCCGGCACCTGCAGGACGTCTTCGAGGTCGCCGGCCAGTGGGTCGACGGCATCAAGTGGGCGGGCGGCTCGTTCGCGCTCGTGCCGCCCGAGCAGGTCCGAGCGTTCAGCGACCTCGCGCACGAGAACGACTCCTACGTCTCCTCGGGCGGCTGGATCGAGACCGTGCTGCGCTACGGCCCGGACGCGGTCGACCACTACCTCCGTGAGGCCAAGGAGGTGGGCTTCGACGTGATCGAGATCTCGACCGGCTTCATCATGCTGCCCACCTCCGGGCTCGAACGACTCGTCGAGAAGGTGGTGGCGGCAGGCCTGCGGCCCAAGCCCGAGCTCGGCATCCAGATCGGCTCCGGCGGGGACTCCGGGGAGGCGGAGCTGGCGGCGGAGACGACGAAGGACATCGGCGACCTCGTCGACCGCGGCCGGCGCGCGCTCGCGGCCGGCGCATCGATCATCATGATCGAGTCCGAGGGGATCACCGAGAACGTCGCCGAGTGGAACACCTCCGCCGCGGCGTCGATCATCAACGGCCTCGGCCTCGAGAACGTCATGTTCGAGGCCGCGGACGGGCCGGTCTTCGAGTGGTACGTCAAGAACTACGGCAACGAGGTCAACCTGTTCGTCGACCACAGCCAGATCCTCCAGCTCGAGGGGCTGCGTCAGAACATCTGGGGCAACGTGTCCACCTGGGGGCGCGTGATCAACCCCGCTCCGTGACCGGCCCGCGCCGATTCAGGGCCGTTCAGGGCCGTTCAGGGCTACTCGGCCGGCTTGAATGCCCGGTGAAGCGCGACGATCCCGCCGGTGAGGTTGCGATAGCCGACGCCCCGCCACCCGGACGCGTGCAGCACGCCGGCGAGCGCGTCCTGGTCGGGCCAGGCCGCGATCGACTCGGCCAGATAGTCGTAGGCCGGGGCGTTCGAGGAGACGGCCTTGGCGACCGGGGAGAGGATCCGGTCGCGATAGAACCCGTACAGGCCCGCCCAGGCCCGGTTCGGCGGCTGGGAGAATTCGCAGACGACGAGTCGCCCGCCCGGCACGGTCACCCGCAGCATCTCCCGCAGGGCCAGGCCCGTGTCAGAGATGTTGCGCAGGCCGAACGAGATCGTCACCGCGTCGAAGCTCGCGTCCGCGAACGGCAGGTCGGTCGCATCCCCGAGGACGAACGGCAGGTCGGGGCGCCGGCGACGGCCCTCGGCCACCATGCCCTCGGACATGTCGCACGGGGTGACGTCGATGCCGGCATCGGCGTAGTCCGCGCTCGAGGTGCCCGTGCCCGCCGCCAGGTCGAGCACCCGCTCGCCGGGCCGGGCCGCGACCGCGTCGAACGTCGCCCTCCGCCAGATCCGGTCGATACCGCCGGTGAGGATGTCGTTGGTGCGGTCGTAATTGCGGGCGACCTCGTCGAACATCCCGGCGACCGCGGTCGGGTCCTTGTACAGGCTGGCGCGTGACATGGCGTCCATTAGACCACCTCCCCCCGATTGCACATCCTTGCCAAGACTGCGGTCGACGACGATAATTCGTTTCGACCGACTCCCATCCCCCTCAAGGAGCGAACACCGATGTTCAGATCGAGAGGCACGGCGATCGCCGCCGTCGCCGGCCTGGGGGTGTCCCTGCTCATCGCGGCCCCCGCCGGCGCCGCGGAGACCACCACCCTGACCGTGCACTACTACTCCGCGACCGGCAGCGACGGCGACCTCGAGGCGCTCACCCTCGGTGGCGCCGCCCCGACCGCCATGTCCACCGACGAGGACTCCTTCGGCACCGTGGCGGAGTTCGCCTTCGCCGGCGAGCACGACCGCCTCGGCGTGCGCGCGAGTGGCGACAGCCGATTCCCCGAGGACCTGCGTTACGTCGAGGCGACCGACGGCGCCGCCGAGGTCTGGCTGATCGACGGCGACGCCCGCGCCTACGGGGCCCCGCAGACGCTCGACGCCGACGACGTGACCACGAGCGACCGGAAGGCGTTCATCGCGGTCGAGGATCTGACCGACGTCCTCGACCTCACCTACTCCTACGGCAGGAACGGCTACGTCTTCGACGGCGCCCCCGCGGACACGCTCGACATCCTCACGATCTTCCGCAACCGCGACTACTACGAGATCGCGGTCGACACGAACCGGATCGGCCAGAACGTCACCGGCAACATGATCAGCTACTGGCTCTCCGAGGACTACGTGTTCTCCGACATCGACGGCTACTCCGAGGGCGGCGAGTACTACCTCTCCTTCGGCGCCATCGAATGGCTGTTCCAGGTGCGCACGCTCATCCACTCCGGCGACGCCCTCGTGCTCACGCCGCAGTTCGTCGCCCACGACGAGCTCACCACGGCCGACCCCGCCGCGGTGGGCTTCGATCCGGTCGAGCTCGCCTCCCTGGACGACTGGATCCAGGACCAGGTCGACGCGGGCGGCCCGGCGGTGGGCGTCGTCGTCACGAAGGACGGCAAGGTGGTCAAGAACGACGCCTACGGCTACGCGCTGCGCTACTCGACCGGCGTGGACGAGGCGGGAGACCTCACGCCGGCGGAGCTCCTGCCCGAATCCGAATGGGAGCCGGCCACGACCGACACCCTGTTCGACCTCGCGTCGAACTCGAAGATGTACGCCACGAACTACGCGATCCAGCGACTCGTGAGTGAGGGCCGGCTCGACCTGGACGCCACCGTTGCGTCGTTCCCGGGCTGGGAGGACTTCACCGACGCCAACTCCGACTACACGGGCAAGTGGACCGTCGGCGGCGCGGGCGGGATCACGGCGGTGCACACCGGCAAGGAGACCGTGACGGTCCGTGACCTCCTCCATCACGAGGGCGGCCTCATCCCCGATCCCGAGTATCCGAACCGGGCCTCCGCCGGGGACCTGTGGTACCAGACCGACGATCCGGACGACCGGGCCGGGATCATCGACGCGATCAGCCGCACCCCGCTCATGTACGCGCCTCGGACGCGGTTCGCCTACAGCGACGTGGACTTCATGATCCTCGGGCTGCTCGTGGAGCAGATCACCGGCGAACGCCTGGACGTCTATCTGGAGAACGAGTTCTACGGGCCGCTCGGGCTCGAGGCCACGACGTTCCGGCCGCTCGCCTCCGGCTTCGCCCCCGAGGAGGTCGCGGCGACCGAGCTCAACGGGAACACCCGCGACGGGAACGTCTCCTTCGGCACGCTCCCGAACGGCGACCCCGTGCCGATGCGCCACTACACGCTCCAGGGCGAGGTGCACGACGAGAAGGCCTTCTACTCCATGGCCGGTGTCGCCGGGCATGCCGGCCTGTTCTCCACCACCGGCGATATGGCGGTGCTCACCCAGCTCATGCTCAACCGGGGCAGCTACGGCGGTGAGCAGTACTTCGACGCCGACGTGGCCGACGAGTTCACCACGCCGCACGCGGTCGGCGGCGGCAACGCGGACTCCTCGACGATCGCGCTCGGGTGGCGGGTGCACTCGAAGAACGCCGCCGCGTACTACTACTTCAACTGGGGCCCCTCGCGCGAGACCTACGGCCACCAGGGCTGGACCGGCACGCTCACGATCATCGACCCGCTGCACCAGCTGACGATCACGATCCTGACGAACATGCGCCACTCGCCGGTGACGAGCCCCCCGAACGGCTTCGCCGGGGCGAATTACGCCGTGGCGGACCTCGTGCCGATCTCGGCGCGCGTGTACCGGGCGCTCACGGGCGAGAGCGTGCAGTTCACCCCGGCGGCATCGGTCGCCGCGGTGGCCGACGTGACGGTCGCGCACGGCACCTCCCTCGAGGACGCGATCGGAGCGCTCGCCTCCTCGACGACGCTCACCGACGCCGACGGCGGCGAGTGGGACGTGGCCCTGAGCTGGGAGCTTCCGGGCTACGACGGCCGCAGCGCCGGCGACTACGAGGCGATCGGCACGTTCGACCTGCCGGACGGCATCACCCCCGGCGAGCCCGCGATCTCGACCGAGGTGCGCGCGACGGTCACCGTGGCCGACGAGCCGACCGCCCCGACGGACGAGCCCACCGACCCGACCGACCCGACCGACGAGCCCACCGACGGCGCGCAGGACGCGGGCGGGACGAGCGATGCCGGTGGCACGGATGGCGCTGCCGGCACCGATGGCACCGATGGCACCGACGGCTCGGACGGCACGGACGGCACCGACGCCACGGGCGGAACCGGATCCGCCGACAGCATCGGATCCGCCGACGGAACGATCCCGCCGACCGGCGACGCGAGCGAGCCCCTGCCCTCGACGGGCGCGAGTGCCGGGGCCGCCGCGCTCCTGGCGACGCTCGTCGCGGCCGCCGGGGCCGCCGTCCTCCTCGGACGTCGCCACCGGGTGATCACCCGCCGGTGAGCATTAGGCTGGGGGCGATGTCTGCTCCCTCCGCGGCACCCCTCGCCCCCAGCCCCGCCTACCTCGCCCGCACGGTCCCGATCGACGACCCGGGCGACCTGCTGAGGTACCTGCCGGCCCCCACCCCCGGGGCCGCGCTCAGCTGGATCCGCGGCGGTGAGGGGCTCGTCGCCTGGGGCGAGATCGCCCGGTTCCGCACGACCGGGCCGGCCCGGTTCGACGATGCCGACAACCACTGGAGCGAGTTCATGTCGCGCTGCGTCGTCCGCGACGAGGTGGGCCTGCCCGGCACCGGGCCGCTCGCCTTCGGCTCCTTCGCGTTCTCCGCGGACTCCCCCGCGGGCGGGGTGCTCATCGTGCCGGAGGTGATCCTCGGGCGTCGGGACGGCGCAGCGTGGCTCACCGTCGTCACTCCCGGATCGCTCGGGCCACTTCCCGATCTTCCGGCTCACCTCGCGAGCGTGGCACCGCTCACGGAGGCGACCACCGCCGCCTTCGCCGCCGGCGCCCGGGACGAGGCCGCCTGGCTCGCCGAGGTCGGGCAGGTCATCTCCGCGATCCGCTCGGGCGAGGTGGCCAAGGTGGTCGTCGCGCGTGATCTCATCGCCACGACGACCGCCCCGATCGACGTGCGCCGCACGCTCGGCCACCTGGCGAGCGCGTACGCGACGAGCTGGACCTTCGCGGTCGACGGGCTCATCGGGGCGACCCCCGAACTCCTGCTGCGGCGGGAGCGGGGACTGCTCGCCTCCCGGGTCCTGGCCGGCACGATCCGGCGCACGGGCGACGCGGACGTCGACGCCACGCACGCGGCCGCCCTCGCGCACTCGTCGAAGGACCTCGAGGAGCACGAGTACGCGGTCGACTCCCTGCTCGAATCGCTCCGGGACCACGTGGCCACGACGAGCTGCCCCGAGGTGCCGTTCATCCTGCAGCTGCCGAACGTCATGCACCTGGCGACCGACGTCACGGCCGTACCGGACGCCGACTCGACCGAGGTGTCCTCGCTCGCGTTCGCTGCGCTGCTCCATCCGACGGCGGCGGTATGCGGCACCCCCACCGCCGAGGCCGCGCGGGTGCTGGCCGCCCACGAGGGAATGGACCGGAACCGCTACGCCGGGCCGGTCGGCTGGATGGGCGGCGACGGCGACGGCGAATGGGCCATCGCGCTGCGGACCGCCCGGGCCGTCACGGATCGGACGTGGCAGCTCTTCGCCGGCTGCGGGATCATGGCGGCCTCGGATCCCGCCGCCGAGTGGGCCGAGTCCGAGGCGAAGCTCGCCCCGATGCGCGAGGCGATCACGGCGTCCTGAGGCGCCGCCCGGGCCGCCTTCGGGTGGCAGCGCACGTCACGGCCCTGCACGCCCCGGCACGACCCTGCACGACACTGCACGCCCCGGCACGACCCTGCACGACTCAGGGCCGGTTGCCAGAACACCCCGAACCCGTCAGCCTGGGGAGCGATCGAACATCGACGGATACGGAACCCACCAGTGCGCGCAACAACGACGAACGAACCGACCGAACTCGAGAACCCGCCACCGACCGGCACCGGAGCCGCAGCGGCGAACGGCCTGCCGAGCACGGTGCACCTCCCGCGCCGGATGTGGATCGGCGACGGGGACTCGGACGACGAGATCAGCACCAAGCTGCGCCGACACGGGATGCGGATCGGCCGCGGGATGATCGCTCCACGGGTCTTCTGGCCCGCCCTGGTCATCATCCTCGCCGTGGTCGCGTTCGCAGTCATCGCCCCGGACGCGACGGACAGCGTGTTCAAGGGCATGAACGGCTGGATCGTCACGAACCTCGGCTGGTACTACATGCTCGTGGTCGGGATCTTCGTGGCGGTCGCGATCGGCCTCGGGGTCTCCCGGTTCGGGCGGATCCGGCTGGGCAAGGACGACGAGAAGCCGGAGTTCGGTCTCCTGTCGTGGTTCGCGATGCTGTTCGCGGCCGGCATGGGCATCGGGCTCGTGTTCTACTCCGTGGGAGAGCCGCTCACGTACGCCACGACCGACCCGAAGCCGGGCTGGGACGGCAGCGGTGCGGACCTCGCCGGACCGGCCATGGCGCAGACGTTCCTGCACTGGGGGCTGCACCCCTGGGCCATCTACGCCGTGGTCGGCCTCGCACTCGCCTACGCGATCCACCGGCGAGGACGCCCCGTCTCCATCCGCTGGGCGCTCGAACCGATCCTCGGCAGGTGGGTGCGCAGCTGGGTGGGAGACCTCGTCGACGTGCTCGCGATCGTGGGCACGCTGTTCGGCATCGCCACCTCGCTCGGGCTCGGGGTCAAGCAGATCTCGGTCGGGCTGGCATCGATGGGCATCGTCGAGACCGGTGACAACCTGCTCCTCATCGTGCTCATCATCGTCATCACCTTCCTCGCCACCCTGTCCGTGGTCAGCGGTGTCGGCGCCGGGATCAAATGGCTCTCCAACATCAACCTCTCGCTCGCCGGCCTCCTGCTCATCGCGGTGTTGCTGCTCGGCCCGACCGTCTTCCTCTTCCAGAACCTGGTCGAGGCCCTGGGCATCTACCTGGGCGACCTGTTCCAGATGACGTTCGACGTCGGGGCCTATCAGCGCGGTGAGGGCGCGGCCGACTGGTTCTCGAACTGGACGGTCTTCTACTGGGGCTGGTGGATCTCCTGGTCGCCGTTCGTGGGCGTGTTCATCGCCCGCATCTCCCGGGGCCGGACGATCCGCCAGTTCGTGGCCGGTGTGCTGCTCGTGCCGACCATCGTCGGGTTCCTGTGGTTCTCCGTGCTCGGCGGTACCGGCCTGTTCGAGGAGCTCTTCGGGGGCGCCGACATCGTCGCGAACAACCTGAGCGAGGACGGCTCGCTCATCGTGGAGAGCGCGATCTTCGATGCCCTGGGCCGGCTGCCGCTGGGCTCGGCGTTCTCGTTCCTGGCCATCCTGCTCGTGGCGATCTTCTTCATCACGTCCTCCGACTCGGGCTCCCTCGTGGTGGACATGCTCGCCTCCGGGGGGCACCCGAATCCGCCCATCTGGTCGCGGGTCCTGTGGGCCACGCTCGAGGGCCTCGTGGCGGCCGCCCTGCTCCTGGCCGGCGGGCTCGGCGCCCTGCAGGCCGCGGCCCTGGCCACCGCACTGCCGTTCAGCATCGTGCTGCTCGCGATGTGCTGGGCGAACGTCAAGGCGCTCCGACTCGATTCCCAGGTGATCGAACGTGATCGGCTCGAGGAGCGGCTCAACCGGGTGACCGATCACATCGCCGACGTCGTCACCGAGGACTTCTCGAAGTACCCGCAGCTGGAGTCCTACGTCGACGACCGGATCGACTACCGGCTCTCCCGCACCCGGACGGCGTTCGGATCCCGCCCCACGCCCCCGGCGAAGGGCTGAGGCTCGGTTCGAATCCACCCGGGTGGCACCTCGGTCGGGTGCCACCCGGGTGGGGCCTCAGTTCGATTCCACCCGGGTGGTCAGGGTGGCCTCGACGGTCAGCTCCTGGCCGGAGCGGATGATCGTCAGCTTGACCTTGTCGCCGGACTTGTACTGGCGCACGTAGCCGGTGAGGGACTCGGCGCTGGCGACCGAGTGGCCGTCGATCCCGACGATCACGTCGCCCTCCTGGATGCCGGCCTGCTCGGCCGGCGTTCCGGGCTGGACCTGGAGCACCTGGGCGCCGGTGCGGGTGACGCCCCCGGCGGTGGCGGTCGCATCCTTCATCGAGACACCGAGGAAGGCGTGCTGGGCGACACCGTTCTCGATGAGCTGCTCGGCGATGTTCTTGACCAGGTCGACCGGGATCGCGAAGCCGAGGCCGATGTTGCCCGAACTCTGGCTCGTCGTGGCGATCGAGGAGTTGATGCCCACGACCAGGCCGGCCGAGTTGAACAGCGGCCCGCCCGAGTTGCCGGGGTTGATCGCGGCGTCCACCTGGATCGCGTTCGTGATCGTCGGCTGACCGCCCTGCCGGTCGCTGGCGCTCACGGGCCGGTCGAGGGCGGAGATGATCCCGGTGGTGACGGTGGAGTCGAGGCCGAGCGGGTTCCCCACGGCCATGACCGGTTGACCGACCGTGAGATCCGCGGACGTGCCCAGGGTGGCGGCGACAAGGTTGTCGGGAATCGAGTCGAGCTTGATCACGGCGAGGTCGGTCGTGGGGTCGGTGCCGACGACCGTGGCCGGAATGATCTGTCCGTCCGCCATCGTGACCTGCAGCTTCCGGGCGCCGGCGACCACGTGGTTATTGGTCACGATGTGGCCGGAGCCGTCGATCACCACGCCCGAGCCGAGCGCCTCCCCCGAGTTCGTGAGCACCTGGATGGCGACGACGGCGGGGGCCACCTTGGCGGCGACCTCGGCCCAGGCCGGATCGCCGGTCGCGGGCTGACTGGTCTGCGTGGTCTGGGTGATCCCGACGGCGGTGGCCTGATCGGAGTTCATGACGGCGGCCGTGCCCCCCGTGGCGAGCGCCGCGGCCAGGACGGCCGCCGTGCTCACGGCGAGCCACACCCGTGGTCGCTTCTGCTCCCGCACGGGGCGGGCCGGCGCGACCGGGAAGCCCGGGTAGCCGCCGGCCGCCGGCTGCTGATCCGGCCGCCCGTATTCCTGGAACCCTCCCTGCCGGCGGTATTGGCCCTCGTGGTCAGAGTGGCCCTGTTGACCCTGGTGACCCTGGTGGCCCTGGTGGCCCTGTTGGCCCTGTTGGCCGTATTGGCTCTGTTGGCTCAGCTGGTTCTGCTGGTCGTACGGGCCCCGCTGCTGATACTGGTAGCCGGCGTAGGCGCCCTGCGCAGCAGCGCCCGGCTGCACGGGCTGCTGGGCACCCGGCTGCTGCGGTGGCAGATAGGGCTGGTGCGGCCGATAGGCCGGCGGGGCCTCGTGGGCCGGCGGGTTCTCGTGGGCCGGGGCGTCGGGCCGCCCCCCGGTCTCCCGGCTCGAATGTGACTGGTCCGCGTCCGGCCGGCTCGGATCGGGGTTGAGGGCCGACTGGTCGACGGCCGGCTCGCTCGGATCCGGCCGGCCCGGTCGGCTCGGGACGCCCCAGCCGTTCGGGGTGGCCCAGGCGGACTGTGGCTGGTCGGAATCGTGGTCGCCGTGTGGTGTGGGGCGTTCGCTCATCGCTACTCCTTGCTCGATGGCTCCATTCCACACCCGCTTCCTGGAGCTGTTCGGAGCCTTTCCTGGGCAGCGTCTGGGAATTGCCTCGACGTCACGTCAGGGGGATCTCCACCACCCTACGTCCGCGGATCTCGTGCGCGAGCTCCCGGTCCAGCTCCGCCATCGAATCGACGCGCCGATAGTCGGCCCCATAGCCGTGGGCGAGCGCCTCCAGGTCGAGCCGCAGCGGGGTCGTGAAGAACCGTCGCAGCACGGGATCGGGCGCGGCCGCGTGTTCGAGCGTGGAGAAGATCGTGCCGCCGCCGTCGTTGAGCACGAGCACCTGCAGGTCCGCCTCGATCTCGTCCGGCCCCAGCGCCAGCCCGCCGGCATCGTGCGCGAAGCTCAGGTCGCCGAGCACGACCCGCACGGGGCGATCCAGGCCGAGCGCGAGCCCCGTCGCCGTCGAGATCGTGCCGTCGATGCCCGCGAGGCCGCGGTTCGCGTGAACGCCGGAGTCGGTGTACTCCTCCCCCGCCGGGGCGTGCACGTCGGCATGGCGGATCGTCATCGAGGCGCCGAGCATCGTGGTGGGCGCGCCCGGGCGCAGGCAGCGGTCGAGCACCGCCGCCCCGGTGGGCCGATCGCCGAGCAGATCTCCGGGCCGATCACCGGGCCGGCCCGCCCGCCGGGCGCGGTCGGCGGCCGCGCGCCACGCGCCGAGCCAGGCCCGCGTGGCCTCATCCGGCGGGTCGGCCGTCACGGCGGGCGTGACGACGCTCGCGCTGCCCGAGGTGTCCGGCCATCCGGGCCGCGACGCGACGACCACGACCTCGACCCCGGTGCGGGCAAGCAGCGCCGAGACCGGCCGGCTGAGCGTCGGCCGCCCGAACACGACGACCCGGTCGATCCGATCGCCCAGCTCGCCGGTGAGCACGGGCCGGTACTGCAGCGCCGTGGCCCCGGCGCGCGCACCCGAGGAGGGTTCGGCCAGCAGCGGGAGGCCGGCCCCCTCGGCGAAGTGGGCGGCGGCGATTCCGGCGCCGTCGCCGGCGAGCACGACGGTCCGCGGACCGCGCCGGAGGTGGTGGCCGCCCGACGGCTCGCCGCCGCGGCCCGTGACCTCGATGGCGGGTGCCGGGGCCGGGCCGGGAATCCAGGAATCCCCGGGCACGAGGGGGTCGCGGAGGGCGACGTTCAGGTGCACCGGCCCACCCGGTGCGCCGACGCCCCGGGCGCATGCCACGGCCCGCACCACCTGCTGGGCGAGCGCACGGCCGCCGAGGCCCGCGGGCAGATCGACGTCGAGTCGGGTGAGCGGGGCGAACATGCCCGGCTGCACGGTCGTCTGGTTCGCGCCGACCCCGCGCAGTTCCGCCGGCCGGTCCGCGGTGACCGCGAGCAGCGGGAGATGGGAGTGGGCGGCCTCGGCGATCGCGGGGTGGAGGTTCGCCACCGCGGTCCCCGAGGTCGTGACCACGGCCGCCGGCCGCACCCGTGCCAGGCCGAGCGCGGTGAAGCCCGCGACCCGTTCGTCCACGCGCACGTGCACGGTGAGCCAGCCCGCCTCGGCCGCGGCGGCGAGGGCGTAGGCGAACGGGGCGCTGCGCGAACCGGGCGCGAGCACGACGTCGCGCACCCCGCTGCCCACAAGCGTGGCCACGATCTGCCGGGCGGAGTCCGTCGCCCCGGTCATGCGTGCCGCCCCGTCCGCTCGGCGCGCCGTCGCCAGCGCTCCGCGAGGTCCGCTCCGGCCGCCGGGAAGCGCCGTTCCGAATCCCCGCCGAGCCCCGCCAGCAGGTCGGGTTCGACCGGGCGCACGGGCAGATGGCCGGAGACCGGCACGAGCGGGTCGGCGGTCACGTCGGCGGTGAACAGGTTGACGGTCGCGAGCCCGCAGGCATACGGCAGTTCCGGCAGGGCCGCCGCGAGCGCCACCCCGGCGGCGATCCCGACGGAGGATTCGAGCGCGGAGGAGACGACGACCGGCAGCCCGATCCGCTCGGCGATCTCGAGACAGGCCCGCACCCCGCCGAGCGGCGCGACCTTGAGCACCACGACGTCCGCGGCCTCGAGGCGGGCGACCTCGTATGGATCCTCGGCCCGGCGGATCGACTCGTCCGCGGCGATCGGCACGTCGACGCGGCGCCGCAGCCGCGCCAGCTCGGCCACGTCGGCGCACGGCTGCTCGGCGTACTCGAGCCCGCCCGCGGCCCGGTCGAGGAGCCGCAGCCGGGTGCTCGCCGTGTCCACGTCCCAGGCGCCGTTGGCATCGATGCGGATCCGGCCCCGCGGCCCGAGCGCGTCGCGGACGGCCTCGAGCCGGGCCTGCTCGTCGGCCACGTCCTGCCCGGGCTCGGCCACCTTGACCTTCGCGGTCGTGCATCCGCCGCTCGCCCCGACGAGGCGAGCGACGTCGTCCGCACGCACGGCGGGGATGGTGACGTTCACGGGAACGCGCGCGCGCACGGCGCGGGCCAACCGAGCCGGGCCGCCTCGCGGGCGGCGCGCAGCCAGGGCGCGCTCGTGGCGTCGTCGTAGTCCCAGAACGGGGAGAACTCGCCCCAGCCGGCGTCGCCGCGCAGGAGCAGTCCGTCGCGGGTGTCGAGGCCGCGGAATCGCGTGCGCAGGCGGACGGAGTAGGCCGTGGGGGCGGTGGGCTGCACGGCCTCACTCTATGCGGATCGGACGACGGGCCCGGGGCGGAAGGCCGGCCGGCGGTTCGGCCTAGAGTTGGGGGGTGAGCCAGTTGCCAGCACAGGTCTCGGACCTCTTCGACCCCGCGCGGTGGCGCGACATCCCCGGATTCGACTTCACCGACCTCACCTACCACCGCGGCGTCGAGCGCTCGGGCGGCGCCACGGGTGCCGAGCGCGACCTGCCGGTCGTGCGGATCGCGCTCGACCGGCCCGAGGTGCGCAACGCGTTCCGCCCGCACACGGTCGACGAGCTGTACCGGGCGCTCGACCACGCACGGATGAGCCCGGACGTCGCGGCCGTGCTCCTCACCGGCAACGGCCCGAGCCCCAAGGACGGCGGGTGGGCGTTCTGTTCCGGCGGCGACCAGCGGATCCGGGGGCGCTCCGGGTACCAGTACGCGGAGGGCTCGACCGCGCAGACGGTCGATCCGGCGCGGGCGGGGCGGCTGCACATCCTCGAGGTGCAGCGGCTCATGCGCACGATGCCCAAGCCGGTCATCGCGGTCGTGCCGGGCTGGGCCGCGGGCGGCGGGCACAGCCTGCACGTCGTGGCGGACCTGACGATCGCCTCGATCGAACACGCGAGGTTCATGCAGACGGACGCGAACGTCGGCTCCTTCGACGCCGGCTACGGCTCGGGCCTGCTCGCCCGCCAGGTCGGCGACAAGCGCGCCCGGGAGATCTTCTTCCTCGCCCGCGAATACTCGGCGGAGCAGGCCGAGCGCTGGGGGGCGATCAACGAGGCGGTGCCGCACGCGGAGCTGGAGAACGTCGCGCTCGAGTACGCGCGGATCATCGCCACGAAGTCCCCGCAGGCGATCCGGATGCTCAAGTTCGCGTTCAACCTCGTGGACGACGGGCTCGCGGGCCAGCAGGTCTTCGCCGGGGAGGCGACCCGGCTGGCCTATATGACCGACGAGGCCGTCGAGGGCAGGGACGCGTTCCTGCAGCGCCGCGATCCCGACTGGTCGGGCTTCCCGCGGTACTTCTGAGACTTCTGAAGACTCCTGAGGACTTCTGAGGACTCCTGAGGACTCCTGAGCCGGCGCGCTCGCGCAGGTCGCCGGAGGTCGAGGGCGGTCCGCTATGAGACGGCGATGGTGCCGCGCATGACCGGCACGAGTTCGACCCACGTGTTTCCGGGCGTCAGCTCGATCACCTCTCCGCCCGCATCGGTCAGCTCGATCACGTCGGTGGCGTCGCCCTTGGACCAGGTGCCGTCGATCGCGTGACCGTCGCTCAGCACGATCGCCTCCCCGGTGCCGGTGAGGATCGTCTCGGGCACGGGTGCGCCGGCCGCGTCCCGGTTGCCCGTGTCGCGGATCGTGACCGTGAGCACGACGACGTTCGCCGCCGTGATCTGGTCGCCGCCGTCCGTGGCGGGCGAGCCGGACTCGTACCGGCGCCAGCCACCGTCACCCCACTGCCAGGACGGGCTCGAGGCGGGGAAGGTCGTGGCGACCGCGCTCGCTTCCCGTCCATCGGTCGCGGCGGAGGATTCGGCCGCGGAGTCGGCGTAGGCGAATTGCGCCGGGGGCGGGGCCGCGTCGCCGGCCCGTGCAAGGAAGGTCCGGGGATCGCCGAAAAGGGTGTGGTCGCCGCGGCGCTGCGGATTGCGGTAGAAGCCGGACCCGCCCCCGTCGTCGGACACGAGCACAAGCCCGGCCGCGCGGGCCTTCTGCTGGTAGGCGAGCTGGCCGCCGGAGTAGGCGAGCACGCCGCCGACCGGTCCGGCGATGGCGGCATCCATCGGCCGGATCGAGCGGATGGGGCCGACGTCCTCGGGGAGATCCGAGTGGTAGGTGGCCACGAAGCGGGTCATGCCGCCCTCGACGAGTTCCTCCCACACGATGTCCGCGCGCTGCAGCCCCACCTGCGGCCGCGAGGCCGCAGAGTTCTCGATCTTCACGGAGACGGCGGCGCGCTCCAGGTCGTCGCCGGCATCCGGCGCCGGCTCCCCCGTGAGCGGCCAGCGGACCTGCTGGGCGGGGTCCGGCGGGACGGTCTTGTCGGCGCTCACAGTGGGAGCGACGGTCACCCACTCGGTCGGGGCGGGCTTCGGCGCGCAGCCGACGAGCAGGACGGCCGCGAGGCCCAACACCCCCACGCTGCCGAGGCGAGCGGGGGCGAGGTGGCGGAATCGGCGCATGGCCTCATCGTAGGGCGCACGCCGGGAATTCGACCCCGCCTCGCGCGCGGGGATCGTCGGCCGGACGCCTCCACTCGACGGGTACGGATCACGCATGGATCAGGCACGGGGCAGGCACGGGCAGGCACGGGCCGGCACGGACCGGCACGGCGCAAACTCGTCACTTTTCGAGCACTTCTGAGCGGTCTAGGTGACTTGCGCTCACGGTCGTGCTATTTTCGAGCAACTTGTCACTCGACGAAGGTGTCTGATGTTTACCCGTCAACGTTGCTCTCTCCTCGGTGTGGGCGCCGCGGCCACCGCGCTCGCGCTCCTCGTTCCGGTCGCCGCGACCGCCCAGCCGGTTCCCCCGACCATCCCGCAGGCCCCTGCGGCCGCGGCGGACGACCCCGGCCTGCTCGACGCCGGCGACCTCGCCTATCCGGGCACGACGCCCGGCCCGGCGACGGCGCAGCTCGACGGCGACACGCTCACGTTCGCCAACGCCGTCCTCACGGCCACGTTCATGGGCGCGAACGGCGGCGCGCTGACGCTCGGCGGCCTGGCCGGGGCGTCCGGCGACCTCGGCGTCACCGGCGGCGCCCTGTTCCGACTCTCGGTCGACGGCGGGCCGGAGCTCACCCCCGAGACCATGACCGTGACCTCCCCGCCGGCGATCACCTCGGTGGCCGGCGACGCGGATGCGGCACGCATGTCGGATCAGGAGGACGGGGAGCGCGCCTCCGTCACCTACGCCTACACATCGGACGGCTACGACCTCGAGGTGGTCTGGCAGGCGGAGCTGCGCGACGACGCGAACAACCTCCAGCAGAACGTCACCGTCACGAACAACGGCGCTGCCGCCGTGAGCATCTCGCGGCTGCAGTTGCAGGAGCTCACCGCCACGAGCGCACGGATCGTCGGCGACAGCGCCGGCAGTCCGGTCGCGATCGGTCCGGAGGGCGCCGAGGTGGCGTTCGCCGGTGTCGAGAATCCCATGGCCGAGACGACGGTCGACGGGAACTCGATCACCTCGTGGGTGGACCGTGAGGGCGATCTCGCCGCGGCCTCGACGTGGCAGTACTCGAGTTCGATCGGTGTGACCCCGCCGGGCCAGCTGCGCCGAGCCTTCACCTATTACGTCGAGCGCGACCGGGCACACGCCCGCCGGACCTTCCTGCATTACCAGAGCTGGTTCGACCTCAAGCCCCCGGGGCTGATCATCGATTCGAGCGAGCTGAACGAGGCGATCGACCTCTTCGGCACCGAACTGACCGACCGGGGCGCCACGATCGACTCGTTCTGGATCGACGACGGCTGGGACTACCTGCGTGCGCCGCAGCAGCCGGACGAGACCGGCCTCGAGGTGTGGGACTTCGACCCCGTGCAGTTCCCCGACGGCTTCGCGCCCCAGAAGGCCGAGGCCGCGACCTACGACGCCTCGCTGTCGGTGTGGATGTCCCCGTTCGGCGGCTACGGCGAGAGCTCGAACCGCCGCAAGCAGCTCAACAACTCCAAGCCGGCCGGCGAGCGGCTCGACACCCACGGGCCGAACGGCGGCTTCGACCTGGGCGGCGAGCGCTACTACGAGCGGTTCCGCGACGTCGTCTTCGACATGATGGAAAACCAGGGCGTGCAGGGCTTCAAGTTCGACGGCATCGGCGGCGGGCTGTGGCAGCAGCGCCCGAACGCGGCCTACGTCCGCGACTACGAGGCGCTGCTGTCGATGACCGGCGACATGCGCGAACACACGCCGGACGTCTTCATCAACGCGACCGTGGGCACGTGGCGCTCACCGTACTGGCTCTGGTACGTCGACTCGATCTGGCGCGACGGCCACGACGCCCAGCAGGCCGGCGAGGGGGACCCCCGCGAGAAGTACGTGAGCTACCGCGACTCGATCACGTATGAGCACACGGTGACCACGAACCCGCTGTTCCCCGTGACCGCGCTCATGAACCACGGGTTCATCTTCTCCGAGCGCGCCCCGCAGTTCTCCCCCGATCACGACCTGACCAAGGAGTCGGTGCGCACGGGGGTGGCCGCGGACCTGCGCGGGTACTTCGCGATGGGCCTGAGCCTGCAGGAACTGTACGTCCGCAACACGCAGGTGCGCCCGGACCAGCCGGGAGCGGACTGGTTCTGGGACGAGGTCGCCGCGAACGCGCGGTGGTCACGAGAGAACACCGACCTGCTCACCGACGTGCACTGGGTGGGCGGGGACGCAGCCCTCGGCGAGGTCTACGGCACCGCGGCCTGGCAGAACAGCACCGACGGTGAGCGAACCATGATCATGCTGCGCAACCCGAGCGCACGTGCCCAATCCTTCGCGATCGACGTCGGCGACGTGCTCGAACTGCCCGACGGCGCCGCCGGCACCTACAAGTTCACCGCCCGGGACGGCGGATACGACGACTTCGTGGCCACCGCGGACACCGACTACCACGCGACCCTCGCGCCCTTCCAGGTCGTGCTCCTCGAGGGCACACCGACCGACGAGCCCCCGACCCCCTCGGAGCCGTTGCCGGTCGACGTCGCCCTCGACCGCACCGGCTGGGTGGCCACGACCGACAGCGCCGAGTCCGCGGGCGAGAACGGGGCGGCGCAGCGCGCGATCGACGGCGACGTCTCGACCCTGTGGCACACCGCCTACAACCCCGCGATCGCTCAACTGCCGCACCAGCTGACGATCGACATGGGCGAGGGCAACCTGCACGTGGTCGGCGGGCTCGATCACCTGCCTCGGCAGGACGCGCCGGACGGCAACGGCACGATCAAGGACTACGCGGTCTACACGAGCCTCGACGGCGAGACCTGGACGGAGGTCGCCCGCGGAACGTTCGACCCGCCCGGGGCCCGGGCCCGGGTCGAGCTCACGCCGACGCTCGCCCGCTACGTCCGCCTCGAGGCGCTGACGACGTCGAAGAACGGCAGCTACTCCGCCGACTCCGGCTTCGCGTCGGTGGCCGAGCTCAATCTCTATCCGGCCACGACCCTCGACCGGGCCGGGTGGACCGTGAGCACCGACAGCGAGGAGACCGACGGTGAGGACGGCCGGGCGACGCGGTCGATCGACGGCAACCCCGCGACCTTCTGGCACACCGAGTACAACACCGGCACCACCGAGGACCAGGCGATGCCCCACGAACTCGTGATCGACACCCACTCCGAGAACACCCTGACCGGATTCGACTACCTCCCGCGCCAAGACGTCAAGGACGCCAACGGCACGATCGCCGGCTATGAGTTCTACGTCGGTTCCGACGGCGAGACGTGGACGAAGGTCGCCGAAGGCACATTCGACCCCACAGGCGAACTCGCCTACATCGCGTTCGACCCGGTCGAGGCCCGCTACGCGAAGCTCGTGGCGACCTCCTCGGCGAACGGCACCCGGTTCGCCGGGGCCGCCGAGGTGAACCTCTACGGGGATCCCGTCGAGACACCCGCGCAGGAGGTGCTCACCGAGATCGCCGGCGTCGAAGGCGTGACGGTGACGTTCGGCACGAGCGAGGCCGCCGCCCTCGCGGCGCTGCCGGCCGCGACGACGATCACGACCAGCCTCGAGGGGGCCACCTCGAACCGCGAGGTCACCCTCGACTGGGCCCTCACCGACTACGACGGCACCCAGGCCGGCGACTACACCGCCACCGCCACCTTCCCCCTCCCCGACGGCGTGATCCAGGGCGACCACCCGATGGAGCTCCAGGTGGGCGCCACCGTCACCGTCGAGGCCGAGGCCCTCCCCACGATCGCGGCGATCACCGCCGTCGAGGACGTGACCGTGGCGTTCGGCACGACCGAGAGCAACGCAACCGCCACCCTCCCGGCCACCACCACCATCACCGACAGCGACGGCACCACCCACACCGTCACCCTCGACTGGACCCTCACCGACTACGACGGCACCCAGGCCGGCGACTACACCGCCACCGCCACCTTCCCCCTCCCCGACGGCGTGACCCAGGGCGACCACCCGATGGAGCTCCAGGTGGGCGCCACCGTCACCGTCTCGCCGGAGGACACCGACGGAGACGACAACGGGACGACCGACACCGGCGCGGACTCCGACGGGACAAGCGACACCGGCGCGGACACCGACGGGACCACCGACACCGGTGCGGACACCGACGGGACGACCGACACTGGTGCGGACACCGACGGGACAAGCGACACCGGCGCGGATACCGACGACGGGACCGCCGACACCGGTGGAGCCGACAACGGGACCACCGACACCGGCGGTGGTGTCGGCGGGACGACCGATACGGGCGGTGATGTCGACGGGACCACCGGCGCCGGCGGTGACGATGGGGCGGCCTCGGCGGAGGGTGGCTCGCACGACCCGGAGGCCTCGGCCGCGGGTACCGGGAGCGATGCAGGCACCGATGCCGGCGACGGCGAGGGGGCCGTGCCGCTGCCCGACACGGGTGCGAACGTGCTCGCCGTCACCGTCACCGCGCTGCTCCTGCTCGCGGCCGGCGCGGTATTCGTCCGGCGGCGGGGTACTCGCGGCTGACCGATGGTCGACCGACGGCCGGTGGCCGGCATCCTCGTGGGTGCCGGCCACCGGCCGTATCCTGCGAGGGTGACCGTGGACCGCCTCCTCGCCGACCTCGACGCCGCCCTGCGCGGCGGACCCCCGATGATCGTGGGGGAGCCGCCGGAACGCGAGGTGCCTATGGACGCCGCGCTCGTCATTCGTACGTCCGGTTCGGTCTCGGGGCGCGGGCGCCCTGTACCGCTGACCACGGCCGAGGTGACCGCGAGCGTGCGGGCGACCGAGGCGCGCCTCGCCGGACCGGGGCAGTGGCTGCTCGCGCTGCCGGCCGGGCACATCGCGGGCTTGCAGGTGCTGGGCCGCTCCATACTCGCGGGCACGACTCCGGTGCAGCTGGGTTCCGAGGAGACGATCGCCGATGCCGTCGCCCGCCTGCGCACCGACGTGCCGCGCTACGCCTCGATCGTGCCGACCCAGCTCATCCGCGCCCTCTCGCCGGCCGGACGCTCCGACCTCGAGGCGCTCGCCGCACTCGACGCCGTGCTCGTGGGCGGTTCGGCCGTCGACCCGGGCGCGGTGGCGATGGCGCGGGAGCGGGGCGTGCACGTCGTCACCACGTATGGCATGACCGAGACGGCGGGCGGCTGCGTGTACGACGGCGTCCCGCTCGACGGGGTCGAGGTGGGCCTCGAGGGCGGCGCGGTGCAGCTGAGCGGCCCGATGATCACGAGCGGGTATCTCGACGACGGGCCGCAGCCGTTCACCCTCACGGCCGGGCGTCGGTGGTTCCGCACGAGCGACCTGGGACGGTGCTCGGACGGGCGGCTCGAGGTGCTCGGCCGGGTCGACGACGTGCTCATCTCGGGCGGGGTCAACGTGCATCCGGCCGCGGTCGAGCGGGTGATCGGCGAAGTCGACGGCGTCGCCGGGGTCTGCGTGGTGGGCCGGGCCTCGCGCGAATGGGGCACCGAGGTCGTCGCGGTCGTGGTGCCCGCGGCTGATGCACGGACGCCGGCAGGACTCCTCGACACGATCCGCGCGCGGGTGAAGTCGGCGGTCGGCGCCGCGGCTGCGCCCCGGGTGCTGTTCCTGCGGGAGTCGCTGCCGCTGCGCGGTCCCGGCAAGGTGGATCGGCTGGCCGTCGCCGCCTGGGCTGCCGATGCCCGGCCCGACGCCAGTCGCGGATAGCGCCCGCCCGCGGATGTGGGTGGCCCGGACCCCGCCACAGGTAGTCCGAACCACCCAGTGGCTCCCCACCAAGGATGTGGGTGACCCGGACCCCGCCACAGGTAGTCCGAACCACCCAGTGGCTCCCACCCGAGGATGTGGGTGGCCCCGACCACACCACAGGTAGTCCGAGCCACCCGGTGGCTCCCCAAGGGCCCGTCCGGCCGCCGAACGGGCCCGCGCGTGGCGGCTACGCTGGATCCGTGACCGCCCCCGCGCCCGCTCCCCGACCGACCCTCGCCGACTGGCTCGAGGGGGCCCGCCTGCGGACCCTGCCCGCGGCGATCGCGCCCGTGCTCGCGGGAACCGGGATGGCCGGCGCCGACGCCGATGCGCTCCTCGCCGCCCTCGCGGTGATCGTGGCGTTGGCGTTGCAGATCGGCGTCAACTTCGCCAACGACTACTCCGACGGGATCCGCGGCACCGACTCGGACCGGGTCGGACCCACGCGGCTCACGGCGTCCGGGCTCGTGACTCCCCGGAGCGTCAAGCTCCTCGCCTTCGCGTTCTTCGCGCTGGCGGGTGCCGCGGGCGTCGCGCTGAGCCTGCTCGCGGGCACCTGGTATCTCATCCTCGTCGGCGTCGTCTGCGTGATCGCCGCCTGGTACTACACCGGCGGGCGCTCCCCCTACGGCTATCGCGGACTGGGCGAGGTGGCGGTCTTCGTGTTCTTCGGATGGGTGGCCACCCTCGGGACGACCTTCACCCAGACGCTCGAGATCACCTGGTCGGCGTTCCTCGCCGGCACCGGCATGGGGCTCATCGCCTGCGCGCTGCTCATGGTCAACAACCTGCGCGATATCGCCACCGATGAGGTGGCGGGCAAGCACACGCTAGCGGTCCGCCTGGGTGTCCGGCAGGCCCGGACGACGTACGTCGCGCTCGTCCTCGGCGGCAGCGCCGTCTGTGTGGGAGCGCTCGTGGCCACGTGGCACTGGACCTACCTGCTCGTGGTGCCGCTGGGGATCTTCGCCCTCGTCGTCAGCTCCCGCGTGCTTCGCGGCGACACCGGCCGGGCCCTCGTGCCCGTGCTGCGCGACACCGGGCTGCTCCAGCTCGGCTTCGGCATCGTCCTCGGCCTCGGGGCCGTGCTCGCCTGATCCGGGGCCGTCGACGGCGGCGTCCTCGATCTCCTCGTCCGACGGCTCGGTGCGTACCCGGCCGTGCTGCTCCGCCACCTGGGCGAGCCGGCCTGCGGCCCGATCACGCGGGCGCGGTAGCAGCACGTAGGAGAGCATCGCGGCCACGATGATGGCCACCGCGGCCAGCAGCCAGCCTCGCAGTCCGAGCAGGTAGAGACCGCCGATGGCGGCGAGGAGCAGCAGGATCCGGAGGGCCGCATACACGAGCATGGTCCCAGCGTAGGCTGGATCCATGCCCCGTGTTCTCCTCGCCCTCGCGATCATCGGCCTGACGATCTACGCGATCCTCGATTGCGTCCGGTCCGAGGACTCCCGACGCTCGGTCGGGCCGACGTGGCTGTGGGTCGCGTTCATCATCGTGGTGCCGGTCGTCGGCGCCCTCGTGTGGCTCCTCGTCTCGCGCGCCGCGGACGCCGCCCCGCAGGCTTCGCGCCGCCCGATGCCGCAGGCTCCGGACGACGACCCCGACTTCCTGCGCTACCTGCAGCAGCGCAACCGGCGCACGAACGAGGGCCCACCGCCCGCGGGATCGAGCGAGACCGACGACCACGGCCACGAGCCCGATCCGGACGACGACCGCCGGGGCCGCAGCGGCGACGGGCACCCCTCGGACGATCACCCCTCCGACGGCCGGTAGGCGGGCGCCCGGCCCCTCCGGCCCCCCGGCTCCTCCTCAGGGCACCCGGTCCCTCAGAGGCCCGAGTAGGAGTGGTTGCCCGGGATGAAGATGTTGACGATGTAGTAGTTCGCCAGCAGCGCGAGGAACCCGGCGAGCGCGAAGTAGGCGAACTTCTCCGCGGTCCAGCCGACCGTGGCGCGGGCGTGCAGGTAGGCCGCGTAGATGACCCAGATCACGAACGTCCAGGTCTCCTTCGGGTCCCAACCCCACGGGCGGCCCCACGCGTGCTCGGCCCAGATCGCGCCGGCCACGAGGGTGAAGGTCCAGGTGACGAACCCGATGGCGCTGAGCCGGTAGCACCACGACTCGAGCGTCGAGGCGCTCGGCAGGCTCCCCATGAGCCGTGCGAGCGGGCCCGAGGGCCCAGCGGCGTCGGCTCCCAGGGCCGCGGGTCCCACGGCCTCACCGGGCCGGCCGGCGCCCGCTCCCGTTGTGTCGACCGCGCCCACTGTGTCGGCCGTGTCGGCCGTGTCGGCTGTGCCTGCTGCGGCGGCTATGACTGCTGTGGGTGCGTCCTCCACGAGCGTGGCGGTGGCCCGGACCCGGCTGTCCGCCGCGGCCGGGACAGTATCCGTCATGCCCGTCATGACGGCCGCGCCCTCCGGGTGACCCACCACCCGGGCGGCGCGCTCCTGCCGACGGCGAGCTGCGTCGTCCGCACGCTTGGAACGCAGGGTGACGACGGCTGCGGGCGTGTGGCCGTCGCGCGTGCGTTCGACCCGGTGCTGGATCAGCTGCAGGCCGGCGAACACGGCCGCCACGGAGAACAGTCCGGTCGAGAGGGTGGCGACGGAGACGTGGATGAGGAGCCAGTAGGAGTCGAGGATCGGCTCGACCCCCACGGCGGTGACGAAGAGCACGGAGACCGCGACGCCGAGGCCGAGGACCACCAGGAGGGTGACGGCCGAGCCGATGAAGCGGATGTCGCGGCGCAGGTTGAGGCCGAGGAAGATCGCCACCATGAAGAACGTGAACATGAGCGTGAACTCGAACATGTTCGCCCACGGCGCCCGGCCGGCGGCGATCCCGCGGGTGACGAGCGCGAGCAGGTGCAGCCCGGCGGCGAGCCACGTGGTGCTCATCCCGATCGCGGCGGCGCGGCGGGGCTTGGCCTCGGACCGGGCCAGCGCGAGTCCCGAGAGGTCGACGGAGAAGGCGATCATCGCCACCGTGTACGCCGCGATCGCAGCGTAGACGAGTGCGGTGCTCAGGTCGGCAACATTCATCATTCGTCCTTCGGTTCCATGGCGGTCAGCACCCGGTCCAGCGCCCGCGCGAGGCCGGGATCGTCCCCGCGGGCGAGCGCGGCCGCCTCGACCATCGTAGTTCCGTCCGCGGCCGGCGCCAGCCTGATCCAGATCCGGCGCCGGCGCAGGAAGAGCGACCCGATGAGACCGGCGAACGCGAGCCCGGCGAAGACGCCCATCCAGACGATCGACGGGTCGTAGCGCAGGTCGAGGGCGACGTATCGCGGCAGGTCCGTGAAGGTGACCGTGCCCCGCCCCCCGGGCAGGTCGACGCTCTCCCCCGGGCGAAGCACGGCGCGATAGGGCACGAGCTCACCGGAGCCGGTGGAGCTGGGTGTCATCACCTGCTCCATGTTCGTGGTGTCGAGCTGCATGAGGCTCTTCGGCACCCCCTCGTCCAACCCGAGATCGCCCTCCCACAGTTCGAGCACGAGCACCGGGTCGAGCGGATCGGGGTGGGCCGAGCCTGCGAACGCGCCGTCGCTCGAGGGGATCGCGCTCGGCAGGAACGTGCCCCGGAAGCCGAGCTGGTTCTTCCCGGCGTTGGCGTCCGGGACCGAGACGACCCCGGTGGACATGTAGGTGCTGTTCTGCGGCAGGAACGGCACCGGACCGGAGTAGGCGACCTGGCCGGAGGCGTCGGTGACTTCCAGGTCCGGGGCGTACCCGTTGCCCATGAGGTAGACCCGGGCGTTGTCGATCGCCATCGGGTCGTTCACCTTGACCTGCTCGGACGACGTGTGCCCGTCCGGGGTGGTGACCGTGACGTCGGCCTGGAAGTCGCGGGCGCGGGCGTCGATGGTGAACTGGGAGCTGAAGTCCTCGAGCGTGAACCGGAAGGGCTCGAGATCGCCCTCCGCGAAGAGTGCCCCGGAGTCGAAGGAGTTGTAGTCGAGCGGCGCGTTGACGAAGGAGTGCCCCTCGACCACCACGGCCTGGCCGCGATAGTGCACGAGCTGGCCCCACGCCATCGTCATGAGCACGCCGACGAGGGCGAGGTGGAACACGATGTTGCCGGTCTCACGACCGTATCCGGTCTCGCTCGAGACAGTGAGGACCCCGCCGGGCTCCTCACGGGTGGCGATCTTGGAACGGCGCAGCACGTGGGCCGCGCGGGCCTGCGCCGTGGCGGGGTCGGCCGCGAGCGGGTACTGCTCCCGCACCGGGAACCGGGTGAGGCGGCGGGGCACGGCCGGGGCCGGGGTGCGCAGGGAACGCAGGTGCACGCCCACGCGCGGCACGATGCAGCCGATGAGGGAGGTGAACAGCAGCAGGTACACCGCGGAGAACCACGGGGAGGAGTAGACGTCGAAGAAGCCGAGCTGCTCCAGCCACGGGCCCGAGGTCGGGTGGTCGCGCAGGTACTGGGAGACCGCGGTCGGGTTCTGCGGGGTCTGTGGGAAGAACGAGCCCGGCAGCGCCACGACCGCGAGCAGCAGCAGGAGCATGAGGGCCACGCGCATGCTGGTGAGCTGGCGCCACATCCAGCGCAGCCACCCGGTGAGGCCGAGGCCGCCGCGCCGGGTCGGGGCGGTCGAGCCGGTCGGGTCGGTCGGGGCGGCTGAGCCGGTCGGGTCGGGGGCCGGGGCGTCTTTGAGCCCCTCGGGCGAGTACGGCATCAGATCACCAGGTCGTAGCTGTCGATGAGGCCTTGCAGGAGGAGGGTGAGGCGGTTCCACAGCCCGGTGACCAGCAGGATGCCGATGAGCGTGAGCAGCACGCCGCCGAATCGCATGACCCCGAGCCGGTGCCGGGTGAGCCAGCCGAGCATCCGCCGGGAGCTGCGCAGCCCGAGCGCCACGAGGAAGAAGGGCACGCCGAGCCCGATGCAGTACGTGATCGTGAGCGCGATCGCCCGGGCGGGGCTCTCCTGGTCGTAGGCGAGGGTGAGCACGGCGGCGAGCGTCGGCCCGATGCACGGCACCCAGCCGAGCGCGAACACGATGCCGAGGATCGGGGCACCGACGAGGCCGGCCCGCGGGGACACGTGCAGCCGCCGCTCGCGCTGGAGGAACGGGAACGCCCCGAGGAACGCGAGCCCGAGCAGCAGCACGATCACCCCGAGCAGCCGGGTGATGAGGTCCTGATGCTGCACGAGCACGAGTCCCAGGCTCGTGACGAGCGCGGTCATCGCCACGAAGACGGCCGTGAACCCGGCAATGAACAGCGCCACGCCGAGGAGCATCCGGCCGCGCCGCCGGCCGCCCGCCCCGGCTCCCCCCTCGGCGCCGGCCATCCCGCCGACGTAGCCGACGTAGCCGGGCACGAGCGGGAGCACGCACGGGGAGGCGAAGGAGACGAGCCCGGCCAGGAGCGCCACCGGGATCGCGAGCAGCATCGGGCCCGACAGGACCGTGGTGGCGAAGGTGGAGCCGATCACTGCGCCCCGTCCACCTCGGCGAGGGCGTCGTCGATGAGGGAGGCGAGCGTGCTCTTGTCGGCCAGGCCGATGATCCGGGCCGCGACGCGCCCCTGTGGATCGAGGACGACGGTCGAGGGCATGGCCGCCAGCGGCACCACTCCCTGAACGGCGGCCACGCCCGCGGCCTGCTTGTCGTACAGGCTCGGGTAGGGCAGCTCGAATCGGCGTTCGAAGGCCTGCGCGGTCGCGGGCTCGTTCGTGTGGTTGACGCCGAGGAATTCGACGCTGTCCTCGTACTCGGTGGCCAGCGCGGCCAGGTCGGGCGCCTCCTTGCGGCACGGCGGGCACTCCGCGTACCAGAAGTTGAGCACGACGGGTCGCCCGCGCCAGTCGGCGATGTCCACCGGGTCGCCGGCCATGGTCTCGCCGGCGAGCTCGACGACCTTGCCGCGCTTCTCGGGCGGCCAGGTCCGCACGGTGCCGTCGCCGTTGACGTAGCCGGCGTCGGCGGCCTCCGCCGCGGACGGGCCGCTCGAGCATCCGGCCAGCACGAGCAGCGCGACCGCCAGGAGCAGAACGAGCACGGGCACCGGTGCGGCCGCGGCGTGGTTCCGGGCGGGCGCGGGCGGAGTCGTGACCGGTGCCTGTCGCGTGGACAGGGGGCGTCGGGGAGTGCGGATCATGTGATGGTCGTGGCCTGGGTGAGCAGCGGGGCCGCGGGTTCGCGGTAGCCGATGCCCACGAGCGTGGCGCCGTCGAAGATCAGGGTGGTGAGGGAGGCGAGCGTGCACTGCCGCCGGCGCGGATCGTGCAGATACGAGCGCCCCTCGAGGAAGAGCCGGGTGCTCCAGATGGGACTCTGGTGGGAGACGATGAGCGCCTCGTGACCCTCGGCCGCGGCCCGGGCGGTCTTGATCGCGGTGATCATCCGATCGGTCTGGTCCTGGAAGGGTTCCCCCCACGAGGGCCGGATCGGGTTGTAGAGCTTGACGAGGTTCGCCGGGCGCAGCAGCAGCGCGGGGTGCCGACTGATCGCCTGCCCCTGCAGGTCGCTGCCCGCCTCGATCACGCGGGGGTCGGTCACGACCTCGAGATCGAACGCCGCGGCGACGGGCGCGGCGGACTCCTGGGCGCGTTCGAGCGGCGAGGCCCGCAGGTGCACGAGGTCGGCCCCGGTGTCCGCGAGATCACGCGCGACCGTCTCGGCCATCCGGCGCCCGAGGTCGCTCAGGTGGTAGTCCGGCAACCGGCCGTAGAGGATCGAGTCGGGGTTGTGCACCTCGCCGTGTCGCATGAGGTGCACCAGCGTGCGTGTCATGACGTCAGTCTCGCAAACAATCCTGGGAGGACCGTCCCCCCTACTCGGCCACGCCGGGACCGGCGCTCTCGCGACCGAGCGCATGGGCGATCGCGGCGAACGCCTCCCCCACGGCCGCCAGCTGCTCCGGGGTGAGCACGTCCACGAGGTGGCGACGGACCGACTCCACATGCCCGGGTGCGGCGGCGACGAGAGCCGCGTGACCGTCGTCCATGAGCACGGCCTCGACCCCGCGGCCGTCCCCCGCACACTGGCGGCGGCTCACGTAGCCGCGCCGCTCCAAGCGCGCCACGGTGTGGGTCAGGCGCGAGCGGGAATGCACGAGGGACGCGGCGAGGGCGGCCATCCGGCTGCGACGCTCGGGCAGCTCGGACAGCCGAACGAGCACCTCGTACTCGTTCAGGGAGAGCCCGCTCGCAAGCTCCAGGTCGCGGTTGAGGGCCTCGGCGAGCCCGGCCGAACCGGTGAGATAGGCGCGCCAGGATCGCTGCTCGGCGGGGCTCAGCCAGCGGGTCGGTGTCGTGGTCATCACAGTAGGGTCCCTTGCTCTTGACAGGTTCGGCAAGACCGATCATAGTCACTAGTACAACTTTCAACCACTTTTTCATCGAGGCACAGGAGCAGACATGACCACGATCCCCGCCGGCACCTTCACGATCGACACCGCCCACTCCCGCATCGGCTTCGCCGCCCGCCACGCCGCCGTGGCCCGCGTCCGGGGCTCCTTCGACGACTTCACCGGCCAGATCACGATCGCCGACCACTTCCCGGCCTCGACCGCCAGCGTCGAGATCGCCTCAGGCAGCGTGAAGACCGGCAACGCCGACCGTGACGCACACCTCACGTCCCCCGACTTCTGGCACTCCGAGCAGAACCCGACCTGGACCTTCACCACGACCGGGCTCGAGGGCGCCGGCGAGGAGTTCGTGCTCACGGGCGATCTGACCATCAACGGCGTGACCAAGCCGGTGGACATGGACGTGGAGTACAACGGCCAGGCGGTCGGTCCGGACGGCGTGCAGCGCCTCGGCTTCTCGGCCTCCACCGCCGTCTCCCGCAAGGACTACGGCCTCACCTGGAACGTCGCGCTCGAGGGTGGCGGCGTGCTCGTGGGGGACAAGATCCGCATCGACCTCGACATCGCGGCGGTCCCGGCGGCCTGACCCGGCGGTCGCGCGCTCCACACCGGGGCGCGCGACCTCAGCCCCCGGGCGTGCGGCGCCGGCGCCACCACCTGGGGGCCGTGTCATGTCCGGGGGCGGATCCGAGCGCAGCGCGCAGCCGCGCGGGCTCGATGCGCCAATAGCCGACCTGGGTGTCGTCGACCACGACGACCGGGACGTACTCGCCGTACCGGGCCCGCAGCTCGGGATCCGAATCGACGTCGATCTCGGCGAACTCGAGTCCGGCCCGGGCGCACTCGGCGGACAGCAGCCGGCGGGCCTCCTCGCACAGGTGGCAGTGGGCGCGCGTGTAGAACCGGACCTCGGTCATCGCGACCCCTCCTCTCCGGCGCGGCTGCCGATCGCCTCGCGCTCGGCGCGCCCCGTCACGGAACACGAAAGCCGGACCGAAGTCCGGCTCCCGATCACTTCTTGTTACGACGCTGGTGGCGCGTCTTGCGAAGCAGCTTGCGGTGCTTCTTCTTCGCCATCCGCTTCCGACGCTTCTTGACTACTGAACCCACAGGACCTCACTAGGATCTGGAACTGGTCAGGCGCGGACATGTGCGCCCACACGCTGGTGTTGGAGTTTACTACCCGCGACCACAGCCACGGACACGGGTCTCGGTGCGCTCAGTACCCGGTGCCGGTGGTGAAGTCGGAATGTCCACTGAGCATCTCCTCCACGGCCGCCTGCGGCACCCGGAACGAGCGTCCCACCCGGATCGCGGGCAGATCGCCCGCATGCACCATTCGGTAGACGGTCATCTTCGAGACCCTGGCCATGTCGGCGACCTCGGCAACGGTCAGGAAACGAGGGGGGTCCGGCTGTGCCATTCGCTCATCTCCTTCCCATCGCTGTTGTGCTCTCGCATGATCTCGGCGGCCGCCTGCGCGGATCCCGGGCGAGCCGATCGCCGCTCGGGCTCGGATCGCCGCACCGGTGCCACCACGGGTGAACTCTAGGGCCAAATGTAGTGCACGGGCAAAGGTTTGTTCATCCGCTCAGAGAAGCGCGCCGAGCCCGTGCTCGGGGAAGACGACGCGGCGCGTGGCCAGGATCGCCTGATCGACCGGGTCCGCCGGGTCGTAGCCGTCGTCGAACGGCCGCAATCGCGGGCGCCTGCCATCGGTCATGGTCTGGGGGACCTCCGCCCCGAGCGAGTGCACGTGCGCCCGCCAGCGCGCGGGCAGCAGCCGCTCCGGGTCGACGGGCTGCCCGGAGGCGATCGCCACGAGGTTCGCCCACACCCGCGGCACGGTCGAGGCGATGTCGTAGCCCCCGCCCCCGAGGGCGACCCAGCGGTCGTCGGCGTGGTCCGCGGCCCACCGGCCGAGCTGCTCGGCGGCGATCCGCTGGGCGTCGACCGAGACCCGCAGCTCCGTCAGCGGGTCGCGGGGATGGGAGTCGCAGCCGTGCTGGGAGACGAGGACCTCCGGGCGGAACTCCGCCAGCAGCGGGGCCGCGACCGCCTCGACAGCCCGCAGCCACGGCTCATCACCCGTGTCCGGGGGGAGGGCGACGTTCACGGCCATGCCCCGGGCGTGCGGCCCGCCGCAGTCCTGGGCGAACCCCGTGCCCGGGAAGAGCGACATCCCGCTCTGGTGGACCGAGATGGTCAGCACCCGTGGATCGTCCCAGAAGGCCCGCTCCACGCCGTCGCCGTGATGGGCGTCGATGTCGACGTAGGCGACCCGACGGGCGCCCTGGTCGAGCAGCCACCGGATCGCGACCGCCGCGTCGTTGTAGATGCAGAACCCCGATGCGCGGCCGGGCATCGCGTGGTGCATTCCGCCGGCGAAGTTCACGGCGTGCCGTGCGCGCCCGGACCAGACCTCCCGGGCGGCCTGGAGCGTTCCCCCCGCGATCCGCGCGGCCGCCTCGTGCATCCCGGCGAAGACCGGATCGTCCGCGGTGCCCAGGCCGTACCGGGCCGAGGCCGCCCCGGCCCGGACGGCCGCGATGTACTCGGGCCGGTGCACGAGTTCGAGCTCGGCGTCGGTGGCCACGGGGGGATCGACGACCCGTACCCCCTCGCACAGCCCGAACGCCCGCACCAGTTCACGGGTGAGGCCCAATCGGGTCGGGGCCATCGGGTGGGACGCGCCGAAGTGATAGGTCAGCAACTCCTCGGACCACACCAGGACTGTCTGCTCGGACATGGCTACAACCTAACCTCCCCCGGCGGCATGCGGCTTGTTATCGCCACCGTGCGGGCAGATCGTGGCACAGTAGGCAACCGTGACGATGCGCGCGCACCTGGGAGGAGACCCGTGAGGGAACTGCCGGCGTTCCTGTCCCGCCCCCGGGACGCCATCGACTCGATCGCCCGCCGCTCCCCCGCCCGGCTCACCCTCATCGTGTTCTCGGGCGTGATCGTCGCCGTGACCGGCCTCCTGCTGCTGCCGATCTCCACCGCCGACGGCACGGTGCCCCCGTTCGTCGACGCCCTGTTCACCGCCACCTCGGCCGTCTGCGTGACCGGGCTCGTCACCGTGGACACGGCCGCCTACTGGTCCTCCTTCGGGCACGTGGTGATCATGGGCGGGATCATGGTCGGCGGGCTCGGGGTGATGACCCTCGCCTCGATCCTCGGCCTGGCGGTCTCGCGCCGGATCGGTCTGACCCAGCGGCTGCTCGCCGCCTCCGAGACCCGCACCGCGGCCCTCGGCGAGGTCGGGAACCTCGTGCGGGCGGTGATCGTGGCCAGCCTCACGCTCACCGGCGCGCTCGCGGTCGTGTTCATCCCCCGGTTCGTCGCGCTCGGGCTGACCATCCCGCAGGCGCTGTGGCAGGGCTGGTTCATGGCCGTGTCCACGTTCAACAACGCCGGCTTCGTGATCCTGCCGGGCGGCATCGGCGGTCACGTGGGCGACTGGTGGATGTCGCTGCCGATCATCGTCGGCACCTTCGTGGGCGGGATCGGGTTCCCGGTCATCCTGTCCGTGGCCACGCACTGGCGCGAGCCCCGCCGCTGGAGCCTGCACGCGAAGCTGACCATCACCACGAGCGTCGCCCTCTGGCTGCTCGGCACGGTGCTCATCGGCTGGTTCGAGTGGACCAATCCGGCCACCCTCGGCTCCCTGCCGATCGGGGACCGGATCATCGGTTCGATGACCGCCGGCATGACCCCGCGCTCCTCCGGCATCGACACCGTCGGGGTGCCCGAGATGCGCGAGGCCACGTGGTTCCTGCAGGACGCACTCATGTTCATCGGCGGCGGCTCGGCCTCGACCGCGGGTGGGATCAAGGTGGGCACGTTCGCCGTCATGACCCTCGCGATCGTCGCCGAGGCCCGCGGCGACCGGGACATCGAGGCGTTCGGACGGCGCCTGTCCTCCTCCGTGGTCCGGCTCGCCATCGCGGTCTCGTTCATCGGGGCGACGTTCGTGGGCCTGGCGGCGCTCGCGCTCCTGGTCATCACGGACCTCCACCTCGACGTGATCCTCTTCGAGGTGATCTCCGCCTTCGCGACCTGCGGATTGAGCACCGGGGCCACGGCTCTCCTCCCGGACTCCGCGAAATACGTGCTCGTCGTGCTCATGTTCGCGGGCCGGACTGGCACCATGACGTTGGCGGCGGCCCTGGCCCTGCGCAACCGGCGCAGGGTGATCCGCTTCCCCGAGGAAAGGCCGATCATTGGCTGAGCAGCAGAATCCGGACCAGGGTCCCGACGCCGGGGTGCTGGTCATCGGCCTGGGCCGGTTCGGCGCAGCGCTGGCCGTGACGTTGGACGAGCTCGGCAAGGACGTGCTCGCGGTCGAGCGCGACGAGGAGCTGATCCACCACTGGGCCGGGCGGATCCCGCTCGTCGAGGCCGACGCCACCAATCCGGAGGCCCTCGAACAGCTCGGCGCGCGGGACTTCCCGATCGCAGTCGTCGGGGTGGGCACCTCCCTCGAGGCGAGCGTGCTCATCACTGGCAACCTCGTGGACCTCGGCACCTCGCTCATCTGGGCGAAGGCGATCTCCTCGGAGCACGGGCGCATCCTCAAGCGCATCGGCGCCCACCACGTGGTCTACCCCGAACACGACGCGGGCACCCGCGTGGCCCACCTGGTCTCGGGGCGGATGCTCGACTTCATCGAGATGGAGGACGGCTTCACCATCGTCAAGATGCGCCCGCCGAAGGAGACCCACGGGTTCACCGTCGGTCAGTCGCAGATCGGCAAGAAGTACGGGGTCACGGTCATCGGGGTCAAGCCGCCGGGGCGCCCGTTCGAGTACGCCGATCAGGACACCCGCATCGACGCCGCCGACACCCTCATCATCTCCGGGGACACGACCCTGCTGGAGAACTTCGCCCGCCGGCCGTGACGAAATAGACCACCGGTCAACGAATCCCGAGACGACACCACTCCCACGTGGTAGGAGTGTCCTGCATGAATACCGCGCAATCCGGCAGACGTGTGCTAGTCGTCGTCCCGTGGGCGCTCACAGTGATACTGGCGTTACTGAGTGCGTACCTCTTGCTGGGCCCTGGCGGCATCAGTTCTATTTTCAGCGCGAGTGAGCGGGCGTACGCCCTGGCGATGATCCTCATCGGTGCGGCCTCCCTCACCACGGCGATCTCCTCGCTCGTTCTCGTGCGGAAAGTCTCGCGGCGCGACGACACCGGGGCTCGAAGCGAACTGTTGCGGGCAACACTTGATGCCTGGTCACGCTGGTCCGACACGACCCGCGACTCCCGGGTACTGCTATCGGAGCAGCTCGGCACCGATACGATCACGCACACACAGGCCGACGCCCTTGTGCATCGCCCATTGCGACTCCACGATCGCCACGGACGGGAGTTGGACGAGCAGCAGGCGCGGGACGTCCTGTACGCCATGATCAGCGTCCTCAACGGTCTCGAACGGATCGCGATCGGCGTGAACACGGGCGCTTATGACCGAAAGCTCCTCACCGCAGTCGGAGGAACCATCATCAAGCGCAGCTTCACTCGCTTCAGTCCCTACGTGGAACGTCGGCGCGAGTCCGCTCAGGCACACTCCGGCCAATCACGAGCGTTCGTAGAACTCGAGATCCTCGTCTCGGAGATCCCGGAGGCAGTCGTGGATCACGCTCGACTCAAGAAGTTGAACGAGGGACGCCGGTAGGCTCGTACCTACCGGCATCCCTCGTTGAGAGCGTCTCAGTCGACGTCTTCCTCTTCGTATCGACACATCATCCGGATCGTCCTCCAGTCGAACGTCACGCGGGTTCCCGGATAGTACCATCGACCCGCGACTCACGAGTCTACTCCCGGCCGAGTTCGGCGGCCCGCAGCCACGCCTTCTCGGCGGCGGCTCCGATGGCTCCGCGCACGTCGCGTGCGTCGAGTTCGGCGATCGCGGCCTCGGTCGTGCCGCCCGGGGAGGTGACGTTGCGGCGCAGGGTCGCGGGATCGTCCTCGCTCGCTGCGGCCATCATCGCCGCCCCGGCCACGGTCTCCCGGGCGAGCAGGAGCGCGAACTCCGGGTCGAGGCCGCCGGCCACCCCGGCCCGGGCCATCGACTCGATCAGGTAGAACACGTAGGCGGGCCCGCTGCCGGAGATGGCCGTGACGGCGTCCTGACGCCCCTCGTCGACCCGGGCCACCCGCCCGGTGCCCGCGAGGAGTTCGGCCACGAGGTCGAGGTGCTCGTCACTGGTGTGCTCCCCGGGGCTCATGACCGACATCCCGCGGCCGATCGTCGCCGGGGTGTTCGGCATGACCCGCACGACCGGCACCGGCGCGCCCACCCCGCGGGCGAGCCGGGCGGTGGTGATCCCCGCGGCCACCGAGACGAGCACGGTCCCCGCCGCGAGCGCCGGGCCGATCTGCGCGAGGAGGGCGTCGACGTCCTTCGGCTTGACGGCGATGACCACGACATCGGCACCCTCGACGGCCTCGCCGTTCGATTCGCACCAGGTGACGCCATAACGCTCGGCGACGCGGACGCCGTGCTCGGGCCGGTCGTCGCGGATGCGCACCCGGTCCGCCCCGACGGCGTCGGTGAGAGACCCGAGGATCGCCTCGCCCATGACCCCCGTGCCGATGAGCGTGACGGTGGGAACGTGATGAACCATGCGTGAACTCCTTGGGCCTGGACGATCTGTGTGGATCAGATGGGGATGAGAGTGGGATCAGAGCGGGTAGGCGAGCTGGAAGTCCTCGAGCGCGTCGATGGGGCCGGTCAGGGTGAACACGGCGGTCGTGTTCTGCCAGAGCAGCAGGCCCTGGCCGTCGGACTGAGTGATCAGCCAGGCGTGGCCGACGGTCTCCCCGGCCGCGCCGACGGTGCCGAGGTCGCGCGCCTCCTGGGCACCGTCGCGCTCCTGCTCGAGCACCGCGTCGAAGGCGGCGGTCGCAGCGTCCCGCTCGGGCCACTGGCCCGCCACGAGGTCGACCGTACGCTCGGGTGAGGTGTAGGTCAGGTGCCAGGACTCGACCGGGTCGCCCGGCACGTCGATCGGCTCGACGCCGGTGAGCAGGTAGTCGAGCACGGTGGCGGGCTGGGCGGCGGTGAAGGCCGTCTGGTCGTGGGCCGCCGGCGTTCCCGTGGCGGTGGGAACCGGTCCGGTGGTCGTGCTCGTGACGGCCGCCGCCGGCTCCCCGCCGCGTGTGAGGTTCCAGGCGACCAGGACCGCGACCGCGAGGACGAACGCGCCGAGCACCCCGGCGATCACGTAGGTGCGCGTGCGGTGACTGCGCGGGCCGCCGGGCCCGCGGGCCGCTGTCTCCATGTCGCCTCACCGTCTCGCGGTACCCAGTTCGTGGCACCAGCGTAGTGGAGGCGGGCCCCGAGCCCGCCCCTCTCCCCGAACCGACAAGGAGCGGACAGGGAGTGGAACGGGGCGGGCGGGGGACGGGCGCGGCCTCGCTTCCGGTCAGCGCGTGGTCAGGCGACCATGCCGTGTGGGTCGATCACGTACTTGTGCGCGGCGCCCTTGTCGAACTTCGCGTACGACTCCGGTGCCTCGTCCAGGGTGATCGTCGTGGCGTTCACCGCATCGGCGATGTGTGCCTTGTCGGCGAGGATGAGCTTCATCAGTCCCCGGTTGTACTTCTTCACCGGGCACTGGCCGGTGGTGAAGTGGTGGGACTTCGCCCAGCCGAGGCCGAGCCGGACTCCGATCTGGCCGACCTTGGCATTCTCGTCGACGGCTCCGGGGTCGCCGGTGACGTACAGCCCGGGAATGCCCAGACCGGCGCCGACGCGCGTGATCGACATGATGTCGTTGAGCACGGTGGCCGGCGCCTCACCCGCGCCCTCCCCGTGGCCGCGCGCCTCGAAGCCGACCGCGTCGACGGCCGCGTCCACCTCCGGTTCACCGACGATCTCGGCGATCATGTCGGCCAGCTCGTTGCCGGTGCTCAGGTCGACGGTCTCGCAGCCGAAGCTCTCCGCCTGGCGGAGGCGCTCGGCGTTCATGTCGCCGACGATGACGGCCGAGGCGCCGAGCAGCTGCGAGGCGTGCGCGGCGGCGAGGCCGACCGGCCCGGCGCCGGCGACGTAGACCGTCGAACCGGTCGTCACCCCGGCGGTGTACGCGCCGTGGTACCCGGTGGGGAAGATGTCCGAGAGCATCGTCAGGTCCATGATCTTCTCGAGGGCCTGATCCCGGTCGGGGAACTTGAGCAGGTTGAAGTCGGCGAACGGAACCATGACGTATTCCGCCTGGCCCCCGATCCAGCCGCCCATGTCCACGTAGCCGTACGCGGCACCCGGGCGGGCCGGGTTGACGTTGAGACACACGCCGGTCTTGCCGGCGTTGCACATCTCGCAGCGCCCGCAGGCGATGTTGAACGGGACCGAGCAGATGTCGCCCTTCTTGACGAACAGCACGTCGGCACCGGTCTCGACCACCTCACCGGTGATCTCGTGGCCGAGGCTCTGCCCGACCGGGGCGGTGGTGCGGGCCCGGACCATGTGCTGGTCGCTGCCACAGATGTTGGTCGTGACGACCTTGAGGATCACGGCGTGCGGCGCGGCCACGGGGATGCCGAGCCAGTCCGCGACCTCGTGCGGTATCTCCAGCTTGGGGTAGTCGATCCCCTCGACCGCGGTCTCGCGGGGTCCCTTGAACTTGACGACTCGATTGTCCGACATGTCTGTCCTTTCGGCTGTCGGGTGTGGTGATGTCATGCGATGCGGCGACGGGCCGCGGCCGGTGCCATGCCCCTGCGCTCACCCCCTCACGTCCGACGGCGCGTGGTCCCCGGCCGTCTGCCCCTCGGCGGCGCGTGGGCATCGGCCCGACCGGCGAGGAACCCGTGGAAGCCTGCGCATAGCCGCTCAGCTCCTCTCTCGGCGGCATCGGAACGATTCGACGCCCTGGGAACCATCGTGCGTGACGCTCGTCACGTTACCCGTTCGTAACCTGTTCCGGTAGACCTTCGTCGCGCGGGCCGGCGGGGTAGCCTGGCGGGCATGGGTCGGATCACGACGCGTCGACGTATCCGCCGGATCACCGGTTCCGATACGCGCAGCCGGCAGGACTCCCTCGTGGTCGAGGAGCCGCTCGAGATCCGGCTCGCCGGCCGGCCGCTGGCGGTGACGATGCGCACGCCGGGCCACGACGTCGAGCTCGCCGCCGGTTTCCTCACCTCCGAGGGGATCATCTGGCGCGCCCACGACCTGCTCACCGCGATCCACTGCGGCGGCCCCGGCTCCGGCGGCGGGGAGAACACCTACAACGTGCTCGACATCGCGCTCGCCCCGCACGTGCCACCGCCCCCGGCGAGCTCGGAGCGCTCCTTCTACACCACGAGCTCGTGCGGGGTCTGCGGCAAGGCGAGCATCGAGGCGATCGCCACGATCTCGAAGTTCTCGGTCGCCGGCGACCCGGCGGCCATGAGCGCCGCGGAGGTGCGGGCGCTGCCGGAGCGGCTGCGCGCGCAGCAGGAGGTGTTCGCCAAGACCGGCGGGCTGCACGCGGCCGGCCTCTTCGACGCCGCGACCGGCGAGCTGCTCGTGGTGCGCGAGGACGTCGGCCGGCACAACGCCGTGGACAAGGTGATCGGCTGGGCACTGCTGGCGGGACGGCTGCCGCTCGCGGGCACGGTGTTGCAGGTCTCGGGCCGGGCGAGCTTCGAACTCGTGCAGAAGGCGACGATGGCCGGCGTCCCGATGCTCACGGCCGTCTCGGCGGCCTCCTCGCTCGCGGTCGACCTGGCCGAGGAGGCGGGCCTGACGCTCGTGGGCTTCATGCGCGGGGAGAGCATGAACGTCTATACCCACCCCGACCGGATCCGGTAGCGCCACCCGGCGGGCGGCCCGCTACGACCGGTTGACGATCCGCGTGGCCGCGTCGATCCGCCGGGTCCAGCCGCGCGTGTCGAGGTATTCGAGCAGCGGCACCGCCACCCGCCGGGTCGTGCCGAGCTCCCGCCGGGCCTCGCTCACCGTGAACGGGCCCGGCAGCCGCGCGAGCACCGCCATCGCCCGGGCCGGCCCGTCCGGCGTGAGGACGACGCCGCTCGCCAGCCGTAGCAGCCGCCCCGCCCGCTCGGCCGCCGCGAGTTCCCGTGGCCCGAGTCCGGCCGCGGCCAGGTCGCCGGCCTCCGGTGGGTTGAACGGCTCGAAGCGCAGCCGGGCCTCGATCTCGGCGACCGCAGCCTCGGCCGCGCCGAGGTCGCCGGCATGCTCGGGATCGAGGATCCGCCCCGCCTGCTGGACGAACCCGGCGCGGGCGATGAGTTCGTCGAGCAGCCCGCGTTCGGCGGAGGCGGGGAGGTCGAGCGCGGAGAACACCTCGCCGCGGGAGGGCCCTGGGCCGAGCGGATCGCGTTCCCGGGCCGCGGCAATGAGCGCGCCGAGCCGCTCGAGCCGGCCGTCCCAGGCGGCGCGGCTCACCCAGTGGCCGGCGATCTCGAGCACCCCCTCCGGGGGCCGCGCCGCGCCGGAGCCACTCCTAGGGCCGCTGTTCTCGGAGCCGCTGCCTCCGGGGCCACTCTCGGGGCCACCGTCGGGGCCACCGCCCGGCTCACCACAGACGAGCCCCTCGGCCACGAGCTCGGCCACCGCGATCGCACCGGCGGCGGCGAGCCGCTCGGCGAGCGGATCGGCGGCGGCGAGGGAGGCCGCGCGCCGGCGGGCGTCCCCGCGGCGGGTCAGGAGGGGCGGGTGGAGGTCGAGCGCCGTGACCCCGGCGAGCACGGCGCGACTGTGCGCGGACCGCAGCAGCAGCCGGTCCCCGGGCAGGAGCGGCAGGGCACGCTCGAGGGTGAGCCGGGCGTAGTCGTCGTCGAGGGGGCGCAGCCGGGCCGCCACGACCGCGGTTCCGACGTGCACGCGCACGCCGGGCCCGGCGCCGGCCAGGCCCGGGCCCCAGGTGCGGCGGACGTCGAGCCGGTCGGTCGGTGCCCACGCGCCGGGCCCGAGCAGCACGTCGCCGCGGGCGGCACCGGCGGCGGTGTTCCCGCGGAGGTTGACCGCGACCCGGTCGACGGCGGTCACTCGCTCCCGCTCCTCGCCGCGGCTCTGCAGGCCGCGCACCGTGACCGCGACCGGCTCCGCGTGGCCATTCCCGTGGCCACCGGCGTGGCCGTGCCAGCGGAGCCGGTCACCGACGCCGATCGCGCCGGCCTGGAGCGTGCCGGTCACCACGGTCCCGGCCCCGGTGATCGTGAAGGCCCGGTCGAGCCAGAGCCGCAGCCCGGCGGCGGCGCCGGGCGTGCCCCCGTGCCCATGGCCGGGGGCGGATCCCTCCCCCGCCGAGGCTCCGTCCACACCTCCGGTGGCATCCCCGGCAAACTCCATCGGCGCCTCGAGCGGTCTGAGCAGCCTGAGTAATCCGAGCAGCTCCGTCCGGAGCCGGTCGAGCCCCTGCCCGGTCACCGCGGAGGTGACCACGAGCGGGGCACCGGCCAGGCCGGTGCCGGCGAGCTCGCGGCGCACCGCAAGCTCGGTCTCGGCGATCCGGTCGGCATCGGCCCGGTCGGCCCGGCTGAGCACGACGATCCCGCGCTCGATCCCCAGGGCGGCGATCACGTCCCGGTGGTCGCTCGACTGCGGCTGCCAGCCGGCGTCGGCGGCGACCACGAAGCACACCGCCGAGGCGGGACCGAGCCCCGCGAGCGCGTTGCCGAGGAAGCGCTCGTGGCCGGGCACGTCGACGAACGAGACGTCGCAGTCGGGCGCGAGGGTGGTCCACGCGAAGCCGAGGTCGATCGTCAGGCCGCGGCGCCGCTCGGCCTCCCACCGGTCCGGCTCCATGCCGGTCAGGGCCCGCACGAGCGCGGACTTGCCGTGGTCGACGTGCCCGGCGGTGGCTACGACGTGGCTCGTCATCGGGCCTCGCCGCCGGCGGGCACGTGGGGCAGTTCGGTCGACGGCCCGGTCGGCAGGTCGGGCGCCGGGGCGGGCAACACCTCCGGCGCCGCGAGCGCGGCGCGCACCACCCGCTGGAGCACGTCGTCGTCCGCCTCGGGGATGCAGCGCAGGTCGAGGAGGCACGCGCCGTCGTGGGTGCGGGCGAGCACCGCAGGATCGTTCGCGCGCAGCGTCCGGGCGAGGCGCTCGGGCAGGCGCACGGCCCACCCCTGCAGGGCGACCCCGGGCGCCCCGCCGCCGCCGACCCGCCCGTCGTGGGGCACGACCGTCGCCGCGAGGGAGGCCGGCAGCGCGGCCGCAAGCGCCTCGGCGCGGTCCCGCAGCCGCTGCGGGTCGGCGCGGACGGCGCTCATCACCGGCGTGGCGGCGGCCGGGCCCGGCATCGCGGTGAGCGCAATCACGGTGGCCTCGAGCGCGGCGAGAGTGAGCTTGTCGGCGCGCAGGGCGCGGGCGAGCGGGTGGCGCGCGAGCCGGTCGATCAGGTCGACCCGGCCGAGCAGGATGCCGGCCTGCGGCCCGCCGAGGAGCTTGTCGCCGCTGACGATCACGAGGTCGGCACCGGCTGCGAGCGCGGAGGTCACATCGGGTTCACCGGGGAGCACCGGTTCGGGATGCAGCAGCCCGCTGCCGAGGTCGGCCACGAGCGGCACGCCGCCCTCGCTCGCGATGCCGCGAAGCTCGGTGAGCGGCACGTCGGTGACGAAGCCGGCCTGCGTGAAGTTGCTCGGGTGCACCTTGAGGAGGCAACCCGTCTCGGCGCCGAGCGCGCCGGAGTAGTCGCGGGCGTGGGTGCGATTGGTCGTGCCGACCTCCCGCAGCCGGGCGCCGGTGGCGGTGAGCAGTTCCGGGAGCCGGAAGCCGCCGCCGATCTCGACGAGCTCGCCGCGGCTGATGATCACATCGCGGCCGGCGGCCAGCGCGGTGACGGCCAGCAGGAGGGCCGCGGCCCCGTTGTTCACCACGAGCGCGTCGCCCGCCGCCGGGCACGCGGCGAGCAGCGCGGCCCGCGCTCCCTCGCCGCGGCGTGACCGCCGCCCCGTGCGGAGGTCGAGTTCGAGGTCGGTGTACCCGCTCGCGGCGGCCACGGCCGCGCGCGCCGCGTCCGACAGGGGCGCGCGGCCGAGGTTCGTGTGCACGACGACCCCGGTCGCGTTGAGCACGGGGCGCAGGGACGACGCCTCCCGGCTCTCGAGGCCGGCTATCCGGGCGAGGGTGTCGGCCTCGACCGCCTCGGGCGCGAGCTCGCCTCGGCGAGCCGCCTCCTGGGAGGCGCGCACCGCCGTCCGTACGCGGTTCGGGCCGAGCCGATCGGCGGCGGCGCGCGCGGCGGGCAGGGCGAGGAGCGCATCGGTGCGGGGGATGCCCCGGCGCGGATCCGGCACGGTGCCTCCCTCGCATCCCGGCAGCATCGATCATGTGGCGGAGGCGGACGGGAATCGAACCCGCCAGGCCGAGGTTCTCGGCCTCGTCGGTTTTGAAGACCGCGGGGACCACCAGGTGCCCGGACGCCTCCCTGCCGCCTCACCCTACTGCCCGCGCCGGCGCGCGCGGGACTCAGCAGAGCGCGAGATCGATCGCGGGGTCGAGCCGGCGCATGTCGTCGGGGTCGCTCGTCACGAGGACCCCCTCGACCGCGCGTGAGAGCAGGACGACGGAGGCGTTGATCACGTCGGCGGTCGCGAACTCGCCGGCGCCGTCCACATCCCCGCCGGAGCGCTCGCACAGGCGTGGCGAAATCCCGCGCGGCAGGTACGACTGGCGCGGGTGGTCGGCGCGGCCGAGGTGACGATCCACCCGTTCGACGAGACCGTCGCGAGGGCCGCCGGAGCGTGATCCTCGTGCGCATACGAAGAGCTTGCTCGCGCGGGGCGATCTTCGGCCGCCGATGCGCTCGGGTCCTATGCTCGATCACATGGAGATCTCGCCAGAAACCCTCGGAGCGGGCCAAAGCGACACGACCGCGGCGCTGCGGCTCACGGACTTCGCCCACGGCGGCGGCTGCGCGTGCAAGATCCCGCCCGGGGAGCTCGAGGAGGCCGTGCGCGCGCTCGCCGGTCAGGACGAGCGCGGCGTGCTCGTCGGGCTCGATGACGGCGACGACGCGGCCGCCGTGCTCGTCGCGCCGGACCTCGCGGTGCTCTCGACGGCCGACTTCTTCACCCCGGTCGTGGACGGCGCGCGCGCGTGGGGGATGATCGCGGCGGCGAACGCGCTCTCCGACATCTACGCGATGGGCGGGCGGCCGGTCGTGGCGATCAACCTCGTGGGTTGGCCGCGCGAGCGACTGCCGATGGAACTGCTGAGCGAGGTGCTCGCCGGCGGGCTCGAGATCGCGCAGCGGGCGGGCTGCCCGCTCATCGGCGGGCACTCGATCGACGACCCGGAGCCGAAGTACGGCCTGGCGGTCACCGGGGTGGCTGATCCGGATCGGCTGCTGCGGATCGACGCGGCCACCCCGGGCCTGCCGATCACGCTGACGAAGCCGATCGGGGTGGGGATCCTGAACAACCGGCACAAGGCCACGGGCGAGTCGTTCCCGGAGGCGATCGCCTCGATGACGGCGCTCAACCGGGAGGCCTCCGAGGCGGCGATCGGCGCGGGTGCGCGGGCCGCGACGGATGTGACCGGCTTCGGGCTGCTCGGGCACCTGCACAAGCTGTGCCGGGCCTCCGGGGTCGGGGCCGTGATCGAGGCGGGCGCGGTGCCGGTGCTGCCGGGCGTGCGGTCCTCACTCGCGGCGGGCTACGTCTCGGGAGGCACGCGCCGCAACCTCGACTGGGTGCGCGAGCATCTGCGGGTCGGGCCGGGGGTGAGCGAGGAGGACCTGCTCCTGCTCGCCGACGCCCAGACCTCGGGCGGGCTGCTCGTCGTGGGGGAACTGCCGGGCCACCCGGTCATCGGCCACACGGTGGCCGGGGCGGGTATCGAGATCCGCTGAGGTCGTACCGCTCAGCACCGCTTGGCACAACCGTGAACCCCAAGTAAACTTGTGAAAGTGGAGTCGGAGTTGATCATCCTGGAGCCTGCCCACCGGCATGGCGTCCAGGACGCGGCAATGCTCCATGCGCTCCGTTACCCAGTCCGACACTTCGTGCAGGACGACGGGATGACCATGTTCATCGGCCCCGACGAGACCGGCACTCTGGTCGAAGTCGGAGTGATCGAATGGAATGGCATCATCGCAGTCGCCCACGCGATGCGTCCGGCCCGACCCAAGTTTCTGAGGTGACCATCATGACTCGCCGCTCCCTCGAGGAGATCAAGGCACGTGCCAACAAGTTCGCGGACGCGTTCGAGAGCTACGACCCGGAGCCCGGTCACGAGGGTGCCCCGCTCCCACCGGTGATGGCAGTCAAGCTCGCGGCCTGGCGACGCGACGTCGCCGAACGTGACCTCGCGGAAGCCGTGCGGATCGCACGGGAACAACGGCTCTCCTGGCGTGAGGTCGGCGACGCGATCGGGACGAGCGGTGAGGCGGCGCGCCAGCGGTACACCAACGCCTGACCCTCCGCGGGCGAGCATCCCGCCCGTCTGGCGACCCGGACTACGCGCAACTGCGCACCGAATGCCGCCCCGGAGCAGAACCCACCGGTCCGTGACACCCGAGTTCGCCGTTGTCCGCTCCATCCGCGGCATGCACCGGCACAGATTCCGGGTGGGGAACGTCGCTGTTCCTCATTCGGCGGTGGTGATCGAATCGTCGGTGATTCCGGCTGCCCGTCGCCGCTCGAGCCGGCGCTTCTGCGGCTCGACCGTGTAGCGGGGGTCCCGCGCGGATGACATCCCCGCCTCGAAGATCCCGAACCGGGTGAGCACGGAGGCCGCGAGGAGCGCCGCGCCGGAGCAGACGGCCGCGGTCCGGCTGCGGCCCGCGAGCAGGGTACCGATCCCACCGGTCACGGCGAGGGCCTGGCTCGCGCGCAGCATCTCACCGGCGCGGCCCCCGCGCAGGGTCTCGGCGATGGCCGGGTCGACGCGGCGTTCCATGACCCCGCTCGCCGCCAGGTCGGCGGCGACGCCCGCGAGCGCGAGCCCCCGCGCCGGGCCGGCCTCGGCGCGCGGGGTGGCGATCATCGCGAGCCCGCCCGCCGCGAGCGCCGCCGAACCCGCGAAGAGGAACGGCAGCTCGTCCCTGGCCTCGTTCCAGGTCGGCGTCGCGGTGGCCGAGAGCAGCACGCCGGTGTAGGCGGCCAGCCCGGGGGCGAGTGCGCCGGCGACGATCCCGGCGGCGCCGTCGGCCTGGCGCAGCAGCGGGCGCAGCGGCCCGAGCGGGAGCCGGCCGGCGCTCATCCGGTCCACCTCGCCTGCGGCCGCCACGCCCGCGGAGGTGGCGAAGCCGGCGAGCAGCCACGAGCCGACGCTCATCGGCGAGGTCACCTTGATCGTGCGGAGCATGTTCGCGAACCGTTCGGGCCGGCCGAGGTCGCGGATGAGGGTGACCGTGCCGAGGCCGGCGGAGCCGATCGCGGCGAACCGGCCGACCCGGCGCAGCGCAGGCCGCCCGGTGAGCTGGGCGCCGGCCGCGAGCAGGCCCGATCCGGCCGCGAGCCCGCCGAGGAACAGGTAGGCGGCGATGTCGCCGCCCCACGGGGCGGGCTTGACGATCGGGCGCCCGTAATACGAGGTGAACTCCGCATCGGGCACGACCGGCATCTCCCGCGAGCCGTCCGCCCCGCCCGGCCTACGCGGGCCGCGTCCGCGCCCCGAACCCGGCCGGGCGCCGTCCCTGCGCCGGCGACGCCGCGGCTCGTCCGGCGGCCGGTAGCCGGCGAACTCCGAGGCCGTCATGCCCGGCCCCCGCGCCGGGCGAACGCGAGCGCGGCGGCCGCGAGCATCCCGGCCGCGGCGAGTCCGGCCCGGGCGTACATGCCGGGCAGGTCGGCGGTGCACACGCGCGGATCGGGTGGGAGACCGTAGGCCTCGGGCTCGTCGAGCAGGAGGAACACCGAGCCGGTGCCGCCCACGCCGTCGTTCTCGTTCGCGCCGTAGAGGCGGGCCTCGGTCATGCCCTGGGAGTGCAGTTGCCCGACCCGCCGCCGTGCCCGCTCGACCAGCTCGTCCCGCTCGCCGAAGCGGATCGACTCCGTGGGGCAGGTCTGGGCGCAGGCGGGCTGCTCGCCTTCTGTGAGCCGGTCGTAGCAGAGCGTGCACTTCTGGGCGATGCCGCCCTGGGAATGGCCGACGGCCTCGGCCTGCGGGCGCTGCCGCGCGGGCTCGCTCACCCCGTCGGCCCGCCGCTCGATCACCCCGAACGGGCAGGCGGCCACGCAGGCGCCACAGCCGTTGCACACGTCGTCCTGCACCACGACGCTGCCGAACTCGCTGCGGAACAGCGCCCCGGTCGGGCACACGTCGAGGCACGCGGCGTGGGTGCAGTGCTTGCACACGTCCGAGGCCATGAGCCAGCGGAACTCGGGGGTATCGGGGTGCGCGGACCCCTCGGTGCCGCCGAGCACGTCGAGGCCCGCATGCGCCCCCGCACCACCGGGCGCGCCGATCCCGTCGGACGCGCCCGCAGCGGCGAGCGCGTCCACCCGCGGCGAGCGGGCGCCGTCCATACTTCCGCCGGCCGCGGGCGAGAGGGTGGGCATGCCGAGGTCGACGAGCCTGCGGCCGGACTCGCGGGCGGCGGCGATGCGGCCGGAGTCCTGTTCGATGAACGCGACGTGGCGCCACGTGTCCGCCCCGAGCGCGCCGGTGTTGTCGTAGGAGGAGCCGAGCAGCCCTCCGCCCTCACCCGCCCCCGCCGCCGGCAGCTGGTTCCACTCCTTGCAGGCGACCTCGCACGCCTTGCAGCCGATGCAGATCGAGGTGTCGGTGAAGAATCCCTTGCGGGGCCCGGCGTCCGTCCAACCCGCATCGGGCGCCGGATCGGTGTGTCCGAAGAGCTGACCCATCACGCTCCCCCTTCTCGTGGTTCGGTGGGTGGTTCGCCCGGCCCGCCGAGCGGCTCGTTGCCCGTGTGGGTCGTGGCCCCGGCGCGGCTCTGATACTCCGACACGAGCCGCAGCAGCGCCGCCCCGCGCGGGCGCCGGCCGGGAACGATGTCGCAGGTCGCGGCCTTCGACTCCTGGATGAGCACGTTCGGGTCGAGGGTGATGCCGAGCAGGTCGTTGGCCGCATCGCCGGAGACGATCGCATCCCCGCCGACGCCCCAGTGATAGGGCAGCCCGACCTGGTGCACGGTGCGCCCGGCGACCTGCAGCGGACGCAGCCGGCGCGTGACGAGCACGCGGGCCTCGATCGCCGCCCGCGCCGAGACGATCGTGGCCCAGCCCTCGTTCGTGAGCCCGCGCAGGGCCGCGAGCTCGGGTGAGACCTCGCAGAACATCTCCGGCTGCAGCTCCGAGAGGTAGGGCAGGGTGCGGCTCATGCCGCCGGCGGTGTGGTGCTCGGTGAGCCGGTAGGTGGTGAACACGAACGGGTAGACGCCGGCGCCCGGCTCGTCCGCGCTCGGTGCGCTCAGGTTGTCCTTGTGGGGGAACGTGACCCGGCCCGGGTTGCGCTGCTGGGTGTACAGCGCGTTCGCGACCGGGGACTCCTGCGGCTCGTAATGGGTGGGCAGCGGCCCGTCGACCACCCCGGTCGGGGCGAACAGCCAGCCCTTGCCGTCGGGCTTCATGATGAACGCGTCGTCGCCGGCGATCGCGCCCGGCCCGCCCGCGGCCGGGTCATCGGGATCACCCGTGGCACCAGGGGCACGATCCGGGATGAAGTCGGGCACGTCGACGCCGGTCCAGCGACCTGCCGCCTCGTCCCACCACACGTACTTCTTGCGTTCGCTCCAGGGCCGCCCCTGCGGGTCGGCCGAGGCCCGGTTGTACAGGATGCGTCGGTTCGAGGGCCACGCCCAGCCCCATTCGAGGGCGGTCGTGGGCTGCTGGTCGCCGGGCTTGCGGCGGGCCGCCTGATTGACGCCGCCCGCGTACACGCCCGTGTAGATCCAGCAGCCGCCCACGGTCGAGCCGTCGGCGCGCATCTCGTTGAACGTCGACAGGTAGCGACGCTTCGAACCGGCCTCGGCGGCGGGGTCCACGTGCCAGCCGTTGATCTCCGCGAGCACGGCGCCCGAGTCGATCTCGCCGTCGGCATCCGCGGGATAGTCCCAGGTGAGCTCGAGCAGGGGCCGATCGCGCTCGTCGGTCGAGCCGGCGAGCCGGTCGCGCAGCCGCTTACCGAGCTGGTGGAAGAACTCGAGCTCGCTCATGCACTCCCCCGGCGGGGCCACGGCCTTGTGCCGCCACTGCAGCAGCCGCTGGGTCTGGGTGAACGATCCGGCCTTCTCCACGTGGCTCGCGGCGGGCAGGAAGAACACCTCGGTGTCGATGTCGCCCGTGCGCAGCTCGCCGGTCTCGATCTCCGGGGAATCACGCCAGAACGTCGCCGACTCGATCATGTTCAGGTCGCGCACGACGAGCCACTTCAGATGCGACATCGCCATCCGTTGCATCCGCCCGTTCGAGGAGCCGACGGCCGGGTTCTGCCCGAGCAGGAAGTACCCCTCGACCTCGTCGGCGAGCATCGCGGCCACGGTCTGATAGGTGCCGTGCGGGCCGGTGAGCCGGGGCACGTAGTCGTAGGCCCAGTCGTTGCCGGCCGTGGCCGACTCGCCCCACCACGCCTTGAGCAGGCTGACGGCGTACGCGTCGCCGTTCGCCCAGAACCCCTTCTGATCCTTCGCGGCGAACGAGGCGGTGTAGTCGGCGAACGTGTCGTGCCTGCCCGCGAGCGGCATCGGCAGGTAGCCGGGGAGCATGTCGAACAGGGTCGGGATGTCGGTGGATCCCTGGATGCTCGCGTGCCCGCGCAGCGCCATGATGCCCCCGCCGGGCCGGCCCATGTTCCCCAGCAGCAGCTGCAGGATCGCGGCGGTGCGGATGAACTGGGCCCCGAGCGTGTGCTGGGTCCAGCCCACCGCGTACACGAACGCGGTCGTGCGTTCCCGCCCGGAGTTCTCGATCACGGCCCGCGCGAGGTAGTCGAAGTCCGCCGGGCCGATGCCGCACGAGGCCTCGACCGCCTCCGGGGTGTAGCGGGAGTAGTGGCGCCTGAGCACCTGGAACACGCAGCGCGGATCCGTCAGCGTCGGATCGTGCAGCTCGGCGCCGGTCTCCGGGTCCGTTGCGTAGGCCCACGTGGCGTTGTCGTAGGAGCCGGTGCGGGCGTCGTAGCCGGAGAAGAGTCCGTCGAGGTCCTCGGCGTCGCGGAAGTCCTCCCGCAGGATGGTCGAGGCATTCGTATAGGCGGTCACGTACTCACGGAAATACGACTCGTCGGTGAGCACCCGGTTGATCACCGCGCCGAGCAGCACGACGTCGCTGCCCGCCCGGATCGGCAGGTGCTTGTCGGCGAGCGCCGAGGTGCGAGTGAACCGGGGATCGACGTGGATGACCCTCGCACCCCGCGCCTGCGCCTCGGCCACCCACTGGAAGCCCACGGGGTGGCATTCGGCCATGTTGGATCCCTGGATCACGATGCAGTCCGCATGAGCCAGGTCCTGCAGATATTGCGTGGCGCCGCCGCGACCGAACGAGGTTCCCAGACCGGGAACCGTGGCGGAGTGTCATATGCGCGCCTGGTTCTCGATCTGGATCGCGCCCGCGGCGGTGAACAGCTTCTTGATGAGGTAGTTCTCCTCGTTGTCCAGCGTCGCCCCGCCGAGGGCCGCGATCCCCATCGTCCGGCGCAGGATCCGCCCCTGCGGGTCGCGCTCCTGCCACGTGTTCCTGCGGGAGGCGAGGAACCGGTCGGCGATCATGTCGAGCGCGGTGTCCCGGTCGAGCCGGGTCCATTCCGCGGCGCCCGGCGCCCGGTAGAGCACCTCGGTCTGCCGTCCGGGCGAGTTGACGAGCTGCTCGCTCGCTGCGCCCTTGGGGCACAGCCGCCCGCGCGAGATCGGCGAATCGGGGTCGCCCTCGATCTGGATGACCTTCTCGTTCTTGACGAACACCCGCTGCCCGCACCCCACCGCGCAGTAGGGGCACACGCTCTGCACGACCCGGTCGGCGGTCGCCGTGCGCGCCCGCGTGCCGCGGGTGGCGGCGGAGGTGACCGCGGCTCCGCGGCCGAGTACGTCCCCGGAGCGCGCCTGCCGGAAGACCGGCCATTCCAGGGGACTCCAGCGTGCCATGCGATCCACTATAGGCACGGATAGGCTGATCCGGGTGAGCCCGCACCCCTTGGATCTTCCCGCGCCCGCCGAGACCGCCGCGTGGCTGCAACGGCGTACGGACGACGCCCTCACCGGCGCCGCAGCGATCGTCGCCCGGCTCGAGGCCTCGCCTCCCGAAACGGCCGCGGAGCTGCTCGAGGAGTGGAACGAGCTGTCGATCCTGCTCGCGGGCGCCGAGGCGCCCGCATCGACCCTGAGCGAGTTGCATCCGCTCGCCGAGGTACGCGCGGCGGGTGAGGGTGCGGTGCAGCGGGTCGACCGGTTCACCACGGCCCTCATGCTCGACGCGGAGCTGTACGCGATCGTCGACCACCTCGCCGACGGCGCAGACGGGGCTGACAGGGCTGACAGAGCCGACAGTGCCGACGGGTCCGGCAGTGCCGACGGGGCCGGCAGTGCCAACGGGGCCGGCAGGGCTGACGGGGCCGGTCGCACCGACGACGAGAGCGGAGCCGGCGGGGGCACAGGCTCCGGGCTGGACCCGGTTGCCCGCCGGCTGCTCGAGCGGGTGCGCCGGGACTTCCGCCGGGGCGGCGTGGGGCTCGCCGGCCCGGAGCGGACCCGGATCGCGGCGATCTCGGAGCATCTCGTGTCGGCCGGGCAGGAGTTCGCCCGCAACATCCGGGAGGACACCCGATCGATCCGTGTCCATCCCGACCGGTTGGCGGGGCTGCCGCCGGACTGGATCGCCGACCACCCGGCGGAGGCCGACGGTCTCGTGAGCGTCACGACCGACTATCCGGACTCGGTGCCGTTCTTCATGTTCGCCCAGGATGCCGAGGCCCGCCGCGACCTGCGGCTCGCCTACCTCAACCGGGCGTGGCCGGTGAACGAGGAGGTGCTCGGGCGTATCCTCGCGCTGCGCCGGGAGCAGGCGCACTTGCTCGGCTACGCCTCGTGGGCCGACTACGACGCCGAGGTGAAGATGATCGGCTCGGGGCCCGCGATCGCGGACTTCATCGGGGCGATCGCCGCGGCCGCCCTGGAACCCGGGCGCCGTGACCGCGACGTCGTGCTCGAACGACTGCGCCGTGACGACCCGGCGGCCACCGGCGTGGGCATCGCCGACGCCGCGTTCTACACCGAGCTCGTGCGCCGCGAACGCTTCGGCGTCGACGCCCAGGAGGTGCGCGCCTACTTCGACTTCGAGCGGGTGCGCGCCGGGCTGCTCGAGGTGACCGGGCGGCTGTTCGGGGTGGAGTATCGGCCGGTGCCGGACGCCCCGATCTGGCATGAGGACGTGACCTGTTACGACGTGTACGAGCGGGACGGGGCAGCGGGTGCGGATGGGCGAGCGGGCGCCGTCGGCGATCCGCGGCTGCTCGGGAGGATCTATCTCGACCTGCACCCGCGCGAGGGCAAGTTCAGTCACGCGGCCCAGTTCGAGCTCGTGTCCGGGGTGGCGGGGCGGCAGCTGCCGGAGGGCGTGCTCGGCTGCAACTTCGGGCGCGGGCTCCTCGATCACGACGACGTGGTCACGCTGTTCCACGAATTCGGTCACCTGCTCCATCACGTGTTCGCCGGTCACGGCCGATGGGTCGAGTTCTCCGGGGTCGCCACGGAGTGGGACTTCGTCGAGGCGCCGAGTCAGCTGCTCGAGGAGTGGGCGTGGGACGCGCGCGTGCTGGCAACGTTCGCTCGGAACGCCGCGGGCGAGACGATCCCGGCCGAGCTGGTCGCGCGGATGCGGGCTGCGGACGACTTCGGCCAGGGCCTCGACGCCCGCACGCAGATGTTCTACGCGGCCCTGTCCTATTCGCTCCACACGGAGCAGGTCGCCGACCTCACGGCCCACACCGCCCGCCTGCAGGGCGAGTACTCGCTGTTCGAGTACCTGCCGGGAACGCACCAGGCGGCCTCGTTCGGGCACCTCGACGACTACTCCTCCGGCTACTACACCTACATGTGGTCGCTCGTGATCGCGAAGGACCTGTTCAGTGCCTTCGCGGGCGAGGACGGCGAGAACGGCCGGGGCGGCGCGGGGCACGGCGGTACGGGCGGGGCGGACCTGTTCGATCCGGCCACCGCCCGCCGCTACCGGGAGACGGTGCTCGCCCCGGGCGGGTCGAAGGACGCGGCCGACCTGGTGGCCGACTTCCTCGGCCGGCCCTATTCCTTCGCCCCGTTCGAGCGCTGGCTGGCCTGATCGGGCGCCTGTCCGAGCGGCTCGGCCAGGGCTCCTAGACCCGCCGCGGCCCGCGGTAGCCGGCGGAGAGCCCGGTGTACTTGAGCGCGTCGTCCAGGTGGGCGATCTCCTTGACACGGATCCCGGCGAGTTGGGCGCCGCCCAGGTCGCTTCCGACCGGTACGAGCGCGCGGGTGAACCCGAGGCGGCGGGCCTCCGCGATCCGCCGGCCCGTGCCGAGCACCGGCCGGAGCTCACCGGTGAGGCTCACCTCGCCGAGGGCGACGAGCCCTTCGGGCAGCGGTTCGTTGTCCTGCGAGCTGGCGACGGCGAGCGCGACCGCGAGGTCGGCGCCGGGTTCGTGGGCGCGGGCGCCGCCGACGCAGGAGACGTAGACGTCCAGACCGGCGACGGGTTTCATCGATCGGGTGGCGAGCACCGCGAGGGTCATGGCGACCCGGGAACCGTCGACCCCGTGCGTGGCGCGCCGCGGCTGCGGGGTGCTGCTGTGGGAGAGCAGCGCCTGGATCTCGATGGGTAGGGGACGGCGGCCGTCGAGGGTGACGGTGACGCAGCTGCCGGTGACGCCCGAGCGCCGCCCCGAGATGAACAGTCCCGACGGGTCGGCCAGGCCGTGGATGCCCGATTCGTTCATGACGAAGCAGCCCACCTCGTCGGTGGCGCCGTAGCGGTTCTTCACCGCCCGGAGCATCCGCAGCTGGGCGTGCTTGTCGCCCTCGAACTGGCAGACGACGTCGACCAGGTGTTCGAGCACGCGCGGCCCCGCGATCGAGCCGTCCTTGGTCACGTGGCCCACGAGGATGACGGGCATATTCGTGCGCTTCGCGACGCCGATGAGGGAGGCGGCCACCTCCCGGACCTGGGCGACGCCGCCCGCGCTGCCGTCGACCTGGGCGGAGGCGAGGGTCTGCACCGAGTCGACGACGAGCAACTCGGGCTGGGTGGCCTCGATCTGCCCGAGCACCTTGCCCAGGTCCGTCTCGGCCGCGAGGAGGAGCCGCTCGTGTACGGCGTCGATCCGGTCGGCCCGCAGGCGTACCTGCGCGGCGGACTCCTCAGCCGTGACATAGAGGACCCTGCGGCCCGTGCCCGCGCAGCGGGCGGCGACGTCGAGCAGCAGCGTCGACTTGCCCACCCCGGGCTCGCCCGCGAGCAACATGACGGCGCCGGGCACGATCCCGCCGCCGAGTACCCGGTCGACCTCGCTCACGCCGGTGCTGCGGAAGCGGGCGAGGTTCGCGTCGACCTCGCCGATCGGCAGCGCGGCCGCCGCGAGGGTCGGGACCACACTCGCCGTACGGGCGCTCGAGGGTCCGTCCGTCTCGGCCACCGTGCCCCAGGCCTGACATTCACCGCACCGCCCGACCCATTTGCTCGTCGTCCACCCGCATTCGCTGCACTGGAACTGGGGCCTGGTCGCCGATGCGGTGGCCGACTTGGTGGACTTGGAACTCATGGCCGCAGGCTATCCGGCGCGGCCGACATCCTCGGTGGAACGCCGAGGATCCACAGCGACAGACGTGAGGAAGGCGCTCGCCCGCACGGGCACCCGACCGTCTCGCGTCAGAAGGGTGGTTCGTCGGGTCGGCAGTCGTCGGCGGCGGCGTCTTCTGCCCGGCGTCTGGCGGCGCGGGCCTGGTCGGCTCTCTTGATGATGTCGTGGTTGCAAGCCTCGAGGATGTCCCGGTTCTCGAGGGTGGCCTCGGACCAGTGGGCCCGGTTCGCCCGTTCCCGCTGCGGGGACATCGACCCGTTCGCGGACCGTTCGCTCGCGCCGGTCGAGCCGGTTGGGCCGGTTGGGCCGGTTGGGCCGGTTGGGCCGGTTGGGCCGGTCGCACAGGTCGCGCCGCCCACGCCACCCACGCTTGTCGCGCCGGTCGCGCCGGTCGCACCGGTCGCACCGGTCGCGTCGGTCGGGCCGGTCGGACCGTTCGAGCCGCCCACGCCGGTCGGACCGGTCGAGCCGTTCGAGCCGCCCACGCCGGTAGGACCGTTCGAGCGGGTCGGGCCGCCCACGCCGTTTGGGTCGTTCGAGTCACGGTGGTCGCTCGTCTTGCTCGTCTGACCCGGCTCGTCTGCTTCGTGGGTGCCGGTGTTCTGGGTGTCGTAGGTGCCCCACGGGGTGCGTAGGAGCCGTAGGCCGTGGGGGCCGGTCCACAGGTAGGTGCCGGTATCGAATTTGACGTAGGTCCAGGCCGCGTGTCGGCCGCGGGACGCGGCGTCGGCGCGGGCGTGGGTCTTGAGCCGGTGATGCGCGCGGCACAGCGGGGCGAGGTTGCACGGGCAGGTCGCCCCGCCGGTGGCGACCTCGGCGCCGGCGTTCGGGCCGGTGCGGGGCCGGATGGTGTGCCAGGCCTGGATATGGTCCAGGTCGCAGGCGCGGGCGGTGCGGGTACACCAGGGGAAGGCGCATCGATCCTCGGCCAGGACGAGTTGTTCACGCAGCCGCTCAGACGGGGTGTAGCAGTCCGTGGCGAGCGGCTCGTCCAGGTCCAGGACCGGCCGCACGATGATCTCCGGCGCGAAACACGCCAACCCGCAACCAGCCGCACCCGTAGCACCCGTAGCACCGACAGCACCCGTAGCACCGGCAGCACCGGAGCCGGGGCGGTCGACCGATGCCCCGGGCCGGACGGTCTCGCCGGCCCCGGCGGCGACTACGGTGGATCCGGGAGCGGTGGACACACCTGTGCTGTCGGTCCCGCTGGTCCCGTCGGTTCCGGGCCGTACGGTCTCGCCGGCCTCGGCGGCGACTACGGTGGTTCCGGGAGCAGTGGACACACCTGTGCTGTCGGTCCCGTCGGTTCCGGGCAGGGCTGTCCCCTCAATGCCGCCAGCTCGGCTGCTGCCAGATCGGTGCCTGCGCCGGTCGAGGATCGGGCCCGCGGGCGGGCCGTCGGGCGGGCCTGTGGGCGGGCCGGTGGGCCGGGTGAGGCAGTCCCCGGTGCAGGGGCGTCCGTGCGGGGTGAGCGCGGATGGGCGGTAGAAGATCGGGGCGAGTTCAGCGGCGCTGATGAACGTGCCGGCCGGGATGCCGCGGGCCTCGATACGCACCGGCGTCCGCCGCAACCGGCCGGGATCGATCCCCAACGACGACCCAGTCGACGGCCCAGTCGGCGGCCCAGTCGGCGGCCCAGTCGGCCCAGTGGGCGGCCCGGTCGGTGGCCCGGATGCGCGCGTGGCGGGCCTGCCGGCGGCGTCATCGCCGTGATCCGCGCCAGCGCTACCGGCGCCGGGTGTCGGCGGTGGTGGTGGGCCGGTGTTCGGGATGCCGAAGGGGAACAGGTCACGGGCCTGGACGTGCAGGTACATCAAGATCTTGCCACGCGGCACACCCGCCCCACCCGTAGTCACCGGGGCGCCCGTGGTCACCGGGACGCCCATCGTCACCGGGACGCCCGTGGTCACCGGGCCTTCCGGACCGGCCGGCCCGGCCTCGAGCGTGGCGCTCAGAGCACCCGATGCGGCCGATGTGCCGGCCGGGGCGTCGTCGTGGCGGTTGCCGGTGCAGTTCGGATCCCCACACCAACTCGGCCCTGCCGGCCCATCGTTCGGCCCATCGGGCGGTCTGTCGGGCAGCTGGGCACCGGGCGGCCCACCGTTCGACCCACCGTTCGACCCACTGTTCGGCTCGCTGGTGGGGGTCTCGGGTGGGGTGAGGGGGTGTTGGCCGTCGTAGCGGAGCCGGGCGAGGTCGCCCATCGCGTAGGAGCGCAGCTCGCCCGCGGTCAGCTTCCAGCCCTGGGCGGTGAGGGTGGCGGCGAGGTGGTCGATGACGTCTTCGAGGATGCGGCCCTCCACGACGGGCAGGACGGCCTGCACGCTGGTGTCCCCGGTCCCGTTGCGTGCGTGCGTGAACACGACGTCTCGTGCCGGGGGCGCGGCGAAGCGTTCCTCGAGGTCTTCGTACTCCTCGGGCATGTGCTCGATCAGGGCCCGCTTGATCAGGCCATCGAGCTGGGCCTGCCCGAAGTTCAAGGGCACGAGGTCGAGCTGGGCATCGACGTAGTCACATGCCTCTTCCGAGAGGAACAGGGTCGCCCGGGCGAGGGTACGGGCCCGCCACACCCGCGTCCGCCCGGCCATGGTCCGGGCGAACAGGCGCGGTAGCCGCACCCGCAACTGCTCGGCCTCCAGCAGCAGCCGCTCGGCCGCGCCCAGACCCATCCCGGCCGCGGTCGCGAACGTCGAGATCGAGAACTCCTCCACCGTCCACAACCCCCGCACCCCCGTGCCCGGATCGACCCCGTGCTCACCACCCGAGGCCACGAACCCCGAGACCCCGGCCCCGGAGCCGGATCCGGTCGTGGCGGATTCAGAGGTGGTGAAGCCGGAGGCCGCGGAGCTGGAGGTGGCCGGCTCGCCGGCCGCGGGAGAGGAGGAAGCACCTGCAAGCGTGCCACTGGCCGAGGGCGCGGGATCGGCACACGCGGCGGTGGCGTCACCGCCGGTGGCGGACTCGCTGGAGGAGGGCGACGTGGTGGCGGTCGCCGGGGCATCCATCGAATCAGAGCCCATGGCACCCGCGCCGGCCACGGCCCCGGTGCCGGATCCGGTTGTGGCCGGGGTGACCACGTGGCCCTCCTGCTCCCAGATCGCGTTGCGGGCACGGGCGCGTTCGGCCACGAGCCGCGGCGCACCGGCCAGGTCCTCATCGCCGTCATAGTCATCGGCGATCACGAACGGATGCCACTGCACCCACGTCGCCGCCAACGCGAGCTGCTCCACCTTGACCCGATCCACGGTATCGCGGCCCTGACGCAGCCGAGCGACCAGGCCGGCATCATCGCCCACCTCGCCCACCAGCTGCTGAAGTTCCATACCAATCATGGTCTCAGCGACCACCGACATTCCCCCGGCCCCAACCGCACAGGCACACAGCCGGGCCAGCGAGGCACCGGTCCACCGGGCCACTTGTGAAACACATCGGAGAGATGTCGGGCCGGCCAGCCGCGGTGTCGAGCGGACTTGGACCCGTGAGCATCCGAAGGCCCTCTGACGAGAGCGGGGTCGAGGAGGCGGAGAGGAACGATCGCAACCAGATCGCGGGAACCGGCTCAGAGCCCCGCGTGGTCGAGTTCGGCGAGCAGCCGGGCACGCAGCCCCGCCCCCTCGGCCGCGAACTCGCGCTGGGCGGCGACGTATACGGCCTTGCCGGTAGGGGTCTCGATCGCGACGGGCTCGTAGCCGAGGTCGCGCAGGTCGTAGGGCGAGGCGCGCATGTCGAGCACGCGGATCCGGCGCGCGAGGTCGAAGCAGTCGGCCACGAGCTCGCTCGGCACCACGGGCACGAGCTTGAACGCCCACCGATACAGATCCATGCCGGCGTGCAGGCAGCCCGGCTGCTCGAGCGCCGGCTGCCGCTCCCGGGTGGGCGTGACCGTGTTGCGCGGCGCGGCGGGCTCGGTGAAGAACCGGTAGGCGTCGTAGTGGGTGCACCGGATCGTGTGCGACTCGACCACGTCCTCGGTGCCCCCGACCCCGAGCCGCAGCGGCCACGGGTGCCGAACCGCCTCCGGCCGCTCCCCCGCCCGGTAGACCATCGCCCATTCGTGCAGGCCGAAGCAGGCGAGCTGGGCCGACCGGGAGGCGGTGCGGGCGAGGACGAGCCGGGCCCGGGCGATCACCCCCTCCCGCTCGGCGGCGAAGGAGGCGACGTCAACGCCCAGGTGAGCGTCGTCGTCCATACGATAGAACCGGCGGCCGGCCCGCTCCTCGGCGCCGGCCAGCACGAACCGCGCGCCGGGATGCCACCGGCGCAGGTGCCCGAGCGGGTTGCGGTAGTAGTGGAAGAGGAAGTCCTCGACCGGATGCGGCTCGCCTCGCCCCGCGCGCTCCCGATGGCCGCGGGTGAGGTCGTCGATGCGCGCCTCATGCGCCCGTTCGCGGGCTGGCCACTGCTCCCGGTCGAGGATCGTGCTCATGGCGGCACGGTAACAGCGTCGCCGGAACGTATGATGTGGGCGGGTCTGGTGGCCGAGGAGAAGAGGACTGGCAGTGTCGGAGTCTGCGCTGGCGCCCCTGCTGCGGGAGACGCTCGCCTCGGTCGCGCCCGGGACCGAGCTGCGCGACGGCCTCGAGCGGATCCTGCGCGGCCGCACCGGCGCCCTCGTCGTGCTCGGCTTCAACGACGTGGTCGAGGCGATGTCGACCGGTGGCTTCCACCTCGACGTCGGGTTCTCCTCCACGCGGCTGCGGGAGCTCGCGAAGATGGACGGCGCGATCGTGCTCGACCCCGGCCGGAACCGGATCCTGCGCGCGGCCGTGCAGCTGCTGCCCGACTCCGCCATCGAGACGAGCGAGTCCGGCACCCGGCACCGCACCGCGGAGCGCGCGGCGAAGCAGACCGGGCTGCCGGTCATCTCGGTCTCCGCCTCGATGCGGATCGTGGCCCTGTACGTGGGGCATCAGCGGTACGTACTCGAGGACTCCGACACGATCCTTGGGCGGGCGAATCAGGCGCTCGCCACCCTCGAGCGGTACAAGATCCGCCTCGACGAGGTCTCCGGGGCGCTGTCGGCCCTCGAGATCGAGGATCTCGTCACGGTCCGGGACGTCGCCGCGGTGGCCCAACGGCTCGAGATGGTGCGGCGGATCTCGGTGGAGATCGGCGACTACGTGGTGGAACTCGGCACGAACGGGCGGCTGCTCGCGCTGCAGTTCGACGAGATGATCACCGGGATCGGCCCGGGCCTGGAGCTCGTGGTGCGCGACTACGTCGACTCCCGCTCGGCGCGGTCGGAGTCCGGAGTGCTCGCCGACCTGGCCGCGCTCGACTCGGCCCAGCTCATCGACCTGACCCAGATCGCCCGCGTGCTCGGGCTCGGCGGCCGCCAGGGCGAGGCGCTCGACTCCGCGATCGCCCCCCGCGGTTACCGCATGCTCATGGGGATCCCGCGGCTACCCACCTCCGTGGTCACGGCGGTGGTCGCCCACTTCGGCACCCTGCAGAAGATGCTCGCCGCCTCGATCGACGACCTCGAAACGGTCGACGGCATCGGCGCCCAGCGCGCCCGGGCCGTGCGCGAGGGTCTCAGCCGCCAGGCCGAGTCGAGCCTGCTCGAACGGTTCGTCTGAGGCTCATTCGAGGCCGAACACCCGGGTCTGGGTGATCGGCGCGGCCGGGCCGGCGTCCTCGCCCCGGGAGACCGGGTGGAGCGTCACCCGCGCCCGGTAGGTTCCCGCATCGGCGAAGTTCTGATCCTTCGCGCAGTCGGGCGCGCTGCGCCGGCCCTGCCAGGGGATGGTCGTGGTCTGGCTGTAGCCGAGGTCGAACAGGTACTCCTGATGCTCGGGCCGCTCGCCGTGACAGTCGGCCGTCGTCCAGACTCGATCGCCCCCGGAGAACAGGGCGAGTTCGAGGCCCGCGTAGCCGAGGTCGACGAGGCAGGGCACCTGCCCGGAATTGGTCACGGTGATCGGGAAGTCGGAGCCCGCCCCGTGCCGGAGCGTGTCACCGGTCAGGTCGATGCTCACCTCGAGCGCCCCGGCCGCGCAGGCCACCGGATTGGCGAGCTCCTCCTCGGTCGGACCGGTCGGGGTGGCCGGCGTGCTTCCCCCGGCGTCCGCGGAGCCGGCCCGGTCCCCGCCGACGATCCCCCACAGCGCGCGGCCCCCGATCACGAGGCCCGCGACGAGCACGAGCGCGAGGAGGCCGACGGTCAGCCGGCGGCGTCGGAACGTCGCGGCATCGGGCCGCCCGGAGGGCGCCCCGCCCCGCGCGGACGTCGGAGGCGTACGGCGGCCGGATCCACTCACGCACCGAACCTAGCCCACCCACCCGCGCCCGCCGATGAGCGACACTGGGCACGTGTCCGAGCCCACCGCCCCGCTCCGTCCACCCCATCCAGCCCGGCCGCCCCGGCCGCCCCATCGAACCGATCGAACCGATCGAGCCGGAGTCGCCGCACCCGACCCCGCGACTCCCGCCGCGTCGTCCGCACTCGTGCGGGCGCTGACCGACTGGTTCGACGCGCACGCCCGGCCGCTGCCGTGGCGTTCGGCGGCCGGGGTGCGGGCGGCCGGCGGCCCGCGCGCCGACCACGCCTGGGGCGTGTTCCTCAGCGAGGTGATGAGCCAGCAGACCCCGATCTCCCGGGTCGAGCCGATCTGGCGGGAGTGGATCCGCGCGTGGCCCACGCCGGCCGATCTCGCCGCGGCCACCCCCGCCGAGGTGCTGCGGTCCTGGCGTCACCTGGGCTACCCGCGCCGCGCGCTGCGGCTGCTCGAGGCCGCGGCGGCGATCACGCGCGACCACGGCGGGCGGGTGCCGGCGGCGGAGGCGGATCTGCTCGACCTGCCCGGCGTCGGCGCGTACACGGCCGCGGCCGTGAGCGCGTTCGCGTTTGGACGGCGCAGCGTCGTGTTGGACACGAACGTGCGGCGGGTGCTCGGCCGGGTCACCGGCGGGCTCGCCCTCCCGCGTCCGCACCTGCGCCGCGACGAGCAGCGCGGCGCCGCCGCGCTCGTTCCGGCGGACCCGGCCGCGGCGGCGACGTGGAACGCGGCCGTCATGGAGTTCGGCGCCCTCGTGTGCACGGCCGCCGCCCCGGACTGCTCCGCGTGCCCGCTCACGTCGTGCGCATGGCGGGAGGCGGGCTATCCCGCGGATGTGTTCCGGCGGCGCCGGCAGAGCTGGGCCGGCAGCGACCGGCAGGCGCGTGGCCGGATCATGGCGCAGCTGCGGGAGTCTCCCGAGCGCACGGCCGCCGAGCTCGCGGCGGGCGTGCCGGCGGCGGCTCCCGCGGGACAGCACGAGCGCGCACTCGCCTCCCTCCTCGCCGACGGGCTCGTGGCGCAGGTCGCGGGCGGGTACCGGTTACCCTCCTAGGGTGATCCCCACCCCCGACCGCCCCGCCGGGCCCGAGCGCCCCGAGGTTCCCGGGCTCGACGAGATCCCCGCCGACGTCGTGCTCGCCCGCGGCGCCCGCGCGCTCCTACAGGCCCTACTCCTGTCGATCGGCATGGTCGTGCTGCTCGCGCTGGTGACCCTCGCGGCGATCGCGCTGGCCGGGCCGCAGCGCACCGGCCCGATGATCACCGCCGGTCAGATCGTCACGGCCTGGGCCGCGGCGCTCGCCCTCGTCGGCGCGATCGTGTGCGGCCGGGGGCACCTGGAGGTGCTGCGCGATTCGCCCGATCCCCGCGGCGTCGCCGCCGTGCTCGCCGCGACGCAGCGACGACTCGCCTGGCTGCCGCGGCTCGTCGTGGCCGGCTGCATCGTGGCCGTCACGATCTGGGTGCTCATCGATTCCGCCGGGTTCGTGGGAGCGCTCGTCGCGAGCGCGGTCGCCGTCCAGGTTCCGGTCGTGCTCGGCTTCGTGCGGCGTGACCTGCTTGCGCCGGCGCGGCTCGCGGGGCCGCCTCAACTGCCGCTGCGCGAGCGGATCCGGCGCGCCGGCCGCTAGTTGCCGCCCTTCTTCAGCCGCGACTCCTGAGCGCGCTCGTGGCGCAACTGGTCGAGTTCGAACTGACGGCCCAGCCCCTCGGTCACCTCGCCGCTCGCATCGGGATGCTCGTCGAGTTCGGCGCGCTCGGCGCGCTCGTGCTTGAGCTGATCGAGTTCGAACTGGCGGCCCAGCCCCTCGGTCACGTCACCGCTGTCCGACTCGGCCGGTTCCTCGCTGTATCGCGATCCTGCGTGCCTCATGACGACTCCTCGCTCCTCATCTCATGATTGACCCGCGCGGACGCGGGCGTCAATGGGCGCCGGGCGCGCGGGCCACTCAGAGCGAGCGAATCATCCGGGTGTTGCCGAGGGTGTTGGGCTTGACCCGGGCGAGGTCGAGGAACTCGGCCACCCCGTCGTCGCGGGAGAGCAGCAGTTCGGCATAGGTGCGCGGATCCACCACCTCCCCCGCGGCGACCTCGAAACCGTGCCGACCGAAGAAGTCGACCTCGAACGTGAGGCAGAACAGCCGGTCCAGGTCGAGCTCGCGCGCCCTGTCCATGAGCCGCACGAGCAGCCTGTGGCCCACGCCCGTCCCCCGCATCCGTTCGTGCACGGCGAGGGTGCGCACCTCGGCGAGGTCGCGCCACATGACGTGCAGGGCGCCGCAGCCGACGATCTCGCCGGCGAGTTCGGCCACGTGGAACTCCTGCACCGCCTCGTAGTAGTCCACGAGGTCCTTGCCGAGCAGGATCCGGCGCGCGGCGTACGGGGTCACGAGGCCGGCGATCGCCGGCACGTCCGCCGGCATGGCGGGACGGATCGCGACGTCGGCGGCTCGGCGGGTCTGCTCCACCGAACCATCATGCCCCCGCGGCGGAGTGGGCGCAGTCATTCGTGGGGGCGATCACCTCACCGCCCGCCGGGGCGTCCGGGCTCTGCCAGGTAGTCGAGGAGGGCCTGAGCGGTGGTCTGGTCGATGACGAGGTCGGTGGCCACCCGGGCGTTGAGCGCGCCGACGAGGGCGCGCACCTTGGTCTCTCCGACGACGACGCAGACCCGCCGCCGGATCCGGCGCAGCTCCTGGGGCGTGGGGCCGGAGGCACGGGCGTTGAGCGCGATGTCCCGATAGCTGCCGTCCTCCCGCAGGAGCACCGTGCACACGTCGCCGACCACCCGCTCACGCTCGAGCTGGTCGAGATCCGTCCGGTCCAGGTATCCGGCGGTATAGACGTGGGAGGGTACCGCCGCCTCCGGGGAGCCGACTCCGAAGAGGGCGAGGTCGACCCGCTCGTGCACCTGCAGGATCTTTCGCACGCTGCGCTCGCGCCACATGAGCTGCTTGGTCTGCTCGAAGTCGAAGAACGCCGGCACCGGGAAGTAGTACGTCGTGGCGTCGAACGCGCTCGCGAGGGCGCCGATGAGATCCGTGGCGTAGGTGACCCCGGAGGTCGAGGTGTTCGCGGCGCCGTTGAGCTGCACCACCGCGGTGTCGCGGGTCGAGCGCGGGGTCAGGTGCCGGGCGACCGCGCTGATGGTCGTGCCCCAGGCGACCCCCATGAGCATCCCGTCCGTGAACCACTGCTGCAGCAGGTGGGCGGCGACGACGGCGACCTGGTCGAGCCGCTGCAGCTCGCCCGCGCGACGCCGGACGGGCACGACGTGGACCCGCACCCCGTAGGTGGCGGCGATGCGGTGCCCGAGGCTCTGGACCTCCTGGGCGGGCGCGGTGACGCTCACCTCGACGATGCCCGCCGCGCGCGCCGCGGTGAGCAGCCGCGACACCGTGGAACGCGAGATCCCGAGCGTGGCCCCGATGACCTCCATCTTCTGGTTCTGCAGGTAGTACATCGTGGCGGCGCGATAGGCCTGATCCAGGTCACGCATGCGCTCTCCTCGTCGATCATCATGCACGTCTGTGCATGATGCTTGCGCATCTTCTCCCCGGCGACAAGAATCGTTCATATCGTGACCTTCGACACAGGAGAGGCATCGTGGCCAGCACCCCACTCACAGCACGAACCCGCACGGACGCCCTGGCGTCCATGAGCGACGAACACGGCCTGGACGTCCTGGTCATCGGCGGTGGCGTCACCGGCGCGGGAATCGCCCTCGACGCCGCGAGCAGGGGGCTTCGCACCGGCATCGTCGAAGCCCAGGACTGGGCCTCCGGCACGTCGTCCCGCTCGTCCAAGCTCGTCCACGGCGGCCTGCGATATCTGGAGATGCTCGACTTCTCGCTCGTGCACGAGGCGCTGACCGAACGGGACCTGCTGCTGACGACGGTCGCACCCCACCTCGTTCACCGGGTGCCGTTCCTCTACCCCATCCGGCGGCGCGTCTGGGAACGCGCCTACATCGGCACCGGGGTCGTTCTCTACGACATCCTCGCCTCCCTCTCGAAGAGGCGACGCGCCCTCCCCTATCACCGGCACGTCTCGAAGACGCGGATGCTCGAGGAGTTCCCCGCTCTCCGCGAGGACGCCGCGGTCGGCGCGGTTCAGTACTGGGACGCCCAGGTCGACGACGCCCGCCTCGTCTTCACGCTCGTGCGCACCGCCGCCGAGCACGGCGCACTCGCCGCCTCCCGCACTCAGGTGACGGCGCTGCTCAAGTCCGCGGGCGACGTCGTCACGGGGGCGCGGGTGCGTGACCTCGAGACCGGCGCGACCCACGACATCCAGGCGCGCACGGTCATCAATGCCACCGGCGTGTGGACCGAGGAGACCGAGGGGCTGAGCGGAGCCGAGGGCGGCCTGCAGGTCCTCGCGTCCAAGGGCATTCACCTCGTCATCCCCAAGGAGCGCATCCAGGGCACGAAGGGGCTGATCCTGCACACCGAGAAGTCCGTGCTGTTCGTCATCCCGTGGCCGGACTACTGGATCATCGGCACGACCGACACCCCGTATACGCAGGACCCGCGCAACCCGGTGGCCACGAAGGTCGATATCGACTACCTGCTCGATCACGTGAACGCCGTGCTGGATCGCCCCCTCACCCATGAGGACATCGCCGGCGTCTACGCCGGGCTCCGGCCGCTGCTCCAGCCGGTGGCCAAGGCCGACGGCTCCTCCACGAAGGTCTCCCGCGAACACACGGTCGCCTCACCCGCGCCCGGGCTCGTGGCGATCGCCGGCGGCAAGCTCACGACCTACCGCGTCATGGCCAAGGACGCCGTGGACTTCGCCCTCGGCGCCGCGGCGGCGACGAACCCGTCGATCACCGATCGGGTTCCGCTCAGTGGCGCGGACCGCCTGCCCTCCATCCGGCGCACGGCCCGCGGATACGCCCGCACCTATGGCTGGACCAAGCACATGGTCGACCACCTGCTCCGCCGATACGGCTCCAATCTCACCGAGATCGTCGAGCTCGTCGAGGCCCGGCCCGACCTCGCCACCCCGCTCACGCACGCGCCGAGCTACCTGCGCGCGGAGATCGCCTATGCGGCCCGGGCCGAGATGGTGCTGCACCTGGAGGACGTGCTGCTGCACCGGACCAGGCTCGACTACGAGGTCGCCGACGGCGGCGTGGGCGCCATCGACGAGATCCTCGACCTCATCTCGCCCATCCTCGGATGGGACGAACAGCGCCGGGCACGGGAGCGAGACGCCTTCCTCGCCCGGCGGGAGTCCGAGGCGGCGGCGGCCGCGACGTCCTCGGACGCCGAGGGCTCCGCAGCACGGGGGACGGCCGGTGACCCGAGTCCGATGGTGCCCCTGGACGGCTGACGCCTCGATGGGGCCGGCGACGACGCCCGCCCCGATGCCTTGCAATGAAGCAGTTCATCAACCTTCCCGAGAACGAAAGAGTTCAGAATGTTCACAGATATCTTCGTCCCCGAGTTGATCGGCACGATGATCCTCATTCTCCTGGGGTGCGGCGTGGTCGCGAACTACGTCCTGGTGGGATCGAAGGGAACGGCCCTCGGCGGCGGCTTCCTCGCGATCAACCTCGGATGGGGATTCGGCGTGACCTTCGGCATCTACGCCGCGACCAACTCCGGCGCGCACCTCAACCCGGCAGTGACGCTCGGGTTCCTGGTCGCCGACGACAGCCTCGGCATGGCCGAGGGGATGACCTTCGCGAAGGTGCTCGTCTACTTCGCTGGCCAGTTCGCCGGGGCGATGATCGGCGCCTTCATCGTGTGGCTCACGTACAAGATGCACTTCGACGAGGAGGAGAACAAGCTCCTCAAGCTCGCCCCGTTCTCGACCATCGCCGAGCGTGAGCACCTCGGCTGGAACCTCATCCCCGAGATCGTCGGCACGTTCGTGCTCGTGTTCAGCATCATCTCCCTCAAGACCCAGCCGGCGGGTGCGCTGGCACCGCTCATCGTCGGCTTCATCGTGCTGGCCATCGGCCTGAGCCTCGGGGGTCCCACCGGATACGCCATCAACCCGGCCCGTGACCTCGGCCCGCGGGTCATCCACGCGCTCGTGCCCATCAAGAACAAGGGCACCTCCAACTTCCGGTACGGCCTCACCGTGCCGATCATCGGCCCGGTCATCGGGGGGATCCTCGGCGGGGTTCTCGCCGCGCCACTCATCCCGATGCTCCCGCTGTAGATACACCGGGGCCCCTCGGCCCCATCCGACGAAGTGAAAGGTTTTCCCGTGGCGGACTACGTCCTAGCAATCGACCAGGGCACGACCTCCTCTCGTGCCATCATCTTCAATCACTCCGGCCAGATCGTCGAGACCGGCCAGATCGAACACGAACAGATCCTTCCCAAGGCCGGCTGGGTCGAACACGACCCGATGGAGATCTGGCGGAATGTCCGTGAGGTCACCGGCCTGGCACTGACCCGCGCCAACCTCACCGCCCGCGACCTCGCGGCGGTCGGGATCACGAACCAGCGGGAGACGGCGGTGGTCTGGGACAGGACCACCGGCGAGCCCGTGTACAACGCCATCGTCTGGCAGGACACCCGCACCCAGAAGATCGTCGAGGAGCTCGGCGGCGACGCGGGTGCCGAGAAGTACAAAGCCACGGTCGGGCTGCCGCTGGCCACGTACTTCTCCGGCCCGAAGGTCAAGTGGATCCTCGACAACGTCGAGGGCGCCCGCGCCAAGGCGGAGGCCGGCGACCTCCTGTTCGGCAACACCGACACGTGGACCCTGTGGAACATGACGGGCGGGGTCGACGGCGGCGTCCACGTGACCGACGTGACGAACGCCTCCCGGACCATGCTCATGGATCTGGACACCCTGGCATGGGACTCCTCGATCGCGGCGGACATGGGCATCCCGATGTCCATGCTTCCCGAGATCCGCTCCTCCTCGGAGGTCTACGGCGAGGGCCGCCAGGGCGGCATGGTCCCGGGGGTCCCCATCGCCGGCATTCTCGGCGACCAGCAGGCCGCGACCTTCGGGCAGGCGTGCTTCGAGATCGGGATGGCGAAGAACACCTACGGCACCGGCAACTTCATGCTCATCAACACCGGTACCGAGAAGATCCCGAGCGAGAACGGCCTGCTCACCACGGTCTGCTACAAGATCGGCGATCAGAAGCCCGTCTACGCGCTCGAGGGATCGATCGCCGTGACCGGCTCGCTCGTGCAGTGGCTGCGTGACAACCTGGGCCTCATCACGGACGCACCGCAGGTGGAGGATCTGGCCACGACGGTCGAGGACAACGGCGGGGCCTACTTCGTGCCCGCATTCTCCGGCTTGTTCGCGCCGTACTGGCGCGCGGACGCCCGCGGCGCGCTCGTGGGCCTGACGAGGTACGTGAACAAGGGCCACATCGCCCGGGCCGTGCTCGAGGCGACCGCCTTCCAGACCCGAGAGGTGCTCGATGCGATGAACGCCGATTCCGGCGTCGAGCTGAGCAGCCTCAAGGTGGACGGCGGGATGATCGCCAACGAGACCCTCATGCAGTTCCAGGCCGACATCCTCGGCGTTCCCGTGGTGCGGCCCGAGGTGGCCGAGACGACGGCGCTCGGCGCAGCGTACGCGGCCGGGATCGCCGTCGGCTTCTGGAACGGCGAGCAGGACGTCATCGACAACTGGGCCGAGGGTAAGCGCTGGGAGCCGCGGATGGAGGAGGCCGAGCGCGAGCGCCTCTACCGCAACTGGAAGAAGGCCGTGACGAAGACCTTCGACTGGGTCGACGACGACGTGAGCTGACCCTCCCGCCCCGACGAGCCCACCCGAACGACCGGAGGCCCGGATGCGCCGACCAGAAGCGCATCCGGGCCTCCAACGTCGTGACGAGCGCTCCTCACTCGTCGTCGTCGACGACCGGGCGTTCGGCGACCCGGCCGACGGGCGGGCGCTCCTTCGCCCGGCCCATGGCGTGCAGCACGTCGCCGATGAACAGGTCGTAGACGAGGATGCCGACGATGCCGCCGATGAGCGGCCCCACGATCGGGATCCAGAAGTAGGTGTCGAACCAGGGTCCGTTCCCGGGGAACGCCAACTCGCCCCAGCCGCCGAGCCACGCGATGATCCGGGGTCCGAGGTCGCGGGCCGGGTTGATCGCGTACCCGGCGTTCGAGCCGATCGAGATGCCGATCGCGGCCACCGAGAACCCGATGATGAGCGGCCCGAGATTGGCCTTGACGGCCTTGTTGCGGATGTCGATCACCGCGGCGATCGCAAGCATGAGCATCGCGGTACCGACGATCTGGTCGACGAGCGGGCCCCAGATGCCACCGTGGAAATACGGCGCCGGGAACGTGGAGAAGATCGAGAGCGTCGGGATCGTATGCCCCGTCGCGTTGAAGGTCTCCGACTGCTGGTCGAACGTGTTCATCGCGTTGGTGTAGAGGCCGAGCACGATCGCCGCACCGCCGATCGCGCCGAGGGTCTGCGCGATCCAATACGGGATCACGTGCTTCCAGGGGAACCTGCGGCGGATCGCGAACGCGAGGGTGACCGCAGGGTTGATGTGGGCGCCGCTGACGCCCTGACAGACATAGACGCCGAATGCCACCGCGAACGCCCAGCCCCAGACGATGATCAACCAGTCGCCGGAGCCCTGGAAGAAGATCGTCGGCCCGGCCGTGCGGCCCGTACCGGGCAGGCCGACGACGGCCACCGCCACGGAACCACAACCCAGCAGTACCAGGACTGCTGTTCCTAGGAACTCCGCGAGGCACTTGCCCCAGATCCCTTGATAGAGCCGCGTCCGGCGGTCCGTCACAAGGAGCGGAGATATCGTTTCTTCAGCCACTGCCATGCACCTCCTCGATGAGAGTGGTGCTTCAGGTTTACCCCCGCGGCGCGGCGATTGCACTAGGGAGAGACGAACGGATATTCCGGGTGACCGGACCGCTCACCGCGACCTGCGTCGTCCGTGCGCGATGAGCACGACGGCGCCGATGAGACAGGCGACCGCGCCGCCGCCGAAGAGCAGGTACTCCCCCGCGGTCATCGTGATCGGGTACGCGGTTCCCGCCGAGGCACGGGCGAACGACCAGAGCCGGTAGCCGACGAGTCCGAGCACGATTCCCACCACGAGCAACGTGACGGCCGCGGCATCGCCGCGCCGCGACCTGCGAGGGCGCCCGGGCGACGGGTGCCGCTGGGGGTGCTGGGGCCGCTGGGGACTGGACACGGGAGCTATCCTGCCATCCCGCCGCGGGGCCCGCCGCGGGGAGGGCGGGCGCCGAGATCGGCGATCACGCGTTCGGCGGCGCGCGGCGACACGGCCCGACATCCGAGCCCCACCCAGCGGGCGATGAGCGCGGGTTCGGCACGCCACAGCGCCAGGCCGCGGCGCACGAGGGTGAGCGGCGGCTTGCGCGACTCCGCGACATCGCGCAGCAACCGGAACCAGAACGTGGCCACGCGCGGGCGGGCGAGGCAGATCGCGTCCGCGAGCAGTTGCTCCTCCGCGAGGCGGGAGACCAGTTCCGCGGCGAAGATCCCCTCCGCCACGATGATGCGTTCCCCGTCGAGCACGAGCCGGCGCGCCCCGGTGCGCCGGGAGGTGGGGATGTCGTAGACGGGCAGTTCGACCTCGCCCGTGCGGCAGAGGGTCGCGAGCGCCTCGGCGGCACCGCCGGCGTCCCACGAGGCCGGGTCGTCCCAGTCGACGATCCCGAATCGGTGCGGCAGGCCCGGGTGGTCCACGTCGAGGTAGAAGTCGTCGAGCGCCACGGTCGGCAGGCCGAGGCGCCGCACGAGCGAGCTCTTGCCGGAGCCGGACGGGCCGGTGAGCAGCACGATCCGCCTCAGCGGGTGACGACTCCCCTCGGGGAGGGGGAAGAGTGCGGGCCCGCTCGGCATGGGCGCCATTATGTCCCACCGACGGCGGCAGCCGGCGCGCGGGCCGGAGCAGAAAGTTATGGCCCGCGACCAGGACGGGCGCGGACCATAACTTTAGCCGGAGTTAATTATGGTCGCGCCCTCCTGGAGGGGCGAGTCACAACCTTCTGGTCGGCTCAGCGACTGCGGCTCGGCTGTCCCGACCGGCGGCGCGACTGGTGTCCGCCGCGGGCCGGACGACTGCCGGACTGCCCCTCGCGCTGCTGGCGCGGGGCGCCCTGCTGCCGCGGCTGCGAGCGGCGGGTCTGCTGGGGCCGCTGCTGCTGCTGGGCGACCGGCGCGGGCTTGACCTTGGGGGCGACCGGGCCGACGATCGCGCCGACCTGCTCGTCCGTCGGGCGGATCACCTGCGCCTTGATCTTCGCGGCCCGGGTGAGCGCCGCGACGTCCCGGCGCTGATCGGGCGTGAGGATCGTGACGACGACGCCCCCGGCACCCGCGCGCGCCGTGCGTCCGGACCGGTGCAGGTATGCCTTGTGCTCGGCCGGCGGGTCGACGTGCACGACGAGGGAGACGTCGTCGACGTGGATGCCCCGGGCGGCGATGTCGGTCGCGACGAGCACCCGCGCCTCCCCCGCGCTGAACGCGGCCAGGTTCCGCTGGCGGGCGTTCTGGGAGAGGTTGCCGTGGAGGTCGACGGCGGGGATGCCGTCGGCGGTGAGCTGGCGGGCCAGCTTCTTGGCCTGGTGCTTCGTGCGGGTGAACAGCAGCGACCGGCCCAGGCCGGAGGCGAGGGTGCGGACGAGGTCGCGCTTCGCGCCGACGTCGGGCACCTCGAACAGGTGGTGGGTCATCGCCGACACGGGCGACTCGGCGCTGTCGACCGCGTGGGTGATCGGGTCGTCGAGATAGCGCTTGACGAGCACGTCGACGCCCCGGTCGAGGGTGGCGGAGAACAGCATGCGCTGGCCGCCGCGGGGGATGCGATCCATGAGCCGGCGCACGACGGGCAGGAACCCGAGGTCGGCCATGTGGTCGGCCTCGTCGAGGATGGCGATCTCCACCGCCCCGAGGTCGATCTCGCGCTGGCCGAGGAGATCCTCGAGCCGCCCGGGGCAGGCCACGACGATGTCGATTCCGCCGCGCAGCGCCTTGACCTGCGACACCTGGCTCACGCCCCCGAAGATCACGGTGTGGCTCAGACCGGCGGCCTTCGCCAGCGGCTCGATGGTCGCGGCGATCTGGGTCGCCAGCTCCCGGGTGGGGGCGAGCACGAGGCCGCGGGGTCGGGCCGCGCGGGCACGGCCGCCTTCGGTGAGCCGGGCCACGAGCGGCAGCGAGAACGCGAGGGTCTTGCCCGAGCCGGTGCGGCCGCGGCCGAGCACGTCCCGCCCGTCGAGCGTGTCGGGCAGGGTGGCGGTCTGGATCGGGAACGGGGAGGTGATACCCGAAGCGGTGAGGGACTTGACGAGCCCTGCGGGCACGCCGAGCTGGGAAAAGTCAGGGGTGTGCGTGGTCATGCACCGGCCTCTCGAGGACGAAGGTCAGCGCTATGACGTTCACTCAGCTTGGCTGCACTGTGTCGCAGCAGCGAAAAGAGCCGCGATGCCGGGCATCAGCGGTGCGCTGTCCTCCCAGTGTGCCCCATGGCCGGGGGATCGTGCGCAAAAGGAGGGGAGGATCACCGTACGTCCACCGCATCCGCCACGTCCCCACCCGCGCCGACCGGGCGCCGTCTACACGCAGACGACGGCCCCCGCACCGCCCCGAGATGGGGCCGATGCGGGGGCCGTCGACTCGGCCGGGTGGGCCTCAGACGCCGTCGGAGCTGGAGCCGACGGCCGCGGGTGCCGGTTCGGGACTCGCCTCGGCCTGCTGCTCGCGCGGCACCTGGCGGAACGTGAAGGTGCCGAGCAGGCCCTCGCCCTCGGCGTCCACGACCACGGTGTGACCGCGGGAGATCTCCCCGTAGAGGATCTTCTCGGACAGCTGGTCCTCGATCTCGCGCTGGATCGCCCGGCGCAACGGCCGCGCACCGAGCACCGGGTCGTAGCCGCGCTCGGAGAGGAGCTTGCGGGCGGGCTCGGTCACCTCGATGTCCATGTCCTGATCCCGCAGGCGCGTCGCGAGCTTGGCCACCATGAGATCGACGATCTGGTAGATCTCCTCCTGGCTCAGCTGCGGGAACACGATGGTGTCGTCCACACGGTTGAGGAACTCCGGGCGGAAGTGCTGCTTGAGCTCGTCGTTGACCTTGAGCTTCATGCGGTCGTAGTTCGTGCTCAGGTCGCCGCCGGCCTGGAAGCCGGTGAGCAGGCCCTTCGCGATGTCCCGGGTGCCGAGGTTCGTGGTCATGATGATCACGGTGTTCTTGAAGTCGATCACGCGGCCCTGGGAGTCGGTGAGCTTGCCCTCCTCGAGGATCTGCAGGAGCGAGTTGAAAATGTCGGCGTGCGCCTTCTCCACCTCGTCGAACAGCACGACCGAGAACGGTCGGCGCCGCACCTTCTCCGTGAGCTGGCCGCCCTCCTCGTAGCCGACGTATCCCGGTGGGGATCCGAACAGCCGCGAGACGGTGTGCTTCTCGCCGTACTCACTCATGTCGAGCTGGATGAGGGCGCTCTCGTCGCCGAAGAGGAACTCGGCCAGCGCCCGGGCGAGCTCGGTCTTGCCCACGCCCGTGGGGCCGGCGAAGATGAACGAGCCGCCGGGGCGGTTCGGGTCCTTGAGGCCCGCGCGGGTGCGCCGGATGGCCTGCGAGAGTGCCTTGACCGCGTCGTTCTGACCAATGACGCGCTTGTGCAGCTCGTCCTCCATGCGCAGCAGCCGCGAGGACTCCTCCTCGGTCAGCTTGAACACGGGGATGCCGGTCGAGGCGGCGAGCACCTCGGCCACCAGTTCCTCGTTCACCTCGGCGACGTTGTCCATGTCGCCGCTGCGCCAGGCCTTGTCCTTCTCGCCGCGCTTGGCGGTGAGCGACTTCTCCTCGTCGCGCAGGCGGGCCGCCCGCTCGAAGTCCTGGTCGTCGATCGCCGATTCCTTCTGGCGACGTGCCTCGGCGATCTGGTCGTCGAGCTGACGCAGCTCCGGCGGGGCGGTCATGCGGCGGATCCGCAACCGCGCTCCCGCCTCGTCGATCAGGTCGATCGCCTTGTCCGGCAGGAACCGGTCGTTCACGTACCGGTCGGCGAGGTTGACGGCCGCCACGAGCGCGCCGTCCGTGATCGTGACCCGGTGGTGGGCCTCGTAGCGGTCGCGCAGGCCCTTGAGGATCTCGATGGCGTGCGGCAGGTCCGGCTCGGACACCTGGATCGGCTGGAAGCGACGCTCGAGGGCCGCGTCCTTCTCGATGTGCTTACGGTACTCGTCGAGCGTGGTCGCGCCGATGGTCTGCAGCTCACCGCGGGCGAGCATCGGCTTGAGGATCGACGCGGCGTCGATCGCGCCCTCGGCCGCCCCCGCGCCCACGAGGGTGTGGATCTCGTCGATGAACAGGATGATGTCGCCGCGGGTGCGGATCTCCTTGAGTACCTTCTTGAGGCGCTCCTCGAAGTCGCCGCGGTAGCGGGAGCCGGCCACGAGGGAGCCGAGATCGAGGGTGTAGAGCTGCTTGTCCTTGAGGGTCTCGGGCACATCGCCCTTGACGATGTCCTGCGCAAGCCCCTCGACCACGGCGGTCTTGCCCACGCCGGGTTCACCGATGAGGACCGGGTTGTTCTTCGTGCGGCGCGAAAGCACCTGCATGACCCGCTCGATCTCGTTCGCCCGCCCGATCACCGGGTCGAGCTTGTTGTCGCGCGCGGCCTGGGTGAGGTTGCGGCCGAACTGGTCGAGCACGGCCGAGCCGGAGGGCGTGCCCTCGGCGGGTCCGCCGGCCGCGACCGTGTCCTTGCCGCCCTGGTAGCCCGAGAGCAGCTGGATCACCTGCTGGCGCACCCGGGTGAGGTCGGCCCCGAGCTTGGTCAGCACCTGGGCCGCGATCCCCTCGCCCTCACGGATGAGGCCGAGCAGGATGTGCTCGGTGCCGATGTAGTTGTGGCCGAGCTGCAGCGCCTCGCGCAGGGAGAGCTCGAGCACCTTCTTGGCGCGGGGCGTGAACGGGATGTGCCCCGTGGGGGACTGCTGCCCCTCCCCGATGATCTCCTGCACCTGCGAGCGCACGGCCTCGAGGGAGATGTTGAGGGACTCCAGCGACTTCGCGGCGACCCCCTCACCTTCGTGGATGAGGCCGAGCAGGATGTGCTCGGTGCCGATGTAGTTGTGGTTGAGCATCCGCGCCTCTTCCTGGGCGAGGACGACGACCCGACGGGCTCGGTCTGTGAATCTTTCGAACATGGCAGCGCTCCTTGGCCGGTCTCGGCGTTCCGATAAGGCTAACCATGAAGCGCGGGCGAACCTGCCTCTGTTCGCCGCGGGCGCAGAGGTTCGCTCACCCGCGCCGCTGGCAGCGGCCGCACCAGAACAGGTTCCGCCCCGCCAGCACGCGGATCTGGATCCGCGCGCCGTCCCGTTCGCAGGGCTCGCCCGCATGCTTGTAGACGGCGCTCGCCCGGCTCTCCAGGTGTACCTCGCCACCCGCGGCGAGGGCCGCCTCCACCTCGGCGACCTGCTCGGGGATCGTGACGATCCGGGAGGTGGCCACCCCGAGCGGGAGGAGGCGCACGAGGTCGTCCCAGATGAGGTTCCAGGAGCGGCGCTGGAGCTTGTCGCCCGGGGTGAACGGGCTGAGCCGGTGGCGGTAGAGCACCTCGGCGCGGTACACGTTGCCGACGCCGGCGAGGACGTGCTGATCCATGAGCAGTTCGGCGATCGGCTTGCCGCTGCGCCGGATCCGGGCCCAGGCGAGCTCGGGGTCGGCGTCGGGGCGCAGCGGGTCGGGTCCGAGCCTCGCGACGGTCCGCTCGATCTCCTCGGGCGTGACGAGCCGGCAGATCATCGGGCCGCGCAGGTCGGCGACGTGCCGCACCCCCGGCTCCCCTCCGGACAGGATCCGCAGGCGCACCTGGCCGGTCACCGGCGGATCCTCCGGCTCGCGGGCCTCGCCGCCGATCCCGCCGGTCGCAGCGATCGAGCCGGTCGTAGCGATCGAGCCGGTCGCGGCGATCGAGGCGATCCCGTCGACGCTGAACGCCCCGATGAGGCCGAGGTGCACGTGCAGCCACCGGTCGGCCGCGAACTCCACCCCGAGGTGCTTGCCCCAGGCCTGCGCCTCGACCAGCTCCCGCCCGTCGAGTTCGGCCGCACCGGCGGCGAACCGGCCCTGCGGGCTGCTCACGCGCACCGGCGCACGGGCGAAGGCGCCGTTGAGCCGGTGGGCGATGCGGTGGATCGTGTGGCCTTCGGGCATGGCTCCATGGTGGCGCACGGTGCGAGGGCGGAGCGGGGACCTTCCAGCCGTCGACGGCTACGTGTCGACCAGGACGGTGAACGGCCCCTCGTTGGTGAGCGACACGCTCATGTCGGCACCGAAGATCCCCGTGGCCACGGTGATGCCGCGGGTCCGCAGTTCGGTCACGACCCGGTCGACGAGCGGCTCGGCGAGTTCTCCCGGGGCGGCGCCGGACCAGGACGGCCGCCTGCCCTTCCTCGTGTCGCCGTACAGGGTGAACTGGGACACGACGAGCACCTCGGCGCCCGCATCGGCGACCGACGTCTCGCCGGGCAGGATCCGCAGCTCGGCGATCTTGCGGGCGACCGTGGCGGCGTCGGCGCCGGTGTCTGTGGGCGCGGCGGCCACGAGGGCCACGAGGCCCGCGCCGATCCGGCCGGCGACCTCCCCCTCGACCGTGACCGAGGCGGAGCTGACCCGCTGGAGCACGGCCCGCATCAGCCCTCCCGGACGGCGGCCCATGTCGGCGCCGCCGTGCCGCTCACCAGCCGCGCCAACTCGGCGGGCCCTCGTCGAAGCCGCGCGGGGGCGGGGGCGGCGCGGCCCCTTGCGGCCACCGGCCCGGTGGACGGCGGGGCGCACGTCGGCGAGGTAGATCCCCCCGCCGATGAGGCCGGCGAGGGAGAAGAGCAGGTTGCCGCCGATCCCCAGGGGCGGCGGGATGCCGAGGAAGGCGAGCACGGCGGCGAGGCCGGTGATCAGCAGCCAGAAGGTCTTCGTGCGCTTGCCCGCCGCCGGGAACGAACCCGAGTGCATGAGCAGGGCGTGCACGAAGGCCCACCCGGCGACGACGACGCCGACGAGTGCGAGCGCGAGCAGCAGCCAGAGCTGAGCGGATTGAACCATTCCCACGTCGCCCAGCGTACGTGGTCACGCCGAATGCGACGACCGGCGCCGGGTGCCGGCGGCCGACCGCGGCATTCCCTGCGGGTTCCGGCCCGGGACCTCGCCAGAATCCCGCGTTCGGCGGCAGAGATGTGACGCCGCGCGCGAATCGCCCGGCTACTTGCCGCGCAGGTCGTGCGGGGCGCCGCCGAGGTCGCGGCGGCGCAGCCCGGACCGGTCGACCTGCTCGGGGCGATCGGTGCCGATGCCGCCGGTGTTGACGATGACCTCCTGCGCCGCGGCGATTCCGCTCACCACGAGGTCGACCTCGGGATCGAGGTTGCGCTTGAGGAGCGCGAGGCCGACCGGGCCGAGCTCGTGATGGCGCACGACGGAGCCGAGCGTGCCGACCACCCGGTCCCGCGGCCCGATGATCTCGGCACCGGGATCGGGGATGACGTGCTCCGAGCCGTCGAGATGGAGGAAGGTGAGCCGCCGCGGGGGCTTGCCGAGGTTGAACACCCGGGCGATCGACTCCTGGCCGCGGTAGCACCCCTTGTGCAGGTGCACGCTCGTGCGCAGCCAGTCGAGTTCATGCGGGAGGGCGCGCTCGTCCACATCGAGGTTGTGACGCGGACGCCAGGTGGCCACCCGCATCGCCTCCCAGGCCCACACGCCCGCGAGCCTGCCGCCCACGGCGAGGGCCGCGTCGACGACCGCCGTCACGTCGCCCGACGGGACCACCCACAGGGCCGCCGACCACTCGGAACCGGGGTGGACGTCGTCCGCAGGCCCATACCGCGTGGACCCCTCGGCCGTGCGCGGCCACGGGTCGCGCCAGACCACCAGATCCTCGCCGCGGGCACCGGCGAGCGCCGGCCCCGCGGCGCTCGTGCCGAGCACGGCGACCTCCGGCAACTCGACGGTCACCTCGTAGCGGAAACGCATCTTCTCGAGATACGCGGCGAGCGCCTCGGCGCGGCCGGAGTCCACGAGCAGCCAGGTGGTCGCGCCGTCGTCGACGACGCCGGCGGCGTGCTCGATATGCCCCTGGACGTCGAGCAGCATCAGCTCGGTCGCCTCGCCCGGGGCGAGCCCCTCGAGGCGCTGACTCGAGAGCGTGTGCAGCCAGGAGAGGCGGTCGGCGCCGGTGACGCTCACGACCCCGTGATGGCTCAGGTCGACGACGGCGATGCCCCGCTCGAGCGCGCGCTGCTCCCGCACGGGCTCGCCGTAGTGGGCGGCGACGCCCTCGTCCGGGGCGAGTGCGCGCACGGCACCGGGCCGGCCGGTCAGGGGCGATGGCTGGGACATCGTCAGCTCATCCGCTGCAGGCGGCCGGAGGAGTACGACGCCATCTCGTGCCCGAAGGCCGCGAGGTCGGTGGCCCACATGAGTTCGCCGCCGACCAGGCCGTACATGCGCTTGGCGGCCGTGATGTCGGCGCCGGTCCGGGTGCGGGCCACGAGGTCGGTGGCGAGGTCCACGCGGGGGCCGGCGACGGCGCCGAGGTAGACGCTCACGTGCCCGGTCGGTTCGGCCAGGAGCACCTCGAGCTGGGTGACGGGCGTGCGGGCGGGATCCCCCTCGCCCGTGAGTTCGCGGGCGTCCTCGGGGGCGGCGGGGGCGACGCGCCAGTAGCCGGACTCGACGCTCCACACGTCGCCGGCGACGAGGTCGGCCTGGTCCACCGTGGTCTCGAGGCCGTCGATCTCGCCGGCGAGCAGCCAGGTCGTGGCCGTGTAGTTCAGGTACGGACCGCCGTCGTGCCCGAAGGTGGCCTCGACCACGATCGGGCGCTCGGGGATGTCCTCGTAGCCGAGGAAACCGGGGCCGCGCCAGCTTCCGACCAGCCACGCCAGCGGATACACCTCGGGCGCGAGTCCCTCGGGGAATTGGAATGCCATGGCGACCTCAGCGGCGGCGGTAGAGGCGCTGAACCACGAGCCCGGCGAAGGCTGCGGTGCCGAGTCCGACCAGCACCACGAGGACCACGAAGAGGTTTTCGACCATGGCGCGAGTGTACCCATGGCGGGCTCCGGGCGGCCACGGTCGATGCCGGGGAGCGGACCTCAGCCGATCGGCAGCAGCACCCGGCCGAGGATGTAGACCGGCACGCCGCTGACGGAGACGACGCTCAACGCCGCGGCCAGGCCGGGCAGGAGCCGACCCGAGACGGGGTAGTGCGCGAAGAGTCGGTGCACGGTGGCCACGAGCAGCCCGGCGGCGAGGCCCACGAGCGCGCCGACCAGGGTCGACAGGGTGGTGGCCGCGAAGCCGATGCCGCTCCCGGCGGCGCAGGCGAGCACCACGGAGGCCACGGTGGACCACGTGGCGGGCAGCCGGACGAGGGCCACGACCGAGGCCACCGCGATCGCCACGGCGGCCGTGATCACGAGCGCCTCGGACCGGGGACTCGGCCCGATCGCGAGCCAGCCGGCGGCGGAGGCGACGATCACCGCCCCCGTGATCGTGCCCGCGACCTCCTCGAGCAGCCGGGGCCGGCCGTCGCGCCGGAACAGCTGGGCCAGGAACGCCGCGAGCACCGCCCCGGCGGCCACGACCGCGAGCCAGGCCAGATCCTGCAGCAGCTCGACCACGAGCACCGAGCTCGCCGCCGTGGCGAGCAGCACGACGGTGGCGGCGGCCCGCGCGGGAAGGCCGACGAGGGCCGGCCAGCCGAGGGCGCAGATGACCGCGATCGCGGCGACCGTGATCGTCAGGAGGGGCCGCGGGGTCAGGGTGGTGACGCCGACGCCCGTCGCGGCCGTGGCGGCCACGACGGCGCGAAAGCTGCCGCTCATCATGGGCGGGTCCTCATCGGCAGGTCCTCATCGGCAAGTCCTCTCGGGCGGAAGTCGACTGGGCTCAGGCTACCGAGCCACCGGCCCGCCGGTGCACGCGACAGTTGGCCCGACAGTTGGCCCGGCGCGGCTCTGCGGCGTAGACTGATCGCGACGTCGGGCCGAAACCGGCCCCGGGCTCCAAAATTCGCCGCTTCGAGCGGCCTTCACGCCGTCAGGCGCTGGCCGGCCCGGCGTCATCTATCCGGGGCGATGTGGCCACCGGCGGGCCGACGACGTGCCGCAACTCACGACGTGCGGGGGCATGGCCGGGCGCGTCGGGTTCTTCTCGGGGCGCCCGCACCACGGCACCCCGCCCCGGGCGCGGTTGGTATGTGCGGCCCGCGTTTGTGCTCTAGCCTTGGGCCGTTCGCCATTCCCTCGCGACGGAGACTCCGGTGCGTTTCAAAATCACGCCTCGTGACGCCACGTTCTTTGATCTCTTTGCCGACCTCGCGGCCCATCTGGTGACCGGGGCCAACCTGCTCGCGCAGCTGGTGGGCAGCGAGCCCGCCGACCGCGGGCCGCTCGCCGAGCAGCTCAAGGACTGTGAGCACCTCGGCGACGACGCCACCCACTCGATCCTGCGGCGGGTCAACCAGACGTTCGTCACCCCGTTCGACCGGGACGACATCTACGACCTCGCCAGTGCCCTCGACGACTGCATGGACTTCATGGAGGCGGCCGGGGAGATCGTCGTGCTCTACGGGGTCGACGAGCTTCCCGATGCGGTGACCGACCAGGTGACCACGCTGCAGCGCGCGGCCGAGCTCACCGCCGACGCCATGCCGAAGCTGCGCACGATGACCGGCCTCGAGGAGTACTGGATCGAGGTGAACCGCCTCGAGAACGAGGCCGACAAGCTCTACCGCGCCCTGCTCGCCGACCTGTTCCGCAATCCGCGGTACCAGGAGAGCCCGGCCGGTGTGGTCGAGCTCATGCGGCTGCGCTCGGTCATCGACACCCTCGAGCAGGCGGCCGACAGCTTCGAGAACGTCGCCAACACGGTCGAGACGATCATCCTCAAGGAAAGCTGACCGGCGGCCGTGGAACTCGCGCTTGTCATCCTGGTCGTCGTCATCGCCCTCACGTTCGACTACACGAACGGCTTCCACGACGCCGCCAACGCCATCGCCACGTCGGTCTCGACCCGGGCGCTGACCCCGCGGGCGGCCCTGGCGATGGCCGCGGTGATGAACCTCGTCGGCGCGCTCCTCGGCGTCGGCGTGGCCGAGACGATCGGTTCGGGGATCATCAACGCCCCGGAGGGCCATCAGGGCCTGGTCGTGGTGCTCTCGGGGCTGGTCGGCGCGATCGTCTGGAACCTCATCACGTGGTGGAAGGGCCTGCCCTCCTCCTCCTCGCACGCACTCATCGGCGGCCTCATGGGCGCCGGGATCGCCTCGTTCTCGCAGGTGCACTGGACGGTCATCCTCGACAAGGTGGTCATCCCGATGATCGCCTCCCCGCTCGTCGGGTTCGGGCTCGCCTTCCTCGTCATGGTGGGGGTGCTGTGGCTGTTCCGGAACGCGGCCCCGGGGAAGACCCAGCGCCGCTTCCGGATCGCCCAGACGATCTCCGCCGCCGCGATGGCCCTCGGGCACGGCCTCCAGGACGCGCAGAAGACCATGGGTGTCATCGTGCTCGCCCTCGTCGCCGGCGGCTTCCACGACGACACCTCCATCCCGCTGTGGGTCAAGCTCGCCGCGGCCGGCGCGATCTCCGCCGGCACCTACTCCGGCGGCTGGCGCATCATGCGCACCCTCGGCCGCAAGGTGATCGAGCTCGACCCGGCCCGCGGGTTCGTGGCCGAATCGGTGGCGGCCTCGGTGCTCTACACGACCGCGTTCGTGTTCCACGCCCCGATCTCCACCACCCACACGATCACCTCGGCGATCATGGGCGTCGGTGCCACGAAGCGGCTCTCGGCCGTGCGCTGGGGCGTGGCCCGCAACATCGGCGTCGCGTGGGTGCTCACCATCCCCGCCGCCGCCCTCGTGGCCGCGATCATGTACCGGATCATCCACCTCTTCCTCTGACCCGGGCCGGCACCCCGCGCTCCTGCGCACCGATCGTTCGAGTATGGACGACGTCGCTCGCCGCGGGCGGGCGGGCGGGGCGGCCCGGGCGCGACTCGTCATGGGTACCCCTGCCCTGTGGACGGAGTAGGTGTCGGGGGCCGATCTGGCTAGGGTCGAAACGTTCTATTCCTCCAGTCGATCGGATTCTCCGTTGTCCCTCCCCCGTCGCCTCGGCGCCGCCACCGTCGGTGCCCTGCTCGTCTCGGCCGGCAGCCTCGGGCTCGCCGCCTGCTCCACCGTCGCCACCGCCTCGGTGGGCACGTGCACGAACCTCAGTGACCTGCAGGACGAGATCACCGACATCCCCGCCGTGGGCTGTGACACCTCCCACGACGCGGAGGTCTTCCACCTCGCCGCCCTCGACGACGGCGACTACCCCGGCGACGACGCCGTCGGGGAGGCGGCCGACCAGGCGTGCTACGACGCCTTCGAGGCCTACGTGGGCACGCCCTCCGAGGAGTCCGCGGTCGCCTATCTGGTGATCCCGCCGAACGAGGAGACCTGGACGAAGGCGAACGACCGCGAGGTCGTGTGCATCGCGGCGACCGAGGATCCCGTGGAGCAGAGCTTCCGCGACTCCGGCCTGTAGGCCCGAGTGATGGCGAGGGGGCCCGGGACCAGGTTCGATCCCCGGGCCCCCTCCGACTCAGCCGAAGCGGCCGGCGATGTAGTCCTCGGTCGCCTGTTCCTTCGGTGAGGCGAACATCGTGGCGGTGTCGTCGAGCTCGATCAGACGCCCGGGCGCTCCGGTGCCGGCGATGTTGAAGAATCCGGTGCGGTCGCTCACCCGCGCCGCCTGCTGCATGTTGTGGGTGACGATGACGATCGTGTAGTCCTCCTTGAGCTCGCTCATGAGCTCCTCGATCGCCAGCGTGGAGATCGGGTCGAGGGCCGAGCAGGGCTCGTCCATGAGCAGCACCTGGGGGCGCACCGCGATGGCGCGGGCGATGCACAGCCGCTGCTGCTGGCCCCCGGACAGCGCGGACGCGGGGGCGTCGAGGCGGTCCTTCACCTCGTTGAACAGGTTGGCGCCCGTGAGCGCCGACTCGACCAGCGCCTCGCCGTCGGACTTGCCGATCCGGCGGCTGTTGAGCCGGATCCCGGCGAGCACGTTCTCGGCGATCGACATCGTGGGGAACGGGTTCGGGCGCTGGAACACCATCCCGATGCGTCGGCGCACGTCCACGGGGTCGACGTCCCTGCGGTAGAGGTCCACGCCGTCCATCACGATGGACCCCTCGACGCGGGCGCCCGGGATCACCTCGTGCATCCGGTTGATCGTGCGCAGGAACGTGGACTTGCCACACCCGGAGGGCCCGATCAGGGCGGTGATCGAACTCGGTTCGATGGTCATGGTCACGTCCGCGACGGCGTGCTTGGGGCCGTAGTAGACGTCGAGGTCGCTGATCTCGATGCGACGGGTCACGATGGGTTCCTTCAGGTTCGGGGGGAGAAGTAGCGGCTGACGAGCCGGGCGAGGAGGTTGAGCAGCATGACGATGGCGATGAGGGTGAGCGCTCCGGCCCAGGCGCGGTCGATCGAGGCCCCGCCCTGGGCGTACTGGCGGTACACGTAGACCGGCAGCGTGGCCACCCGGCCCTCGAAGGCGTTCCAGTTGACGCCCGCGGCGAGGCCGACGGTCACGAGCAGCGGCGCCGTCTCCCCGATCACCCGCGCGATCGCGATCATGATGCCGGTGGTGATGCCGGCGATGGCGGTGCGCAGCACGACCTTGACGATCGTGAGCCAGCGCGGCACGCCGAGGGCGTAGGCGGCCTCCCGCAGCTCGTTCGGCACGAGCCGCAGCATCTCCTCCACGGAGCGCACCACGACCGGGGTCATGAGCACCGCGAGCGCGACGCCGCCGATGACGGCGGCCTTGTAGGCCGGGCCGAACAGGATCGTGAACAGCGCGAAGGCGAAGAGGCCGGCGACGATCGAGGGGATCCCGGTCATGACGTCGACGAGCAGGGTGATCCCGCGCTTGAGGGGGCCGCGCCCGTACTCCACGAGGTAGATGGCCGTGAAGATCCCCAGCGGGATGGAGATGACGGCCGCGATCCCGGTCACCTGCAGGGTGCCGATGATCGCGTGGTAGACGCCGCCGGAGACCATCGACCCGTACACGCCGACCATGTCGGTGTTGAGGAACGTCCAGCCGAAGCGGGAGATCCCGTTGCTCACCACGATCCACACGAGCGAGACGAGGGGGATGAGGGCGAGCACGAAGGCCCCGCACACCGCGATGGTGGCGAGGCGGTCCTTGCGGCGGCGATGGGCCATCGGCACCGGCGTGGGTTCGGGGATCGGACGGCGGACGCGGCCGGACCCGGCCGGGTCTGGGCGGGTCCGGCCCGCGTCGGCGGCGGAGGCGCGGGATTCGGCGGCGGTTGCGGGCGCGGTCATCAGTTCGCTCCGTCGAATTGGGCGCGGCGGGCGACGATCCAGCGCGCGAGCAGGTTCACCGCGAAGGTGAGGATGAACAGGATGAGCCCGGTGGCGATGAGCACGTCGACCGCGATCCCCGAGGACTCCGGGAACTGGGCGGCGATATTCGCCGCGATCGAGCTGTGCTGGCCGGGCTTGAGGAGGAAGAAGTTGATCGCGAAGCCGGGCGAGAGCACCATGAGCACCGCCATGGTCTCCCCGAGGGCGCGCCCGAGGCCGAGCATCGAGGCGGAGATGATGCCCGACTTGCCGAAGGGCAGCACGGCCTGGCGGATCATCTCCCAGCGGGTGGCGCCGAGCGCGAGGGAGGCCTCCTCGTGCAGCCGCGGCACCTGCAGGAACACCTCGCGGATCGTCGCGGTGATGATCGGCATGATCATGACCGCGAGCACGATGCCGGCGGTGAGCACGTTCCGGGCGGGGGCCTGGTAGCCGGCGAAGATCGGGATGAACCCGAGGGTCGAGCTGAGCCATTCCAGCACCGGGCTGATGAGCGGCTGCAGGAACGCCATCCCCCAGAGCCCGAACACGACCGAGGGGATCGCGGCGAGCAGGTCGATGAGGTACCCGAGGCCGGACGCCAGCCGGCGCGGGGCGTAGTGCGAGATGAACAGCGCGATGCCGATGCTCAGCGGCACGGCGATGACGAGCGCGATCGCGGAGGAGAGCACGGTGCCGAACGCCAGCGGGGCGACGTAGCCCCAGAAGCCGGCGCCCTGGGTGGCGTCGGCGACCTCGCCGGGCGAGGCGGTGAACGCGGGCCAGGCCCGCACGAGCAGGAAGGCGGCCACGGCGGCGAGCGCGATGAGGATGGTCACGCCGGCCCCGGTGGAGATCGCCGCGAAGAGGCGGTTTCCGAAGCGGCCGGAACGGCTCTCCCCGCCGAGCCCGGAACTGGCCGGGCTCGGCGGGGAAAGGCGGGGAGTTGCTGAGGTCACGAGAACTCCAGTACGCGAATCAGTTCGCGCTGATTGCTGAGATGGCGGTCTCGACCTTCTGGCGGAGGTCGGCGGAGATCGGCGCGGAGCCGGCGACGTCGGGCTCCGCGGCGCGGGCCTGACCCGCCTCGCTCGCGACGTAGGTGAGGTAGGCGGCCACGTTGGCGGCCTGGGCCGGGTCCTCGTACGTGGAGCAGGCGATGAGGTAGGAGACGAGCACGATCGGGTAGGAGCCCGACTCGGTCGTGTCCCGGGCGAGCTCGATGGTCAGCCGCAGGTCGGTGGCGTCCTCGGTCGGGGGCGAGACGTCGACGACCTTGGCCGCGGCCTCCGCGGACAGCGGCACGAACTGGCCGCCGACGCCGACCGCCACGGTGCCCAGGTCACCGACCCGGGAGGCGTCGGCGTAGCCGATCGTTCCCTCGGCGGCGGAGACGACGTCGATCATCCCGGAGGTCTGCTGACCGGACTGGGTGCCGGCGATCGGCCACTCCTCGACCGGGCCGTGGGTCCACACGTCGGGGGCGACGGCGGCCAGGTAGTCGGTGAAGTTCTCGGTCGTGCCGGACTTGTCCGAACGGTTGACCGGCACGATCTCCAGGTCCGGCAGCTCGATCTCCGGGTTGGCGGCCACGATGGCCGGGTCGCTCCAGTTGGTCACCTCGCCCGCGAAGATGCCGGCGATGGTCTCGGGCTCGAGGTTGACGTGCTCCGCCCCGAGGGAGGGCAGGTTGAACACGATCGCGATCGGGGAAATGTACAGCGGCAGCTCGAGGGCCTCGCCGCCGAGGCACCGGGCACCGGCCTCCTCGAGCTCCTCGGGGCTGAGCGCCGCATCGGAACCGGCGAACTGCACGGTGCCGTTGAGGAACTGCTCGCGCCCGGTGCCGGACCCGGTCGGGTCGTAGTTGACGGTCACGTCCGGGTTCGCCTCGGTGAACCCGGCGATCCAGCCGAGGGCGGCGTTCTCCTGCGAGGAGGCGCCCGAGCCGGCGATCATGCCGGAGAGCTCGGAGGCGGCGCCGCCGCCGGGGGCCGCGCCGTCGGCCGAGGTGTTCCCGCCGTTGTTCGCGGGCCCGCAGGCGGTCAGGACCAGCGCGGCCGCGATGACGGAGCCGGCGACGGCACCCGCCCGGCGGGCCGAGCGTCGAATCGGAGCAATGCTCACGGTGGTTGTCCCAATCTGTTCAGGTCGTGGGCCGCGAACTCCGCGGCCACGGCCCACGTTAGGAACCCCACGTGACGCCGGATCCTCGCGCCGGTGACGCCGGGCTGACGCCCGGGTGAACAGTGGGTGAACGAACCTCAGCTGCGCCCGCGGTACAGCTCGGCGGCCACGACGGCCGGCTTCTTGCGGCCCGGTTTGGCCGGGTTCCGGCGGATGGGCCGGCCGATGTGGGCGATGAGCACCTCGCCGGTGCGCAGATACGGATCCGCGGCGGGCAGCCGGGCCGCCACCGGGTCCGGGGCCCGCGCGGCGAGCGCGGCGAGGGCCACCGGGAGCACCGGTCGATGCGTACAGACGACGGTCGCCGGCTGTCGTAGCGAGAGCACCGACTCGAGCACGGCCCGCGCGCGGTCCGGTGCGTGGCGGGCGCCGTCCTCGGTCAGTTCCTCGAGCACGGCCACCGGCACGCCGGCGGCCTCGGAGTAGGGGGTGACGGTCAGGGCGCACCGCGCCCACGGCGAGGTGAGGATGCGGGCGGTGCCGTAGGCGGACAGGATCGGCACGAGCGATCGCGCCTGATTCTGCCCGGTCGCCGTGAGCGGACGGGTGTCCTCCCCGCCCTGCCAGGCGGATCGGCGCCGGGCGCGTCCGTGCCGCACGAGCAGCACCGGCCAGGTCGCCAGCGTGCCGTCCGCGTGCAGCTCGAGCAGGGCCATGAGCGGGGCCCGGTCGGCGCGGCGGGTGAGCATCTCCAGGGCCTGCACCGCCTCGACCCACCGGGCCTCGTCGACCTCCTCCGGGGTGGTCGGCACGGCGGTGGAGTGGTCGATCCCCGCGGCCGGGGTGGCGGCCCAGTACCAGCACACCTTCGGGGTGCCGCCGCCGAGCACGTAGCGCACGGTCGGCAGGGGCCGCCCGAGCACGGCCTCGACCCCGGTCTCCTCCCGGACCTCGCGCACGGCCGCGGCGGGCAGCGTCTCGTGCTTGTGGAGCTTCCCCTTGGGCCAGGACCAGTCGTCGTAGCCGGGCCGGTGCACGAGCAGCACCTCGAGGTGGCCGCCGGCGAGCCGCCAGAGGAGGGCGCCCGCGGCGTGCACGGGCTTCTTGGCGCCGGACACCCCTAGCGGCCCGTCGACCGGTGCGGCGCCGCGGAGCGGTACGTCGCGCGCATCATGGGCCGGTGGGAGGACATGAGCAGTTCCTGCAGGTCGGCGAGCCGGTTGCCGTCGGCGTCGCGGTCCGCGCGGCGCCAGAAGATCCGACCGTTCCGGCCCGGGCGATCGGGCGGACCCTCCGGGTCGTACAACTGGTGCCAGCTGGCGGTCGAGGGGGACATGGCCACGTCGATGAGGCTGACGAGTTCGGCGACGTGTTCGTGATCGACCACCCGGATGAGCACCTCGATGCGGCGGTCGAGGTTGCGGTGCATGAGGTCGGCGCTGCCGAGGAGCACCTCGGGGTCGCCGCCGCGGGCGAAGGCGAACACGCGGGAGTGCTCGAGGAACCGGCCGAGGATCGAGCGCACCCGGATGCTCTCGCTCAGGCCCGGGACGCCCGCCTCGAGGGCGGTCGTGCCGCGCACGAGGAGGTCGACGGGAACCCCGGCCCGGGAGGCCCGGTAGAGCGCGTCGATCGTCTCCTCGTCCACGATCGAGTTCACCTTGAACTTGATCCACGCCTCCTGACCGTCGCGGTGGTGCGCGACCTCCCGCTCGATCCGCTCGATGAGCCCGGAGCGCACGGAGCGCGGGGCCACGAGCAGCCGGTGGAACTTCGCCTTGGGCGCGTAACCGGAGAGCTGGTTGAACAGCCGGGTCAGGTCCTGGCCGACGTCCGGATCGCACGTGAGCAGGCCGTAGTCCTCGTACAGTCGGGCCGTCTTCGGGTTGTAGTTGCCGGTGCCGATGTGGCAGTAGCGGCGCAGCCCGTCGGCCTCCTGGCGCACCACGAGGGTGAGCTTGCAGTGGGTCTTGAGGCCGACGATCCCGTAGACGACGTGCACCCCGGCCTGTTCAAGCTTGCGGGCCCAGGAGATGTTCGCCTGTTCGTCGAATCGGGCCTTGATCTCCACGACCGCGAGCACCTGCTTGCCGGCCTCGGCGGCGTCGATCAGGGCGTCGACGATCGGCGAGTCGCCCGAGGTGCGGTACAGGGTCTGCTTGATGGCCAGCACCTGCGGATCGGCCGCGGCCTGGGAGAGAAACTGCTGCACGCTCGTGGCGAAGGAGTCGTACGGGTGGTGGAGCAGGATCTCCCCGTCCCGGATGGCCTCGAACACGTCGGTGGGGTTCGCGCTCTCGACCTGGGAGAGGCCGCGGGCGGTGCCGGCCACGAACGGCCGGAACGACAGCTCGGCCCGGTCGAGGTCGGCGATGAGATTGAGGCCGGTCAGGTCGAGCGGGGCGGGCAGCTCGTACACGTCCGATTCCACGATGCCGAGCTCGGAGACGAGCATGTCGCGCACCTTCGGGGTGAACCCGCGGGCCAGCTCGAGGCGGACCGGCGGGCCGAAGCGGCGCCGCAGCAGCTCCCGTTCGAGGGCCTTGAGCAGATTCTCGGCGTCGTCCTCCTCCACCTCGAGGTCCTCGTTGCGGGTGACCCGGAAGACGTGGTGTTCCACGACGTCCATGCCGGGGAACAGGTAGTCGAGGAAGTGGGCGATCACGTCCTCGATCGGCACGAAGGAGCTCTCCTCCCCCTCGATGTCGGCCGGGTCGTGGGGGCGGCCGCGGGCGTCGACCGCGATGAACCGGGGCAGCAGCGGCGGCACCTTGACGCGGGCGAAGTGCTCCCGCCCCGTGCCGGGATTGCGCACGACGACGGCGAGGTTGAGCGACAGCCCGGAGATGTACGGGAACGGATGGGCCGGGTCGACCGCGAGCGGGGTGAGCACGGGGAAGATCATCTTGCGGAAGTACTTGTGGAGCCGGTCCTGCTCGGACCCCGCGAGGTCGTCGAAGCGCACGAGGGTGATCCCCTCGGCGGCGAGCGCCGGCGCCACGTCCGCCGCGAACACCCGGGCGTGCCGGTCGGTGAGCTGGTGGGCGGTCTCGCCGATCGCCTCGAGCACCTGCCGGGGCTGCAGGCCCGAGGCCGCGGTCACGGCCATGCCGGTGGCGATCCGGCGCTTGAGGCCGGCCACGCGCACCATGAAGAACTCGTCGAGGTTCGAGGCGAAGATCGACAGGTAGCGCACCCGCTCGAGCAGCGGGAGGCCTGAGTCCTCGGCCAGTTCGAGCACTCGTTCGTTGAAGGCCAGCCAGCTCAGTTCCCGGTCGCCGAAGCGGCCCTCGGGCAGGTCCGTCTCGGCGCGCACGTCATCGGTCGCGATCTCGGTCATGGCCCAATGCTCGCACCACATCCTGGGGACGTGCACGGGATCGGCCGAATGTGAATGCCGGGTCGGCGCGAGGGCCGGGTCAGCGCGAGTACTGCACGTGGCGCTGGGCGGTGACGAAGCCGTGGCGGGCGTAGGTCGCGACCGCCGGGTGGTTCTCGCGCTCGACGTACAGGTCCATGCGCGCATACCCGCGCCGGCGGGCCTCGGCCATGGCGACGCGCGTGAGCAGGGTGCCCAGGCGCCGTCCCTGCGCCTCGGGGTGCACCCCGAGCACGTAGATCTCGGCCGTTCCCCCGACGTTCTGCCCACTCCGTTCATCGGGCTCGGCGGGCCCGCTCGGCACAGCGGGCTTGACCCACATCGCCCCGAGGAGGGCGGAGGTATCGTGCGCGCGCGCGAGCCAGAACAGGCTCGGGTCGAACCACGGCTGGGCCATGCGGGCGTGCAGGTCGGCGGCCGTGAGGCGCCCCTGCTCGGGATGGTCGGCGAAGGCGGCCGCGTTGAGGGCGAGCCAGTCCGCCTCGTCGCGGGTGCCCGGCGCGAACGTCGCCAGCTCGATCCCCGCCGGGACCTCGGGCGCTGTGGGCGCTGTCAACACTGTGGGCACCGTGGGCGCCTCGGACACTGTGGGCACCGTGGGCGTGAGCTCGGCGGTGAGGTAGAGCAGCTCCCGGGTGACGCGCAGGCCGCGCCGGGCGGCGAGCGCGGCGGCGCCCGGGAAGTTCCCGTGGGCCCAGATCGCGAGCTCGGGCGGACCGGCCTCGAGCACGGCCGCGAGCAGGTGGGCACCGCAGCCGGCGCGGCGGTAGTCCGGATGGATCGCGAGTTCGGCCGAGCCCCGGTCGATCTGGGCATAACCCACCGGTCCGGTGGATCCGGTGGGGCCGGCCAGCTGGAGGTGGGTCACCGCGCCCGAGTCGAGGTTGAGGAGGGTCTGCTCGTCGTAGGGGTCGATGCCGTCGGCCTGCCTCGCGGCGGCGGCGAGGGCGCGGACGGCGCCCGCGTCGGGCACGCCGGTGTGCAGCGTCGGCGGTGTCGGCGGTGTCGGCGGCCTCGGGTCCATCAATCGAGCTTCTCCGCCCGCCACAGGCCGGCGGCCACCGTGAGTTCCTCCGCGACGGCCTGCAGCGTGGCGCCCTGGCGCGTGAGGCGGGAGGCCTCGGCGTCGTCGGTCAGGGTGTCGGCGTCGAGCGCGCAGCCGGCCGCGAGCACCCGGCAGAAGGCGCCCGCCCGTTCGAGCGCGACCGCGAAGTCGCCCCGGTACACGCCCGTGAGGACGGCGTCCGCCAGGTCGCGTACCTCGCTCGGCCCGGGCAGCGGTGCGACTCCCGCCACCACCTCGTCGACCTGGGCGGCGCGGGAGCCGAGGCGGAAGTGCTCGGCGACCCGGTGGGCGTCGTTCCTCGTCCACTCCCGCAGCTGATAGAGCCGCCACAGGGCACCGGGCAGGGTCGTGGCCGGGGCGTTCGACCAGAGCATCGCCAGGTCGTCGATTCCCTCGTTGTCCACGAGCTCCACGAGCCGGGCCACGAGGTCGTCGTCGTGGGCCGCGGCGCGCCCGCGCACCACGAGGGCGACGGCGGTGGCGTGGGCCGCCTCCGATCGGCTGGCGGGGTCGACGTCGCCGACGATCTCCTCGGCGCGCTGGGCGGAGAGCATCGCGGGGCGTCGGAACCGTGCGGTCACGGGCATCCTTTCGAGCTCGGGTGGGAAAGACCCCGCCCACGATAGTTCTCCGGTCGGGGATGCGCCAACGATCCGTCAGCGCGGGAGACGCGGCCGAATCCGCGCCGCGAACCGCGGCGCACCGGCATTGGCGACCCTCTGAGCCGGCTCACGGGGAGTCGGCGGAGGGTCCTTCTTCCCGCCCCATCCGCGGCCCTATCCGCCGGCGACCAGGGCCGAATCGTTGGTCCGCCGACACATTTCAACCCGACGACCCTGCTCGACGCGGGAATCAAGGCCACCGCCCTGCTCGATCCGTCATCCGAAGTCGAGGCCCTCGCCGCGATAGGTGGCCACGGTGGCGAGCAGGTCGGCGCCGTCCACCAGATGCACCCGGTCGAAGCGCTCCATGGCCTCCCCCGCCTTGGCGTGCCGGAACCACACCCGGTCCCCGATCGCGGGCTCACGGCCGACCCCGAATCGCAGCGGGGTCTGCACCTCACCGGCACCCTCGGAACCGGTGAGCCGGCCCGCGAGCGGGGCCGGCCAGCGGTCGCTGCCCACGGCACCGGAGGCGATGTAGCCACCGGCGAACGCCGTCGCATATCCGGGCGCCGGACGGCGCACCACGTCGAGGCCGAAGAACGCGGCCGGGCGCGGGGTGAACGCCGCATAGTGATCGAAAAGGGTGGGCACGAACAGCCCGGAGCCCGCGGTCACCTCGGTGATCACCGGATCGGCGGTCGTCTGCGCCACCGACCCCGAGCCGCCGCCGTTGACGAGCAGACCCGGCCCGGTCACCTCCTCGACCGCGCGGACCACGCTCGCGCGCCGGGTGGCCAGCTCGGCGAGGGAGAGCCGCTTGAGCCCGCGCACGATCGGCCCCCGCCAGCCCGCCTCGCCCACCCCGGCGACCTGCGCCTCGTAGAACATGAGGCCGCGCACCGCGATCCCGGGCCGCCCGTGGGCGTCCGCGGCGAGCCGGCGCGCCTGCTCGGGCGTGCGCAGCGGGGAGCGCCGGGCGCCGATGTGCACGCGTCCGATCCGCAGCGAGGCGTCGATGTCGAGGCACACCCGCACCGGCTGCGCGGCCAGGTCCTGCCCGGCCGCGCCCGCGGCGGCGCGAGCGATGAGGTCGAGGTGAGCTGCGTCGTCGATCATCAACGTGATCGCCCGGCGCAACCCGGGATCGGCGGCGAGCTCGGCGAGCGCGGCCGGGTCCACGGCCGGGTAGCCGAGCAGCACGTCGGTGGTCAGGCCGGCGCGCACGAGCCAGATCGCCTCCCGCAGCGAGTAGGCCATGACGCCGATGGTCCCGGGGCGCTCGAGCATGCGGCGCAGCAGTTCGGGCACGCGCACGGACTTCGAGGCCACGCGGATGGGCACGCCGCCGGCACGGCGCGATAGATCCTCGGCGTTGCGGTCGAACGTGGGCAGGTCCACCACGGCGAGCGGCGCCGGCAGGTCGCGGGTGACCCGAGCCCACGGCGCGGGGGTGGGAGCGGGCGGCATGGGCTCATTGTCGCCCACGCCGCGCATCGTCGCGCTGGAATTCCTCCCCTGCCGATGCGGGATTCCGGCAGACTGGACGCCACCATGACCACGACGGACACGCGCTGGCGCAATTGGGCCTCGACGGCCGCGGCACATCCGCGGGCGGTGGCCCGCCCCCGCACCGACGAGGACCTCGCCCGCCTCGTGGGCGAGGCCGCGGCCGGGGGCCGGCGGATGCGCGCCGTCGGCTCCGGCCACTCGTTCACCGACTGTGCGGTGACCACGGGCACGTCGGTCGACCTGAGCGCCCTCGACCGGATCGAATGGGTGGGACCGCCGTCCCCCGACGGGTCGAGGCCCGTGCGGATCGGCGCTGGGATCACGCTGCGGCGGCTCTGTGTCGAGCTCGCCGAGCGGGGCCTCGCGCTGGCGAACATGGGCGATATCGACGCCCAGACCCTCGCGGGGGCGGTGAGCACGGGCACCCACGGCACGGGCGAGCGCTTCACCGGGTTCGCGGGGATGGTCGAGCACGTGCGGATCGTCACCGCCGACGGGGCGATCCGCGACACGACGCCCGACTCCGAGCCCGACCTGTTCGAGGCCGCGCGCCTCGGGGTGGGCTCGCTCGGCGTGATCACGGCGCTCACGCTGCGGGCCGTGCCCGCCTTCGTGCTCCACGCGCACGAGGCCCCGCGGCCCCTGGCGGCCGTGCTCGAGGGTCTCGCGGATCCCGACGGGCCCGTGCGCTCGAACGATCACTTCGAGTTCTACTGGTTCCCGCACACCGACCTCGCCCTGACCAAGGCGAACAACCTGGCCGCGGCCGACGATCTGCCGCTGCCCACGACGCGCCGACTCCTCGACGACGAGCTCCTCTCGAACGGCCTGTTCGCGGCGACGAACGAGCTGTGCACCCTCGCCCCCGGGCTCACACCGTGGGTCAACCGGATCGCCGCGCGGGCCCTGGGCGAGCGCACCTACACCGCCCCGAGCCACGCGGTGTTCGTGACCCCGCGGCGGGTGCGCTTCCGGGAGATGGAGTACGCGATCGGGGCCGCCGATCTCGCGCCGGCGCTCGCCCGGGTGCGCGCGTGGCTGGATCGACGGCGCGCGGCCGTGCCGTTCCCGATCGAGGTGCGCTTCGCCGCCGCCGACGACGTGTGGCTGTCCACGGCTTTTGGACGGCGCACGGCGTACGTCGCCGTCCACCAGAACCTCGGCCTGGAGTTCCGCGAGTATTTCCGGGCGGTCGAGGCGATCATGGCCGACTTCGGCGGGCGCCCGCACTGGGGCAAGATCCATTGGCTCCGCCGCGCCGACCTCGCGGAGCTGTACCCGCGGTTCGGGGACTTCCTCGCCGTGCGCGACCGGGTGGATCCGCACGGCGTCTTCGCCAACCGGTACACCGGCCGGGTGTTCGACACGGCGTGAGGACGACGCTCGCGGCCCGGGTGCGCGCGTTCGCCCGCGAGCCGCGAGCGACTACACTTCTCGGGTGGCCGCACCGGCGGATTCCGGGGTGGGCCGCGGGCCTCTAGCTCAATGGGTAGAGCAACGGACTTTTAATCCGTGGGTTGCGGGTTCGAGCCCCGCGGGGCCTACCGCATTCGGCCGGGGCTATTCGGCCTCGGCGGGCCTTCGCCGTTCGAGCGGGGCCGGGCGATCGGCGGCCTCAGCACGGTGTGCTGAACTGCTCCACGCCCAGCTGGTCGAGGGACTCGGCGATCACCGGGACCGTGCCGTCGTGGCCGTCGAAGAGCCACGAGTCCTTGATCCCCCAGTGGATGACCTCGTCCTCGGGGAAGGATTCGCAGTGCAGCGCGATCACGACCTCGTCGAGGTAGTCCTGCATGGCCCCCGCCTCGAGGAAGTTCCCCGCGCCGAGGAAGAACTCCTCGTCCATCGAGCAGAAGAAGGCGTCCGACAGCAGCTCCGCGTCGAAGGACTGGTCCTCGCACTCCCACCCGAGGTCCGCCAGCCCGGCCCGGAGCGGGCCCTCGCCCGACTCGGGCGGCTCGGTCTGCCCGGCCGCATCCCCTGCCGCTGCCGTGTCCACCGTGTCAGCGGTCGGTTCCTCGGGCGCGTCGGCCCCCGAGCATCCTCCCAGCACGACCATCGCGCATACGAACCCCGCGACGCGCCCTCGCCCCATCGTGACCTCCCGTGTCATCGGCATTCGCCCCCGCACCCCGCTCGCGCGGTTGCGGGCAGCCCGATCCGGTGATCGGGGCGGCGCTGTAGGTGCGCCGACGGTGCCGTGGCATCGAACGGTACCGGCCGGCGCTCACAATCGGCTCACAGGGCGCATGCCCCGGCGCCGGGAACGGTCCGATGTTCGCTGGACGGGTCCGCTCGCCGCGTGACGGGCAGCTCGTGCTCAGGGTCGAGAGCGAACTCGCCCGGGCCCGGGCTCATTGCCACGGCACCGGGCCGCGACGAAGATGTTCGGATGAGCACTCGCGGCGGGGATCGTGGGATCGAACTGCGCCAGCTGCGCTATTTCGTGACGCTGGCCGAGGAACTCCACTTCGCCCGCGCCGCCGCGCGCGAGCACATCGTGCAGTCCGCCCTGAGCCAGCAGATCCAGCGGCTGGAGCGCCTGCTCGGGGTCGTGCTGGTCGAGCGCACGACCCATCACGTGCGGCTCACGCCGTCCGGCGCGGTGTTCCTGAGCCAGGCGCGGAGCGTTCTTCGCGCGGTCGACCGCGCCGTCGCCGCGACGAGGTCCGCGAGCGCGGACGCCGAGGTCGTGCGGGTGGCGATCGGGGATGCGAGCCTCGATTCGATGCCGCAGATCCTGCGTCACGCGCAGTACAACCGGCCCGGTCTCGTGGTCCACCGGACCGAGGCGACGGTGCCGGCGCAGTACCGGATGCTCGCGGAGGGATCCATCGACGTGGGGGTCGGCAACGCCGCCGACGCGCCCCGCGGAATCGCCTCCGAGGTGTTCCGGCTCGACCCGATGGGCGTGCTGGTGGCGCAGACCCATCCACTCGCCCGGGCCGCGGCCGTGAGCGTCGCCGACCTGGACGGCCTCGAGCTCGTGCTCGCCGAGGACGCCGAGGCGCCCGAGTTCAACGAGTTCGTCACCTCGATGTGCGCCGCCGCCGGGCTTCGGCCCGTCCGCTTTCCCGGCACCGCCCAGAGCATCCGCGCGGCGGCCTACCTCGTGGGGGAGCGCGAGTGCGGCGCGATCGTGCCCGCCTCGTGCGACCTGTTGATGCCGGGCCTGCGGTGGCGCCCCCTCGAGCCGCCGTCGCTGTTTCCGTGGTCGCTGCTCTGGCGCGCGGACGACGCCACGCCGGCGGTCCGGGCGATACGCCGCGCCGCCGCTGCCTTGTCCGCGAAGCTCGACTGGCTCGGGGACGACGCGGGCGGCCCCGGGATCGCTCATCAGTCGCATCGATGACGTGTGCTGATTCTCGAGGTTTCCGGCGCCGGGAGGCGGTGCTTGACTGATTCGTCGCCGTCGTCGTACACGGCACCGGCACCCGAGCCCCGGCCGCTCGGATGCCGGACACCACCGACCACCGTGGAGAGCCATGGCCATCAGGCAACTGGGTAGGCAGGAGGTACGCGATCGCACCCGCCTCCCCGCGATCGAGGCGGAGGGGCTGGTCAAGAGGTTCGGCGACTTCACCGCCGTCGACGACGTCGGCTTCGAGGTTCCCCGGGGAACCGTGCTCGGGCTGCTCGGCCCGAACGGCGCCGGCAAGACCACGATCGTGCGGATGATGACGACGCTGTCGGCCCCGACCAGCGGTCGCGCCCGGGTCGCCGGCTACGACGTGGCCTCCGAGCCGGACATGGTGCGCCGCAGCATGGGCCTGACCGGGCAGGCGGCCAGCGTCGACGAGATCCTCACCGGCCGCGAGAACATCCGCATGATCGGCGGACTCCACGGAATCGGCCGCAGGGAGCTCGCCCGGCGCGGCGACGAGCTGCTCGAGCACTTCTCGCTCGCCGATGCCGCCGACCGGCAGGTCAAGACGTATTCCGGCGGGATGCGCCGCCGGCTCGACCTGGCCGTCTCGCTGCTGGCCACCCCGCCGGTGCTGTTCCTCGACGAGCCCACCACCGGGCTCGACCCGCGCAGCCGGGCCGAGATGTGGGCGGTGATCCGCGACCTCGTGGCCCAGGGCACCACCCTCCTGCTTACGACCCAGTACCTGGAGGAGGCCGACCACCTCGCCGACGACATCGTCGTCATCGACAAGGGACGGGTCATCGCCCAGGGAACCCCGCTGCAGCTCAAGAACCAGGCCGGCGCGGCGAGCCTCGTGATCACGGTGACCGACCCCGACGACCTCGGATCCGCCGAGGCCCTGCTCGGCAAGACCGGCTCGGAGGTGTTCGTGGATCGGGCCGCCCGCAGGCTGACGATGCCCGCCGGCGGCCTCGAGGATCTCACCCGCGTCGTGGATTGGCTGCGCAACAGCCGGATCGCCGTGGACGACATCGGCCTGTCGCGTCCGAGCCTCGACGACGTGTTCCTCTCCCTCACCGGACATTTCGCCGACGACTCCCCCGAGGAATCCCGATGACCGCCTCCACCGCCACCCGATCACACGTCGCACCGGCTCGGCAGCGGCGCACGAACCTGTGGCAGCAGTCCTGGATCATGGTCCGCCGCAACCTCATCCACACCCGCCGCATGCCGGAGATGCTCTCGGACGTGACGATCCAACCGATCATGTTCGTGGTGCTCTTCGCCTACGTCTTCGGAGCGTCGATCACGAACACCGGCGGGCCCTCCTACAAGGAGTTCCTGCTCCCGGGGATCATGGGCCAGACGATCGTGTTCACCGCGTTCATCGTCGCGACCGGGATCACCGCCGATGTGGAGAAGGGGATCGTCGACCGGTTCCGCTCCCTGCCGATCAGGCGCTCCTCCGTGCTCATCGGCCGGAGCATCGCGAGCCTGCTGCACTCCTCCATCGGCATCGTCGTGATGGCGCTGACCGGCCTGGCGATCGGGTGGCGGATCCGGAACTCGCTCGGCGAGGCCGTGCTCGCGTTCGCGCTCGTGCTCCTATTCGGGTTCGGGATGATCTGGTTCGGCATCCTCATCGGATCGTGGCTGCGCTCGGTCGAGGCCGTGAACGGCTTCATGTTCTCGACGCTCTTCCCGATCACGTTCCTCTCCAACGCCTTCGTGCCCACCGCGCCGATGCCCGGTTGGCTGCGCGCCATGGCCGAGTGGAACCCCGTCTCCTCCCTCGTACAGTCGATGCGTGTGCTGTGGGGGAACGGTCCCGCGGCCGGCCCCGGTGCCGCGCTGCCGCTGCAGCACCCCGTGCTCACGACGATCATCTGGGCGGGCGTGCTCACCGCCGTGTTCGCACCGTTCGCCCTGCGGGCGTATGCCCGGCGCACCTCGGACTGACCGAGCGCTCGGGCCGGGCACCATGCCGCCCCAACTCGGCCACTCGTCGATTTGCCTCTCAGAAGATGTTGAGCCCCCAGAGTGTCGCGACAGCGTCCAGAGCGGCGTCATCGCGGGCGATCGTGTCCCTGGCTACTTCACGCACGCCCGTCCCCTCGAAGATCGCCCAGCACTCGTAGTCACCCAGGCGGCTCATATAGCGAAGCCCGCCGTATGCGAGGTTGCCGTCGCCGTCGGTGGCCATGTATGCCCACGCCGCCGCTGCACAGTGATGAGCCGGTTGGGGCCGCGAATAGTGGCGACGTCGATGACTGGTACCGACAACGCGTCCATCTCGCGGGCGAGCGCCGTCGTCAGAAACTCGTGAGCGGTGCCATCCTCCACATCGAGGAATGGAAGTGCGTCGACGGTCTGCAGCGTGATCCTGAGCCTGCGCGCACGCCATTCCGCCGGCACACCACCGCAGATCATGAAGTGAGGGTCTTCTGCCTGTACTGCGGCCCGAGCGGCGGCGCTGGGGCGAAATCGCGCAAGCGTCTCCGCGAAACACCCGAAGAAGCTCGTGGCTCCATAGAGCACGCCCCCGCCCGGTACGTCGAACCGGTTTCCCGCGCCGGGAAGGGTGACGTCGGCCGGGTGGATACGCGAGAACCGCAACGGGGAGTCCGAACGCGCCACCCGGTACAGGTGAGGAGGCGGCTTCACCTGACGAGGTTGCCCCGGCATTCCCGGTCACCCGGCGTTGATGAACGCTCTTGCGGCCGCCATGACGGCGCGGGCGTCACCGTCGCGGATGGCTTCCGCCGGGGATCGGTCCTCCAACTGCGGATTCATCCCCATGAACCATGCTCTGATGGTCGCCGGCGCGTCGACGGGCTGCAGGGCCTGGAAGACCTGGTACGTAGCCCGCACCTTCAGCTCGGTATCGAATTGTGGGGTCCTGTCACGGTCCGTCAACCACCGCCCGATCGTTCGGTGATCCACATCGAGGGCGAGCGCAAGGAGCCTCGACCCGAGGTGCTCGTTCAGGAATTCAATCACCGAATGGAGCTCGACCGCCGACTCCTGTGCGGCCGCACTCCTCGGTCCCTGGTCACTGGCGGCCATCCGGGTTGCCATCGCGCCGACCACCTTCCATGTCCGTGATTCGTCCCTACAAAGTACTGGTTCCGTCACCAGAGTATCCGTGGATTGCGCTCGTGCCTACCCCAGCGAGGACGGGATGCGGACGAATCCGCCGCCGTGGGTGAGCATGGCGACCTCCCAGTCGCCCGGGCCCCGGCTCGAGGAGACCGCGCAGAACCTCTCGGAGTCGTGGAGGGAGCCGACCGCCGATGGCGCTGCCACCAGGTAGTACCCGCGGGCCTTCGACTCGTCGACGAAGATCCGGTCGCGCGGCAGGAACGTCATCGGCCGACGATCCGCAGCGGCGGGAGGGCGTGGACGAGGCGCACGGTCTCCACCGACATGGTGGTCACGCACTGAATCAGGTCGAGGATGTAGCGCGGGTTGCCGACCTCGCGGGCCCAGTCGTTCGGGTCGTTCACGACGCCCGAGGGCTTGTCGGTGCGCACTCTTCTCGAGCACCTCCGGGGTGGCGAAGGAGAACTGCTCCCAGTCGATGGAGGAGTCGAGGAACTCCTCGATGCAGATGCGGGAGACCGGTGTGACCTGGCCGCGGATCGCGGCCTCGGCGTTCGGGCCCCAGTCGGCGGCCGTGGTCTTGAGCAGGCGGCGCGCAAACGGCTCCTTGCCCGACTCCCAGCGGCTCGAACGGGTGGTCGCGGCTCGTGACGGTGGCGCGCCGGGCATCGGGCCGGAAATGGGCAGGTCTCCCCCGCCCCGGGGCGGGGGAGACCTGCCCATGGACACGGCCGGTCCGGCTTCCTAGGTTGGTCCGCGTCGCCACACAGCGGCGCTCGCGGCCGACGGCTGGGAGGACACCGGCCCGAATGAGGGGCCCGAACACGGGAGGTGACTGTGGCAACCGAGGTTTCCGCAGCAGACGGCGCCCTACAGCGGGGCGCGCAGGTGGTCGCCGACGCGAAGGCATCACTGAACACAGAGCTCAACCAGCTCGAGGGCAAGCTCGCCAGCATCGGCGCGCAGTGGCAGGGCCAGGGCGCCTCCGCCTTCACCATGCTCATGGAACGCTGGCGCACCGACGCCCGCAAGATCACCTCCGCGCTGGACACCTTCGAACAGAACCTGACCAGCTCGCAGACGACCTACACCTCCACCGACGACACGCAGTCCTCGGCGATGAACAGCCTCTCCAGCCGGCTCGGCTGAGGCCGGAAAGGAACCCAGACACATGTTCAAAGCCAACTTCGGGGCCATCGAAGCCGCCGCCGCCGACATCCAGACCGGCGCCGGCGGGATCGAGACCCGCCTGTCCGAGATGGACTCCGCCCTCCAGCCCCTACGCGCGGACTGGACCGGTGCGGCCGCCGAGTCCTACCAGCAGGCCAAGGCCCAGTGGTCCTCCGCGATCACCGACATGAAGCTCCTCCTGAGCGACATCGGCCGCGCCGTCTCCCAGGGCAACGCCGACTACCAGAACGCCGAACAGCGCAACGCCCAGCGCTTCGGCGGCTGAGCACACCACCCGCATCGCCGGCGCGCGTCGGAGCCCACCCCGGGGTTCGACGCGCGTCGTCGTCGATAGCCGGAACGCGGCGACGGCCCCGCCCCCGCGTTCCGGCCGACACATGCTGACATCGACTGATGCCCGCTGATATCGGTTGATGGCGGCTGAGGTCGGACCGGCGCCGGGCCCGGCGTACCATCGGGCCATGGCGACGATCACGATCATCGGTGGACACGGCAAGATCGCACTCCGACTCTCCCGGCTGCTGTCGGCGCGCGGGCACGAGATCCGCTCCTGGATCCGCAGCGCCGCGCAGGAGAACGAGGTGCGTGCCGCCGGCGCGACGCCCCTGATCCTCAACGTCGAGCCCGTGGGCACGAACAGCTTCACCACCCTCCTGCAGGGCCAGGACGTGGTCATCTGGTGCGCCGGAGCCGGCGGCGGCAACCCGCAGCGCACCTACGCGGTGGACCGGGATGCGGCGATCCGCTCGATCGACGCGGCCCAGGCGGCCGGCGTGGGCCGCTACCTCATGGTGTCCTACTTCGGCTCCCGCACCGATCACGGCGTGCCCGCCGACCAGCCGTTCTTCCACTATGCCGAGTCGAAGGCCGCCGCGGACGCGCACCTGCGCGCCAGCTCGCTGGACTGGACCATCCTCGGCCCCTCCCGGCTCACCGACCAGCCGGGCACCGGCGCGATCGAGACCGGCGACGGGATCGAGGCCGGGGCCGTGAGCCGCGACGACGTCGCCGCCGTCGCCGCCGCCGCGCTCGAGCACCCCGGCACGATCCGCACCACGATCGCGTTCAACAACGGGCCGACCCCGATCGCCGACGCACTCGCCTGAGGATCGGTCGAGCGGTCACGGGGCGGGCAGCTCGAGGAAGTCGGCCAGCCAACCCCGTACTCGTGTCAGGCAGGTGGTCGAGGCGACCCCGCTCATGCCCACGATCCGGTCCCGGCTGAGCGTGCGCATCTGCTCGGTCATCGCCCAGCTCCGGCGGCCGAGTCCGGTCGGCCCGTCGAGCAGGACGTGATTCGGCCAGCCCCGATCCACGACCGGGTCACTCCATGCCCTCCCATTCGAGCCGATCCCAGACACGACGTTCGTCGTCGTAACTGTCCCGCAGCTCCTGGGGCGTCGCGGCCATGGCCGCTCGCAGGCGCTCGAACCGGGCGCGCCGTTCTGCGACCTCGGCCAACTCCTCCAGATACGAGCCGAGCGAACGTTTCGAAGCCGCCGCCTGCGCCTTGAGCCGGTCCCTGGTCTGCACCGAGACCTTGATCGTCGTCATGGTCATACCAAAAGTATGCGGTGACGTCGTGGGTGCCACCGGGGCGCATGCGCCCCCGCGTCCGGCCCGGTCATACCGGTCGCGGGGTCGCGTGGGAGTCGGCGCCTCAGATGCCCTGCCACGCCGGCTTGGCGTCGTAGGTCTGGCGGAAGTACTCGGCCAGCGTGAGGGTGCCCGCCGACGCGTCGTCGAGGAACACGGTCACGTGCGGGTGGTGCTGGAGGATGGTCGCCGGCCACAGCGCCGAGACCGGGCCCTCCACGAGCTGACGCACCGCCTCGGCCTTGCCCGCCCCGGTGGCCACGAGGATCGCGTGCCGCGCCTCCATGATCGTGCCGAGGCCCTGGGTCAGGCACAGCTGCGGCACCTGGTCGATGTCGTCGTCGAAGAAGCGGGCGTTGTCGATCCGGGTCTGCCGGGTCAGGGTCTTGACCCGGGTGCGTGAGCCGAGCGAGGAGCTGGGTTCGTTGAACGCGATATGCCCGTCGGTGCCGACCCCGAGGATCTGCAGGTCGACCCCGCCGGCCGCGGCGATCGCCCGGTCGTAGGCGATGGCCGCCGCGGCGAGGTCGTCTGCCAGCCCGTCCGGGCCGTGCACGTTCGCCGGGTCGAAGTCGACCTTGTCCACGAATTCGTCGCGGATCACGTTGGCGTAGCGCTGCGGGTGCTCCGGCGGCAGGCCCACGTACTCGTCGAGGGTGAAGGCACGGGCGCGGGCGAAACTCACCTCCCCGGCCGCGTGACGGCGCGCGAGTTCGGTGTAGATCGCGAGCGGCGAGGATCCGGTGGCCAGGCCGAGAACGGCGTCCGGCTTGCGGTCGAGCAGGGTGCAGATGGCGTCCGCGGCGATCGTAGCGATCCGATCCGCGTCGCTCGGGATGATGACCTCCATGCCCCCAGTCTTCCAGCATGCGCCCCGCTCCCGCGCCACGGTTGCGTCAGCCGGGCGGCAGGGCGAGCCCGCTGATCACCTCGGCACCCGGCAGCTTCGCGAGGTCGGCACCGGGCAGGAGCACCTTGGAGCGGCGGAGTCCGCTGCCGATGATCGCCGGCCCGGCGAGCACGGCCTCGTCGACGAGCAGACGCCACTGGCCGGGAAGCCCGATCGGCGTGATCCCGCCGTATTCCATGCCCGTGCTCTCGGTCGCCCGCCCGGTCGGCCAGAACGAGGCCTTGCGCACGTCGAGCAGCCGGCGCACCGCCCCGTTGACGTCTGCGCGGGTCGTCGCGCGCACGAGGCAGGCCGCCACGCGCTCCTCACCGGCTCGTCTGCCCGCGACGATGACGCAGTTGACCGACGCCGCCTCCGGCAGCTCGTACGCCTTCGTCATCTCCGCGGTGTCGGCCAGCTCGGGGTCGATCGGCGCGACGTGGATTCGGTCGGCGCCGGCGAATCCCGCAAGCGCCGCCGCGACCGGCGGGGCGAGCAGGTCGGTGTGCTCGCGCGCCGGATGCCAGGTGAGGCTGCCGTATCGCAGGCCACCGTCCGCTGCGGTCGGCTCCGGAATGTCGAGCGTGTGGACGGCGTTCATCGGCTCTCCCTATCGGTTGCGGGCGGGGCGGGCTGCGGTCGGGGCGTGGCGCCGGTTCTGCGGCCCGGCGGGGAAACTCCCCGGTGCCGGGCACCACTTTTCTACCCCACCGATCCGTGACGACGGTACCTGCGAGCCCGGCGGGGAAACTCCCCGGTGCGAGGCACCAACGATCTACCCCGCACACCCGGTGAAGAGGCGACACCGACCAGGCGGGAAACTCCCCGGGGCCGGGCACCAACGATGTTCCCCGCGCATCCGGCGAGCGTGGCGAAGAGCCCCGGCGGGGAAACTACCCGGTGCGGGGCACCGACGATCGTCCCCACGCTCAGGCGGGCTCGGGCGGCGCCGCCGCCGGCTGGGCACCCCGGCCGGTCAGGGCCACGGCGACGGTGATCGCGGCGAGCCCGAGCAGGTCCCACAGCCCCGGGCGCTGCCGGAGCGCGACGAGGCCGACCACGGTCGCGGTGGCCGGCAGCAGCGCGTTGAGCAGGGCGAAGGCCGCGGTTCCGAGGCGGCGGATGCTCACCTGATCGAGCATGTAGGGCACGACGGTCGAGAGCAGCGCCATGCCCAGGATCGCCGGCAGCAGCGCGGGGTCCGCGGCGGGCCCGGCCCACGGGAGGGCGAGCGGCGCGTACGCGAGGGCGGCGATCGTCGTCCCCACGGCGAGGGAGGACTGCCCGTCGCGGGCGGCGGCGATCCGCCCGGCGAGCACCATATAGGCGGCCCAGCAGGCGCTCGCGCCCGCGGTGGCGACGAGCCCGAGCACCAGGTCCCGCGCCGGCGGCCCTCCCCCGGCGGGCCCGCTCGCGCCACCCCAGTCGAGTCCGATGACGCTGATCGCCACGACCCCGGCCGCCGCGAGGGCCACGGCGGCGCGGCCCCGGGCGCTGCGATGACCGCGGGCGGCCACGACGACCGGGCCGGCGAACTCGAGGGCCACGACGACCCCGAGCGGCAGGTGCCCGATCGCGACGTAGAAGAGCATGTTCATGCCCACGAGCGCGAGGCCGAACAGGCCCGTCTCCGTCAGCGTCGCCCGGTTCCACGGCGCGCGCCAGGGGCGCACGAGCGCGAGCAGCACGACCGCGCCGGCGAGCGCGCGCAGCCAGGCCACCGTGTGCGGGGGCATCGCGGCGAAGAGGCCGACCGCGACGGCGGCGCCCGCGTACTGGGAGAGGCCGGCCGTGATGAACAGCGCCGGCGCCGGCACGCGGGCGAGCGGCGGGCTCAGGGCGCGGGAGCGAAGCTCAGGGAGACCGAGTTCATGCAGAAGCGGTCGCCCGTGGGGGTCTGGGGGGCGTCCTCGAAGACGTGCCCGAGGTGGGAACCGCACGCGGCGCACAGCACCTCGGTGCGGACCATCCCGAGGGAGCGGTCCTCACGCAGTTCGACGGCGTCGCGCGCGCCCGGCTCGTAGAAGCTCGGCCAGCCGCAGTGCGCCTCGAACTTGGCGTGGCTGCGGAAGAGCTCGGCGCCGCACGCCCGACAGGAGTAGATCCCCTCGCGGTCCTCGTGCAGCAGCTCACCCGTGCCGGGGCGTTCCGTGCCGGCCTGCCGCAGCACCTCGTACTCGGCGGGCGAGAGCTCGGCCCGCCACTGCTCATCGGTCTTCGTGACGTCGTACATGCCTCCCATTCTCTCCCCCGGGCGCCTCGTTCTCCAGCATTCCGCAGCGGGGACCCGCGGCCACCTCCCGGATGGGCAAACCCTTGCCACCCGTGAGTGAGAATGGTGCGCATGCGCGTTCTCATCACCAACGACGACGGAATCGACTCACCCGGGCTCGTGCCGCTGGCACACGCGGCACTCGCCGCCGGCCACGAGGTGCTCGTGGCCGCCCCGAACAAGGAGTACTCGGGGGCGGCGGCCTCGCTCCAGGGGGAGCCCGAGGACGGCGGCTTCCGGATCCGCGAGGGGCGTCCGGACGGGCTCGACGATGCGGTCCGTTCCGTCGCCGTGCACGCGAGCCCGGCGATGATCGCCTACGGCGCGGCGATGGGCGCCTTCGGCTTCGTGCCCGAACTGCTCCTGTCGGGGATCAACCTCGGCCCGAACGTGGGGCCGGCCGTCGTGCACTCCGGCACGGTCGGGGCGGCCCTCACGGCCGCGGCAATGAGCATCCCGGCGCTGGCGGCCTCGATGTCGACCCTCGACCCCACGCACTGGGAGACCGCCGAGTCGGTGCTCGCCCGGGTGCTGCCCACCATGCCTGAGCTCCCGCGGGACGGCCGGGTGCTCAACGTGAACATCCCGGACGTTCCGGTGAGCGAGGTCCGGGGGCTGCGCCGCGCCGTCCTCGGGCGGTACGCGGCCGAGCCGCACCACGCGGCCGACCAGGTGCGAATGCTGCTCGGCGGGGACGCGATCGTGGCGCTCTCGAGCCAGTTCGCGGACGATTCCGACGGGTTCCTCCTGAGCGAGAACTGGGCGACAATCTCCCTCGTGCGCGGGCCAGTACATGATCTCGACGGCTACGACCTGCCGGAATTCGACGCCCACAACTGAACAGCATTGATCGAACTTCTACATCTTTACTCAGGCGCGCTAGGGTGAGGCCATGAGCGAATCGCAGAGTTGGCTGGTCACCGGCGGCGCCGGCTACATCGGGTCGCACATCGTGCGCGCCCTGGCGGCGGCGGGCATCACGCCCGTCGTGGTGGACGACCTCTCCTCCGGCCATCGCGAGTTCGTGCCCGCGGACGTCGAGTTCGTGGAGGCCTCCCTGCTCGACACCGATGCGCTCACCGAGGCGATGCGCTCGGCCGACGTCGCCGGCGTCGTGCACCTGGCCGGCTTCAAGTACGCCGGCGAGAGCGTGCGGCGCCCGCTGCACACCTACACCCAGAACGTCACCGGAACGGTGAGCCTGCTCGAGGCGATGGATCGCGCCGGGGTGGCGAACCTCGTGTTCTCCTCCTCCGCGGCCACCTACGGCACGCCCGACGTCGACCTCGTGACCGAGCAGACCCCGACCCGCCCGGAGTCGCCCTACGGGGAGTCCAAGCTCATCGGGGAGTGGCTCATCGCCGACCGGGCCGCCGCGGACCCGGACCGCCCGCTGCGGCACACGAGCCTGCGCTATTTCAACGTGGTCGGCTCCGGCACCCCGGACCTGCGCGACACCTCCCCGCACAACCTCTTCCCGCTCGTGCTCGACGCCCTCGTGGCCGGCAAGGTCCCCCACATCAACGGCGACGACTACCCCACGCCCGACGGCACCTGCGTGCGCGACTACGTGCACGTGGCCGACCTCGCCCACTCCCACGTGGTGGCCGCCCAGGCGCTCGCCGCCGGCCGCGAGCTCGCGCCGGTCTACAACCTCGGCTCGGGGGACGGGGTCTCCGTGCGGGAGATCATGACCGCGATGGCCGCCGCGACCGGGATCGACTTCACGCCCCGGATCGAGGCCCGCCGCCCGGGCGACCCGGCCCGCATCGTGGCCTCCGGCGCGGCCGCCGCCCGCGATCTCGACTGGCGGATGCGGCACACGATCACCGAGATGGTCGCCTCCGCCTGGGAGGCGCGCCAGGCCGGCTGAGCACGGACGCCGCACCGCCGCCCCGTAGCGCGCCCCGACCGCTACGGAGGTGGCGCGATCCACCCGGGGCGGCCGGGCGCCGTCCCTACGCAATTCGATACGGATCCGGACCGTCACGATCTCTCCATCAATGCTGTGGGCCTCCTCCACTCCGGCTGAGTATCGTGAGTTCCAGGTACCGACGACTCGGGGGTGAGGCGGCATGACCGCTCGGCACGGACTGCGCACCGGCAGGCGGACGCGACGCACCGCGCTGCTGTGCGCCCTCGCGGTGGCACTCGCGGTCACGACGGCCTCGGCCACGGTCTACAACGACATCTCCGGGCGCATCAACACCCTCGACACGAGTGCCCTCGTGCCCACCCGCACCCCCGATCCGGCGGCCCCGAGCCCGACGGCGAGCCCGGTGCCGACCGGGTCCCTCACGCTCCTGCTCATCGGCTCCGACGGGCGCGGCGGTGCGAACGGGGAGGCGATCGGCGACCACAGCGTGGACTCGGTCCTCGCCGACACGAACATCGTCGTGCACCTGTCGCAGGACCGCGACCGGGTGGACATGGTCTCCATCCCGCGCGACACGATGCTGCAGATCCCGGACTGCACGACCTCGAGCGGGCAGGTCGTGCCCGGGCGCTTCGGCCAGTTCAACAGCGCATTCGCCTTCGCCTACCAGGCCGGCGGCGACATGACGAGCGCCGTGGCCTGCGACATCACGACCGTGCAATCGATCACCGGGCTCGAGCTCGACGGGTTCGTGCTCGTGGAGATGGCCGGCTTCGTCGACGTGGTCGACGCCCTCGGCGGGGTGGACATCACGATCCCGAACGACATGTCCTCGCGCGAGGCGAACCTCGATCTCGAGGCGGGGCCCCAGCATCTCGACGGCACCCAGGCGCTCGCGTTCGCCCGGGCGCGCAAGGGCATCGGCCTCGGCGACGGCTCCGACCTCGGGCGCATCGAACGGCAGCAGTACCTGCTCACGACCGTGTTCGAGGATCTACGTTCGCGGAACCTGCTCACCGACGGGCGCCGGCTCTACCAGGTCGCCGCCGAGACGCTCGAGGCCCTCACCCTGAGCCCGAACCTCGGGTCGATTCCGGCGCTCGTGGGACTGGCGCGGAGCATGGAGCACGTGAGCTCCGCCGACATCACGTCGATCACCGCCCCGGTGGTCGACTACGCCCCCGACCCGAACCGGGTCCAACTCACCGCCGCGGCCGCCGAGGTGTGGGACGCGATCGCCGCCGATCGGCCGCTGCCCGCGGACATCGAACCGAACGACTACGGCCAGGACCCGGCCCAGCCCTGATCCGGGGCGCTCAGCCCCAGCCGAGTTCCTCGAGCCGGTCGTCGTCGATGCCGAAGTGATGGGCGATCTCGTGGGCGACGGTGATCGCGACCTCCTCCGCGACCTCGTCGGCGTAGTCGCAGTAGCGGATGATCGGACCGCGGAAGATCGTGATGCGGTCCGGCAGGGATCCGGCGGCCCACCAGGAGTCCCGCTCGGTCAGCGGCGTGCCCTCGTACAGGCCGAGGAGATTCTCGTCCCCCTGCTCCTCGGTCGGCTCGTCCTCCACGAGGATCACGGCGTTGTCGATCTGGTCGGTCAGCCGCGTCGGAATGAGGTCGAGCCCCTCGGACACGAGCTCGTCGAACTCATCCGCCGTCAGGTCCGTGGCGAGGCGACGGTCCGTGTGATCCTCCCCACCCTCACCCGGCCGTTCGGCGGGCGAACCGCCCGGGTGCGGAGCGACGCCGTCGGGCACCCCCCAGCCGGCGGCGGGATCGGGCGAGTCGGACGGCGTGAGGTTCGCGGGCATGCACCGATCCTCCCCCGCGGGGGCGTGTGCGCCAAAATCCGCGCCAGATCGCGCCTGGACGACGCCCGGCCGGGCCGGTCGAGCGGCCGCCGGTTTTGCGTCCGGTCGGCCGAGCCCGTATGCTGCTCGTCGTCTTGCCAACAGGCCCCCATCGTCTAGCGGCCTAGGACGCCGCCCTTTCACGGCGGTAGCACGGGTTCGAATCCCGTTGGGGGTGCACGTTGGTCCGAGACACGAAGATTTGCCTATAGGATCTTCCTAGCAAGTTCGGCCGCAAGGCCAGCAAGGCCCCGTAGCTCAGTTGGTTAGAGCGCCGCCCTGTCACGGCGGAGGCCGCCGGTTCAAGTCCGGTCGGGGTCGCGGAACCATCGCCCGGTCACTCGTGGCCGGGCTTTCGTTTCACGGCTCTGTAGCTCAGTTGGTAGAGCGTTCGACTGAAAATCGAAAGGTCACCGGATCGACGCCGGTCGGAGCCACTCCGATGCCCCCGCCTTGGCCCCGAGCCGCGGGGGCTTCGATGTGTCCGGGGGTGACCGGGTGGTTGAAGTCGACCCGAACGACGGCGCCGTCGACCAGGGCGCCCGGCGTGAGACCGAGCCGGCCCGCGATGATCGCCAGGTCGTTCAGCGTGAACGGCGTCTGACCGGCCCGCTTCATCGACACGTTCGACCGCGAGATCCCCAGCGCCTCGGCCAGGTCGTTGCCAGTCATGCCCGCCCGCGCCATCTCGGCACGCACGTTCGCCGCAACTATGTGGTGGAACCGCGCCTGGTTGCCGTCGTCTCCGACTTGGTTTGCGTCCATGACCCAACACCATAGTCCGTCAGATCCTGGTAGGCAAGCATTGTGCACTGCTGTCCAGATATGTACGTTACGGTAGAGGCCATTCGCCCTGTGGACACGCGCCTGTATCCACAGGGAACAGCCCCTCAGTAGCACGCCAGCGCCGCAGATGTGACGCTCGGATGCTCAAGGAGCACTGACAAGCAACGAAGGCGGGATCATGACTCACGTCGAGTTGGTACTCGAGACGATTGAGCTGCTTGGCCACTGGGAGCTAGAGATGACTGCCCGTCGCCTGTCGCCGCGCACCATCAAGGAGCGCGTGCGATTCGTACGCTACCTCGACGCGACCCTCGGGCCCGCAGTCCACCTCACCGAGGACGAACTACGAGCGTTCCTGGCGGAGTGCTCTCGCACCAAGGCGGCGACGACTCAGTTCACTACCACGTCGTCATACGGATGTGGTTCCAGTGGCTCCAGCAGCGGCACTTCCGGACGGACGACCCGACGATTAACCTCGGAACACCTCGACTCCCCCGCATGCAACCTCGGCCGGCACTCACGGACCACCTCGACGCAGTCCTTCGAGCCGGGAATCTCGAGGTTCAAACGAAGATGAAGGTGCTCCTCGCAGCTCTCCAAGGTATGCGCTGCATCGAGATCGCCCGTCTTCGCGGCGAGGATGTCGATCTCGCCGCCATGAGGATCCGAATCATCGGCAAGGGCGACACCGACATCACGAACGACCTACACCCGACCGTCGCGGAACATACCCGTCGCAACGCGAGCTACTTCCCCCGCCGGGGCTGGTGGTTCCCCTCCCCCATTGACCCGTCCAAGCACGTCCTCCCTGCCTCCGTCAGTAAGGTCCTTTCTGAAGCCTTTCGCCGCGTCGGAGCACCAGTCACAGCACATCAGCTACGCCACTGGACTGCTACGGAACTGATCCGTAAGGACGTGCCCACACGTGTTGTCCAGAAGATCATGCGCCACTCGTCGATCCAGACAACCGAGGGCTACTCCGCCGTTGCAGACGACACGAGCGCCGCGACACTCAGGCGACTTCCACCCTTATCGTGAACGTCAATCCGCGTCTGCTCGGGAGCCCGCCTGCAATTGCGAGCCACCGACTACTTCTGCGCCCCAACCACAGGACGGGATTGTCGGCCGACCAAGAGGCAACTACACGCTCTCGTAGTAGAGGGCCAGCAGAGCTCGTGTTGCTCGGCGGACCCTCATGCAGGGAGTATCGCAGATCTCGCGTACGCTAATGGCATGGCCCCTACGGCGCACCACTCAGAGGACTGGAACGCACGCAGCTTCGCCCATGGAATGGCGCAAGCCCGTACGACAGTCGAAGACACGGCGCACTTCATTGTCAGCGCCAAGAAGCTACCGGACTGGAAGTCCCATCGGCCCGGAGTGGAACTGATCTTTTACTTTGCACTCATTGATTACGAGACGAAGGTGCTCGTGCATCGCCTCCTGGAATCCCAGGATGACAGATACGTCTGGGAGAAATATTTGGCGCTCCATTTGCACGAAGTGCTAGAATTGGCACCGAAAGCGATTAGTACAGCAATTCGGGAGATGACGCAGCCCGGTAGCGCATCCAAGGCGGACCCTGAACTTTACAAGTTGGCCGCCCGGCAATTCCGCGACGATCTCCGACCCATTCGGCAAGACAGCGATTTCATGAAGGGTCTAGGGCTGATTCGAAACACAGTTGCAGCACACCACGTTGACAGTAGAAGTGCTTCGATGGAGCCGAGCATTACGTGGATGCTCACCGCTACAACGCAGCGAAATCGTGGCGGCACGCCGATGTCGAGTCAGATCCTGGAATATTCGGTGAAGGCTGCGATCGCGGTGCAAATCTTTGCGCAGTCGGTCATCAGCGAGAAGTAACACGGCGCAGACGCGCTATACGAAAATCACTCAACGGCGCTCACACCTGCCGAGGAAGAGCCAGCAATGCAACTGACGCGTCCATGGCAGCACGCCCAACAACCAACACGAGTTGCATCGCCTCGAACACGCCGCACCGAACCGTGCTCAGCATACGAATAGGGCATGCACATCTGGCACTGAAGGCCGGTTGGCGGTCGGGTTGGCGGGAGTGGCCGGCTGGGGCGGTCGTTGCGGGCATGGTGGATGAGGGTTTCGAGAGCGAGGCGCGCCGGGGGCTGCGGGCCGCGGCCGCGGCGCTGGGTGATGGCCGGTTCGTTCGCGGGCCGGCGGCGCTGTACCGACGGTGGAGTATCACGCGGGATGCGCAGCAACTGGTCCAACGCCAGGACGGCCTGGTTCGCGATTGTCCGGTCTGCGGCCGGGTGTTTCAGGGCCGGCGGTCGACGGCGATGTACTGCTCGGATCGGTGCCGGAGTCGGGCACGGCGCCGCCGGCTGCGACCCGCGTTCCCCGAACTGAAATGCCCGGCATGCGGAGCCGAGTTCATGGGGCGCCGGTCGACGGCACGGTTTTGTTCTGATCGATGCCGAAACGCGGCCCGGGATGGTCGCTCGGGTTCGGGCGGGCGGGCGTGAGTATTACGACGCCGCGGACGCCGATCCGCGCGGGCACGGGGTATGAGTATTTGACACGTTCGGTTGCTGCGGGGGATGGGGACCGGCTCGCGGCGGATGTGTTGACGCGCTATTACGACCAGGCGGGTACGCCGCCGGGTCGTTGGCTCGGTTCGGGTCTGGCCGGCCTGGGATCGGCAAATGGTGCCGGCCCGGGTTTGCGTGTGGGTGATCGGGTGAGTGAGGAGCAGATGGGCCGGCTTTTCGGAATGGGGCATGACCCGGTCACCGGGGAGGTGTTGTCGCGGACATTCTCGGCGCCGGATGAGTCGGGGTTGTCTCGGTCGCGGGCCGGTTTCGATCTGACGTTCCAGATTCCGAAGTCAGCCTCGGCGTTGTGGGCGATCGCCGATGCCGGCGTGCAGGCGTTGATCGTGCGGGCTCATCACGAGGCGATCACCGAGACGCTCGCATTCTTGGAGCGTGAGGTGTTGATGACCCGGGCGGGCCGGGCAGGGGTGGCCCAGTTGGAGACCCGCGGGCTGGTCGCGGCCGCGTTCGATCATTTCGATTCCCGCGCGGGGGATCCGCATCTGCATACCCATGTCGTGGTCGCGAACCGGGTCCAGGGGGTCGATGGGAAGTGGCGGACGCTCGATTCACGGGCGTTGTATCGGGCGGTGGAGGCGCTCTCGCGGACGCATTCGGCGCTGTTCGCGGACCGGCTCGCGCAGATACTGCCGGTGGAATGGACGATACCGACGGCGCGGAAGCGTGAGCTGGGGGAGGTGGAGATCGCCGGTGTCCCGGCGCAGTTGCGCGAGGTGTTCTCCCAGCGGCGGTTGGCGATCGTGGCGGCTCGGCAGGACGCGCATGAGGAGTTCGTGCGCGCTCACGGGCGGGCGCCCTCGCAGCGGGAGTCGCGGGCTCTACGCGGTTCGTGGTGAAAGGCCTGCTGTGATTGGTGTTCGCGCTGCTGCTCGAGCGGCGCTGGCCAGGAGTATACGGGCCTTGTAGTTGGCGGAGTTCCTGAATCCGCGGCCGGTGCGTTTGATGTTCTTGATCGTGGTGTTCGCGGCTTCGACCTTCGCGGTCGTGGCGCCGGTGACGATGAGGACTTCGATGGCCTCCCACCAGGTCACGATGGTCTCGTAGAGGCGGTCGGTCTCGGCCATGTTCGCGGTCTGGACGTAGTGACCCAGTCTCATCCGCTCTTGCCACGCCTGGGCGAGGGTATCAGCGCCGAGGAGGCGGCGGAGCTGCTCCTTGACGCCCCACGCGGCGGAGAGCTCATCCGTGGGGTCATCGTCGGTGAAGACCTTCTCCAGTCTGGCCCAGCCACGCGGGGACAGCGTATCGGCGCCCCGCAGCAGCAGCATCCGGTGTGCCCAGGACGCGTCGCTCTTGCGCCCGCGGCGGCCGTGCTGGTCTCGGGCGAGGCGCTGGCGGACCTTGGTGAGCATGTCGCCTGCGAGTTTGACGAGGTGGAACTTGTCGACCGAGACCGCGGCGTGGGGCAGGTGCTCGCGCAGGGCCTTACGGAACGCGGCCGAGGGGTCGATCGCGACGACCTCGATACGGTCCCGCCATGACTGTGGGCGGGCGCTGAGCCACGCGCCCACGCCCGTGCTGTCGCGGCCATCGACGATGCCCAGGACCTGTCCTGTGGCCAGGTCGACCAGGGTCGTCATCCACGGCTCGAACCGGCGCCAGGCCCCGTGCTCATCACGGAAGAACCGCACGGACCGGTACCGGTGCTCATCGATGCCCAAGCGCGTCACGACCCAGTCGTCGGCGGCGGGTAGGACGAGCGCCGCGGCAGCCAGCGCCGATTGGACCAGCCACCATGAGACCCCGTGAGCGCGGGCAACCTCGCTGGCGGCTCGACCGGAGTCGACCACCGCGGCCACGACCTGATTCTTCAGCCGCGTAGTGGACCGGGCGAACCTGGGGACCTGGATGGTGGACTCGGCGAACGTGCCACGCCCGCACAGCTCTTCCCGGCAGAACCAGCGCCGCTTGGCCCACCACACCTCGACCGCACCCGCGATCGGCAGATCACGCAGACGCTGCCGGCGCCGGGAATGGATCTTCACCGCGATCACACCACACGCCGGGCAGCCAGGCGGGGCGAGTGACTCGATCACGACCCGACGGCCTCCGCCGGGAAGATCGATCGCGTCGATGACACGGTAGTCAGACAGATTGAAGATCGTGCTCGCAGCATCACGCTGCGAGCCAGTAAACTCGTCCATAGCTCGTGGTCCTCTGCTCTTGTGGATGTCTCGCAACACCCATCACAGCAGGACCACGAGCCCTCACACGCCTACGACGCGCGGGCCACTTTCACCACGAACCACGAAGAGCCGAGTCGCGCCGGCTGGACTATTTGACGTGGGCGGCCACGCGTCCGGCCAAGCACGGCTCGTCGCTGGCGGAGTTGACCCGGGCGTGGCGCGAGCGGGCGATGACGGTGCTGATCGCGGCGGGTTGGCGGCCGCGCACCGGCACGGGGGTGGACGCGGCCGAGTGGGTCCGCGCACTGCTAGCCGGCGGGCCGGAGCGGGGTGCGGTGCTGCGCGCGGGCGATATCCCGCGCGCGCAGCTGGCGGTGATGGCGGGACGGGTGGTGGAGGCGGTCTCGGGTCGGCGGGCGACGTGGTCGCGGTGGAATCTGCATTCGCAGGCGTGTGTGGAGCTGGCCGAGTTCCGGTTCGCGACCGCCGCGGATCGGGAAGAGGTCCTGGGCGAGGTGGTCGCGGCAGCGGAGCGCGCCTCGGTGGACATCACGGCCCCGCGCCTTGCGCCGGTACCGGCGGGGTTCACGCGTTCGGATGGGTCGAGCGTCTTCGAGGCCCGGCATGCCGCCCTGTACACCTCGGCCGCGGTCCTGGCCGCGGAGGACTACCTCCTGGCCCGCCTGCACGACCAGACCGGGCCCCGGGCCGCCGGCCGCATGGATGCCGGCAGCGGGGCCGGCGAGCTGCTGGTCGATGGCGCGGGTCTGGGGGCGGATCAGGTGATGGCGGTGGAGCAGGTCGCCGGTAGTGGCCGCCCGGTAGATGTGCTCATCGGGCCCGCGGGTGCGGGGAAGACGACCACGCTCGCGGGTCTGCGCCGGCTTTGGGAGGGCGAGCATGGGCCGGGCAGTGTGGTCGGGTTGGCGCCCTCGGCTGCGACCGCGGCGGTGCTGGGCGCCGAGCTGGGGATCGGCACGGACAATCTGGCCAAGTGGTTGGCCGAGCTCGAGGCCGCCCCCGCCAAGCGTGCCCGGCTGGCGAGCCTGAGGACTCGCGCCGCCGAGCACGCCGCAGCAGCGGCCGCGGCCGCCGGCGCGATCGCCGCGGTGTCGGCTGATCTGGCCCGGTGGGAGCTACGGGAGGGCCAGTTGGTCATCGTCGATGAGGCCTCGTTGGCGGGAACGTTCGCGCTCGCCCGGCTCGCCCGGGCGGGCGAGGTGGCGGGGGCGAAGGTGCTGTTGGTGGGGGATCCGTTGCAGTTGGCGGCGGTGGAGGCCGGTGGCGCGTTCTCGATGGCCGCGCACGCGCTCGGGGCGGGTGCGCCGCGGCTGCGGACGGTCCACCGGTTCGAAGCGTCCTGGGAGGCGGAGGCCTCGCTGTTGCTGCGGCTGGGCCGGCCCGATGTCGTGGACACCTACACCGCCCACGGGCGGGTCCATTCCGGGACCGAGGCGGGCGTGATCGATGAGGCCTACCAGGCCTGGCAGGCGGACCTGGCGGCGGGCCTGTCCTCGTTGTTGATCGCCGGCGATAACGAGACGGTGACCATGCTCAACCAGCGTGCTCAACGCGAACGGATCGCCGCCGGCACCGTCACCGGTCCGATGCTCCCCCTGGCGGGCGGGTCGAGCGTGGGGGCCGGGGACGTGATCGTGACCCGCCGGAACGAGCGGGCGTTGCGGGCAGGGGCCGGGTCCTGGGTCAAGAACGGGGACCGGTGGCACGTCCTGGCGGCGCGCGTGGACGGCTCGCTCCTGGTCCAGCGGGAGGGCGGTGGCCCCCATGTCACCTTGCCGGGGCATTACGTCGCGGAGCATGTGGAGCTGGGCTATGCCTCGACCGCGCACCGGGCCCAGGGAGTGACCGTGGACACCGCGCACGCGCTCGTGGTCTCGGCGGGGATGGCCCGCGAGGCCCTCTACGTGGGCATGTCCAGGGGCCGGTGCAGCAATCACGTGTATGTGGCGACGTTGACGATCAGCGACGAGGAACATCACGCCCGCCCCGATGACCAACTGACGGCGCGGGAGGTCCTCGAGACGGTCCTACGTTCCAGCGGCGCGGCGGCCTCGGCGCATGAGGCGATCACCACCTCCCAGGAGGCCGCCTCCTCGATCGGGCACCTGGCCGATGAATACGACCTCATCGCCGCCGCGGCCACCGGCGCCAGGTGGCAGGAGCTGATCGAGGCCGCGCCCCTGAGCCCGGCCCAGCGCGAGGCCGTCCTCGCCTCCCCGGCATGGGAGGCGCTGTCCGCCTCGCTGCGACGCGCAGCGCGTGCCGGCACCGACCTCGAGCGGGTGCTGCCGGCGCTGATCACCGGCCGGGAGCTCGACTCCGCGGACGATGTCGCCGCTGTCCTGCATCACCGCCTCGAAGCCTTCCAGGCCAGCGCCCCTGCCCGCCGCGACCCCGCTCACCTCGTGGCCGGGTTGTTCCCCGCGGCCGCGCTCACCGGCGAAGGGGAGTTGGATGAGGCCCTGGCCGAGCGGGAACGCTTGATCGAGGCCCGGGCACGGCACATCGCAGCGAGAGCGCGGGCGGCCGGGCACGCCTGGGCCCAGCACGACGACGCGGCAGCGGTCACCGCAATGGTCACGGTGGCGGCCTACCGGGACCGGTGGGCGATCGACCCAGGCGACCCGCGCCCACTGGGCGGCCCGCCCGGGGCCGACTACACCCAACGCGCCGATCACGCCCGCGCCGCCCGCGCGCTGCGCCGCATCCACGACCACCCCGGCACCGGCCGCGGCCTCCTCCGAAGCCCCAGCGCCCCAGCCCGGGCCCGTCGGTCCGGGTGGCCCGTCCCTGTGACCCGGCCGAGGGGCGGGGCGCTGGGCGGGGGGCGCGTTCGTGTCGGTCAGGAGCTATCTGGCGTGTGGGAGAGGAACGAAGTCATGGGATTGTCAGTGATCGAGGCGATTCTGGCTCGCCGGTTATCCACAGGGGCGCAGATCTCTGTGCTGGAGACCGTGGCGGAGGCAGCATTGATCGAGCCCGGCCCGCGCGGGATCCGCCTCGATACGGTCCCGCGGATCGTCATCGACCTGGATGGAGAGGACTGGTCATGAACGCACCGGTCAGCCTGGGCGACTTCATCGCCTCGGTCCCCCATACCAGCGGCTACCAGCCCCGCGATGCGATCACCATCACCGGCATGAGACCCGCCGATCACAGCGGCGGGAATCCCGCTGCCGTGTTGACCGGGACGGCCGCGGTGAACGACCTGTACGGCCCGGTCGAGGTGGGGACCGCGACCCGGCAGGTCTATGAGGCCTTCGCCGCCCGCGGCGCACAGTTCTTCCTCGTCGCGGCCTGGACCACCTCCCCCGACCTGCTCGACCATGCCCGCACCATCACCACCGGCCTCGAAGACCTCGCCCAAGCGGGCCGCCTGCGCGACGGACACGATCGCCCGGCACCGGTCCTGGTCAGTGTTCAAGTCGCCGGCGGAGCGTGGCGGCCTCTCGACGGGCACGACTGGCGCGAGCTGCCTGCGCCGGTGGCGGCGATCACCGACCATTTCGCCAGCCCGGCCCCCTCCAGAGAGGCGTTCATGGCCCAGGTCGCCCCCTACCCCGAACCGGCCTACACCCTCCTTGGCGCCGGTGGGATGCGGGCCTTGATCGGGCTGCCTCCCAGCCGGGCCGCCCGGCGTGTCATCGCCGAACTCGACCACGCCGCCGATCCTGCCGCGACCGGCCGCAGCCAGGACTGGCGGGCGGTCTGCGCGCACCTGCTCACCCGGGACAAGGGCACCCGGGACGCGTTCCTTGCCGCCGTCGCGGCCGAAACCGAACCCCGCCGCCGCAATGCCCACACCGAACTGATCATCGAGACCGCCCGCGGCTGCCCCGACCCGGCCACCCGGTCCCGGCTCTATGCGGTCTCCGGCTTCCTCGCCTGCATCAGCGAGGTACCCAGCGCGCACCTGGACGCCCTCCTGGACCAGGCCGGTCGCCAGGACACGCTCGCGGGCCTGACCCGCACGTTCCGCGATCACGGCGCCCCCGGCGACATCCTGCGCCACGCCGCAGGTTCCGCGTTCACCCCCGTCGCCCTGGCCGAGCATGACCAGCAATACCTGGCGACCTATCGGGCGCATTTCCCGCCCCAACCAGCACTCCCCGACCCCCGACCCACCCACGAGCCGGGTACCGAGCCCGCGCCCCAGGCACAGCCGCCCGGGATCACCGGGATCTGACCACCCGAGACCACTGCGTAGGAGGCCTGAGCATGGTCATCAACGACGCCCGCCGGCAGGCGCGCCTGGCCGGTGAACTGGACCAGCTCGCCCGCACGCTCGCCCGTTCTACTCCCGCCGTGGCCGATCCACCAGACTCCTACGGGATGCTCGCCGACCTGGCCTCGGCGACCGCAGCTCTCGAGCAGGCCTGCCAGCAGTTGGCCCACTGGCACGAGCATTCCCAGCGGGCCCATGCCGGGACCGATGACGGCACCGACCCCGCCACCCGCACCAGCCAAGTGAGCACTGCACTGGCCCGGGCGGCCGCCGCCCTGGGCCAGGCGAGCGAGGCCCTCCACCAGGCCCAGTCCGCGAACTCCCACCTGCGCTGGATCCCCACCCCCGCGATCGAACCGCCGGCCGGGCCACCACCGCGCATCACCGGCGGACTCGGGCTGTGAACACGGCACGCCCCGGGCCCGCGCGGGTACCCACCGGCGCGTAGACGGGCCGGCCGCAGGCGGCGAGCCCAACTTGGCAGGAAGGATCGATCTCATGGCCACGGTCATCCCGACGATCCAGGAGCTGCTCGCGCTCACGCCCTACCTGATCGGATACCGCCCCGAGGGCGCCGTCACCATCACCGGCCTGAGAGCCCGCGCCCCCGGCGGCCTGCAGCTCGCCGGCACCGTCACGTTCCACCCCGCCCACCACCAGGGCCCGGGCAGCCGCGAGGATGCCGCGGCCCGGGCACGCGATGCCCTGCGCGGGCGTGGCGCCGAACGCTACCTCGTCACCGCCTGGGGCACCGCGGCAGACCTGTGCGCTGCCGCGGCCGCCATCCGCGCCGCCCTCGCCCGCGCCGCCGGCCGGGCCAACACCCTGGCCGTTCAGGTGGCCGGGCAGTGCTACCGGCACCTCGACGAGCCGGCCGGGCCGGAGGATGGCCGGTGGCTGGCCCTCGGGGTCGCGCCGGCACGCCTGCGGGACTGCTTCGCCTCGCCCGCGCCCGACCGGGCTACCGCGCTGGCCCGGCTGCGCCCGGCGCCCGTACCGGCGTTTGTGATGCCCGGGCCCCGGATGCGGGCCGTGCTCGATGCCCTCACCCCGGCCGAGGCGGCCGCCGGCGCCGTTGACGGGCTCGATGAGTACGCCTCCACCGGTGTCCTCGGGACCGCTGGTACCGCGCCCGGGGAGGTCGCTCACCTCCTCACCCGAGACTCCGGCACCCGCGACCTTGCCCTGGTCCGGCTATGCCGGCCCAGCCCCATGGTCACCGATACGGTCCGGGTGCACATGCTCACCGAACTCGCCCGCGGCTGCCCCGACCCCGCGGCCCGGGCGGGCTTGTACGCGGTCGCGGCCGCCGCCCTACGTGTCAGGCTGAGTTGAGACCAGGTCCTCATAGCAAGTATGACTCGTAGGGTGAGACTAGGAACGATCCGATGATGATGCCGAACGCGTTGAAGATGATGAACGAGAACAGTCAGGAGGACCCCGCCGGGGCTGGTCCCCGGGCCGGTGGCCCGAAGCGGCGACGGTTCACCCCGGCGCAGAAGCTCGCCCATGTCCAGGCCTACGAGCAGGCCCTGGCCGACGGGGACGCGGGAGCGTACCTGCGCCGCGAGGGGCTGCACTCGGCCTCCATCAGCGAGTGGCGGCGGCTGCGTGATGCGGGCGTCCTCGAGGGCAAGGAGCCCGGTCAGGCGGTCGGTCGCCCGAACCGGGAGCAGGCCGAGATCGGACGGCTGCGCAGGCAGTTGGAGGTGACCCAGAACGAGTTGGACCAGACCCGTACTGCCCTGGAGATCATGGGAAAAACACACGCGCTCTTGGAGCAGATCTCCAAGAGCGCGCAGGACGGGCACGGGCCCACGAAGCGCTGATGGCCACCCACGAGGAGCTCACCGGTGCCGGCATCACCACCCGTGAGGCGGCACGCCTGACGGGCATCTCCCGGGCCACGGCCGCTCGCCACGGCAAGGCCCGCCCGGCGCCGACCCCACTTGATCGGGCCGATCCGGTCAATAGGCTCTCGTGTGCCGAGCGCGAGGTCGTGTTGGAGGTCCTGGATAGCCCGGAATTCGTTGACTCCACGCCGATGCAGGTCTACGCCACATTGCTCGAACGAGGGGTCTACCTGTGCTCGGTGTCCACGATGTACCGGATCCTGCGTGAGGACGACCAGGTAGTCGATCGTCGCCGGCAGGCCCGTCACCCCGCCCGGACGGTCCCCGAGCTCGTGGCCACCGGCCCCGGCCAGGTCTATACGTGGGACATCACGAAACTGCCCGGACCGGCCAAGGGCGTCTACTACGACGCCTACGTCATGCTCGACATCTACTCGCGCTATATCGTCGGGGCCATCGTCCACGCCCGTGAAAGTGGCCCGCTGGCCGAGGAGATGATGCGCGAGGTCTTCGGCATCCACGGCATCCCCCACGTCGTCCACGCCGACCGCGGCACCTCGATGACCTCGAAATCGGTCGCTGTACTGCTGGAGGACCTGCAGGTAGTCCGTTCACACTCACGCCCGCGGGTCTCGAACGACAACCCGTACTCGGAATCACTGTTCAAGACCGCCAAGTACAGCCCCACGTTCCCCGACCGGTTCGGATCCCTGGACGATGCCCGCGCCTGGATGGCCGAGTTCACCGAGTGGTACAACCACGAACACCACCATTCCGGGATCGGGCTCCACACCCCCGCAGACGTCCACTACGGCCACGCCGATCAGATCGCGACCGACCGTCAGGCCACCCTCGCCGCCGCGCGCGCTGCCCACCCCCAACGCTTCTCGACCAACCACGCCCCGAAGATCCTCGACCTACCCACAGCGGCCTGGATCAACCAGCCCGACGATGAACACGACCAATCGACCAAGGAGGACTCGAACCCGGCCTACGAACAGGCCGCATAACAGGGCACTGGCCTCGTACACCTTGACAACTTCCGCCGCGGCGTGGCTGACCAGCTCCCCGACCATCCATACCGACGCGCTCCTCGCCGGCGCCGACCGGCCGAATGCTCTCGCGCATCTGGTCGGCCTGGCCCTAGAGACCGGGCAAGCCGCGCCCGCCACCCGCCGGCACATCGCCCGCCTCGACCTGTCGCGCCTCGAGGCCGCGGCAGACCGCGCCTGGCACACCCAGCCGACGCTGCCAGGGCCACGCGATCGCGACATACCGCACCCGGGTGTCGATCCCGATAGCGGGATCACCCCGTAGCCTCGGGACGCCCAACGGCCGAACGAGGACCTCCCGCCGGAGACGACAGCTATCGTCGGGTCATGGACGAGGAGACCACGCCCGCCGGCTTGGCGCGCGAACTCGGCGTGCCGGCCAAACGCATCCGGGCTGTGCTCCGCACGGCCTACGGGAAACTCCCTCCGGGGGTGACGCGCTGGAAGCTCACGCCCGAGCAAGTCAGCCACATCCGCTCCCGCTTCACCTAGAACAGCCGCCGCGCCACGTGCGCGAGCCCCACACGCGGGCCGCCGGTGGTGGCCTCACGCCGGTGGTGTTTCGTCACCGGCCGGTGGTGGTGCCGCTGCGAGGGCGGCTGTGATCTGTGCTTGTTCGCGGGCGCGAGCATCGGCACCGGCGACCTCGGCCAACACCTCCGCTGCGGCTGGCTCGGTGGGCCAGGTCTCGGTGCGCGGGCTCAGGTGTTCACGGGCGGTGCAGCCGGCGTCGGAGACGGCGGCGCGTAGGCGGGCCAGTGCCCATTCGAGTTCGCGGAGCCAGGTCAACGGGCCGGTCGCGGGGCTGGCGTCGTCGTACCAGAGCTGGTGGGCACTCCACAGGGCGGTGAGTTCTTCGACGAGGCGGGTATGCCGGGGCCAGCAGGGCGGGATCGTCGTGGCCGCAATGTTGAACCGGACCACGAGCCAACTCGTCCACTCGGCCAACTCGTGCCAGGTCCGCCACGCCTCATCACCCGAGAGCCCCCGCCAGTCGACCGGTACCGCCGGTAACGCCCCGCCATAGGTGCCGGGTTCGCTCATGGCCGGGGCCCGTCGTCGATGTGGACGTCGATCACGATCACAGTGCCGCCGGGTAGGCGGATGCGGATCTCGCCTTGGCCCACGTGGTGCACGCTCGCCGCGGCCAGGGCCACGTCCCGGCCGCGCCGGGAGATCTCCCGCTGCAGGACCCCGGCGATCCAGCCCGTGGCCACCGTGACCTCACGAAACGCCTCACTCACGACTCCCCCAGCTCTCCCCCTGGGCGGATGACGGGAGCCGAGACGACGGCGATGACGCCGGCTCGACGTCTCGCAGCGCAGCGTGCTGGTGCAGGAGGGCCAGGGCGGCGCGGTGGGCCTGCACCCGGCCCGCGCGTCGCCAGCCGGGCCGTTCGAGAAGCTCATGGAGCAGGTCGTGACAGCCCCGGCACAGCGGCCACAGGTCAGTGAAGGACTCGGCCCCGAGGCGGGCGTAGGTCGCATGATGCAGATCCCCAGTCTTGAGACGCCACAGCTGTCCGCAGCCGCGGCAGGTGATCGGGCCACCTCGGCGGGCCCAGGTGGCCCAGCGGCGACGAAAGCCCCACCAGGCCGGTGAGGCCATGTATGCGTCGTAGAACGCCCGGCGAGTGGCGCCCCGCTTCGAGCGGGACGCTCCCCGGCGGCGGCCTCGCTGCCGTGTCATGCCCGCCTCCGCCGCGAGGCCGCTCACATCGACATGCCCGGCGCCGCGGCAGCAGACGGGTCGGCCGGCGGGCTGGCGGGCCCGTTGGCGACCTGCGGCACCGTCCCCGTGTTCGCGTGGGCCGAGGGTGCACCGGTGGGGCGGTCGGGGGTGAGGTTGGTGATGTTGAGGTCGAAGCCGACGCGGGAGGCCCGGAATTCCTTCAGGGCGCGGGGCCCGTTGGTCTCGTCGGTGACCTCGAAGGAGTGCAGGCGCCCGGCGACGATGAGGTTGTCGCCCTTGCGGACCCGCGCCGCGGTCCGTTCGGCGCTCGCTCCGTACATCGCCACCGTGACGTAGGTGGGCGTGCCATCGGCCCACTCCCCCTCGATGTTCTGGACCCGCTGGGCCACCCCGAGACGGAACGTGACCCGCGTGCTCCCACTCGCGGTTCGCGTCGCCTTCGGGTCGGTGCCCACATGCCCGTGCAGGGCCTCACTCATCTGGATGTCCTCACTCATGATCCCGTCTCCCTTTCCAGTCGATCCTCGATATGTGTTCGGCTCAGTCCATGGTCACGGCCGAGGCGGGTGCATCCGGCGCGGCCGGGCGGGTACCGCCCTGGTTCGCTGCCGCGGCCACGCGCGCAGCCTCCGGGCTCACTGCGCCGCGCCTGGGTTGGGCAGCCCGCGGGTGGGCATGCCGCCCGGCCCGACCGGGGCGAGGCCCGGCGTCGGCGAGGGCCATAAACGCTGCGCCCACTGCCCCCAGGGCCGTGGCCGCGCAGGCGAATGCGCCCAATAGGGCGGCGCGCAGCACCCGCCGCAGCGAGAGCGCGGCGGGTGGCTCGTATGCCACGAGCTCCCGCCCGGCCCGCTCGCCGAGTTCGAGGTGGCCTGGTGGCGGGGCGAGCAGCGGCACACCGCCGAGGTTCGCGGCCGCGAGGTCGGCACTGGCGGGCAGGACCTGCCCCCAGGGCGTGATCGTGAACGCGTCCATGCCGGCGGGAGTGTGTACGCGCGCGTGGACGAATCCGCCGGCGTTCATGGCCACCGCCGCGATGTCCTCGAGTAGGCGGAGCAACGGCCCGGGTTCACGGGCGGTCAGACCCGCGCCGGTCACGGCATCACCGGCCCGAACGATCCGCGGCTGCCAGACGTCGCCGGCGTCGATCACGACCGACCAGTCCCACACCAACCCGTCCTCATCGGTCCTGGGTGCGCTGCGTTCGCCGCTGGCCCGGTCGATACGCGGCTTGGGGCGCATCAGATGCCCCATCCCGCCGCGCGTGCAGGCGCCGGAACACCCGGCCCGGGCGAGGCGAACTGGGTCGTGGCCCTCGCCCGTGGTTCACTGTGCTGGTTGTGGGCGAGGGTCCGGATCAGGTCGGGCCGGAAGCCCGACCACGTCCCGTTCTCGGTCACGACCACCGGCGCCGAGACCAGGCCAGCTGCCTTGAACGCCTCGATCTCCTCGGCGCCGGCCTGCTCGAGTGGGACCTGACGTACCGGCAGACCGTGGCGCGCCATCGCCCGCACCGTCGCGGCACACGGCACACACCCCGCCCGCCTGTACACGACCGCCGCCACACCCGGCACCACCGCCGGCGGCGCCATGCCGGGCCGACTGTCTGCTTTGGTGCCCATTGCCCGTGCCCTTCTTCCTCTGCTCGTACTCCGACGCTCAGTGGGAACGAATGCCGCGACCGACCACGCCGCGAAGCGGCCGCGCGGCACTCGCATTCGGCGACGTCGCCTGCGGCGGCCTCGCCGGCCGGCTCCCCGCCGAGGCGGGTCAGGCCGGTGGGTGGCGGCGCTGGTGTGCCGTCTCGATGAGCTGGGCGGTCCGGCCCGCAGCGGCCTGGAGTTCTTTGGCGTCGCGGCGGGCCGTCCAGGGGCGCAGGTCGATAATCGCCGGCGGCGCGGAGCGCAGCATCAGCAATGCCATCCCGAACGGAAGCCGGCGGACCTGCTCCGGGGACAGGATCGCCACCCGCCGCACCGACTCCGACGTCGAGACCGGCCGCAGCGACCAGGACGAATCCCGCGTCGCCGTCGTCGTCATCTCATCACGTTCACCCACGAGCGCCGAGATATCCCGCAACGTCTCAGCATTCGCCGAACCCCCCAGAACGAGCTTGACCGTGGCCGCGTCCCAAATCGCCTGCGCCTCATCCGCCCCCCAGGCGTGACGGGCCTGGGCCAGGGACTGCAACACCGCCATCGTCGAGATCCCCGACCCGCCCCCCTCGCTCATCAACTGACCGAGCGAGGGCAGCGCGTAGTTCGCTGCCTCATCCAGCACCAACGTCAACGGCGGGTCGACCCGGGAGCCCGGCGTGGCCGCGGCGATCTGCTTCGCGGTCTGGACGACGTCCTCGATCAGAGCCGTGATCAACGGCGCCGACGTCACCGCCCCCTGCGCCGTCCCGATCATGAACAACACCCCCCGCGCACCAATCAGCTCCCCCGGATCCAGCCCCTCCCCCGGGCCCGGGCTCACAGCCTCAAGGACACGCGGGTCTCCCAGGCCCGACAGCGACTGGCGCACGCCCAGCCACGCCGAATCGCGTGTGCGCGGGTCCTGGTCCAACATCGCAGCGAGTTCCTCACCCCAGCCCGGTACCGCGCCCGAATGAGAGGTGAGGATGTCGACCGCGGGACGGGCACGGCCCGGGGATTGCGACCACCGGTACACCTCCCGGGCACCGAGACCCTCCAACGCGGCCGCGTGCAGCAGACAGCGCAGTCCCGAGGCCGCCATCGTTTGCCAGATCTGGTTCTCCCCCGCCGCCGGGAACCCCGCCGCCGCCAGACCCCGCGCCCGCACCGCCGCCGTCCGCGCGTCCTCACACCCCCGCACCGGCGACCACCTCGCCCCACCCTCCACACCAGTGGCCAGTTGCTCCGGATCGAACACAGCCACCGGCCGTCCCGCCGCTGCGCGGGCCTCGAGCGCGACCACGAGGTTGTCCGGGCGGGTCGAGGTCGTCACCACCGCACCCACCGCATCCAGAACCCGGTTGATCACCACGTGGAAGCCCTTACCCGACCGCGGGGGACCCAGCACCAGGGTCGAGTCCTCCACCGTGGAAAACACCGGCCGGCCGCGATGCTTCCCCTCCTCGTAGGCCACATCCGCGAGCACCGGTGCTCTCAGCGTCGGTCGCAGCACTCGCGCTCTAGACCTCACCGCCCGACCGCCACCCACGCGCCGCACCTCGGCAGCATTCGCCATTCCAACCAGTTCCCTGAACTGGCGCCGCAACCGCACACCTGAACGACGCCGACGCACAATGGCTCCGACGGCTATGCCCGCGCCCATCAGGGCGGCCACGATGCACACCGCGAGCCACCACCATGAGCGGATGACGTCGATCGCATCGCCCAGGCCTCTCACCGGCGTACCCATGAGCGCACCGAGCAGCCAGATCACCGCAAAGCCGACGAGCCCCGCCGCCACCAGGCCAGCGATCACGAACGGAGCATCAACCCAGGCTCCCCGCGGCCCTCCCGGCGCCCGATCCGGATACTTCATACCCATCACGACAGCAGCCGAGGACCAACGGCGCCCCGCAGCCGCTCGCGCAGTACCATCGAGCGGGCATCACCTCATCGTCCTCACCCTCCCTCTCGGCAGGAAGCAGCCGTGGCAATCCCTGAAACCGACCTCGCACGCATCAACCGCTGGAGCCAGGCACGAGTCCCGGAACGTGCCCGCCACCAGGTCCAACTCGTCGCCGAAGCAACCAACCGGCACGTCACGATCATCGAGACACGCGCACCCTGGGACGGCGAAGGTGACTGGACTAGCCTCCCGATCGCCCGACTGCACTATCACGGCCCGAGCGGGTTGTGGACACTCTACTGGCGCGATCGGAACCTGAAGTTCCATCGCTACGAAGCCACCGAGCCAACTCCCAACGTGCAGGCGCTTCTCGATCACATCGACCACAGCGGGGATCCGATCTTCTTCGGCTAAGGTCAGCCCCAGTGGCCCTTGGGCCCGATAACAACAAGCAGCCAGCCCGAGGCAATGCATACCGAACAGCGCCGCGCCGGGACTTGGATGCGACCCGGCAGCGCCCACACCCGCAGCGTAGAGGGACCACCAATGTCCAAGCCTCTCCTTAACGAGTCCCGTGTTTGGCGGGGCCACTGGTGGCCCCCTGGCGAGCAGGACGTCGCAATGCCCGGAACACTGACATACCGTCCCGACAAGGGACTTACGCTCGAACTCATCGGCGGATGGGACACGAAAGTCTGGGAAGAAGTGAGACCAGGGGTCTTCGAGACCTCAGATTCAGAGGACAGCCGTCGATGGCCCGTCCTCCACGGACTGGCGGAGAATCGTGAGATTACCCTTCTAGACTGTCTGCCCACCCACACCGCGTCTCGCAACTTCGGGCCCCCGGACGAGCAGACAATCCATGTGCTGACAGTCCTCTCCGGCATCCACGTGGACACCGCGGATCAAGCACTCTTCACCGAGTGCCATGTCGCCGTGGAAGACCTCACCATGTGGTCCCAGTCATCGGTGATCAGCGGGTCGCTTAGGACCAAAGAGGGGCGCCGAAACGGGACCGGTTATATCGTCACTGAGCCGGTCGAGGACCCTTCGACCATCGTGAACGGGGTCGTCACCTCACTCGTACACGAGCACACCCTGCCGCACGTCGAGAACACTCGAGGTGGCTCGGTAGGCAGAATGCGAGAGACTCGATTCGTTCGGTTCCAGCCGTCTGAGCCGTGGTCACTACAGATCGCCCAAGAGCACGCGAAGATGGTGCAGGATTTACTGTCTCTTGCACTTAACAGGCCGTGCGGGTTGCTCTGGACTCGTCTCAGGATGCCCCCTGAGGAGCGCGACTATCCCGAGGGCTACCCGATCCGAGATCGGGAAATCGACCTCTATGCGCAGCAAATCGTTCCCGCCGAACCGTCTGCGAAGGCCGTGAGGAACCGGCACGCCCTCTTCACGTGCGAGCACCTTCCCTTCGAGGAGGTTTGGCCTCGGTGGTGCGAGGTCCGCGAACAGTGCCTCCGGGCCGCCGACATGATCCTCGGCCTGCGATATGCCCCCGCGCGATTCATCGAGGGCCGGCTGTTGACAGCGACCGGAGCCGCAGAGGTCCTGCATCGCGCCTTGGGGAAAGTCTCACCGCCCATCCCCGCGGACGAATTCTCAGCAATGCGCAGAACCCTGCTGGAGCACACTCCTGACAAGTATCGGACATGGGTACGTCAAAAGCTTCGCAATGAGGTGACGTTGAAAGACCGCCTGCGTGACCTGGCAAAGTTGCCGGACTCCGAGGCGATGGGTCATCTCGTACCCGACGTGGAATGCTGGGCGACCGTCACAACCCAGGCGCGTAACGATCTAACCCACGAGGGGCACACACGCCGCCAGAGCATCGATGAGGTGATCGTTGCCGTAAAGGTCACGAGCGCGGTAGTGGTGATGAACCTGCTCGAAGCACTCGGCGTGCCAAGCGAGAGGCAACGAGAGATCATCCGCGACCATCCTGAACTGTGCCATACCGCACAGCAAGCTCATGATTATCTCGCCTCGAAACCATCTCCCAGAGAGCCTGTCTGATGAAGCCAGGGCGCCGTTCCGTTTGCCGTATCTCATACCCGACATGGAAACAGTGGGCGACCAACGACGATCCGTGAGCATCCAAGCCGGAGCCAACCCGAGACCGTCAACGTTTACCAGACCCGCCAGGTGAGGCTCGACGATGCGCGCGCTCGGCAAGACGTGCCATCTCGGTTAATTCCTCAGCTCAACTCCCTCCAGACGCGCTACACTCACCGCCTTCGCCGAGTGCGAGCCAATCTGGATTTTGCTCAAGATACTTTGTTACGCCCTCAAGATCTGGGTACACCGTCTCCCAATTGAGCCCATAGGTCCGCTCGAGTGTCGCACGGATCACATTCTTCAGCCTTGCAGGTATGCGGAAGCTATAAACAAGGGACAATGGATCAGAGTCATCGACCACCGATCGGCTCGGGTCGCTTGGAGCCAGCACAATGGACATGGAAGATGCAACGTCAGCAGGGGTCCAGTTGCCCCCTGCTACGCGATTGAAGAGCTCGAGGAAGGATTCCGTAAGCGCAGGGAGACCGTCAAGCAGAAATACCGCATTTTGAATCAAAATACGCTTATCGTAATCGGGCGGGACAATTTCACGCAGTCGCGTCCCTGTACCCCAGGCGCCGACAACCCGCTCCGACGGAGATTCGAAGCCGAACCAGAACGGCTGGAGATCTGCCCAGATCGCCTGATCCAGCATTCTTGTCCGGGGCGCTTTGGCTTGAGGGATTGGCCGATGCGCGATTGCGAACAAGCGCGCATCCGCGTCTCCCTGCTCACTTACTGCAAACCAGAGGGCAAGCAGCGGATTCCTCGTGGCGTCAACGAGCCGTGTGGGCACTCCGCGATGCTGCATCTTTGCCAAGAGTTCAACCGCGGGCAAATTGGCTAGTCTCCATCTACTTCCAACCTCAGAAAGCAGGTACTTCTCTGCGGCGACCATAGCTCCTTCATTGGGAACCGCACTAACGTCCCATGCGCCAGGCGCGACCATCGACCCCCTCCTGCGACTCCGAGTCGAGCGCACTGCTCTATAAAGCGTCGAATGCAACCCCCAGTCTGCATTCCCCTGCCCTCTCCACGACACAGCGAGGGGATATAGGCGCCGCGTAAGCCTATCCAACTCTGACAGAAGCCCCTGCAGAGACTTTATTGTGATCTCGAATCGCTCAAACATTGCCGCCGGAAGCGGCTCCACATCCGGGGCATCGCCGTCAATGCGGATCGGTTCATAATCAGATCTTGACGACCCCTCACTTCCACTCATGAGCGAGTGCACCAAATCTGAATAGACTACGGGTTCAAGCGCCTGGCCGGACGAACTGCGGAGCCACGCCAGTGAGGTCCTGCTAATCTGATCTGCAAACTCCTGCGCCGGACCAGTAAGGGCCTCGCGGATAGCATCATCAAACAACGCAGTGTCACCGGCAAACGGGGAATACTTCATGCGTCCCAAGCTCGCAATCTGATCCGCAAAAGCCCGCGCCGGACCAGTAAGAGCCTCACGGACAGCATCATCAAACAACGCAGTGTCACCGGCAAACGGGGAATACTTCATGCGTCCCAAGCTCGCAATCTGATCCGCAAAAGCCCGCGCCGGACCAGTAAGAGCCTCACGGACAGCATCATCAAACAACGCAGTGTCACCGGCAAACGGAGAATACTTCATGCGCCCCAAGCTCGCAATCTGATCCGCAAAAGCCCCCGCCCGCTCAGTAACCGCCTCACGGACAGCATCCTCGAACACGGCCATCGATGTGCGCGTGTCGCCATTTGCCCCTGCGGGCACGTTCACGTCAGCATCCGAGCCTAACGCTGACGCCCTCGGCTCTTCCTCCCGCTCCTCTGAACTCACCACGGCCTCCACTCGCCCCCTTGCAATCTGTGAGCTAGACGCTCCAAGGACCGCGCGAGCGAGCTGGGTTCGCCGCGATAGGTCACTGGTACGCGCCATGCACACACTGACAACTCACGGAGTCGAACGAACTTATTCACACCTACGTCCTTATCAGCTCCAGCTGCATGTCAGCGCCGCGTACGCTCAAACTCTAGTCCAACATGTCGTTAGGGGAACGCTGAACGGGACACCTACGCTGGAGGCGAGTGCCACGACAAAGCGGCGAACATGCCCCACAAGACCCGCCCGCGAAAGTGTCCGGTCAAGGTAGGACTTCCGGCGACACTTGGGAGATACCCTCGCTGAAGATCGGCTACACCCGAGTGTCAACCACCCAGCAGGACCTCACAGTTCAGTTGCAAGGACTTGCGGCACTCGTCGTCGCTCAGGACCGCGGCTATGTTGACCACGGGCTCACGGGCACAACGCGCGAGCGGCCGGGTTTGCGGGAGGCCCTGGCCGCTTGTCGAGCCGGCGACACGCTCGTGGTGACCAAACTGGACCGACTCGCCCGCTCGGTGCCGGACGCCCGCGATATCGTTGCTGAGTTGATTGCGAAGGGCACCCGCCTTCAGATCGCGGGATCCGTCCACGATCCGACCGATCCCGTGGGCCGGCTCCTGTTCAGCGTCCTGACACGCAGGTCGCCGCGGGTGCTTCGATCCATTCGGGCCGCTATGCGTCGCGCACGGTGCAGTTCGCTAAGCCGAGCACGCGGATGTCCGCATCGAGCGCGGCGAACCGAGCTCGCCGGAGCCCAGTGAGATGCCCCGCACGGGCTCTCCTGTGCCCACGATGGCCGCAGCGCCCGCGCTCCTCGCCCTGCTCGCGGGTGGCACGCTCCTCGTGCGGCGACGCCTGCACGCGCTGTGACGGCGCCCGCGAGCCCAGGAGGTCAGGAATCGAGAAGCGTCCGGCCCCCCGCCCCTCGTATCGTCGTGCTCACGGACGGCGAACCGGGCCGGCGTCATCGCCGGCCGGCCGGCGCCTCCCCCATCCGAGAACACACGAAGGGACGACGTCGATGGCCGACGACCGCGACACCGCAGAACACGGATTCACCGCCGCCGAACGGGCGGCGATCAAGCAGCGCGCCGCCGAGCTCCGGGAGCAGGGCGGGAAGGGGTCGGCGAAGAAGGCACGCGAGGCACAGGCCTGCCTCGACGCGATCGCCGCGCTCGAGGGCTCGGACCGGCAGATCGCCGAGCGTCTCCACGCCGTCGTGACCGAGGAGGCCCCGCAACTCGACCCGAAGACGTGGTACGGCTTCCCGTCCTACGCCCGGGACGGGAAGGTCGTCGTGTTCTTCCAGCCGGCCGCGAAATTCGACACGCGCTACGGCACGATCGGCTTCAACGAGGACGCCCACCTCGATGAGGGCGTGTTCTGGCCGGTGGCCTACGCCACGCTCGAGGTGACGGCGGCCGTGGAGGAGGAGCTGCGAGAACTCGTGCGCGCGGCCGCGGGCTGACGCGTTCGACCGGCGGTCTCGGGCCGGGCACCGCCGCCGTGTCCCGCCGGCGCGTTCACTCCTGCTCGCGCGTGCCCGCCCCGGCGTGGGCGCCGGTGAGAACCGCCGGATCGGTGAAGTCCATCGCCGCGACCTCCGGGTGGTGCAGGTCGAAGGCGGGGCGCTCCGAGCGGATCCGGGGCAGCCTCAGGAAGTTGTGCCGCGGGGGCGGGCACGAGGTCGCCCACTCGAGCGACATGCCGTAACCCCACGGATCGTCCATCTCGACCCGCGGCGCATGCCTATGCGTCTTGTACACGTTGTAGATGAACACGAGCGTCGACAGGCCCAGCACGAACGAGGAGATCGACGAGATCTGATTCATGATCACGAAGTCGGGTTCGGGCAGATAGTCGACCACCCGGCGCTGCATGCCCATGACTCCGAGCCAGTGCTGGATGAGGAACGTGCCCCAGAATCCCAGGAACAGCAGCCAGAAGTGGATCTTTCCGAGCCGCTCGTCGAGCATCTTGCCCGTCCACTTCGGCCACCAGAAGTAGAAGCCGGCGAACATCGCGAACACCACGGTGCCGAAGACCGTGTAGTGGAAGTGCGCGACGATGAAATACGAGTCCGTCACGTGGAAGTCGAGCGAGGGGTTCGCGATGATCACCCCGGTCATGCCGCCGAACAGGAACGTGGCCAGGAACCCCATCGACCAGATCATCGGGGTCTCGAACGTGATCTTGCCGCGCCACATCGTGCCGAGCCAGTTGAAGAACTTCACCCCGGTGGGCACGGCGATGAGCATGCTCATGATCGCGAAGAACGGCAGCAGCACCGCCCCGGTCGCGAACATGTGGTGCGCCCACACGGTCATCGACAGCGCCGAGATGGCGATCGTCGCGAACACCAGGCCCTTGTAGCCGAAGACCGGCTTGCGGGAGAACACCGGGAAGGTCTCGGAGACGATCCCGAAGAACGGCACCGCGATGATGTAGACCTCGGGGTGCCCGAAGAACCAGAAGAGGTGCTGCCACAGCATCGCTCCCCCGTTCTCGGGGGCGAACACCTGGGCCCCGAGGATCCGGTCCGCCCCGAGGCCGAACAGGGCGGAGGCGAGCACGGGGAAGGCCATGAGCGCGAGAACGGCGGTGAGCAGGATGTTCCAGGTGAAGATCGGCATCCGGAACATGGTCATGCCCGGGCCTCGCATGCACAGGATGGTCGTGATGAAGTTGACCGATCCGAGGATCGTGCCGAAGCCGGTCATCGCGAGCCCCATGACCCACAGATCCCCGCCGGCTCCGGGGGAGAACGTCGCATCCGACAGCGGCGCGTAGCCGAACCAGCCGAAGCTCGCGGCCCCGCCGGGGGTGAGGAACCCGGCGACCACCATGATCCCGCCGAGCACGTACAGCCAGTAGGCGAACATGTTCAGTCGCGGGAAGGCGACGTCGGGCGCGCCGATCTGCAGCGGCACCATGATGTTGCCGAAGCCGATGAACAGCGGGGTGGCGAACAGCAGCAGCATGATCGTGCCGTGCATCGTGAACAGCTCGTTGTACTGTCCCGGCGAGCTGACGATCTGGATGCCGGGCTCGAACAGCTCGCCGCGGATGACCATCGCCATGAGTCCGCCGAGGCAGAAGAACACGAAGGTGGTGGTGATGTACATGTAGCCGATCACCTTGTGATCGGTGCTCGTGACCCATTTGACGATCGTGCGGCCCAACGTCTGCCGCTCGGGGGCGAGCCCCGGGGTCTGCTCCACGGCCTCCTGTGTCGCCATGCTCACTGCTCCTCGGTCACCTTGCCAGCACCGCACCGTGTCGTCGCGGTCGCATCCGGTTCCGGTCTGATCCGAGGCCGCACAGCCGTCGGATCCGGGCCGTGTGTTCCATCGTCCGACCGCGGTGTCGCGTTGGGAAGGGGTGAGCCCGGATTTCTTCCGGCCGGGGCTCAGCCCGGCAGCACGCGCGCGAGCGAGTCGAGGGCCGCCACCCGGTCCTCACCGTGGGGGAAGATCGAGACCGAGGTGGCACCGGCGGCGAGGAGCTCCTCGATCCGGCCGCGTACCCGTTCCGGGGTGCCGGCGAGCGCGAGGGTCTCGACCCAGCTCGCGGGCATCGCGGCCGCGAACTCCGCATCGCCGGGGTGGGCGCGGTCGAGCTCTCGCCATTCCCGCGCGAACGGCAGCGGGTCGATGTGTCTCGTCCAGTCGGGACCGCGGAGGCCAGCCACCGCGGCCCGGGCGGCGTCGACGGCGCGCGCCGAGTCGTCGTCGACGAAGCCGAGATTGTAGACGGGAAGCAGGAACCGGTCGCCGGCCGCCGCACCGATCTGCTCGCGCACCCGCGTGAGGAACTCCGGCGTCGACGGCTCGGCGAGCATGACGCCGTCCATGCTCTCGCCCGCGAGCGCGAGTGAGCGTGGACCGCGCACGCCCGCGATGATCGGCGGCACCACGCTCGGCGGCTGATCGAGGGTGACGTCGTCGAGGTGCACGTAGCGCCCGGTCACGGTCACGCGCTCGCCCCGCAGCAGCGCCCGGAGCGCTTCGGCGGTCTCCCGCATGAGGGTGAGCGGACTTGCCGGCCACGCCCCGACCTGCCGCATCCACGAGGTGACGCCGTGCCCGAGACCGATCGTGACCCGGCCCGGGAACATTCCCGCGAGAGTCGCGATCTCCATCGCGAGGAACGCGGGGTTGCGCACCCCGGCGGGCAGGATGCCGATGCCGACGTGGAGGCCGTCGCTCCAGGCGAGCGCGGCGGCCGCCTGCGCGATCCCGCCGGAGTAGCTCAGGTCCTCCACCACCCACAGCTCCCCGAAGCCGGCGGAGTCGGCGGTGGTCACGAAGTCACGGAGGCGGTCGGCGGGCAGGTCGCGGGGCGCGACGACCCCGATGGGCGCACGGTCGGAGGGAGGCATGCCCTCCACCGTGCCAGGGCCCACCCGACCGCGCACGCCGTTCAGGCGGCCGCTGGACTGCCCCGTCGACCCGTTCGGCTAAGCACACGCGAACCGCGCACGCTCGGGTTGCTAGCGTGTTCGGATGATCATGGACGACGACGCCCCGCCTCGCGTACGCATCGGCGTCTGCGTCCTGCCCGAGCGCCCGTGGGCGCAGTCTGCGGACCTGTGGCGCCGGATCGAGGGACTCGGCGCCGACCACGCCTGGACCTACGACCATCTGGTCTGGGGCGGCCTGCCCGACTCGCCGTGGCACTCGACCATGCCGACGCTGGCCGCGGCGGCCACCGTGACCGAGCGCATGGGGCTGGGCACCTTCGTGGCCTCCCCGAACTTCCGCCACCCGGCCCTGCTGGCCAAGGACGCCGTGACCCTCGACGACCTCACGGGCGGCCGGTTCCTGCTCGGTCTCGGCGCCGGCGGGGATCTCGACAGCGGCCTGCTCGGCACCTCACCCCCGCGGGCCGAGCGGACCCGCCGCTTCGCCGAGTTCACGGGCCTGCTCGACCGGCTCCTGACCGAGGACCACACCCGCCACGACGGCGAGTTCTACACGGTCACAGGCGCCCGGCTGCTGCCGGGCTGCGTGCAGCAGCCCCGGGTGCCGTTCCTCGTGGCCGCGAACGGGCCGCGGGGTATGCGCGTCGCGGCCACCCGCGGCGAGTCCTGGGTGACCACGGGCCCTCAGCGAGGCCCCGCACCCGGGCGAGCGGACGACGTCCACACGCAGCTCGAGCAGTGGTGGGAGGGCGTGGCGGGCCTGACCGCGCGGCTCACCGAGGTCGAGGCGGCGGTCCGCCCGCCGGGGCACGCTCCCCTGGGGCGGGTCCTCTCCCTCGATGCGGCGGGCCCGGCGGCGCTCTCGGACGCCGGCTTCGCCCGGGAGCAGGTCGCCCGGGCGGGTGAGCTCGGCTTCACCGACGTGATCGTGCACTGGCCCCGCGCCGCCGATCCCTATCGGGGCAGCGAGGCGGCGCTCGAGCAGCTCCTCGCCGGGTAGCGCCCGTCGGGCCGCCCTGTGCCGCCCCATGCCCGGAGGTATCGCCCACTGATCGAGGACGACGTCGCTCGCCGTGCCCGTGCCGGCTCACGCGGGCGACACGCTAGCCGCGCGGCTCGACGGCGCCCTCCCGCGTGCCCGAACTCGTGGGCACCACTCTCCGCAGCGCCGCCCGCGGCGTCTCCCCCGTGCGCGGGGTGAGCCGGTCCTGCTCCTCGGCGTCCAGGATCACCTGGGCCGCCTGGGCGAGTTCGGCACTCATCGCCCGCGCGTACGCGCGCAGCTCACCGAGCGCGGTGTCCGCCGCGAGGTCGAAGCGGGCCCGGAGGATCCCCTGCGCCTGGCTGATCAGTTCACGCGAGGCCAGCGCGACCTTGAGCCCGGATTCGGCATGAGCCGAGGCGAGGGCGACCGCGGCATGGCTGGCGAAGATCTTCACGACCCGGACATCGTGCGTGCCGAAGGCCCGAGGCCGGCGCGCGAACAGGTTGAGCGACGCGTATCGACGCAGTCGCGTCCGCAACGGAACACAGAGCACGCTGCCGAATCCCAGGGCGGCGACACCCGCCGACCACGGCGCCCAATGCGGCTCGCTGTGGGTGTCGCTGACCATGACGATGTCGCCCCGCTCGAGGAGCTCCGCACACGGTCCGCCCTGGAGTCGGAGCCGCAGGTCCTGATCGCACACGTCCCCGGCGACGGTGGTCGCGGTCACAGTGAAGCCGGTGCCCGCCATGACCGTCGCGGCCGCGTCGCATTCCGTCTCCGCCATGGCGTATTCGACGATCCGGGCCATCGTCTGCTCGACGCTCGTGCACTCGCGCAGATCGAGCGCCATGGCGGCGATGTGCAACTCGGTGCCGGCCGCCTCGTCGTCGCCGTCCTTGCGGACCAGCGGCCCCTCACTCGTCGGTGCGACATCCATCATTGCCTCCCTGCCGATCGCGGCCCTTCGGCCTCGCTTCGAACGCCATCGCGCGACTGCGGACCCGGGAGGGAGGACTCGGGAATCATCGACACCCCCACCACTTCGGCAGCGGCACTCTCGCGTTGTCGGGGTCTCGGACCAACACCTTCAGGATACCGGGCGCGGCCGGTCACGCCAACGGGTCGCCCGGCATCCGTCTCCTCCCTGCGCGCCCACCTGCGGCGCCCTCTGCGCGCACTACTGCGAACCTCGGCGAATGTCCCTACTGTGGGGTGCTGGAGGAGTTCGTCGACGCTCGTGCGCCGACGTCGACGGTCGGGCGGAGGTGATCGAGGTGAGTCCTGACGACGCGGGCGCCCGCAGAGACTGGCATGCTCGCGCCCTCGAGCTGGTCACCGCCGAGTGCGCCCTCGGCGCCCCCGAACTGCCCACCCTGGAAGCGGTGTGCCGCGTGCTCGCGCGGGAACTGGACGCGATGGGCGTCGTGGCGAGCACGATGTCGGGCCGTGGCGACGAGGCCGTGCTCGCGACCTCCGGACCGGTCGGTGCGGCCCTCGGCGAGCTGCAGTTCACCGCGGGCCAGGGGCCCTCCTACGACGCGTTCGAGACCCACCGCCCCGCGCTGGCGCCGGATCTGGCCGCGGAGCTGTTTCGGTGGCCCGGCTACGCCACCGCCGCCGCCGACGCCGGTGTGGGCTCGGTCTTCGCGTTTCCGCTGGGTCTGGGCGCCGCGGGGCTCGGAGTGCTGACCGTCTTCGCCCGACCGGCCGGCCCGCTGAGCGATGAGCGCCTCTCCCTGGCGCTCGGATGTGCCGACCTCGCGACCGAACTCCTGCTCGCGAACCCCGAGGGCATCCTCACCGACCCGAGCGCGGCCGAGCCGGGGCCGCCGCTCGGGTACCGCTCGCACGTGTACCAGGCTCAGGGCATGGTCATGGTCCAGCTCGGCACCACCCTGGTCGATGCGCTGGCGCGCATGCGCGCCCACGCGTTCGCGACGGATCGGAGCGTCACCGAGGTGGCGGAGCAGATCATCGGCGGGCGGCTCGTTCTGGACCCGACCGACCCGTGAAGCCTACGCTGGCAGATGGAGAATGGAGTGACGAGATGATTGCCACCGACCAGGTATCGAGAATATTCGTGGAGATGGCCGACACGCTGGTCACGGATTTCGATCTCGTCGACTTCTTGTACGGCCTGGCCACGTCCGCCGTGACGGTCACCGGCGCGGACGCGGCCGGCATCCTGCTCGCCGGTCACGACGGACACCTGCGGTTCATGGCCGCCTCGAGCGAACAGGCCACGCTGCTGGAGATCTTCCAGGCCAACAGCGAGCAGGGCCCGTGTCAGGATTCCTACCGAAGCGGCGCTCCCGTGGTCAATCTGGATCTCTCGGATACAGCGAAATGGCCGGACTTCGCCCCCAAGGCGGTCGAGCTCGGCTACGAGTCGGTCCACGCCCTGCCGCTGCGCCTGCGCGACCAGCGCATCGGCGCGCTCAACCTCTTCGGCGGCACCGGCATGCGGCTCGACGAGTCCGGCATCGCCATCGCGCAGGCGTTCGCCGACGTGGCCACCATCGGGATTCTGCAGGAGCGCGCCATCCGCCGCTCGGAGGTCCTGACGGAACAGCTCCACGGGGCCCTGACCAGCCGCATCATCATCGAACAGGCGAAGGGCGCCCTCGCCCAGGCCGGTCAGGTCTCCACGGACCGGGCGTTCCTGCTGCTGCGCTCCTACGCCCGCAGCCACCGGCTCCACCTGACCGAAGTCTGCGATCGGGCCGTGAACGACCGGGACATGCTCGCCGCGCTCGCTGGGCTCGCTGAGTTCACCGAGCCCACCAAGCCCACCGAGCCCAGCACGCCGGCATCCACCTCGGCACCGATGCCACCGGCCACCCCCGGCACCGGTCACCCGGCCGGCTGAAGCCGACACCGCCAACGGGCCGCCCGCCGTCCGTTCGGTCCGTTGGCAGCGCACCGCCCGCGGGATACGCTGGCGCTACGCCCCAGACCCCGGCGACCAGGTTCCTCGACCTGCGGGGTGATCATGATTCCAGGCGATGCCCACCGTGCGCGCCCGCGCAGCCAGTACGTCGCGGCGTACCTGGACCTCTCGGAACGGGTCCATGCCGCGGGGCTCATGCGCCGCCGTTACGGCTTCTACTGGGCGATGATCCTGCTGTGGTCGGGCGCCACGGTGGCGATCCTCGTCGCCGTCGGGATGCTCGCGGACACGTGGTATCAGTTGCTCCTGGCCGCGCTCCTCGGGCTCGCCATGGCGCAGGTGGCCTTCCTCGGGCACGAGGCGGCCCACCAGGAGATCTTTCGCACCCGCGGATGGAACGAATGGACAGCGCGGGTGCTCTCCGGTGTCTTCACCGGCCTGAGCTATGGCTGGTGGGTCGACAAGCACGGCCGTCATCACGCGAATCCCAACAAGGACGGATCGGATCCCGACGTGGACTCGTCGGTGCTGGCCTTCACTCCCGCGAGCACGGACCGGCGCACGGGCATCGGTGCGGCGCTCATCGAACGCCAGGGCTACTACTTCGTGCCGCTGCTGTTCCTCGAGGGATTCCACTTGCATGTGGCCTCCATCAGGACCGCCGTGGCCGGCCGCGGGGTGCGGCACCGGTGGACCGAGATCCTCTTCCTGACCGCCCGCCTCGGCGGCTACCTCGTCTTCGTGTTCCTGGCGCTGCCGCCCGGGATCGCGTTCGCCTTCGTCGGGGTACAGGTGTCGGTCTTCGGGGTCTTCCTGGGCGGTGCGTTCGCGCCGAACCACATCGGGATGCCCACCGTGCCGAAGGATGTGCGGCTCGATTTCCTGCGCCGGCAGGTACACATGTCCCGGGGAATCCGGGGCGGCCCGCTCGTCCACTTCCTCATGGGCGGCCTCGAATACCAGGTCGAGCACCACCTGTTCCCGAAGGCACCACGGCCGAACCTGCCGGCGCTGCGGGTTGCGGTGCTCGAGCACTGCGCCCGGGACGGCATTCCCTACACCGAGGCGACGCTGCCCGAGGCGTACGCGACGATCATCCGCTATCTCAACCAGGTGGGGACCAGGCGGCGGGACCTGTACACATGCCCGCTCGTCCGCGAGTATCGAGGCTGACGGGGTCTCCCCGGCCGAGCGGATCGACACCACGTAGGAGGGACCCATGCTCATCTCCGTCAACCACGACACCTGCGTCGCCTCGGGCAACTGCGGCCGGATCGCGCCGGCCGTGTTCGCGAATCGCCTGGAGGACGACGGCTTCGTGCGCCTCCTCGACGAGTCGCCGCCCGAATCGGAGTGGCCGGCCGCCCGGAGAGCAGCACGATTGTGCCCGTCGGCGACCATCCGAATCGAACGCGACGGGAGCTGACGATGGGCACCGGCGCGGGAGAGGATCGATCACCGGCACGCCCCCGCGCGACCGATTCGGGCATGTGGCGTGACTCGCTCGGCCGAGCGGGCGCCCGGTGCGGCCAGGTCCTGCTCATCGCCGCCGTGATCACGGGCGTCGTGTGGCTTCTCCTGCAGGTGGCGGTCGTCGTGATCGCGGTGATGGTCGCGTTGATCCTCGCCTGCGCCGTTCATCCCGCGGTGCGGTGGCTCGTGGGCAGGGGCCTGCCCCGGATGCTCGCCACGATCACCGCGTTCGTCGCCATCCTCGTGGTGCTCGGCGGCGTGATCACGGGGATCGTGCTCGCGGTCCGGAGCCAGTGGGACGAGCTGTCCGCCTCCGCCGTCGACGGCTGGCACCGGTTGCAGGACTTCCTCATGAACGGACCCCTCCCGATCGACACCGGCTCGATCGACACCGCCCTGAACAAGCTCGTCGGCCTCGCCGGCAGCGGGGCGTTCCTCGGCAGCGCGTTGAGCGGGATCGGCGCCGCGACCGGGTTCGTGACCGGGGCGGCACTCATGGTCGTGCTGCTGTTCTTCTTCCTCAAGGACGGGCCGAAGCTGTGGAACTTCGGGCTGCGCTGGTTCCGGGGAGACACCCGGGCCAAGCTGGCGGAGTCCGGAGACCGGACCGTGCAGGTGCTCGGCGGCTACGTGCGTGGGACCGCGATCATCGCTGCGGTCGATGCCGTGTGCATCGGCATTCCGCTCGCGCTGCTCGGAGTGCCGCTGGCGCTGCCGCTCGCGGTCATCGTGTTCATGGGCGGCTTCCTGCCCATCGTCGGGGCCACGGTGGCCGGGACCCTGGCGGCCCTCGTCGCACTCGTGACCAACGGCCTCGTCGTCGCGCTCATCGTGGTGGCGATCATCATCGTGGTCCAGCAGCTCGAGGGGGACCTGCTCCAACCCGTCGTCATGGGCCGCACCCTCCGCCTGCACGCGATCGTCGTGCTGCTCGCCCTCGCCATCGGGGCCATCGTCGGCGGGATCTTCGGCGCCCTCCTCGCCGTCCCGTTCACGGCCGTGGGCTGGTCCGTCGTGCAGGTGTGGACCGACGCCTACCAGGCCGGCCCCGACCCGGTCCTCGGCGAGGATCCGCTCTCGCCCGGGAGCCAGGCGGCATCGAGGGCGAGCATCGCCCAGCGCCTCACGTACCGCAGGATGCGCACCCAGGGCGGCGGCGACCCGCAGGCCACACCGGCGGGGCGGTCCGGCGCCGACTCCCCGGATCCGGACGGGCAGAATCCGGACGGGCGAATTCCCGACGGGCAGAGCCCGGACGGCCCGGACGGCGATCCCCCCGGACACCCCGATGAGTGACCACGAGCCGGATCCCCTCAAGCGCGCGCGGGACACCCTCGATCGCGAGCTCGACGAGCTCACCTCCGAGCTGCGCATGATCATCCCGGGCGTGACCGTGCTCCTCGCCTTCCTCCTCTCGATCCCGTTCACCTCGGTGTTCTCGAAGCTCACCCCGCTGCAGGCGGACGTCTACTTCATCGCGTTCCTCTCGACCGCCCTGGCCGTCGTGTTCCTCATGGGCGAGGCCGCCTACCACCAGCTCCGAGGCAAGCCGTACAGCAAGGGACGACTGCTCCAGACGGCCATCCGGCAGATGGTCACCGCCTTGATCCTGCTCGGCGTCTCCCTGAGCGCCGTGGTGTTCCTGGTCACCGACATGCTCTTCGGCACGATGACGGCGGCACTCATCGGCGCGGGGATCGCGGCGCTCATCGCGGCGATGTGGTTCGTGCTCCCGCTGCTTCGACGGCTGCGCGCGGACGACTGACCTCCCGCCCCGGCCGAAGCCCGGTGGCCCGCGCGGATTCACGGCACGGGCTCATTCGCGCGCCGAACCGTCGTCCGGCGGCGCGATCTCGCCGACCAGCTCGCTCTGGATCTGCTCGAGGGACTTGTCCTTGGTCTCGGGAACCTTCCAGACGAAGAACAGGAACGCCAGGATCCCCAGGCCGCCGAAGAGGAAGAACGTCCCCTGGGTGGTGATGACCGAGACGAGCGTGAGGAACGTGCCCGCGACGAGGAAGTTGGCGCCCCAGTTGAAGATGGTGGCCACCGACATCGCCTTGCTGCGGATCCCGAGCGGGTAGATCTCGGAGATCATGAGCCAGAACACGGGGCCGAGCCCGACCGCGAAGGAGGCGATGTAGACGAGCAGCGCGACGAGCGCCAGGTAGCTCGCGCCCGCCTGCAGTCCGGGCGAGGCGAAGAAGATCCCGAGGAAGATGATCGAGAGGGTCAGCCCGACGGTGCCGATGAGCAGCAGCCGGCGCCGCCCCACCCGGTCGAGCAGGAGCACGGCGACGATCGTGAACACCACGTTGGTCACGCCCACGAACACGGTCTGCACGATGGAGGCGCTGTTGGTCAGGCCCGTCTTCGACAGGATCGTCGGCGCGTAGTAGATGACCGTGTTGATGCCGACGAACTGCTGGAACACGGCGAGCCCGATCCCGACCCACAGCAGCGGGCGGATATTGGCGTGGAGCAGGTCCCGCAGGCTCGTCGACTCCTCCTTGCGCTTCGCGGTCTTGATGTCCTCGATCTCCCGGTCGATGTCCGCCTCGGGGTCGCGGCCCCGCAGCCTCGTCAGGACGTCTCGCGCCTCGTCCTCGCGTCCCTGCTGCATGAGCCACCGCGGCGTGTGTGGCACCGTGAGCATCCCGATCACGAGCGCCGCCCCCGGGATCGCCCCCATGGCGAGCATCCACCGCCAGCCTCCCTCGACCGACGAGAACGCGAAGTTGACGAGGTAGGCCAGCAGGATCCCGATGGTGATGAGGAGCTGGTTGAACGAGACGAGGCCGCCACGCACCCGCGGCGGAGAGACCTCCGCGATGTACAGCGGCGCCACGAACGAGGCGGTGCCCACCGACAGCCCGAGCACGAACCGGAAGCCGATAAGCATCGGGATGGAGACCGCGAACGCGCAGCCGAGCGCGCCCACGATATACACGGCCCCGGAGACGACCTTGGTCCACTTGCGGCTGATCTTGTCGGCGAGCCAGCCGGACAGCGCCGCGCCGAGGACCGCGCCGAGGAGCAGCACCGACACGATCCACTCCTGCGCGAGCGAGCCCGCCGACAGGTCCTTCTTGAGGTAGAGCAGCGCCCCCGAGATCACGCCGGTGTCGAAGCCGAACAGCAGCCCGCCGATCGCCGCGATGATCGAGATCCGAACCAGCAGTCCATTCCCGCTGGCTCGAATGCCGCCGATGAAGCTCGTCATGATCCCGGCCATCCCATCGCTGTCGCCTGTGGCTCGTCGCCTTCGGATGTCGAGTCGGCCCCCGCAGGACCGGCTATTTCAGGATGCTCCCGGCCGCCGCCGCAGGCAAGGGCCCCGGCGACTCCGGCCGGCCGAGATCCTATGCCGTGGGGAGCACGACGAACGCGCCGGCGCCGGCGCCCGGGTCGAGCTCGTGCACCTCGAGCCGGTCGACCCGGGCTCCGGCCGGCCCCCGCCGCATCCAGGCGAGCACCGCGGCCACGTCCGGCTCGGTGCCCTCGAGTTCGGCCTCGACCCGGCCGTCGGGGCAGTTGCGCACCCAGCCCGAGAGCCGGGCATCGGTCGCCACCGACCGCACCCCGAACCGGAAGCCCACCCCTTGCACGAGTCCGGAGGCCCACACGTGAACACGCCGCATCCGGTCATCGTCGCGCGTTTCGGCCGCGCTCGCCACCGCCGCGGGGTCGCGACCTCCTCAGGCGTCGGGGTCGTCGTCGCCCAGGACGGCCGCCATGGCCGCGAGCAGCCCACTCGCCACGACGCCCCGCAACGGCTCGGGGACGGTCGCGACACCCTCCTCGTCCAGCTCGATCAGTCCGACCTCGGCGAGCTGGCCGAGGACGCTCCCGGCGAGCGGGCCGAGCAGGTCGACCAGTTCTCCCTGCCGGGCGATCCCGCTGTATTCCCCCGGCGCGACGGCCGCGGTGATCCGGTCCATGAGCATGAGCAGGATGGGCAGCCCGAAGCCGAACTTCGACTCCTCCGCGGCGCGCATGAGGAGGTTCGCGAAGAAGACCGCGACGAACGTCTCCGCGTCGCTCGGCATGGACCCGTCCGCTTCGACGATCCCGGGACCGGCGCCGGGGCGCACCCGCGTCGCCGTGAGCTCGATGTACTCCATGAACTCGAGCGTGCGCCACCAGGTGTCGAGCACCGGGAGATCCTTGATCGACTGCACCTGGAGCGTCGCCGGTGCGGGCTCCGGCTCCTCGAGGTTCAGGTCGAGCTGTCCCTCGGGCGCCGGACGCTTCGTCACCCCGACGGCGTCGATGCCGATCATCGCGGCCACGGGGGCGATGTCGACCCGCCGTAACCCACCGGTGCCCGTGATCGGGCGGGGCCGGGCGAGCCAGGCGAGCAGGTCGCTCACCCCGGCGACGATCCGGAGCCGGCCGACGGCGGCCCGGCGGGCCTCGGGATCCGCCGCCGTCGCGCGCTCGATCACGCCCACGAGAATCTCCAAGCGGGGGTCGTCCTCGCCGGTCTCCTCGTCGATCAGGGCGCAGGCCTCGCCCCAGGCGGCCTCCGCGGTGCCGGTGGCCGCCTGGAAGTGCACATAGTCGTGGAGCACGGCGAGGAGGAAGTCGCCGTGCTCCTCGTCTTCCGTCTCACGCATCGCCTCGATCAGCCTCGGCATGTGCCCCGGGTTCTCCAGGTCGAGGCCGGCCGCGGCCGTGAACTCCTCGAGGGCCTCGACCCACTCGGCGTCGTCGATGTCGTCGAGCTCCTCGGCCTCGAGCCAGGCGACGAAGCGCCGGCTCAGATCGCTTCGCCCGGCCTGCCAGGCGGCGTCGTCTCCGACTGCCCTCCCCGACGGTGAGGTGCGGGACGCGCCCCAGGCGAGGCGCAGGAGCCGCTCGCCCGCCGTGGGCACGTCCTCCCCCGCGCTCTCGGCGCTCGCCAGGATCGTCGCCGCCGCGGCGAGCACGCTCGCATGCATGACGAACTCGCCGCCGTGGCGGGCGATCAGCTCCCGCAGTGAGTCATACGCCCCGCCCCGGCGGGCGGCCTCGATGAGATGTGCGGCGGTGCTGCGGGCGGGGCCGCGCCACTTCGGCACGGGCACCTGGCGCAGCGCCTCGAACTCGGGGGACGTGTGCCACGCGTCGAGGAGCCCGAGACTGGCTCCGATCACGTGCGCGGCGGCGGGCCGGCCCGGAGCGGGGTCCGGCCCGATGGCGCCGAGGATCGCCTCCGCCGCCCGGGGGCGCTTGTGCGTGACGACCTGAGCGAACTCCACCAGCAGAGCTCCCACCTGTTCCTGCGGCGTCCCGACCGGGGTGAACAGCTCGAGGTTGTGCCGCTCGGTCGCCCGCTCGAGCGCGGCGTTGAGGGCCTCGAGATCCGTGTCCGGATCCTCGAGGTCGACCCCCTCGGCGGCGAGCAGCGGCGCGAGCTCCGCCAAGGTCTCGGCGGCCAGGCCCGGCCTGTGCACGACGCCCGCCTTCGCCATCGCCGCCTGAACCTCGGGATCATCGAATGGGCTGCTCATCGCACCAGGGTACGGCGACGGTATCGGCGGGCCAAGGCGAGGGCGAGACGGCGGCGCTCGCGAGCCATAGGCTGAACAGGGCCGCGTCCATCATCACCTCTGGAGGGTTTCCATGTTCGTTCGACGAGTGGCGCAGGCGGCGCTCGGGCTCCCGTTCGTCTACCTCGGCTACCAGGCCGCGAAGGAGCCGGGCGGGCGCGTCGCCGCCGCGGCCGAACTCGGGATTCCCGAGCCGGAGCTCATGGTCCGGGTCAACGGCGCGGCCATGGCCGTGGGCGGCGCGGCGCTCGCCCTGAACGTGCTGCCCCGTTGGGCCGCGGCCGGGCTCATCGCCTCCCTCGTGCCCACGACGCTCGCCGGGCACGCCTACTGGGAGCACGACGACGCCGGCGCCCGGGGCCTGCAGCGCGTCCAGTTCCTCAAGAACCTCGGCCTGGCGGGCGGACTGCTCGGGATCGTCGCCCGCCGCTGACGCGCGGGGCGGCACCGGTCGGCACCCGTCGAGCCCGATTCGATACGGAGGAGCCGGGCGGTCGCATCGGCGCGGATGCCACATCCCGCCCTCCCCCTGCGCCTGTCGGCGCCCCACAGTAGGCTGAAGCCATGAACTTGAGTGATCTCGCGGCCCTTCTCGGTGCTGACGACCCGGAGTCCGGCGACTCCGAGCTGGAGGTCGCGAACGTCTCCCACAACGCCCGGTGGGTCCAGGCCGACGGCGCCTACGTGGCCATCCGTGGCGCCCGGAGCGACGGTCACTCGTTCATCCGCGAAGCACTCGGGAACGGCGCCGTGACCGTGATCGGCGAGGGCCTGCCCGAGGACGCCGAGTGCGACGTCCCGTATCTGCGCGTGGACGACGCACGCACCGCCCTCGCGGACGCCGCCACCGCGCTCGCCGGCTACCCGAGCCACGACTTCAACGCGGTCGGCGTGACCGGCACCGACGGGAAGACGACGACCACCTGGCTGATCCGGCACCTCCACCGGCACTCCGGGCTGCCCACGGGGCTGCTCTCGACGGTCGGCTACGAGCTCCCGGACGGCGAGCTCGAGCAGTTCCCCGCGCATTTCACCACCCCCGAGGCGCCCGAATTGCAGACCATCCTCGCCGAGGAGCGGGACGCCGGCGCGCACACCGTGGTCGTCGAGGCCTCCTCCCACGCGCTCGCGATGAAGCGCCTGCGCGGAGTCCAGTGGGACACGGCGGTCTGGACCAACCTGACCGCCGAGCATCTCGACTTCCACGGCACGATCCACGACTACTTCGAGGCGAAGGCGACCCTCGTGCGGGAGGCGCGCTTCGCCGTCCTCAATGCGGACGATCCCTGGACCGACAAGCTGCGGGGAGAGGCCTCCGCGGGCGAGTGGACCTACTCGGCCACGGGCGGGGATGCGGACTGGGTGGCACGCGGCATCGAGGACGAGGAGCGGGGCATCCGGTTCACGGTCGACTCCCCGCTCGGGTCGTTCTCCGTCATGCTGCCGATGATCGGGCGCTTCAACGTCTCGAACGCACTCGCCGCCCTCGCGGCCGGCGCGCGCACGGGGCTGCGGGTGCCGGAGCTGGTCGCGGGCGTCGAGTCCTTCCCGGGCGTGCCGGGGCGGATGGAGATCGTGCCGAGCACGCCGGAGGACCCGCGGGTGATCGTCGACTTCGCACACACGCCGCCGTCGCTGGAGAAGGCGCTGGCGACCGTCCGGGCCACCACGGCGGGATCGCTGTGGGTGGTGATCGGCTCGGCCGGCGGCCCGCGCGACCCGTATAAGCGGGCCCCGCTCGGGGAGGTCGCGACCCGGCTGGCCGACCACGCCGTGTTCACGGAGGAGGACCACCGCGACACACCGCTGCAGCACATCCTCACCGAGATGGCCGCCGGCGCGGGCGAGCGCACCAACTTCCGCAGCATCGGCGACCGCGGCGAGGCGATCCGGTTTGCGATCGCGAGCGCCGCCCCGACCGATACGGTGGTCTTGGCCGGGAAGGGTCCGGAGCCGACCCTGGAGAGGGACAACGAAACGATTCCATGGAACGAAGTCGAGGAAGCCTCAGCCGCGCTTCGGCAGCGGCAGGAGTAGCCTGTTCTCTCGCGCCATCGCAAGGAAGGTGACCCGAATGCCCCCGGAACCGCAACCGATGAGCCCCAGCGTGGGTGAGCTCTTCACACGAATCACGACGAAACTCACGTCCCTGCTGCGCGGCGAGATCGAACTCATCAAGACCCAGCTCAAGGAGAAGGTCTCCCGGTTCGCGATGGCGATCGCACTCTTCGCCGTGGCCGGGGTGCTCGCGCTCTACGGCCTCGGCTGGCTGTTCTTCGCGGCGTACGCGGGCATCGCGGTGGCGCTGCCGGCGTGGCTCGCCGCGCTCATCGTGGGCGGCGGGCTCCTGCTCATCGTGGGGCTGCTCGCGCTCCTGGGCAAGGGCCAGATCACCAAGGCGAACGCGACTCAAATCAAGGCCGGCGAGAACGTCAAGCTCGACCTCGAAGCCGTCAAGGAAGGCGTGAGCCGGTGAGTGAACAGACCGAGGAGGCCGACAAGGCCCCGAAGAAGCCCGCCCGCACCGTGGCGGAGATCGAGGCCGACCTCGCGGCCCAGCGCGCGGAACTGACCGCCGCCGTGGACGACCTCACCCGATCCCTCGATCCCCGCACCCAACTCGCGGAGTTCAAGGAGCAGGCGGCGACCGTGGTCGCCAACGCCGCCGGGCAGGCGAAGGACCTGGGCGACCGGGTCCGATCGAAGGAGCCCGGTGCTATCCGGATCGTCGGCGCGGCGGCTGCCGGGCTGCTCGCCCTCGGCGCACTCGCCGTCGTGGCACGGCGCCGCTCACGCCGAGAGTGATCTTTCTCCCGATTCCGCCGCGGTCGAGACGCCCTCCGCGGGCGATCGCACGCTCGCGCCGTTTTGCGACGGATCGGGTCGAGATTTCCGGCAAAGCCGGTCAGATCGTCTCACATGCTGACATCTCGCTTGTTCACCGGTTCGCTCGGGACCCCGCGGGCGGGGTACGGTTGCACCACGACACATGACCAATTCCCGGTCCACTACGCGCCAGCGGTGTGGATCCGGCACTTAAGTGGAGGGGGTCACGCCATGGGGCGCGGCCGTCAGAAGGCGAAGCAGACGAAGGTCGCTCGGCGACTCAAGTACTACAGCCCGGAGACCGACTATCAGGCTCTCGAGCGGGAACTCACCGGCTCGAAGACACGAACCGATTATGCGGATTCGCATGAGGTCCCGCCTGCCGAGGACGACGATTGGGATGATCACTCCTCCCGATGACGCCCTGTGATCCCCCGCGGGTCACAGGGATCGCTCACGCCTTGAGGTAGACACGACCTCGAGTGCGGGATCTCGTGGAGATCAGGTCCGTCGACCTCCACGGGATCCCGCATTCGCGCGCCGTCGGGCCGCTGGGGTACCGGCGGGCATCGCCACGCACCCGGGTGCGGTCGTTCCCCTCACGCGGTGCGGTAGGCCCCCTGCATGAGCACGGCCCCGGCGTCGACGCCCTTGGTGCCGCTCACGAGGTCTCCGGCGGCGCCGTCGAGCTCGGCCGAGTCCCGCACGACTCCCAGCTCCCAGGCATCCAGGCCACGCGACCTGGCCGCGCCACGCACGCGGTCCGCCGCCTCGGCCGGCACGATCGCGACCATGCCCACGCCGAGGTTCAGGGTGTTCTCCAGGTCGCCCCACGGCACGGAGCCGAGCCGGCGCACCACGTCGAAGACCGGGGGCACGGCCCAGCCGGCCCGGTCCACCTGCGCGGTGAGGCCGGCAGGCAGCACCCGGGCCAGGTTCGCCGCGAGCCCTCCGCCGGTCACGTGGGTGTAGGCGTGGACGTCCCCGCCCGCGGCGAGCGCGAGGCAGTCACTCGCGTACACCCGGGTCGGCTCGAGCAGCTCCGCCCCGAGGCTCCGCCCGAAGTCGGGCACGTGCCGGTCGAGTTCCCAGCCGGCGCTCGCCACGACCCGGCGCACGAGGGAGTAGCCGTTCGAGTGCAGCCCGGAGGAGGCGAGCGCGATGAGCACGTCCCCGGCCTCGACCCGGTGCGCACCGAGCATCTCGTCGGCCTCGACCACCCCGGTGCACGCACCGGCCACGTCGTATTCGTCGACGCCGAGCAGCCCGGGGTGCTCGGCCGTCTCCCCGCCGACCAGCGCGGTGCCCGCCACGGAGCAGGCCGCGGCGATGCCGCGCACGATGTCGGCGATCCGCTGCGGCACCACGGAGCCGCACGCGATGTAGTCGGTCATGAACAGCGGCCGCGCACCGGCGACCACGATGTCGTCGACCACCATGCCCACGAGGTCGAATCCGATCGTGTCGTGGACGTCCATGGCCTGGGCGATGGCGACCTTCGTGCCCACCCCGTCGGTCGAGGTGGCCAGCAGCGGCCGCCGGTAGCCGGTGAGCTCGGAGGCGTCCCACAGGCCGGCGAAGCCGCCGAAGCCGCCGACCACCTGCGGCGTGTGGGTGTCGCTCACCGCCCGCCGCATGAGTTCGACGGCGAGATCCCCCGCCTCGGTGTCCACCCCGGCGTCGGCGTAGGTGATCGGGTGGGCGGGCTGGCGGCTCGTCGGCTGCTGAGTCACGGGTGGTCCAGGGCTCCTTGGGCGCCGGTGGCCACGGTGAGGCTGGTCAGCCCGTCCGCGGGGTCCCCGGCCCTCGTCGAGGTGGGATGCGGGGCGATGCCCGCGGGATGGGGGATCGGGTACTCGCCCGTGAAGCAGGCGGCGCACAGCCGGTCGGGCGGGATCGTGGTGGACTCGATCATCCCGTCGATCGAGATGTGGCCGAGGGAGTCCGCGCCGAGGGAGGAGCACACCTCGGCGGTGTTGAGGCCGGTGGCGATGAGCTCGGCCCGGGTGGCGAAGTCGATCCCGTAGAAGCAGGGCCATTTGACCGGCGGGGAGGAGATGCGCACGTGCACCTCCGCGACTCCCGCCTCGCGCAGCATCCGGATGAGCGCCCGCTGCGTGTTCCCGCGCACGATCGAGTCGTCGACCACCACGAGGCGCTTGCCGCGGATCACCTCCCGCAGCGGATTGAGCTTGAGCCGGATCCCCAGCTGCCGGATCGTCTGGGACGGCTGGATGAAGGTGCGCCCCACGTACGCGTTCTTCGTCAGCCCCTGCGCGAACGGGATACCGGATTCGGTGGCGTAGCCGATGGCCGCGGGCGTGCCCGATTCGGGCACCGGGATCACCAGGTCCGCGTCGGCGGGGTGCTCGCGCGCGAGCCGCCGGCCCATCTCCACGCGGGAGGCGTTGACCGACCGGCCGGCGATCGTCGTGTCGGGGCGGGCGAGGTAGACGTATTCGAAGACGCAGCCCTTCGGGGTGGGCTCGGCGAAGTGGGTCGTGCGCAGCCCGTCCTCGCTGATCGCGATGAGCTCGCCCGGCTCCACCTCGCGCACGAACGAGGCGCCGATGATGTCGAGGGCGGCGGACTCCGAGGCCACGACCCAGCCGCGCTCGAGCCGGCCGAGCACGAGCGGGCGCACCCCGTGCCGGTCGCGGGCGGCGTAGAGGGTGTGCTCGTCCATGAACACGAGCGAGAACGCCCCCACGAGATGGGGCAGCACCTCGGCCGCCGTGTCGAAGAGGTCCGTGTGCTCCTCCCACGCGAACAGCGCGGACAGGATCGCCGTGTCGGAGGCGCAGCCGCCGGCGTAGTTGCGCACGGTCAGGTTCCGCTCGGCCGCGAGCGCGAGCAGTTCCTCGACGTTCGTGAGATTTCCGTTGTGACCGATCGCGACGGTCCCGCCGGCGGTCGGGCCGAGCATCGGCTGGGCGTTCTCCCACGTGCCCGATCCGGCCGTCGAGTAGCGCGTGTGCCCCACGGCGATGTGCCCGCTCAGCGTCCGCAGCGACCGGTCGTCGAAGACCTGCGAGACGAGCCCGAGATCCTTGTACACGAGGATCTTCTCGCCGTCGGAGGTGGCGATTCCCGCCGATTCCTGGCCACGATGCTGGAGTGCGTAGAGCCCGAAATAGGAGAGCTGGGCCACCTCCTCACCGGGTGCCCAAACACCGAAGACGCCGCATTCGTCCTGCGGCCCCTTCTCGTTCGGGAGGAGGTCATGGGTCAATCGTCCGTCGCCGCGCGCCACAGGTGCAATGGTGCCACACCCGGCGCGAGTGTATGGACGGCGTCACTCGCCCACGTGGGCACGTCGCCGGTCCGGTGGTGGGCGGGCGGGTCACGCGCGGCCCCGTGGGCGGGGTCTCAGCGGCGGCGGTTGTTCCGGCGGTCGAGGACCATCGCGACCACGCCGCCGACGATGGCGCCGAGCGGCACGAACACGAGGGCCAGCACGAGGGTCAGATCCGTGCGGCTGTACCCGGTGCCGCCGCCGTCCGGGACGTCGCCGATCTGGGCGAGCACGAGCGTGACGAGAGCACCGAGCAGCACCCCCACACCGATGAACCGGCCGTACTTCGGGGTGCGTCGCACCTGGGAGCGGCGCACGTAGATGAGGTCGTCGTCCTCGCGTTCGAGGGAGCTCCCGCTGTCGGCGGGCTCGTCGGGCTGCTCGGCAGCCCCCGCTCCCCCGCGCCCCGTGGGCCCACCGGAAGCACCGGCCCGGTCAGCGGCGACGGTCGCATCGGGCGCCGGCCCGCCGGCGCGGGACGGCCCGGATTCATCGCGACCTCGGGTCGCGTCCGAGTGCTCGGCCGTGCCGGTGTTCCGCTCGAGGCTGCTGGATTCCTCGTCGGTGAATCCGGTCGAGGTGTCAGGATGCTTCTTCTCCACAGGCCGACCGTATCCCACCGACCCCACCGATCCGGTCTCCCCGGCCCGCGCGCCCGGGTGCGCCTCCCGGCTCCAGCCCGCTCCCAGGCGGGGCGGGTAGCGCTCGTGGGCCCCGGCGGTCCTCAGGCGGTCGGGATCCGCAGCGGCAGCAGGGCCCCGAGATCCGCGCGCCGACCCGAGGCCGCGACCCGGCCGGCGGCGAGCCCGTCGGCCCAGCCGAGGGCGCCGGTGGCCAGTTCCAGCCACGTGGCCATATCGGTCTCGACCGTGTTCGGGGGCGTGCCGCGGGTGTGCCGGGGCCCCGGGATCACCTGCACGACCCCGGCCGGCGGCACGCGCACCTCGACCGATCCACCCGGTGCGGCGTCCGCGAGCAACTCGAGGGTGTACCGCACGGCGGTGCGCTGCTGCGCCGCCGATGCCTCGCCCCGGGACCAGCACCGCAGCGCCGCGATGCCCTCGGCGGGCGAGATTCGTCGTCGTGCCACGCCCCCACCCTAGGCCGCGGCCGCGCGTGGGGGCGTCCGCCACTGCGGGTCGGCGAGCCCAGCGCGCGGATGCAGGCGGACACGGGTGCGGGCGGGGAGGTGGCCTCCCCGCCCGCGTCCTAGCGGTGATTCACGCGGTCACTCGCCGCCGCCTCCCTTCACGCCGCGCCGCCGGCTCGCCAGCACCGCGGCACCGGCCGCGATGAGGGTGAGGGTGGCGAGCGCCATGAGGGCCGGATCGACACCGGTGTCGGGGAGCGCGCCCGGACCGTTGCCGTTGCCGCCGGCGTCGGCGTTGCCCTCATCGTCGGCCCCGCCACCGGCACCGGCGCCCGCGTCGATCGTGATCGCAACGGTGGCCGTGGTGCCGAGATCGTCGGAGAGCACGAGCTCGTAGCCCGAGACTCCGTCGCCGGCGACCTCCGGCAGGGTGAACGTCACGTGCGCCCGGCCCACCTCGTCGGTGCCGTCGACGATCGCATCGTCCACGTCGAAGGTGCCGAGCACCGCGTCGCCGAGGCTGACGGTCAGGCTCGCCGGCTTCGGCTCGTTCGTGGAGAACGCCCACGAGGAGACGTCGAACGTGACCTCGTCGCCCGCGCTGTAGGTCGCGGCAGGATCGCTCACCCAGGAGACGCCCACCGCACGCTGGCGGTAGTCCGGGCTGGCGACCGTGTTCTCCTTGAACCAGTCGACCGTGGCTGCGAGGTCCGTGCGACCGGTGTCGGCGGGGTCGGCTCCCTCGGCCAGGACGGTGAAGTTGTCGCCGCCGGCCATGAGGAAGGAGTTCCCGATCACCACGTACTCGCCGGCCGGGTCGAGGGGCGCGCCCTCGAACCACACCTGGGTGATGTGCTCACCCGCGGGCGCGTCCGGGTCGTAGGTGTACGTGAGCGCCTCCGAGACCCCGAGCTTGAGGAACGCCCGGGAGGCGTCCGCCGGCTGCCACTGCTGTTCGAGCACCGCGATGATCTGCTCCCCGGTGAGGGTGGCGGTCATCAGGGTGTTGGCGAACGGCTGCACCTCGGCGGCCTCCTGGTAGGTCACGAGGCCGTCGGCGTCCCCGGTCACGCCCTCCTGGGCGTCGTAGAGCAGATCCGCGCGGATCCCGCCGGGGTTCATGAACGCGATCTGCGCGCCCGCCTGCTCGCCGGCCCACAGGTGCACGTCCGCGATGAAGTTGCCGATGGTCGACTCCCCGCCGCGGTTCTCGGACCCGTCGGACTGTCGGGCCCGGTTGAAGTCGGCCGTGATCTCACCGACGGGCACGGAACCGAGTTCGTCGGCCTCCTCCTGCGCCGCCGCCACGATGTCGGCGACGTTCCCGGGCATGTCGGTCACCGGGGTGCACTCGATCGGGTCGGTGCTCGTGCCGAGCGAGATCATCTCGAACTCGTTGCCCACGACCTGGCCGTTCTCCACGTTGAAGGTCAGGTGGCCGAGGTTGGCCCCGTACGAGCCGGTCTGGGTCACCCACATGCCGTCGACGTCCGTGAAGTACATCTTGTGCGTGTGGCCGGAGATGACCGCGTCGAAGCGATCGCCGGCATTGTCGAGCAACTCCCCGAACGAGGTGTCGCCGATATCCGAGAAGTCGCCGGAGGCGGCCCCGTCGTGCACGACCGGGATGATGAGATCGGCCGCGCCGTCGGCGATGAGCTGATCGGCCACCGCGTTGATCGACGCCGAGAGGTTGCGGATGTCCAGGCCCTCGATCCCGTCGGGGTTGACGAGGGAGTGCAACTCGGTGGTGATCCCGCCGATGAACGCGACCCGGATCCCGTCGACCTCCTCGATCACGTACGGCTCGTACGCGTGGGCGGCGTCGGGGCCCGTGCCGTCGAAGATGTTCGCGGCGAGGTAGTCCCAGTCGGCGGCCGGGATGATCCGGTCGTTCAGGTCGGCCTGGCCCTGGTCGAATTCGTGATTGCCGATCGCCGAGGCGTCCAGCCCCATCTCGTTGAGCACGTCGATCGTGGGCTGATCCTGCTGGACCGCGGAGACGAACGTGCTCGCGCCGACATTGTCACCGCCGGAGACGAAGAGCATCTCCGGGTTGTCGGCCCGGGCGTTGTCGACGACGCAGGCCATCGCCTCGGCCCCGCCGCCGTCGTACGGGCTCGCCTCGATCCGGCCGTGGAAGTCGTTGATCGAGTAGATGTCGATCGGGCCGGTGTACGGGAGCACGAACGCCGGGACGTCCACCCCGACGATCGCCGGGTTGTGGTCGGAGGACCGGAAGGGGTTGTCGCCCTGGAACAGGTCGCTCTCGGTGTAGTTGTACCGCGAGTACTCGCCCAGCACGGACTCCTCGGCGTTGATCGCCCAGATGTCGGAGCCCGTGACCCGGTCCATGGCCGAGTCGTTGGCGAGCACGTGGTCGAGCGAGCCGATCTTGCCGTCGTAGACGTAGCTCGTCTCGCCGTTGTCGATCACGTCGTAGCCGTCGTCGGCGAAGGCGAGGATCGGGTCCTCCATCGTGTAGGAGTTGAAGTCCCCAGCGAGGAAGACGTCGTCGACGCTGTGGTCCGCGGCGTAGGCATCGGAGAAGTCCGCCATCGCCTCGGCCTGGGCGACCCGGGCGTCGTTCCAGCAGCCCTCGGGCCCGGCTTCGACGCCGTCGGGGCAGCTGCCCTTGGACTTGAAGTGGCTCGCGACCACGGCGAACTCGTAGTCCGGGTTCCCCACATGGGAGAACACGGCACCCTCGGGTTCACGGGCGTTGCTGAACGCCGCGGAGCCGACGAGGATCGTCGAGGTCTCGGTCTCGAGGTTGAGCGCCGCCGGCTGGTAGATGAAGGCCGGACGGATGACGTCCTGATCGTCCAGCACGGGCTGGTCGGCCGGCGCCGGCGAGGGCACGTAGTCCCACGTTCCCGCCCCGGCATCCGCATTCAGTGCCTCGACGAGCTGGGCGAGGGAGTCGTCCCGGGTGGTGCGGGTCTCATCGTTCAGGGTGGCGGCATCGTTCTCGATCTCCTGCAGCACGACCACCTCGGCGCCGAGGCCGTTGATCGCGTCGACGATCTTGCCCTCCTGCCGATCGAAGCTCGCCTCGTCCCAGGCACCCCGGGGAGCACATCCGCCTCGAACCGTGAGCGGGTTGCCCTCCCGGTCGGTGTAGGCCGTGCATCCGGGAACATCCTCACCGAGGGTGGTGAAGTAGTTGAGCACGTTGAACGTCGCGATCTGGAAGTCCCCGCCGACGTTCTGCGGCGCGGCGTTCGCGGCCCGGGTCTCCCCGCCCACGGTGCTGAGCCAGGGGGCCGCACCGATCTGCGGAGCCGTCGGCTGGAAGTTCCACTGGAAGCGGTAGTCCACGACGACCGGCTGGTCGAACTCGACGCCGACTCCGGTACGGATGTCATGCGTCGTCGCCGACAGATAGGGGACGAGGCCCGTTCCGGTCCGCTCGGACCGTCCGTCGTCGAGCGTGACGGCACGGGCCGCGTTATCCGCGACCACGGCGGCGAACTCGGGCGTGCCCACGCGGGCGACGTCCGTCTCCTGGATGAGCGGACCGCGGTGCCCGAGCAGCAGGGAGCCGAAGCCGTTATCGCCCCAGCCGCCGAGGTCGTAGGTGTCCGAAATGACATAGTCGGTCGGCGTCACGAGCATGTTCTGGAAGACGATCCGGTCGGCCTCGTCGGCCGGCATGACGAAGTCGGGGATCGGCACGACCGCGTCGTACTCCTCGTCGAGCACAGTCGCTGCGCCGGCCTCGACGGTGATTTCGCGCAGCCCGCTGTACTCGCTCAGGTCGCCGGTGACCTCGACGAGGTCGCCGATCGCGAGGTCGTCCACGGTGCTCGGGGAGTACACGAAGATGCCGTCCGAGGCGGTGCGCGCACTCAGGTCGGTGTCGCCGCCCGTTCCGGCGGTCTGGATCGTGTAGCCGTTGAAGCCGCCGGTCGGGTACACCGCCGTGACGACGCCGCGCGTGGTCACCGCGGAGTCGACCATGGTGGCCCAGTTCGCGTTGACGTCGCCGAGACTCGCCTCGACCGGCTCCCCCGGTTCCCCGCCGCCGTCATCCGCAGCGTTGAGCACCCCCTTGCTGTTCTCGAGCGGGCCGGTCCAGAGGCCGTCGATCCGCTGGAGCGATTGGCCGATCGGGGTGGAGCCCGGCTCACTCACGCCCACATCGGTCGAATCGATGCCCGCGGCCGGGCCATCACCGGCGGTGATGGCACCCTCGTAGGAGAGGAACTCGACGACATCCCCATCCGCGTCGACGAGAGCGATGCCATCGCTCTCACCGTTCTGGATACCGTTGGCCGGGTAGTCGACCACGACGACACCGGCCGCGGGGATCGGGCTCGGCAGCGCATCCGTGCCGTAGAGGATCGCCGCGCCTGGAGCATTCGACCCGTTGTAGAGCACCAGGGACCAACCGGTGAGGTCGGTGCCGACCGGCCCCTGCACCTCGATGAACTCACCGACATCGGTTCCGTCGTTGTCGTAGTGGAACTCGCTGATGAAGACCGAGTCGGGCTCGATCGGATCGACCATCTGCATGGGGACGGCGCCCGCGGCGCTCGTCGTGGCCGGCCCGGCGGTGGTCGGGCTGGCAAGAGCGGGTGTCACGAGCCCGAGGGTCGCCACGGCACATGTTGCTGCCATCGCGACGGACCTGGCTCGACGCACCCCCGGTGCGGTTCTAGACATGTCTTCCCTCGTCCTTGTAGGAAATGGGGGTCTACCAACGTAGGACACCCCGTCGCCCTACGGGTGGAGTTTGCGTAACGAATTTCCCGCATGGGCTCCTCGGCCGCAAGGGATGTCCGCGACTGTTCATCGAGTCGCCCGACACCGTTCAGACATGACGACGGGCGGGTGAACATGTTCACCCGCCCGTCGTGGCCACCCAGCGTGGAGGATCGCCCACCCGCGCGGTGGCCATCGGCCCTCACGGGGAGGAGACGGCCGGAGCGGTCGGTGAGCCGACCCCGGGGAGGCGCGCTCCGTCGTCCTAAATCACTCCCAGGGCGATCATCGCGTCGGCGACCTTCGTGAAGCCGGCGATGTTCGCACCGAGCACGTAGTTGCCGGGCTGACCGTACTCCTCGGCGGTCTGCCAGCAGCGATCGTGCAGCCCGGTCATGATCTCGGCGAGGCGGTCCTCGGTGTGCTCGAAGCTCCACGAGTCCCTGCTCGCGTTCTGCTGCATCTCGAGGGCGGAGGTGGCCACGCCGCCGGCGTTGGCCGCCTTCCCCGGGCCGTAGAGCACCCCGGCGTCCTGGAGCAGGTGGGCGCCGTCGGCCGTCGTGGGCATGTTCGCGCCCTCGGCCACGGCGATCACCCCGTTCTTCACGAGGGTGGCCGCATCCTTCTCGTCGAGCTCGTTCTGCGTGGCGCACGGGAGCACGACGTCGGCGGGCACGTTCCAGATCGACCCCTCGCGGCCCAGGTGGGAGCCCGGGCGGCGTTCGACATAGTCGGCCACCCGGCCGCGGTGGCGCTCCTTGATCTCCTTGAGCAGTTCGAGGTCGACCCCCGCCTCGTCCACGACGTAACCGGAGGAGTCGGAGAAGGCCACGACCTTCGCGCCGAGCTGGTGCGCCTTCTCGATTGCGTAGATCGCGACGTTCCCGGAGCCGGAGACCACCACGCGCTTGTCGGCGATGGTCTTGCCGGAGGTGCGCAGCATCTCCTCGGCGAAGAGCACGGCGCCGAAACCGGTGGCCTCGGTGCGCACGAGCGACCCGCCCCAGCTCAGGCCCTTGCCGGTGAGCACGCCGGACTCGTAGCGGTTGGTGATGCGCTTGTACTGGCCGAAGAGGTAGCCGATCTCGCGGCCGCCCACGCCGATGTCGCCCGCGGGCACGTCCGTGTACTCCCCGATGTGCCGGTAGAGCTCGGTCATGAACGACTGGCAGAAGCGCATGACCTCGGCGTCGGTGCGTCCGCGCGGGTCGAAGTCGGAGCCGCCCTTGCCGCCGCCGATCGGCATGCCGGTGAGGGAGTTCTTGAAGATCTGCTCGAAACCGAGGAACTTGACGATGCCGAGATAGACCGACGGGTGGAACCGCAGGCCGCCCTTGTACGGGCCGAGGGCGGAGTTGAATTCGACGCGGAAGCCCCGGTTGATCTGCACCTGGCCGGTGTCGTCGACCCAGGGAACGCGGAAGATGATCTGGCGCTCCGGCTCGCACAGCCGCTGGAGCACGGCGGCGTCCGTGTACTCCGGCTTCTTTCGGAGCACCGGACCCAGGGACTCGAAGACCTCTCGGACGGCCTGGTGGAACTCGACCTCGCCGGGATTGCGGCGGAGTACGAGCTCGTAGACCTTGCTCAAGCCAGCTTCCATGGGATATCCCTCCTTCTGTGCTGCGCGGGACTCTGGAACCAACGCGTGTTCAGCGTTCACAGAATAAACCGTGGAAGACTCCCTGTAGACCACTTGTCCACGGAATGATCAGACTCCTTTGACCCTCCCATGACCTTCGGGGCGGCGCGATCGAGCGGGGAGGATCGGCCACCCACTGCCTGGACCGGCATCGCACCCGGCCCGATGCACGCCCGGCGCGCGCTCGGTCAGCCGAAGATTCGCTCGAGCACGCCCTCGTTCGCGGCACGGAGCTCGGCCACGGTGAGGCGGAACTGCCCCTGGACCTCGAGGGCCGGGTCGCCGCCGGCGTCGTCGGTCACGCCGACGCGCAGGGCCGGGAAACCGCGGGCGCTGCACATGTCCGTGAACCGCACCTCCTCGGTCCGCGGCACCGCCACGAGCGCGCGCGCCGCCGACTCGGAGAACAGGGCGGTCGGGGCGTCGAGTCCGTCGCGGGCGAGGAGCTCGTCGAGCACGATCCGGGCGCCCACACCGTGGCGCAAGACGCCGTCGACGAGGGCCTGGATGAGGCCCCCGCTCGAGAGGTCGTGGGCCGAGTCGACCAGGCCGTCGCGGGAGGCCGCGATGAGGATCTCGGCGAGCTCCTTCTCAGCGGCGAAGTCGACCGCCGGCGGGCGCCCACCCAGATGCGTATGGACGGCGCGCGCCCACTCCGAGCCGGAGAGCTCCTCGGCCGTCGTGCCGAGCAGGTAGAGGGCGAGCCCCTCGGACTGCCAGCCGGACGGGGTCGCGCGGGTGACGTCGTCGAGCACCCCGAGCATCGCCACCACCGGGGTCGGGTGGATCGAGGCGTCGATGTGGCCCGGACCGACCCCCTCGGACTTCGTGGAGTTGTACAGGGAGACGTTCCCGCCGGTCACCGGCACACCGAGTTCGGCGCAGCCGTCGGCCAGGCCCGTGATCGACTGCACGAGCTGCCACATCGCATCCGGGTCCTCGGGGGAGCCGAAGTTGAGGCAGTCGGAGATCGCGAGCGGCTGGGCCCCGACACACGCCACGTTCCGGTAGGCCTCGGCGAGCGCGAGCTGGGCGCCGGCATAGGGGTCGAGCTTGGCGAACCGGCCGTTCGCGTCGGTGGCGAGCGCCACGCCGAGCCCGGTCTCCTCGTCCACGCGGACGACGCCCGCGTCGTCGGGCATCGCGAGCGCGGTGTTGCCCTGCACGTACCGGTCGTATTGGCTCGTGACCCACGACTTGGAGGCGAGGTTCGGCGAGGAGATGAGCGTGAGCACCTGCTCGCGGAGCTCGTCGGGGCCCGCGGCACGCGGCAGGTCCTCGGCCCGGTCGGCGCCCAGGCCGTCCTGCCAGGCGGGCTTGGCGTAGGGGCGGTCGTAGACGGGGGTGCCCTCGCCCGCGACCGTGCCCGGGTCGACGTCGACGATCCGCCGGCCGTGGTGGTCGATCGTGAGCCGACCGGTGTCGGTCACCTCGCCGATGACCGCGGTCTCGACCTCCCAGCGACCCGTGATGGCGAGGAACTCGGTGAGCTTGGCCGGAGAGACGACCGCCATCATCCGCTCCTGCGACTCGCTCATGAGGATCTCGCCGGCGGTCAGGGTCGGGTCGCGCAGCAGCACGGTCTCGAGGTCGACGTGCATGCCGCCGTCGCCGTTCGCGGCGAGCTCGGACGTGGCGCAGGAGATGCCGGCGGCTCCCAGGTCCTGGATCGCCTCGACCACACCCGCGGCGTACAGCTCGAGGCAGCACTCGATGAGCAGCTTCTCCATGAACGGGTCGCCGACCTGCACGCTCGGCCGCTTCGAGGGCTTGTCCGCGTCGAAGGACTGGGACGACAGGATCGAGGCCCCGCCGATGCCGTCGCCGCCGGTGCGGGCCCCGAAGAGCACCACCTTGTTGCCCGCGCCCGAGGCGTTCGCCAGGTGGATGTCCTCGTGCCGGAGGGCACCGACGCACAGGGCGTTGACGAGCGGATTGCGCTGGTAGGCGGGGTCGAACTCGGTCTCGCCGCCGATATTTGGCAGGCCGAGGCTGTTCCCGTAGCCGCCGACGCCCGCGACGACGCCGTGGACGATCCGCTGGGTGTCGGGGTGTTCGACGTCACCGAAGCGCAGCTGATCCATGACGGCGATCGGGCGCGCGCCCATCGAGATGATGTCGCGCACGATGCCGCCGACCCCGGTCGCGGCGCCCTGATAGGGCTCGACGAAGGAGGGGCTGTTGTGGGACTCGACCTTGAACGTGACCGCCCAGCCGTCGCCGATGTCGACGACGCCGGCGTTCTGACCGATTCCCACGAGGAGCTTCTCGCGCATCTCGTCAGTGGTCTTCTTCCCGAACTGGGCCAGGTGCCGCTTCGAGGACTTGTACGAGCAGTGCTCGGACCACATGACCGAGTACATCGCCAGCTCGGCGGCGGTCGGACGGCGCCCGAGCAACTCGCGGATCTGCTGGTACTCCCCCTCGGCCAGGCCGAGTTCGCCGTAGGGCTGCGGCTGGTCGGGGGTGTTCGCGGCGTCGGCGACGGTGTCGATCTGGGAGTCGACCTCGCGATCGGTTCGGGGGTCAACGGCTGGGTCGATGCTGGGCACGATCTTCCTCACTGGCAACGGCGGACGACGGTCCCAATCTACCGGGCCGCACCGACGTGCCCGGCCCGCGTCTCACCGTTCACCGTTCCACTCGGTCCGCTCTACGTGCGCTGCCCGCCTCGGCCCGCTCTGCCCACTCAGCTCGCCTGGAAGGCCTCGATCCGCTCGAGCGCCTCTGTGACCGCCTCGGCGCCGGCGGCGAAGGAGAGCCGCACGAACTCACGGCCGTCGACCCGGTCGAAGTCGGTGCCGGGCACGAGCGCGACCCCGTGCGTCTCGAGCAGCGCCGCGCACCACGCCTCCGAGTCCTCGTACTGCCCGAGCGGTACTCCGGCGTAGAGGTAGAAGGCCCCATCGGCCGGGGCGATCGGATCCCAGCCGAGGCGCCGGGCGCCGGCGAGCGCGATCTCCCGCACCCGCGCGAGCTCGGCCACGCGGGTATCGGCCTCCGCATACGAGGCGCGCCGGAAGGCGGCGACGGCGGCGGCCTGCGCGGGAGCCGGCGGGCACAGGGCGATGTTTCCGGCGAGGGCGTCCACGGGGGCGCGCAGCCGCTCGGGCAGGACGAGCCAACCGACCCGCCAACCGGTCATCCCCCAGTACTTCGAGAACGAGGACACGACGATCGCGTCCGGCTCGAGCGCGAGCGCGCACACGCCCTTGGGCCGCTCCGGATCCCCGGAGGCCTCGGGGCTGCCGTGCCCATAGGTGATGCCGTGATAGATCTCGTCGGAGACGATCTGCACGCCCCGCCTGCGGCTCCACTCGACCAGGGCCGCCATCCGGGCCACGTCGATCATCGTGCCCGTGGGATTCGCGGGCGAGGCGAGGACCAGGCCGGCGAGCTCACCCGAGGCGGCCACGGCGTCGTCCAGAAGCGTGGGAGTGGGCTGGAAGCCGACGTCCGGCCCGCAGTCGAGCTCGACCACCTCGCATCCGAGCGCCGTGAGCAGGTTGCGGTAGGCGGGGTAGCCCGGCCGGGCGAGCGCGACCCGGTCACCGGGATTGAACGCGGCGAGGAACGCGAGCAGGAACCCGCCGGAGGAGCCGGTCGTCACGGCGACGGCCTCGGTCGGCACCCGCAGTCCGTACCAGAGGCGGTAGTGGGCGGCGATCTCCTCCCGCAACTCCTCGATGCCGAGGGCCGGGGTATAGGAGAACTCGGCCTGGGCGCGGTGCAGCTGGGCGGCTCGCCGGTGCACCGCCCCGGGCGCCCCGCCCGCGGGCTCACCGGCGCACAGCGAGATGACGGAACGCCCGTCGGCGCGCAACTGGGCCACGCGGTGCAGGATGCGCATGACCTCGAACGGGGGTACCTGGGCGCGGGCCGAGGCCTGCCGGGAAGTGCTCACCCGCCTAGGATACGAACAACCGCCACACCGACCGACGGGAGCATCGATGCTCGAGGTAGTCACGTCCGCCGTGATGAGGACCAATTCCGTGGTGATCTCCCACGGCGACGACGTCATCGTGGTCGACCCCGCCTGGACGACCGCCGAGTTGGACCGGCTGGCCGCGCGCCTGCGCGGCCGCAGGGTCGTGTGCGGCTGGTCGACCCACGCCCACCACGACCACATGCTCTGGCACCCCGGCCTGGGCGCGGGCCCCCGGTACGCCACGCCCGCGGCCGCCCGGCTCGCGCTCGAGCACCAGCCGAAGCTGCAGCAGGCCGCCACGGCGCACGTGTCCTGGGAACTCGTGCCCCATGTCGGCCGGGTCGAGGTGTACGAGGGGCGGACCCTCGACTGGGACGGGCCGCGCGTGGAGATCGTGACCCACGACGGGCACTCCCCCGGGCACGGCGCGCTGTGGCTGCCGGCCGAGCGCGTGCTCGTCGCGGGCGACATGCTCTCCGACGTCGAGATCCCGCTGCTCGCCGAGACCGGCCCGGCGGCCTACCGCGAGGGCCTCGCCCGCCTCGAGCCGTACGTGCGCGCGGCACTCGAGGTCGTTCCCGGGCATGGCGGGCGCTGCACGAGCGGGGTGGCCGACTCGCCGATCGCGCGGTGGGAGGCGGACCTGGCCTACTTCGACGCGGTCGAGGCCGGTCGGGGTCACGACGACCCACGGCTCGGCGCCGGTCCGGCCTGGCTCTGGGATGCCCACACGGAGAACCTGCTCGCGGCCGGCCGGCGGCCCTGACCCCTCCGGGCTGCCACGGATTCCCGCGGGGTGCCCCGCGTCGCCGTCGTGCCCACCACCGGGCCTCTGCCCTTCTATCCCGGGTGATCTCGGCGGGTCTACGCTCGACAGTGGTTGGAGGAGTGATGAAGGTAGCGATCATCGGGGCCGGCGTCTCGGGCAGGGCGATCGCGCGGGAGCTGAGCCGGCGCGGGGTCGACGCCCGGACGTACTCCCGCTCCAGCGGATTCGACGTGACGCAGGCCGGCACCGCCGCTCGCATCCCCGCGGTCGACGCCGTCGTCGAGGCCACCGGCACGGTCGCGATGGGCGGTCGCGCGGCCGGGGAGTTCTTCACCGCCTCGACCCGGACCGCGGCGGCGGTGGCGCGGGCCTCGGGGGCCCGGCACGTGCTGCTCTCGATCCTGCACTGCGACGCCCCGGCCGTGCGCGGCTTCGGCTACTACGCGGCGAAGGCGGCCCAGGAGCGGGTGGCGCGACAGGAGAGCGAGAACCTGACGATCGTGCGCACCACCCAGTGGTTCGAGTTCGCGCGCCAGACGCTCGCGCGGTCCCGGATCGGGCCGCTGGCGTTCGTGCCCGCGATGCTCGTCCAGCCGATCGCCGTCGACACGGTGGCCCGCGTGATTGCCGACGTGGCGACCGGCGCCCGCACCGGCCCACTGCACGAGATCGCCGGTCCCGAGGTGATGACCCTGCGCGCCCTCGTCGGCCGATTGCCGGCGCCCGTCGACGGGGAGCATCTGCTGCGCGTGCCGGTTCCGCTGCCCGGCCGGTTCGGCCGCGCGTTCCGCACCGGCGCGCTCATCGCGGCCGCCGACACCGAGATCCTCGGTCCCACGCTCGCGGAGTGGCTGGCCACGCAGGCCGATTGAGCGACGCCGCTCCCGCCGGGAGACCAGTGCGCGCCGGCGACCCGTCTCCCCCGGTCTCGACGCCGGTCCGCGCGAGGCGAGCGGGCGTCGTCCTTGATCAGGCGGAGCGCGCCCGGACGTGCTTCTCGAGAATCGGCTCCCCGCCCGAGGCCCGCAGCCGCCGCTGGTACTGGCGCGCCTCGGACTGGCGCTCCGCCTCGACGCCGGTCCCGATCGGGGCGCCGATGTGGGCGGGGCTGTAGCCGAAGGCGTCGACGAGGTCGAGGGCGTGGTCGCGCAGGCGCGGCAGCAGCCGGTTGATATAGGAGGTCACGGCGGCGGCCCGCTGGGCGGAGAGCCGGCCGTGGATGAGGTACCAGTCGAGGTGCTCCTCGATGAGACCGAGCCCGAACAGGTCGCGCAGCCAGGTCATCACCTTCCGGGTCGCGGGGTCGGCGATCCCGTTGAGGGCCTCGGTGAACGCCTCCCACTGGAGCAGTTCCCCGTGTGCGCGCGCGGCCGCGATGAGCGCGTCCTGGTGGGAGTTGAACATCGCGGCCGCCTCCGCCGCGGGGGCGCCGGAGACCGTGCGCAGGTCGCCCGCGATCTCGGCGATCATCGCCTCGACCCGGTCCTCGAGCAGTTCGCGCTGCACGCCCGCGTCGCGCACCTCGTTGACCGACCGGGCCGCCGAGCCCCAGTCCTGCATCGACTGGGCCGCGCGCCGCAGCGGGGTGCGGTGCAGGGTCATGTCGGCGGCGCGGTCCGCGACATACCGGACGGCGCCCGCCACGTCCATCGTCGCCATCGCCCGGCCGTAGTCGGTGAGCAGGCGCTTGCCCACGAGCTGGAGGAGCACGTTGTTGTCGCCCTCGAACGTGACGTAGACGTCCATGTCGGCGCGCAGGCCCGTGAGCCGGTTCTCGGTCATGTAGCCCGCCCCGCCGCACGCCTCGCGGCACTCCTGCGTGACCTCGAGCGCGAGCCAGGTGCTCAGCGGCTTCGAGGCGGCCGCGAGGGTCTCCACGTCCTGCCGGTCCTCGTCCGTGTCGTGGATCCCGGCGAACACGTCGTGGAACCGCTCGAGCAGCTGGTTGTGCATGAACTGCGCCGCGTAGGTGCGCGCGACGAGCGGCAGGAGCCGGCGCTGGTGGCGCTGGTAGTCGAGCAACACGGTCTCGCTGTTGTCGTCGGCGCCGGCGAATTGACGACGCTCGCTGCCGTACCGTACGGCCGTCGCCAGGGCCATCTTCGCGGCCACCGTCGCGGCCCCGGAGAGTGAGACGCGGCCCTGGACGAGGGTGCCGAGCATCGTGAAGAACCGGCGGCCCGGGCTGGCGATCGGCGAGCTGTAGGTGCCGTCCGGGGCGACGTCCCCGTAGCGGTTGAGCAGGTTCCGGCGGGGCACGCGCACGTGGTCGAATGCGAGCCGGCCGTTGTCGATGCCGTTGAGCCCGCCCTTGAGCCCGTCGTCCTCCGCCTGGACGCCGGGGAGCAGGTCGCCGACCGTGCCGTCGACGGCGAGCTGCCGGATCGGGACGTAGAACGCGTGAACCCCGTGGTTGACTCCGGCGGTGACGAGCTGGGCGAAGACGACCGCGGCGGCCCCGTGGACCGCGGCGTTGCCGAGGAACTCCTTCCACGCCGCCCGGAACGGGGTGTGGAGCACGAATTCCTGCGCGGCCGGGTCGTAGGTGGCGGTCGTGCCGAGGGAGGCGACGTCGGATCCGTGGCCGATCTCGGTCATGGCGAACGCCCCGGGCACCCGCAGGCTCATGATGTCCGGCAACAGGCGGTCGTGGTGCTCCGCCGTGCCGAGATGGAGCACCGCGGAGCCGAACAGGCCCCACTGCACGCCCGCCTTGATCTGCATCGACGGGTCCGCGACGGCGAATTCCTCGAAGCCGGCGATGTTGCCGCCGTGGTTGTCCTCGCCGCCGAGGTGGGTGGGGAACGCCCGGGCCACGAGCCCCCGGTCCACGAGTTCGTGCAGCTGGTCGAGCACGCGTTCGCGGTAGTCGTCGAGCGGCTGCCCCTCGATCTTGCGCAGGGACTCCCCGAGGCAGACGTCGCGGATCTCGCGGCGCTGGTCGGCCCAGCGCCCGTCGAGCAGGTCGGACAGCTCCCGATGGTCGAGGTGGTCGAGGCGGTCGGTCCGCGGCTCAGGCATGGTCGGCTCCATTCGAGAGGCTCGAGGGGGTCGAGGTGGACGAGGGGACCGAGGGGGTCGAGGGGACCGAGGGTGCCGGCGGCTGGGCGGTCCCCCACCACAGCCACGCGGTGATGTGATCGGTCAGCTGCTCGGGACTGCTGCGGTAGCGGGTCGGCTCGGCGAGCCAGGCCTCCCCGGCTCCGCGCACGAATCCGACCATGCCGGCGGCCCACATGTCGGCCAGCCCCGCGTCGTGCCCGGCGCCCGCGAGGAGGGTCGCGAGCGGCTCCGCCACGAACGCCGTGACCCGCGACAGGAAGGTCTGCATCGCCGACGGCTGGGAGTCCGGATGGGTCACGAAGCGGTACACGTTCGGGGAGTGGGTGAGCATCTCGACGTAGACGCGCACCATCGCGGCGACCTGGTCGCGCGGGGCCGGGGACTCCTGCGCCGCGCTGGCGAGCGCGTCGGCGAACTCGTCGAGCACGTCGATCCCGACGGCCGCCCGCAGACCCGTCTTGTCCGTGAAGTAGCGGTAGACGATCGATTTCGAGGTGCCCATGGCCGCGGCCATCTCGTCCATGGACAGGTCGGGCCCGCGGTGGTGCACGGCCCGGCGGGCGGCGCGGCAGAGGTCGGCGCGCCGCTCGGCGCGGTGCGTGGCCCAGCGGGTGGAGCGGCCATCGCGGTCGGCATCGGTGACGAGGTTCACAGACCGAGAGTATCAGGTACCAGCGGTCCCATGAAGGTGCCGGGCGGGCGCCGACGCATCGTCGACGGCCTGTGGACACGCGCCCCGTGAGACGCGCCGTCCCGAACCTCGGACCGGCCCGCGCGCTATGCACATCCTGTGGATAACCGTGTGGACAACTTGTGCACGCAGATGGTCGGGCGTCTAGAGGTCAGGCCGGACGGCAACCGGTGGCGCGGCGTAGGGTGGGCTGTTCCGAGAACCGAACCGCGGGGGTAGTCCGTGAGAATTCGATCAGTCGCCGCCGGCCTCCTCGGGGCGAGCCTGAGCCTCGGGGCGACCCTGACGCTCGCCGCATGCACCGAGACCAGTGGACCCGAGCCCGGGCCGAGCACGCCCGAGACCGCGCAGGCACCGGTGCCCGCGGCCGTCGCGCAGTTGCCGGACGAGCCGTACACGGTCGTCGCCGCGTCGGGATCAGACTCCGACGACCCCGAGGAACCCGAGGAGCCCGATCAGCCCGATGCAGCCGCCGAGGCCGCCGCGATCGAGGCGGCACTCGCCTCGAGCCGGCTCCTCTTCGCCTCCGCCGAGGTCGCGCTCCTCGCCCCGGCCGGCGATCCGGTCGCGACCCTGCGCGCCGGGGCGACCGCCGCCGCGCTCGGGGCGCCGCTCCTCCTCACCCCGCAGGCGGGCACGTCGGCCCCCGAGCAGGACGGCGGCACCTCGCCCACCGAGCCCAGCGGGCCCACCGATCCCAGCGAGCCCAGCGAGCCCAGCGGGTCCAGCGGGTCCACGGAATCCACGGGATCCACGGAATCCACCGAGCTTGCGGACCTCGCAGCGGAGCTCGATCGACTCGGGGCCGGTTCGCTCCTCACGTTCGGCCAGGCCTCCGATGTGGCGACCGCCGCCCTCGGAGACGGTCGGAGCATCGCGGCCGCGCCGACCGACACCGGCGAGCTCGCCGCCGCGCTCGGCCTCGACCTGAGCGAACCGGCACCGGGCGACGCCGACCCGGCCCCCGCCGATGGCCTGGCGGCCCTGACGACCCTCGCCTCCCTCGAGGAGGGCGAGGTGCCGGCGGCCGGGCCGGGCGCGAGCAACCAGGCCGCCGACCCGACGAACACAGCCGGCCAGAACGACAAGACCGACCCGAGCGGCCCAGCCGACCGGAACGGCCCGGCCGACCTGCCCGCGCTCCTTCCCGGCGAGCGCGTCGACGGGCTCGAGGTGCTTGTCGACGACGACCCGGCCCAGGTGGGCGCGCTCGCCAACGCCCGGGCCGCGGGCGCCGCGGTGGCGATCGTGCCCGGCGACCCCCGGGGATCGGCGGCACGGATCAGCGCCCTGGGGGAGGCCGCCGCCGTCGTCGGCTTCGGCGACCGCTACGGCGACACCGAGACGTTCGCCTGGCAGGTCGCGACCGCCGCCACGGGCGTCGAGCTGCCCGGCGGGGGTCAACTCGTGTTCGATCACAAGCGCTACGTCGCCCTGTACGGCAGCCCTCATTCCGACCAGCTCGGGATCCTCGGCCATCAGGACCTGCCGCAGACCATCGACCTGGCAGCCGACTACGCCGCGAAGTACGAGGGCCTGACCGACGAGGCGATCGTGCCCGCACTCGAGGTGATCGTCACCGTGGCCTCGGGTTCCGCGGGCGGCGACGGCAACTACTCGAACGAGTGGCCCGCCGAGGACTACCTACCGATGATCGAGGCGGCCGCGGAGGCCGGACAGTACGTCGTGCTCGACTTCCAGCCCGGCCGCACGAACTTCCTCGACCAGGTCCGCGACTACTCCGAACTCCTCACCCATCCGAACGTCGGGATCGCGCTCGATCCGGAGTGGCGCCTGAAGAAGGACCAGGTGCACCTGCGCCAGATCGGGACCGTGACCGCCGCCGAGGTCAACTCGGTGATCGACTACGTCGCCGACTTCGTGCGCGAGCGCGACCTCCCCCAGAAGATGGTCGTGCTCCACCAGTTCCAGCGCCGGATGGTCTCCGACCGCGCCGACCTCGACCTGAGCCGCTCCGAGGTGGCCGTACTCGTCCACGCCGACGGCCATGGCACGCCCGGGGCCAAGCTCGCCACGTGGGAGAACATCCGGTCCGGCGCCCAGCCCGGCCTGCACTGGGGCTGGAAGAACTTCCTCGAGCGGGACACCCCGATGCTCACGCCCGCGCAGACGTTCGCGATCGACCCGACCCCGGACTTCGTCAGCTACCAGTGACCCGGTTCACAGACCGTCGGTACCGGGTACCATCGGTCTCAGGAATACCCGGAGTGCCCCGACCGAGTGAGGAACGCCATGTCAGTTGTCACCCCACCGAGGCGCGCAGCGATCCTCGGCGGAAATCGGATCCCGTTCGGCAAGGCCGGGGGCGCCTACGCCGGCGCGTCGAACCTCGACCTGCTCACCGCCGCGCTCGACGGGCTCATCGCCCGCTTCTCCCTCCAGGGCGAGCGCCTCGGCGACGTGAGCGCGGGCGCGGTGCTCAAGCACAGCCGCGACTTCAACCTCACCCGTGAGGCGGTGCTCGGCACGACCCTCGACCCGCACACCTCGGCCTTCGACGTGCAGCGCGCCTGCGCCACGAGCATGGAGGCCGCCTGGTCGGTCGCCAACAAGATCGCCCTGGGCCAGATCGAATCCGGGATCGCCGGGGGCGTCGACTCGACCTCGGATGCGCCGATCGTCGTGAGCGACCGGCTCCGCCGCGCCCTGCTCAAGCTCTCCCGCGCGAAGACCCTCGGCCGGCGCGCCCGGGTCCTCGCCACGATCTCCCCGCGGGACCTCGCCCCCGTGGCCCCGAGCGTGAACGAGCCGCGCACCCACCTGAGCATGGGCGAGCACCAGGCGCTCACCACCGCGGCCAAGGCCATCACCCGCGCGGACCAGGACCAGCTCGCCCTCGACTCCCACCGCCACCTCGCGGCGGCCTACGAGCGCGGCCTCTTCGACTCCCTGCTCACCCCCTACCGCGGCCTCACCCGCGACGAATCGCTCCGGGTGGACACGTCGATGGAGAAGCTCGCGACGCTCTCGCCCGTCTTCGGCACGTCGGGCGAGGACCCGTCGATGACCGCCGGGAACTCGACCCCGCTCTCGGACGGCGCGGCAACCGTTCTGCTCGCGAGCGAGGCCTGGGCGCAGGCGCGGGGTCTGCCCGCCCTCGCCTACGTCGTCGACGCCGAGGCGGCCGCGGTCGACTTCGTGCACGGGTCCGAGGGCCTGCTCATGGGCGGGGCCTACGCCGTGCCGCGGCTGCTGCACCGCGCCGGGCTCACCCTCGCCGACTTCGACTTCGTCGAGATCCACGAGGCCTTCGCCTCGACCGTGCTCGCCACGATCGGGGCCTGGGCGGACGAGGACTTCAACCGGCGCGCCTTCGATGCCCCGGCGCTCGGCGAGCTGGACCGCAGCCGGCTCAACGTCGCCGGCTCCTCCCTCGCCGCCGGCCACCCGTTCGCGGCCACCGGCGCCCGCATCCTCGCCACGCTCGCGACCCTGCTCGCCGAACGCAAGGCCACGGGCCCACACGCGCCCGATCGGCCCGTGCGCGGGCTCATCTCCGTCTGCGCGGCGGGCGGCCAGGCCACTGCGATGATCGTCGAGGCGGCATGAGAAGCCCTATGTCAAGCCGCCTTGTTTTCGGGGGTGAGGTAGGGCTGGAGTGCTCGGTGTTTGCTGGGGTTGTATGGGACGTGGTCTTGCCAGCAGTGCCAGATGATGGTGAGCCATGCTCGGGCGAGGATTCGGACGGCGTGGGGGTGGTCGTGGCCTCTGGTTCTGGCTTGTTGGTAGAGGTGCGCGGCCCATGGGTTGGCTTTGATGCTGTCGGCGGCGAAGTCGGTGACGGCGTCGCGGAGTTGTTTGTCGCAGGACCAACGGAATCCGACGACGCGGATCCTCCCGGATTGGCGGGTCGATGGTGCTGCTCCGGCGAGGCAGATGAGTGCTTCGGGGGTGGGGAATCGGGAGCGGCAGTCGCCGATCTCGGCGAGCAGTCGGGCGGCGCGGACGCGCCCGGATCGGGGCAGGCTGGTGAAGATGTGCGCGTCGGGGTGGGTGGTCAGCTGCTGATCGATGTGCTTCTCCAGGGTGCGGGTCTGGGCCTGGAGGGTGCGCAGGACGGCGACGTGGCTGGCGGTGATCGTGGCCAGGGCTGTGGCGAAGTCACCTTCGGGTCCGCGGGGTGCGGCGAGGATCTTCGTGTGCAGCACGGTGGCTGGTGCGTCCGGAGTATCCCTGTTTGCGAGCCAGGTGCCGAGTCTGGTGGGGGTGAGCCAGTCCAGCTTGTCTTGGGTGTCGAAGCGTTCCAGGAACGACAGAGCTATGTCGGAGTCGATGTCCTTGAACAGTCCGATTGTGGCGGGCAGTGCGTTGCGCAGGTGCGCGCGCAGCTGGTTTCCGGTCGCGATGCGGTGGGCGATGAGGTCCTTGCGTGCACGGCATGCCCGGCGCAGAGCTATCGTGTCGTCTCGGTCCGGGACGAGCGGGCGCAGTCGTGCCCGGTCGGTGCGGAGCGTGTCGGCGAGGACGAACGCGTCGAACCGGTCGTCCTTGTTGCCGGAGGAGCCGTATCGGCGTCGGATGTTCTTGACTTGGTTCGGGCTGATCACGACCACGGTGATGCCGGCGTCCAGCAGCGTGTCGATCACGGGTCCGTCGGGGCGTTCGATCGCGACTTCGGTGGCGTTGTTGCGGGCCAGGAAGGTGAGCAGGGCGCGCAGCCCCTCCGCGGTGTGTTCGATCATGCATCGGTCGATTTCACGGCCGCGATGATCTACCACGCTGACCGCGTGGTCGTCACGGGCCCAGTCCAGACCGGCGGTCACGTCGCCGGGAGGTTCCTCGGGCAGGCACAGGGTTTGTTCATGGGTGGGTGTGTTGGCAGACTTCATGTCAGCCTCCTTGCTGCTCGTACCAGTGGGGAGGCGCCCTCGTCTCACGGTGCTGTGGGAGCCGGGACGTGTCTGCCGGTTCGCTCACTGATCGGCGCTCGCCCCCGTCACCGGGTTTGGCGCTCAGCCCTATCGACGGTCCACACGTCCCGGGCAGCCACCAGACCTCGCAGATCTCATGCTGGACATCAACAGTGTCGAGCGAGCTGGGCGATGGCCCGGCAGCACCCGGGGTGCATCAGCGTCCTATCGAAGAACGCTGACACAAGGAAGGTAGACCAGTGAGCGACACGTACCTCGACCTCGTCAACTCCGGTCCGGCCGCGAAGCTCGCCAAGGCCCTCGGCCTCCCCCGCCCCGTGCCGCTGCGCCGGCAGGGCTTCGACGCCGGCCCCGCGCGGCCCGCGGCCGACGGCCCGGTCGTCGTGCTCGGCTCCGGCGACGACGCGGACTCGGTCGCGACCATGCTGCTCGACCGGGGCCTCGACGTGCGCCGCACCGCCCCGCAGGACGGTTCGCCCCGCGTGGCCGCGATCGTGCCGGTGTTCACCGCGTTGTCCGCCCCGCAGGAGGCCGGGGAGATCACCCTCGCGATCGGCGGGATGCTCCGCTCGCTCGCTCCGCACGGCCGGATCGTCTCGATCTCCCGCGATCCCGCCGACGCCCAGGGCGACGCGGCTCCCACGTGGGCCGCCGCCCAGGGCGGGGTGGCCGGCATGCTCCGCTCGCTGGCGAAGGAGCTGCGCGCCGGGGCGACCGCGAACGGGATCGTGCTCGCCGCCGGCGCCTACGCCGACTCCCCCTCGGTGTCCGCCACGCTCGCCTTCCTCCTGTCCACCCGCTCGGCGTTCGTCGACGGCCAGCTGCTCGAGGTGTCCACCGGCCGGGGGCACGAGCCTGCGGACGACGCCCTCCCCCTCGCCGGGCGCGTCGCCGTGGTCACGGGCGCGGCCCGGGGCATCGGCGAGGCGATCGCGCGCGTGCTCGCCCGCGACGGCGCCCACGTCATCGGCGTCGACGTGACGGCCGCCGGGGAGTCGCTCGCCGCCGTGATGAACCGGATCGGGGGCACCGCGCTCCAGCTCGACATCACCTCCCCCGAGGCGGGTCGGCGGATCGCGGACCTGGCGAGCGCCCGCTACGGGAGGCTCGACATCGTCGTCCACAATGCCGGGGTGCTGCGCGACAAGCTGCTCGCGAACATGAGCGCCGAGCAGTGGGATGCCGTCATCGGCGTGAACATCGCCGCGCAGCTCGCGATGAACGAGCACCTGCTCACGCGCACCGACCTCGCCCCGGACGGGCTGCGGCTCGCCGCGCTCGCCTCGACCTCGGGGATCGCCGGCAACCGCGGCCAGACGAACTACGGCTATTCGAAGGCGGCCGTCATCGCGATGACCGAGGCGCTCGCGCCGCGGCTGGCGGGCACCGGCGGCACCGCGAACGCCGTGGCCCCGGGGTTCATCGAGACCGACATGACCGCGAAGATCCCGCCGATCCCGCGGCAGATCGCCCGGCGCGTCAACTCCCTCCAGCAGGGCGGCCGGCCGATCGACGTGGCCGAGGCGGTCGCGTTCCTCGTCTCGCCGGGCGCGGGCGGCATCACGGGGCAGACGCTGCGGGTGTGCGGGCAGAACCTCGTGGGGCGGTGACGGCCGGTGGACACGAACGGCCGGACCGGCACACACGGGACGGGCGGCGCGAGTGACACCGTGCTCCCGGCGCTGCCGAGCCTCGCCTCCCTCTACGGCGCGGCGCTCGGGCGCTCGGCGCGCGCGGCGATGCTGCGCACCGATCGGCCGCAGCTGCTGCCGAACGTGGTCTACCGCGTGGACGACGTCGGCGTGGATCCCGCGCGACTCACCCGCTACCAGCACCTGGTGGGCGAGTCGGGCCGGGACGTGCTGCCGGCCGGGTTCGTGCACGTGCTCGGCTTCCCGCTCGCGGTGCAGGTGATGGCCCGGCACGACTTCCCGCTGCCGCTGCTGGGGATGGTCCACATCGCCAATCGGGTGGAGGTCGCCCGACCGCTCGACCTGACCGACGCGCTCACGGTGCGGGCGTGGTCGCGGAACCGGCGGCCGCATCACCGGGGCACGCAGGTCGATCTCGTGGTCGAGGTGACCGAGACGGGCGACACCGATCCCCAGCCCGCGTGGCGCGGCGTCTCGACCTACCTGGCCAAGGGCGTGCGGCTCGAGGGTCTCGAGGCGGCGCCGGAGCCCGTGCGTCAGGAGCCGGGCGAGCTCCCGGTGACGGCCCGTTGGGAGCTCGGGGCGGGGGTCGGCCGCGAATACGCCAAGGTCTCCGGCGACGTCAACCCGATCCACCTCTCGTCGCTGTCGGCCAAGGCGTTCGGGTTCCCGCGGGCGATCGCGCACGGCATGTACACCGCCTCCCGGGCGCTCGCGCTCGTGGGTCCGCGCCGGGGCGAGTCGTTCGCGTGGACGACCGAGTTCGCCGCTCCCGTGCTCCTGCCCGGCCGGGTCGAGGTGAACGTGACCGAGACCCCGGACGGGTTCACCTACGCGGGGTGGGGCCGGAAACCGAACTTCACGGGCGCCGTCCATAGGCTTCGACCGCACTGAGGGTGCCGGCGCCGACGACCCGGCGGGCGTCGGCACTCGACCTCAGGCCCGAATGCGCCCGGTTCAGGTCGGCAGGTCACCTGGATTCGACGGTGAGCAGATCACCGGAGATCGCAACGACCACGAGCCGCTCATCCAGAGACGCATTCAGGTGGACCTCGAGCAGATCCTGGCAGTCGCCGCTGCCCGAGCCACCGAAGGTCCGTGTGGAGACGACGGCCACACGGACCGCCTCATCATCCTCCTCCAGGAGGTCGACCTCAGGGCCCTCGTTGCAGGTGTCGACCACGAGACCGAGGACCTCTGGTTCGAGGAGGCTCGCTTGAACCACAGGCACCCGGGCACGCCAGGCGACGCCAACGGTCAACACGTACGTGCCTGCAACCACGAGGCCGATGACCAGCAGGCCGGCCGAGCCCCACCACAGCCGTCTACGTCGCCGCCGTGGGGCGGTGTCGCCCGTTCGAGATGGAGGAGACATCAGTTCGTCGCGATGTAGATCCCGAGGGCGTTGTCGGATCGTATCGCCAGCCCGAGTGCAGCCCATAGGCAGTATTGCCCCAAGAGATCGGGCCACCGCTGTCACCACCGGCCGCGAGACGTTCTCGGTGACCCCTGCCCGTGACACCGGGACCTCCTGGCGCGTGCTCACTCCATGACGACGAGGAAGTACTCGTCCTCGCCCGCACAGGCGGACGGAATGTCGAAGGAGTCGTGCGGCGGCTGGAAACCGCCGCCGAACGCGACCCCGCCCCCCGGGGCGAGGCGGTCCGGGCGGGGATCCTCGACGTCGAAGACGGGGATGGCCACGGATCCGTCGAGTTCGCTCTCGACCGCCAGGCAGCCGTCGCGATCGACGATCCGCCCCTCGAGCAGCGCGCCGTCGCCGACACCCGGCGTGCCTCCGCTCGAACGGGGAACCTGCAGCCCGTTCGGCAACTCGGTGCCGCCCGCCGAGGACGCCTGGCAACCGGCCGCGACGAGGACGAGTGCGGCCGCCGTGAGGAGTCGGCGCGCCCACCCGATCGGAATGACGCTGACGACCATGGCGACTCCTTCGTCGTAGTGCTCGGTCCGGTCAGGCTACGCGAGGCGTGGTCGGCCGCGGGCCGAGCCCACCTAACGATCCGGACACGACGACGCGGACGAGCGGACCGCGGCACCTAGGAGCGGCGGATCTCGTCGACGCCGAGGTTGGCGAGTTGGTCGGCCCGCTCGTTGCCGGGGTCGCCGGCGTGGCCCTTGACCCAGGTCCAGTGCACGTCGTGGACCTCGACGAGCTTCTCGAGCTCGCGCCACAGCTCGGCGTTCTTGACCGGCTGCTTCGAGGCGGTGCGCCAGCCGTTCCGCTTCCAGCCGTGGATCCACTTGGTCATGCCGTTCATGACGTAGGAGGAGTCGATGTGCAGCTCGACCCGGCTCGGCCTCGTGAGGGACTCGAGGCCGCGGATGACGGCGCTCAGCTCCATCCGGTTGTTCGTGGTCACGGCCTCGCCGCCGAAGAGTTCCTTCGTGTGCCCGCCGTAGCGCATGAGCACCCCCCAGCCGCCGGGGCCGGGGTTGCCCTTGCAGGCGCCGTCGGTCCACATCCGAACCGAGGGCGTGGCCTCGGATCCGGACGGGGCGGGACCGTCCGGATCGAGCGCCGAGGGGGCCGGTTCGCTCACGCGTGGGCGAGGAGGGAGTCGAGGACCGAGGTGAACACTCGCAGCCCGTCGGTGCCCGGGCCGAAGCCGGGCTCGATCGCGTGCTCGGGGTGGGGCATGAGGCCCACGACGTTCCCGGCGGCGTTCGTGATGCCCGCGATGTCGTTCCGGGAGCCGTTCGGGTTGTCGACGTACCGGAAGACCACGCGGCCCTCGCCCTCGAGCTCGGCGAGGGTCGCCTCGTCCGCGATGAACTGGCCCTCCTGGTTCTTCAGCGGCACCACGAATTCGTCGCCGAGCGTGAAGTCGCGGGTCCACGGGGTGTCCGCGTTGTCGATGCGCAGGCGCTGGTCGCGGCACAGGAAGGAGAGCTTCTCGTTGTTGACCATGGCCCCGGCGAGCAGCCCGGCCTCGCACAGGATCTGGAAGCCGTTGCAGATGCCGAGCACGGGCAGGCCGCCGCGGGCCGCATCGATCACCGAGCCCATGATCGGGGTGAGGCTGCTCAGCGCGCCGGCCCGGAGGTAGTCGCCGTAGGAGAAGCCGCCGGGCAGCACCACGGCGTCGACCCCGGCGAGGCCGGAGTCGGCGTGCCACAGGTTCACGGCCTCGGCGCCGGCGAAGCGCGCGGCGCGGGCGGCGTCGCGATCGTCCAGCGTGCCGGGGAAGGTGATGACCCCGATGCGGGCCGTCACTGCTCGACCTGCTCGTACACCGCGACCACGTCCTCGATCACGGGGTTGGAGAGCACCTCTTCCGCGGCGCGACGGGCGGTGGCGAGCAGTTCCTCGGTCACCTCGCCGGCGACCTCGAGCTCGAACCGCTTCCCCTGGCGAACCGAGGCGAAATCGGCGAAGCCGAGGCGGGGCAGCGACCCGGCGACCGCCTTCCCCTGCGGGTCCAGAATCTCCGGCTTCGGCATGACCTCGACGATCAGACGGGGCATTGAGGGCTCCTGCGTTATGCGTTTTCGGTGGGCGCGCCCAGCCTACCGCCGCGGGCTACGGGGGCGGGCTCGTCGTCCATGCTCCGAGCCGTTGGAGCCGAACCGCCTACGCTGGGCGCATGTTCCCTTCGCTGCGGCCGGGCGACGCCCCGGTGACGACGACGTCCGGCGGGCTTCGGATCACGAAGATCGCCGTGGACTACGCCATGAACAACAACGCCTACCTGCTCGAATGCGTGCGCAGTGGCGAGCGGGCGCTCATCGACGCCGCCGCCGAACCCGACGTCCTGCTCGAGGCGATCGGGCTCGGCGCGCTCGCGACCGTGGTCACGACGCACGCGCACTGGGATCACCACCGCGCGCTCGCGGCGGTCGTGCGGGCGACGGACGCCGCGGTCGTCGCGGGCGCGGCGGATGCGGCGGAGATCACGGCCCAGACCTCGGTCATCGTGGATCGGGCGGTCACCGGCGGTGACGTGGTCATGGTCGGCGATGTGCCGCTGGCGGTCGTGAGTCTCGTGGGCCACACGCCCGGGTCGATCGCGCTCATCCACCGGCCCGACGGCGCCACACCCCACGCGTTCACCGGCGACTCGCTCTTCCCGGGCGGGGTCGGCAACACCCATGGGGACCCGGCGGCGTTCGCCTCGCTGCTCGCGGGCGTGCGCGCCACACTGTTCGATGAGCTGCCCGACGAGGCCGTGGTCCATCCCGGGCACGGCGACGACACGACCCTCGGGGCCGAGCGCGGATCCCTGGACGAGTGGGAGCGACGCGGCTGGTAGGGCTGTGCGCCGGTCGCGGGCCTGCTAGCGGCCTCGGCGCGCGAGCGTGAGAACGACGGCCGCACCGGTGAGCGCGGCCAGGCACGCCGTCCGCCGGGCGTGCGGCCCGGGCCTCGCCTCGCCGAGCACGCCGCCGACGCCGCGGCCGGCCATGACGGCACCGACGCCGAGGTTCGACATGAGGGAGGCGACGCTCAGGTTGCTCGCGATGCTCAGCAGCGAGAGCGAGGACCCGATCGAGCACACCGAACCGGCCGATCCGACCGACCCGACCGAAAGCACCGACCCCCGGCTCCCGATGCTCAGGAACGAATCCTCCGACCACAGCGACCAGCGTGACATGCCTCCAGCATGCGCCATGCTCGTCGCGCTGAGAAGCCGAACGGTGGATTCGGCCACCCGATCCGGTCGCCGAGGGGCCGAATCCACCGTTCGCCGGCCCGGGAAGCCTTAGAGGGGAAGGGGTGAGCCCGTGATGCGCTCGTACGCCTCGAGGTAGCGGGCGCGGGTCGCCTCGACCACGCCGGCGGGAAGCTCCGGCGGCGGGGTCTCGCTCGCGCGGTCCCAGCCCGAGTCGCGGGTGAGCCAGTCGCGCACGTACTGCTTGTCGAAGGAGGGCTGAGCACGGCCCACCTGCCACTGATCCGCGGGCCAGTAGCGGGACGAGTCCGGCGTGAGCACCTCGTCGCCGAGGAGCAGGGAACCGGTGGCGTCCATCCCGAACTCGAACTTCGTGTCCGCCAGGAGGATGCCCCGCTCGGCCGAGATCTCGGCCGCACGCGTATAGACGGCGAGCGTCACCTCCCGCAGCCGGCTCGCCAGCTCCTCGCCCACCCGGGCGGAGACGACCTCGAAGGACACGTTCTCGTCGTGGTCCCCCACGGCGGCCTTCGACGCGGGGGTGAAGATCGGCTCGGGAAGGCGAGCGCCGTCGTCCAGACCCTCCGGCAAAGCGACCCCGCACACGCTCGACGTGGCGCGGTACTCGACCAGGCCGGAGCCGGTGAGGTAGCCGCGGGCGACGCATTCGATCGGCACCATGTCGAGGCGGCGGCAGATCATCGCGCGCCCGGCCACGGCGGCCGGCACGTCGAGGCTGAGGAGGTGGTTGCCGATGATCGGCTCCATCCGCTCGAACCACCACGTGCTCAACGCCGTGAGCACGACGCCCTTGCCCGGGATCTCGGTCGGAAGGATGACGTCGTAGGCGCTGATGCGGTCGGAGGCGACGACGAGCACGACGTCCGCGGGACCGTCGGTCGGCTCGTACAGATCGCGGACCTTGCCGGAGTACACGTGCCGCCAGCCGGGCAGTTGAGGAGCTGTCACGTACAGGATTCTGCCACCGGTGAGCCAGTACGATCGACCGCATGCCCGCAGCCGACCCCGCCCTCATCGGCGCCCTCGCCGCGGCCGTCCGGTCCCAGGCGGACGCGCAGCCCGCCGGTGAAGCGGGCGAGGCGGTCTCGGCGGAGTGGTCGCAGGCGGGCTCCGACCACGCCGGACGGTTGTACACCCCCGCGGGGAGACACCCCCTCGGTGACGACGCGGTCGAGGCGTTCGGCCGGCTCCGCGAGGCGATGACCTCCCCGGCGCGGGGCGCCTGGCTCAGCGCCCGGATCGACGTGCCCGCCGACGGCCCCGCCGAATTCACGGCGAACTTCGGGCAGCGCCCCTGGTGGAACGCGGCGGGCCCCTCGATGCTCGTGCCCGGAGATCCCGGGCTCGCGCCCCACCCGCCGGCGGAGCACTGGCTCGCCGAGCTGATGCGGCACCCGCGCTCGCGGGAACACTGGCCCACCTGGCTGCCGTGGCAGGATCCGCTGGCCGAATACGCGCGGCTGCGCGAGGCACTCGACCGGGCGGGGGTGCCGCGCGGCGCGGTGCGCCTGCCGGGCGAGGTCCACCCGTACTTCGAGGGCGCCGTGGTGATCCGGCCGATCGGGCACGCCGTGGCCACCGCGGAGTTGACGGACTACGGCCAGTCCGTGCGGCTGGGCGACGGCACCCCGGCGCAGATGTGCCGTCTGGTGTGGGATTACGTGATGTCTCCCCTCCCGCCTCCGCTGCCGCTGCCCGCCCCCGATGCGGCCGCCCGGATGCAGGCGGCGGCCCCCGCGCTCTCCGCGCTGGCGGCCCGCATCCGGGCGGCCGGGCCCGGCGGCATCGCGACCGATCTGGCCCCCGGACTCCTCTTCGACCGGATCGGCACGCTCGACGGGCTCTACATCTACGGTTGGCAGGCACCACTCGAGTCCCGGTCGCTGCCCTCGACGGCGACGGGCGCGGGGGCCACCCGCGTCGTGTTCATCTCCCGGCTCGCGGTTCCGGTGCAGGCCGAACTCGTGCCGCCGTGGTTCGGCCTGCCCGGCGGGGCGCTGCGACTGCGGGCCCTGGATGAGCGGACCACGGTGCGCGACCTCGTGCGCGGCGGGGCGCTCGTTCCGGTGCGACTCGCGTGAGGTGAGGGGCGGCGGGAAGGATCGGCCACCTCCGCAATAGATCGACCACCTCCTCGCGGGAGCGTGACCTCCCCCGCGAGGAGGTCACCGCGAGCCCGGGAAGCGGCTGCAGCGCGTTGGATTCTCATTGATCGCGATCCCCCGGGCGTGACATTCTTGAGGCTCCCACCTCCCCGCCCTCGAGGACCGATCGTGTCATTGACCACCAGCCCGCTCACCATCGATCACGCCGGCGAATGGGCGAGCCTGCGCCGCCGGATCAACGAGGTGAGCGGCCTGCTGTGGAAGCCGACGGAGCAGGAGATGGTCGAGGCCCTCGCCCCGAGCTCCACGTTCGACCCGGCCCGCCAGACATGGGGGAGGTGGTCCGGGGGCTCGCTCGTCGCGTTCGCCACGGTCGCGGTGCGTGATCACCCGCGCCACGACGGTATCAACGCGGCCGACATCGATTCGGGGGTGCACCCGGATCTGCGCGGCCGGGGGATCTCCAGTGCGCTGCTCGAACTCGCCGAGCCGGTCGCCATCGAGCTCGCGACGGCCCGACTTCCGGCCGTGCCACTGGTGCTCACCGCGGTCGCGAGCTCGACCGATCAGCCGAGCATCGACCTCCTGGTCGATCACGACTATTCGGCCGTCCGCTACTTCTTCGAGATGTCGCACGACCTGAGCGGTGAGGCGAGCGAGGACTCCCGCACCCGGGAGTTCACGCCGGCCGACTCGGAGGCGACCCGGCTCGCGCACAACGACGCCTTCCGCACGCACTGGGGATCCGGGCCCGCGTCCGCGGAGAAGTGGAACCAGTTCATGACCTCGGCCGGCTTCCGCCCGGACCTGTCACGGATCGTGGAACGCGACGGCGAGGTGCTCGCCTACGGCATGGTCTCGAGCACCGTGCCCGGGGAGGCATACCTGGAGCTCGTGGGCACCCGCGCCGCGGCGCAGGGCAACGGGCTCGGCCGCGCGGTGCTCAACTCCGTGGTGGCGGCCGTGCGCGCGGCCGGCGGCTTCACCACCCTCGGTCTCGACGTCGACGCCGACAACCCCTCGGGTGCCGGCAAGTTCTACGGCTCGGCCGGATTCGTGAACGCGGCCCGCACGATCACCTACGAGAAGCCGGCGCGGTAGGCCGGCCCCTCGGGATCGACCTCCGTGCTCGGCCGGCTGCTGCGGCTGGGTACCCGCAGCGCGACCCCACCTGGTCGAAAGGACCCAGATCGGGCGGGCCCTGGAGCTGGGTACGTTCAGCCCCCTCCTGCAGGGTCGAAGGGACCCAGGTCCGCCACCCCCTGGAGCTGGGTACTCGCAGCGCGACCCCACAAGGTCCAAAGGACCCAGGTCGGGCGGCTCCCCGTCACACGACCTGGGCGGCGATGTCGGTGCGGTACTGCATCCCCGGCCAGGCGATCTCGGCCACGCCCGCATAGGCGGCGGCACGGGCCGCGGCCAGGTCCGCACCGGTACCGACGACCGAGAGCACGCGCCCGCCCGCCGAGCGCACGCTGTCGGCCTCGCCGCCCGCGGTACCTGCGTCGGCACCATCAGCGCCGTCAGCGCCGTCAGCACCATCAGGGCCGTCAGCGCCGTCAGCGCCGTCAGACGCCGTTCCGGCGTGCAGCACGTGCACGCCCGGCAGCGACTCGGCGCGCTCGATCCCGCTGATCACGTCGCCCGTGCGGGGCGCATCGGGATAGCCGGGACTGGCGAGCACGACGGTGACGGCGGCCCCGTCCGCCCACCGCAGCGGTTCGATATCGCCGAGCGTGCCGGTGGCGGCGGCGAGCAGTGGGCCCGCGAGCGGGGTGAGCAGCCGGGCGAGCACGACCTGGGTCTCCGGATCCCCGAACCGGGCGTTGAACTCGATCACCCGCAGGCCCCGCGAGGTGAGCGCCAGCCCGCAGTAGAGCAATCCCACGAACGGGGTGCCGCGGCGCGCCAACTCCTGCACCGTGGGCAGGGCGACCCGCTCCACCACCTGCTCGGTCAGGTCGTCCGGGGCCCACGGCAGCGGCGAGTAGGCGCCCATGCCGCCGGTGTTGGGCCCGGCGTCGCCGTCCAGCAGCCGCTTGAAGTCCTGCGCCGGCGCGAGCGGGACGACCGTCACACCGTCGGAGAGGCAGAACAGCGAGATCTCGGGCCCGTCGAGGAACTCCTCGATCACGACCCCGCCCTCGAGGCAGCCGCGCGCATGCTCGAGTGCCGCGTCGTGGTCGGAGGTCACCACGACCCCCTTGCCGGCCGCGAGCCCGTCGTCCTTGACCACGTGCGGGGCGCCGAAGGCATCGAGGGCATCGCGGGCCTCCTCCTCGCTCGTGCACACCCGCGCCATGGCGGTGGGCACCCCGGCCGCGGCCATCACGTCCTTGGCGAAGGCCTTCGACCCCTCGAGCCGCGCGGCTGCCCCATCCGGGCCGAACACGGGAAAGCCCGCGGCGCGGACGGCGTCGGCGACGCCTGCCACGAGCGGGGCCTCCGGGCCGATGATCACGAGGTCGGGGCGCACCTGCTCGGCGAGCGCGGCGACGTCGTCGGGCGAGTTCGCGTCCACGGGCACCGCACGGGCCTGCGCGGCGATGCCCGGGTTCCCCGGGGCGGCGACGATCTCGGTGACCGAGGGGTCGCGCGTCAGGGCGTGGACGAGGGCGTGCTCACGGGCGCCGGAACCGATGACCAGGATTCTCACGAGCACCAAGGGTAGTCGCTGGTGTCTCATTTCCTGGACTACGTGTCAGGCTCTGAGACCTCCCGACGCCCGCTCGCACGCGCCCCCGCTCGTCGGCCACGCTGCTCGCCATGACAACCACGACGATCGACCTTCCCGACCTCGCCAAGCAGACCACCGAGCAGCTCGCTGCGGGGGCACCGGCCCGGGTCGGCTTCCGCACGGAATCCCGCCTCACCCCCGGCACGAACACGGCGGTGGACATCACCGCCGGCCGGCACGAGTTCACCATCGACGAGCCGCCGGCCCTCGGGGGCGAGGACACCGGCGCCAACCCGGTCGAGCACCTGCTCGCCGCACTCTCGGCCTGCCAGGTGATCACCGTGCGGGTCTGGGCGGCCAAGCTCGGCCTCACGGTCGACACGGTCGCGGTGGACGCCCACGGCACCCTCGACCTGCGCGGCTTCTTCGGGGTCGACCCCGCCGTCCGCGCCGGCTTCCAGGACATCGAACTCGACCTGACCCTCACCGGTCCCGAGACCGAGGAGGCCTACGCGGAGCTCATCCGGGTGGTCGAGGCGCAGTGCCCCGTGCTCGACAACCTCACGGCCGGTGTGCCCGTGACCACCCGCGCGCACGTCGCCGCGACGGCCTGACCCACCGGGCAGGCCGGCCGGGCAGGCCGGCCGAGCAGGCCGGCCGAGCAGGTCAGCCGAGCAGGTCGTGCCGCACGATCGTGGCCTCGCGGTCCGGACCGACCCCGATCGAGGACATCCGGCAGCCGCTCATCTCCTCGAGCGCGAGCACGTAGTCGCGGGCCGCGGCGGGCAGGTCGTCGAAGGAGCGCACCCCGGAGATGTCCTCGGACCAGCCCGGGAGCTCCTCGTAGATCGGCTTCGCGTGGTGGAAGGCGGTCTGGTCGACCGGCATCTCGTCGTGGCGCACGCCGTCGACGTCATAGGCCACGCACACCGGGATCGTCTGGTGCCCGGTGAGCACGTCGAGCTTGGTGAGCACGAAGTCGGTCAGCCCGTTGACGCGGCTCGCATACCGGGCGATCACGGCGTCGTACCAGCCGGTGCGGCGCGGGCGCCCCGTGGTCACGCCGAACTCGCCCCCGCTGTTGCGCAGGAGGTCGCCCATCTCGTCGTGGAGTTCGGTGGGGAAGGGCCCCTCGCCCACCCGCGTGGTGTAGGCCTTGATCACGCCGACCACTCGGTCGATGCGCGTGGGCCCGATGCCCGACCCGGTGCACGCCCCGGCGGCGGTGGCCGAGGAGGACGTGACGAACGGGTACGTGCCGTGGTCGACGTCGAGCATCGTGGCCTGTCCGGCCTCGAACACCACGTTCTTGCCGGCGTCGAGGGCCTCGTTCAGCACGAGCGAGGTGTCGGCGACCATCGGCCGCACCCGGTCGGCGAAGGCGAGCAGTTCGTCGACGACCTCGTCGACGACGGAGGCGCGCCGGTTGTAGATCTTGACCAGGATCTGGTTCTTCTGGTCGAGGGCGCCCTCGACCTTCTCGCGCAGGATGCCCTCGTCGAAGATGTCGGAGATGCGGATGCCGACCCGGTTCATCTTGTCGGCGTACGTGGGCCCGATGCCGCGCCCCGTCGTGCCGATCTGCCGCTTGCCGAGGAACCGTTCGGTCACCTTGTCGAGCGTGCGATTGTATGAGGGGATCACGTGCGCCGACGAGGAGACGAGCAGCCGGGAGGTGTCGACGCCCCGGGAGTTGAGGCCCTCGAGCTCGGAGAAGAGCACCTCGAGATCGACCACCACTCCGTTCCCGATGACCGGCGTGCAGCCGGGCGAGAGGATCCCCGAGGGGAGCAGGTGGAGCGCGTACTTCTGGTCGCCCACCACCACGGTGTGGCCGGCGTTGTTCCCGCCGTTGAACTTGACCACGTAGTCGACGCGCGAGCCGAGCTGATCGGTGGCCTTCCCCTTGCCCTCGTCGCCCCACTGTGCCCCGAGCACCACTACTGCCGGCATTGATCTTCCCTTCCGGGCGGGAAGATGGAGGTGGCTCCCGCCTGGGACAGCGTAGCCGACGGGGCCGACACCCCTGTTGGGATATCGGCCCCGCCGGCCTCGAGCGTCGGGTTCGTCCTACTTATGGACGACGCCCGCTCGCCTCAGCGTCCAGGCGCGCGCCAGCACGCCCGCACCGATGAGGGCGAGCACCGCGAGGAGCGTCGCCCCCACCGGCGCACCGGTGTCGGGCAGCGGATCGGCGCCGGGGTCGGGCGCGTCGGCGCCGTCGGAGCCATCGGTGCCGTCGCCACCGTTAGTGCCGTCGGAACCATCAGCGCCAGCAGCGCTGTCAGTGCCATCAGTGCCATCGGTGCCGTCAGAGCCGTCAGAGCCGTCCGAACCATCGGAACCATCGCTGCCGTCGGAACCGTCGCTGCCGTCAGAGCCGTCGGAACCGTCGCTGCCGTCAGAACCGGCGCTGTCGTCCGAGCCGTCAGCGCCGTCAGAACCATCGGAACCATCGCTGCCGTCAGAACCGGCGCTGTCGTCCGAGCCGTCAGCGCCGTCCGAACCATCGGAACCATCGGTGCCGTCGGTGCCGTCAGAACCATCGCTGCCGTCGGAACCGTCCGAACCATCGCTGCCATCGGAACCATCGGTGCCGTCCGAGCCGTCCGAGCCGTCCGAGCTGTCAGAGCCGTCGGAACCGCCGTCGGCCGGTTCGACCACGACCGAGACCCGGAGGGTCTCCGGCTCGAACGCCGCCGGCGCGAACGCGGGGGTGTCGAGGCCGCTGCTCACGGTGAGCACGCCCTCATGGGTTCCGGCCTCCTCGAAGCGGGCCGAGGTGGACAGGACCCACGCCCCGTCCTGGCCTGCGACCGTGACTGGGGACGTGTCCCCGGTGCTCCACTCGATCGTGCCCTCGACGGGCACCGCGCCGTCCGCCGGCGCCGGGCCGGAGATCACCGACACGCCCGCGCGGGCGAGGTCCGCGGTCAGGTCCTCCCCCGCCGTGGCGGCCAGGTCCCCGTCGACCAGCCCGGTCAGCTCGAGTTCGGCTCGGAGCGGATCGGAGACCGACGGGATCCGGTCTGCGGGGGCCGTTCCCCAGGTGAGCCCCTCGGGGCTCTCGCTCAGCGTGAACTCGAGCCGGGCGCCGTCCTGAAGCTCGCTCACATCCACCCACGTCGCGGAGTGATCCACGCCGTCGACGGTGAGGGAGGAGATGTAGCGCGGCTCGCTCGAGCTCGCCCCGGGAGCGGCGATCTCGATCGTCGCACCGTTGTCGAGCGTCACGGTCGCCGCCTCGACCCGCGGCGCGTTGAGCGCCATGATCCCCGAGCCGGGCTGCACCGGGTAGATGCCGAGGGAGGCGAGCACGTACCAGGAGGACATGGTGCCGAGGTCGTCGTTGCCGACTCCGCCGCCCGGGGTGTTCGGGAACCGGTTGAGCTGGGAGGCGAGCACGTCGCCCGCCTTGGCGGGCTGGCCGACGTAGTTGTACAGCCACGGCGTTCCGAGCATGGGCTCGTTGCCGGGGTTGTAGCCGATGCTCGAGTAGTAGTCGCTGCCGCCGCGGGCCCACGTCGACGGCGAGGCGCCCGGGTTCTCCCGCAGGGCGGGGATGTTCACGTAGTAGTCGAGCCGCTCGACGAACGACTCCTCACCGCCCATGGCCTCGATGAGGCCGGTCACGTCCTGGGGAACCATCCACTGGTAGTGCCAGGGCGTGCCCTCGTGGAAGCCGCTCTGCTGCACGCTCGACTTCTCGGGGGCGGAGACGAACTCACCCGCGGGGGTCACGGCGTTGACGACACCGGTGAATCCGCCGGTGAGGGAGACCTCGGGGTTCCACAGCCTCGCCCAGTTCGTGCCGCGCTCGAGGAACGCGTCCGCGTCGGCATCGTGCCCGGTGCGGTAGGCGGCCGCGCCGATCGCGGCGTCCGAGTGGGCGAACTCCATGGTCGCCGAGCCGCCGTGGCGGTACTCCTCGTACTCCTGGCCGAGGCCCGGCTCGTTCTCGAAGTAGAACGGGATGTGGCCGTTCTCGAGGTAGAACTCGGCGCTCTGACGCCCGGGGGAGTCGACGTCGGCGGGCGGCGCGGTCGTGGCGTTCTCGACCAGGTAGTCCCAGAACTCCTCGGCGATGTCGTCCGGCACGGTCCCGAGCGCGAAGTTCTCCGCGACCCAGGGGCTGGCCGGGTCGCCGGCCATCACCGTGGTCTCGACCATGTCGAGCGACCAGCGGGGAAGCCAGCCGCCCTCGACGCGGGCCCGGTACATCGACCGGGCGATGTCGGTGGCGCGGTCGTGCTCGAACAGCCCGTGCACCGTGGCCTGGGTCCGGTAGGTGTCCCACAGGGAGAAGCGCTGGTAGTACGTCCAGCCGTCGGCCTGGTGCACCTCGGCGTCGAGGCCGCGGTAGCGCCCGTCGACGTCGCTGCCGATGATCGGCGACAGCAGGCTCTTGTACGCCTGGGTGTAGAAGATCGGCAGCTGGTCCTCGTCGGGCATCGTGACGTCGAAGCGGCCGAGCGCCTCGTTCCACGCGCCGACGGCCTGCGCGTGGGCCTCGTCGAAGCTGACGCGCTCGCCGCCGGAGACGCCCTCGGCCTCGCGGTTGGCGCGGGCCCCGTCGAGGTCGACGAAGGAGACCCCGACCGTCAGCTCCACCGTGTCGTCGGTGCTCGTGTCGAACGTCGCCACCGCGCCGTTGTTCCCGCCGGCGACCTCACTCGACTCACTGCCGGCGTTGTAGCCGCCTTCGTTGCCCCATGTTCCGACGCTCTCGGCGTCACGGTCGAAGGTGGCGCTGAAGTAGTAGGTGGTCTTCGGGGTGCCCCAGCAGAAGCCGCTCGTGGTGAGCTGCCCCTCGACGGTGCGGTCGTCGACCCAGGTGATGCTGCTCTCGTGGGTCGAGTTGAGGGTCTGGCCCACGTTGATCGAGACGTGACCGCTGTCCCCCTCGCCGAACGTGTAGCGGTGCACGCCCGTGCGTTCGGTGGCGGTGAGTTCGGCGGTCACGTCGTTCTCGAGGAGGGCCGTGTAGTAGCCGGCGCTCGCCCGCTCGGTCTCCGCCTGGTTCTTCAGGCCGAGGAACCGCTTGGTGGTGATCGGCACCTCGGTCGTGCTCGGGGTGACGAGCACCTCCCCGGCGGCCGGGCAGCCCGCGCTGTTGACGTGGCGGTGGCTGAAGCCCCACACCCGGCCGGCGCGGTTGCTGTAGGAGGTCGATCCGTACGTGCTCGTGTTGTCCGGGCTCAGCTGCACCATCCCGAACGGGACGACGGCGCCCGGGTAGGCGTTGCCCTCGTCCTCCGTTCCCACGAACGGGTTGACGAGGCCCGCGTAGTCCCCGTCGTCGACCGTAGCCGCGCTCGTCGCCGGCGCGAGCACCACGCCGGCGACGCCGGTGGCGGCCAGGCCGAGGGCCGCGATCACTGCGAGTCCGCGCCGCCGGATACCGGCGCCCGGCGGGCTCGATTCGGAATATGAATAACCCACTACTGATCTCTCCTCAACACTGAGGCGACGTCGTCGCCTGATTCTGACAACGATATCAGGCCCGATCGGGGCCGCTCGTCGAGGCCGCCCGTCGAGGCCGCCCGTCGAGGCCTCGGCGGCGAGCCTCGGGATCGCCCCGTCATCGGCCTATGGACGACGCCCGGCCGGCCGAGCGTCCGGGCGCGCCTCCGCGTGCCCAGCCGGCTCGAGCGCCCAGCCGACCCGGGCGTCCGGCGGGCCCGGGCGCGCCGTGTCCCGGTTCGCGGCGTCGCCGGTGGTGTCCGGGCGGCCCGAGCGCACGGGCGAGACCTGCCGCGGCGCTCGACGGCCCGGTACCACCTGGGCTCGCCTCCGCGCGCCCGGGAGACGCCTACACCTGCTGCTCCTGGCGCCCCTCGAACGGGACTCGCCTCCGTGCGCCCGGGAGACGGCTGCTTCGCCAGTCAGTTCATCGTCGACGGCCTGCTCGCCTCCGTGCGCCCGGGAGACGCCTGCTTCGCCAGTCAGTTCATCGTCGACGGCCTGCTCGCCTCCGTGCGCCCGGGCGAGGCGCCGGCCGTCCCCGACTCGGGTGCCGCCGGCAGCCGCGCATCGCCGTTCACGTCAGGCACGGAGGGTGCCGCGTCAGGCGAGGAGGGAAGCTGCCTCCGGGTCGCAGTCACGGGCGAAGATGCGGCACCGCTCGGCCTCGTCGTGCTCGCCGATGGCGGCGGCCGCCGCCTCAAGACTGAGCAGGCAGCTGAGGAATCCCCGGTTCGGCACGTGGCTCGCTGGAACGGGGCCGTGCCCCTTCCAGCCGGAGCGCCGCAGGGCGTCGAGGCCGCGGTGGTACCCGGTGCGGGCGAACGCGTACCCGGCGATCACGTCGTCCTCGGCGAGGGCGGCACGGGCGAGGAGCGACCACGGATACGAGACCGCGGGGTGGGCGGCGGCAACCTCACGGGCGGACCGTCCGGCCGTGAGGTCGGCCCGGGCCGCGGAATCCTCCTCGGCCGGCAGGAGGGTCGGATCGGGGTCACCGAGTAGATTGCGCATCCGGCCATCCTGCCAGGATCCCGCACGAGGCACCCCATCCGCGGGCACCACTTCGGCCGGCACCACGTCGACCGGCACCGCTCCGACCGGTCCCATCCGCCGGCACCGCTCCGGCCGGCCCCATCGGCCGGCGCTGCTTCGGCCGGCCCCATCGGCCGGCACCGCTTCGACCGGCCCCATAGGCCGGCACCACGTCGACCGGCCCCATCAGCCGGCACCGCTTCAGCCAGCGCCGGTTCGAGCGCGCCCATTCGTCGACGGAGCCTCGGGCGCGCCCACCCGTCGGCACCACTTCGGCCGGCCCCATCCGCCGGCACCGCTTCAGCCGGCACCACGTCGACCGGCCCCATCGGTCGGCACCACTTCGGCCGGTCCCATCGGCCGGCGCGGCGATGCCTCGGATGCGATGCTGACTGCATGTGGATCGGTGCGATCGAATTCGACCTGCTGCTCGGCGACGTGCACTCACTCAAGGAGAAGCGGTCGGTGGTGCGGCCCCTCATCGCGGAGGTGCGGCGGCGCTTCGAGGTGAGCGTCGCCGAGGTGGGCCACCTGGACCTGCACCGGCGCGCACTCGTCGGGGCCGCCGCCTGCGCCGCGGACGCCGGCCACGTGGTCGAGGTGATCGACCACCTCGAACGGCTCGTGGCCGCACGGCCCGAGACCGAGCTGCTCAGCGCCCGACGCCGCCTCTTCAACACCGACGACGAGTAGAGCCGCCGCGACTCCTGGACCGAGGGCGACCGGCCGCCGTCCGCACTCGACAACGCAGGGCGCCCGGCCGCCGTCCCAAGTCGACAAGGACGGGCGAGCAGGCGCCGTCCATACTCGACGATGACGAGTGAGCGGGCGCCGTCCCTGCTCAACGCACCACGTACACCGCGCATTCGGCGTGCTGGATCACGTCGCGACTCACCGATCCGAGCATGAGGCTCGCGAAGTCGCCGCGGCCGCGCGCTCCGACCACGATGAGGCTCGCGCCGTCGGCCGCATCGACGATGACCTCCTCCGCCCGCCCCTCGGCGACGACGAGCTCGACCCGGAGACCGGGATGGGCCGACGAGACGTGCTCGGCGGCACGCTCCGCCAGGGCGCTGGCACTCTCGGGGACATCGGTGGCGGGGCGGTCCGCCTGCTCGTTCTCGGCGTGGGCCTTGTTAGTCCACGGGTTGTCCGAGGCGCCTTCGCCCTCGCGGGCGTCGTCCTCGTGGTGGGTGAAGGAACTCCGCCACAGATTCCGGCCCGGGGTGCTCCACGCGACGGCGATCCGCAGGTAGGACTGGGTCGCCGCGGCGAGGCGGGCGGCCTCATCGAGGGCGGTTTCGCCGTTCTCGGAGCCGTCGATCCCCACCACGATGGGGATGTCGGCCGAGGGCAGCGGCCGCAGCGACCCGCGCACCACGGCGACCGGGCACCGGGCGTGCGTGGTCACGTCGAAGGCGACGGATCCCAGCAGCGCCCCGCGCAGCCGGCCCCGACCGCGGTTGCCCACGACGATCAGTTCGGCGCCGTCGGAGTAGTCGACGAGCGCGGCGACGGCGCCGCGTTCGACCCCGGCCGCCTCGACCTCGACCGTGGCCTCCCGACGCGCGATGGCCGCGCCGTCCTCGGCGATCTCCTGGGCGCGCCGCTGCGACATCACGGCCACGCCCGCGCGATAGACCGTGGGGCCCGGATCCTCGAGCCCCGTGGCATGGACCACCAGGAGCGGCACCTGCCGCCGGTTCGCCACGGCGATGGCCCACTGCAACGCGACCCGGCTCTCGTCCGACGCGTCGAAGCCGACGACGACCTTGCCCTGTGCACCGACCATCGCCTGCTACCTCCACGTCATTGTTGGACTCCTGGCCCTGGGCCGGCGAATGCCGGGTCTCATCGCCGAGGAGCTGGGCCCCAGGGTACTCGACGGGCGGCGATCCCGCCCGTGCACCGGCGGCGGCACGCAGGAACTGTGAAGGCCCAGGCGAGGGATCGGCGGCGGTCCGACACGTGCCGTTCGGCGCGTCCGGGAGGACGCCGGCCGGGGCCTCCCGTAGCGCCGCTCCCGCGGCACCCGCACCGGCGCCCCGCAGGGGTGCCCACACCGGCGACATCCGCGCATATCCGCACCTGCGACGTCCGCACAGCGGTGTCCGCGCGGGGCATCCGCGCCGGGGCATCCGCGCCGGGGCATCCGCGCCGGGGCCGACGCTCGCAGCGTTCCCGGCACCACGGGCGAGCGATTCATTCCGATGAGCCCGCCCCCAACCCCTTGTTATCGAACATGCGTTCTAGTACGATGGGGTCATCAGCCACCATCGGAGGTGAATGAGGATGTCGGAGCCACAGCCCACCCAGCCCGCTCGAGGCGGCAGCACGCCCGGCGAGGGCATCGGGGCCGGTGCCGACGACGCCGCCGGCGAGATCGGCGCGGCCCGCGTGGCCGGGCCAGGCAATACCGCCCGCGCGGATGCGGCCGGCAGCACGGCCGGCGCAGCGGTGACAGCGGCCGGCGCAGCAGGCACGACCGCGGATGCGGCCGGTGCAGCAGGCACGACGGTGGCGGCGGCCGGGGCGGTGCTCGAGGGCCTGGAGGTGCTCGCCCAGACGTCCTGGGCGGACCTTCCCGCACCGATGGTGATCGAGCTGGTCGACCAGCTCGAACAGGCCCAACGACGACTCGAGGGCGCCCGGGCCGGGGCCCTGTCCGCGGTCGAGGCCGACGGATCCTGGGCACTGCAGGGAGCCCGGACCTTCACCTCCTGGCTCCGGAACCACTCCGGCGCCGCCGCCGGGGCCACCTCCCGCCGCGTACGTGAATCACGCGCCCTGCGCGACCACCTGCCCGCCACCGCCACCGCCCTGGCCCACGGCCGGATCGGCACCGACCACCTGCGCATCCTCGCCCGCGACGCGACCCGCACCCAGCGACTACGAGACCAACTCACCGACCCCGACCTCGGCGAGACCTTCCTCCTCACCCACGCCCAGACCCTCGACGCCGACCGATTCGCCAAACTCGTCGCCGCCTGGGCCATCCGCACCGACCCCGAGGCCGCCGACCGCGCCTGGCGCGAGGACACCGGCAAGGAAGAACTCTCCCTGGCCCCCACCACCGGCGGCTACCACCTCACCGGCTGGCTCACCACCACCTCCGGACAGGCCCTGGACACAGCCCTGACCGCCCACATGGGCCGCAAGAGCCAAGACGATCAACGCACCCCGAACCAACGCCGCGCCGCCGCCCTGACCGGCCTCGCCCGCGAATCCCTCGACACCGGCACCCACGGCACCTCCGCCCGCATCCGCCCCCACCTGACCGTCACCGTCCCCTGGAACACCCTCCGCGCCCTCACCACGACACACCACCCCGACCAACCCGCCGAACACCACGCCGACCCCGCCGAACCCCACGCCGAATCCGCCGAGCCCCACGGCGACCCCGCCGAACCCCACGGCGACGCCGCTCACTCCGCCGACCCCGCTGACGACGGCGACCACGGCGACCACGGCGACCACGGCGACCACGGCGAGTATTCCCTGGCCACCGGTCTCGACTACGAGGCCCTCCGCGGCCTGGAACCGGCGACGTTCCCCGACGGCACCCCACTGGCGCCCGGGCTCCTGGCCCGCCTGGCATGCGGCTCCCAACTCTCCCGCGTCGTCTTCGGACCCGACTCCACGATCCTGGACGTCGGCCGCGAGAAACGCATCTTCCCCGCCAACCAGGTCCGCGGAATCATCGCCCGAGACCGTCACTGCCAATACCCGGCGTGCGACGAACCACCCGGCTACGGCGAGATCCACCACTCCCGATGGTGGTGGCAACACAACGGCACCACCTCGACCGCCCAGGGCATCCTGCTGTGTTGGCACCACCACGACCTCGTCCACCAACGCGAGATCACCATCACCCGCCGCAGCGGCACCTGGACCTTCACCGACCGCCACGGCCACCCCCTCACCGCGACCCCCCACAGCCACCGCGGCACCACCACCAACCCGCCCGGAGAACCCAGAACCACCTGAGCAACCAAGGATTCAGCCGCACCGATACCACCCGCGACATCAACGCTGGACCGTCCCCGGTTTGGTGGACAGTTGGGTTAGCTGCCGTGGACAAGGGAGGCAGTACAGTGGGATCGACTCGCCGGAGTTTCACGGATGAGTACAAGGCCAGCGCGGTCGCGTTCGTGTTGGACGAGCAGCGGTCTATCGCCGAGGTCGCACGGAATATCGACGTGCACGAGATGACGTTAGGGAAATGGGTGAAGAAGGAACGAGATACGCGGGAGGCGGCCCTGGGTGCGGATGCGTCGTTGTCCGAGTCCGAGCGGGCTGAATTGATCCGGCTGCGGCAGGACTACAAGAACGTGAAGGCGGAGAATGCTCAGTTGCAGATGCAGGTGAGTTTCGCAAAAAAAGTGGCGACCTGGTTCGCGAGCGAACAGCAGTGAAGTTTGCTGCGATCGCGGACTGGGCTGATCAGCAGGAGTACCCGGTGGCGTTCATGTGCCGGCAGCTGGGGGTGTCGCGGGCGGGCTACTACAAGTGGCGTGATGCGCCGCTGAGCGACCGGGCCGTCTACGACGAGCGCCTCAGCGTCCTCATCGCCGGGATCTACGCCAGCGCCCGCGGGAACCCGGGAGTGCGCCGGGTCCGGGCCGGGCTGGCTGCGGCCGGTCACCGCGTCGGCCTCAAGCGAGTGCACCGGTTGATGCAGGCCGCCGGCCTGCAGGGACGCCACCCCCGGGCGTGGAAGCGCACGACGGTCCCCGGTCAGGGGCCGGTGCCGGCACCAGACCTGATCGGGCGCTCGTTCACCGCCGAGGAGGCCGATACCCGCTGGTGCGGCGACATTACGTACGTCAAGACGTGGGAAGGGTGGGCCTACCTGGCCACCGTCATCGACCTGCACTCACGCGCCCTGGTCGGCTGGGCGATCGAGGACCACATGCGCACCGACCTGGTCACCGACGCCCTCGACATGGCACTCAAGACCCGGAAGCCACCCGCCGGTGTCATATTCCACAGTGACCGCGGAACGCAATACACCTCCACCGCCTTCGCCAAATACTGTGAAGACCACAATATCCGCCGCTCCCTGGGCAGGACCGGTGTTTGCTACGACAACGCAGTCTCGGAATCATTCTTCGCGACCTACAAGAAGGAACTCATCCACACCCGCCCCTGGCCGAACCTCACACGACTCCGCAAAGCGACCATCGACTGGATCACGAACTACTACAACACCATCCGTCGGCACTCGACTCTCGGATACTTGACACCCACAGAATATGAACTAGGATATAGGAACATCAACGAATTGGCAGCCTAATTCGCCTGTCTACTAAAGCGGCTCTTCGTGGTTCGTGGTGAAAGTGGCCCGCGCGTCGTAGGCGTGTGAGGGCTCGTGGTCCTGCTGTGATGGGTGTTGCGAGACATCCACAAGAGCAGAGGACCACGAGCTATGGACGAGTTTACTGGCTCGCAGCGTGATGCTGCGAGCACGATCTTCAATCTGTCTGACTACCGTGTCATCGACGCGATCGATCTTCCCGGCGGAGGCCGTCGGGTCGTGATCGAGTCACTCGCCCCGCCTGGCTGCCCGGCGTGTGGTGTGATCGCGGTGAAGATCCATTCCCGGCGCCGGCAGCGTCTGCGTGATCTGCCGATCGCGGGTGCGGTCGAGGTGTGGTGGGCCAAGCGGCGCTGGTTCTGCCGGGAAGAGCTGTGCGGGCGTGGCACGTTCGCCGAGTCCACCATCCAGGTCCCCAGGTTCGCCCGGTCCACTACGCGGCTGAAGAATCAGGTCGTGGCCGCGGTGGTCGACTCCGGTCGAGCCGCCAGCGAGGTTGCCCGCGCTCACGGGGTCTCATGGTGGCTGGTCCAATCGGCGCTGGCTGCCGCGGCGCTCGTCCTACCCGCCGCCGACGACTGGGTCGTGACGCGCTTGGGCATCGATGAGCACCGGTACCGGTCCGTGCGGTTCTTCCGTGATGAGCACGGGGCCTGGCGCCGGTTCGAGCCGTGGATGACGACCCTGGTCGACCTGGCCACAGGACAGGTCCTGGGCATCGTCGATGGCCGCGACAGCACGGGCGTGGGCGCGTGGCTCAGCGCCCGCCCACAGTCATGGCGGGACCGTATCGAGGTCGTCGCGATCGACCCCTCGGCCGCGTTCCGTAAGGCCCTGCGCGAGCACCTGCCCCACGCCGCGGTCTCGGTCGACAAGTTCCACCTCGTCAAACTCGCAGGCGACATGCTCACCAAGGTCCGCCAGCGCCTCGCCCGAGACCAGCACGGCCGCCGCGGGCGCAAGAGCGACGCGTCCTGGGCACACCGGATGCTGCTGCTGCGGGGCGCCGATACGCTGTCCCCGCGTGGCTGGGCCAGGCTGGAGAAGGTCTTCACCGACGATGACCCCACGGATGAGCTCTCCGCCGCGTGGGGCGTCAAGGAGCAGCTCCGCCGCCTCCTCGGCGCTGATACCCTCGCCCAGGCGTGGCAAGAGCGGATGAGACTGGGTCACTACGTCCAGACCGCGAACATGGCCGAGACCGACCGCCTCTACGAGACCATCGTGACCTGGTGGGAGGCCATCGAAGTCCTCATCGTCACCGGCGCCACGACCGCGAAGGTCGAAGCCGCGAACACCACGATCAAGAACATCAAACGCACCGGCCGCGGATTCAGGAACTCCGCCAACTACAAGGCCCGTATACTCCTGGCCAGCGCCGCTCGAGCAGCAGCGCGAACACCAATCACAGCAGGCCTTTCACCACGAACCGCGTAGAGCCACTAAAGCGGGAACACTCCACGCCGCACGAGCATGCTCCTGGACGGCCACAGCCGACCTCACCCGGAACCTCGCGGTCCGAACACCGGCTGCTACGCGGGCGTCCCTCCGTGAGGCGCGCCGGCGTTCCCGGACCTTTCAGGTGAGTCGCGTCGGGACCGCGACACGGGATGGACTCGATGAATAGACTCGCCTTCGGAGGTTCGGTTGACGAAGCCCACTCTGATCCACTCGGTCGTCCGCGCTCTCAGCCTGCTCGACGCGGTCGGGACTTCGGTCGTGCCACTGACGGCGAAGCAGCTCGCTCGACGCACGACCGTGCCGCTGAGCACCACCTATCACCTGCTGCGCACACTCGTGCACGAGGGCTACCTCGCCTGCTTCCAGGGCGGCTACGTGCTCGGGAGCGAGGTCTATGCGCTCCGGAGCCCGACCGGAATCGACGCACGCCGCGCCCGGGAAGCACTCACCGACCTCCACAACGATTCCGGCGCCGCCGCCTACCTGGCGGCCCTGCGAGGTGAGGAGATCTGGATCGTCGACATCATCGACGACCCGACCACACCGCGGGTCGACCTGTGGGTAGGCCTGCACGAGGCGGCCCATGCGACAGCACTCGGGAAGGCGATCCTGCGTGCCATGGCGCCGGCACAGCGGAGCGAATACCTCGGCCGTCACCGGCTCGCCGACCTCACGCCACACACGATCACGAACCCGCGGCGGCTCCTGAACGAAGTCACCCATGCCGAATTCGCCGTGGACAACCAGGAGTACGCCGTCGGCACGAGCTGCCTCGCGCTCCCGGTGCCGTCGACGAGCTGGACCGCCGCCGTCGCGATCTCGCTGCCCGCGACACGGGCAGGCGACCTCGGTCGCCATGCCGTCAGGATGCGCCGGGCCGCCACCCGCATCGCCCTCGACACCGCCGCCTGACGCCGTCTCCACCGCCGGCCTGCGCGCAGCCCCGAGCCGCCACCCACCAGCCCACGGCCTCGGGCGGCCTCGGGCATCACCGAGGGTCATCGGGCGACCCGGCCCGGCCGCCCCACGGGTCCAGCCCAGCAGATTATGACCATGTGAAATCCGACCCCTTGCGCCCGCGCGTGATCCTCCTCACAGTGGAGGGATACACGTCTGCCGAAGGAGGCACCCATGTCGTCGCAGGTCGCTTCACCTCCCCCGCCGCCCTCGGATCCGCCTCCCGATGACGTCCGCCGGGACCTCTTCACCACGATGGTGCTCTCCCGCACCTACGAGGAGGCGATCCTGCGGGAGTATCACGCCGACAAGGGGCCGGGCTTCGATATCGGCAAGGGACTGGTGCCCGGCGAGATGCACCTGTCCGCGGGCCAGGAACCCGTCGCGGCCGGGGTCTGCGCCCACCTGAGACCCGATGACGCCCTGACCGCGACGCACCGGCCACACCATCTCGCCATCGCCAAGGGCGTCGACCTCGACCGCATGACGGCGGAGATCTTCGGCCGGGAGGACGGCCTGGGACGGGGCCGCGGCGGCCACATGCACCTCTTCGATCCCGCGGTGCACTTCTCCTGCTCGGGCATCGTGGCCGAGGGACTCCCCCCGGCGCTCGGGCAGGCGTTCGCCTTTCAGCGCCGGGGCACCGACGCCGTCGCCGTCGCCGTCATGGGAGAGGGGGCCGCGAACTCGGGCGCGTTCCACGAATCCCTCAACCTCGCCGCGTTGTGGACGCTGCCCGTCATCTTCGTGATCGAGGACAACGACTGGGGCATCTCGGTGCCCCGCAGCGCCTCCACGTCGGTGCCCTCGAACGCCGTACGGGCCGCCGGCTACGGCATCCCCGGCGAGACGATCGAGGGCAATGACGTCGACGCCGTCCACGCGGCTGCGGGTCGCGCCGTCGCCCGCGCGCGCGCCGGCGAGGGTCCGAGCCTGCTCGAGATCCGCACCCTGCGCCTCTGGGGCCACTTCGAGGGCGACGCCCAGGGCTACCGACCCGACCTCGACACGGTGCCCGAGCACGATCCACTGCCCCGCTACGAACAGCGGCTGCGCGACGCCGGAATCCTCGACGACATCTCCGTCAAGCAGGCCTACGCCGACGCAACCGACGTCGTCGAGGCGGCGATCGACTACGCCAAGTCCAGCCCGATACCCGACCCCGCCGACGTGCACAAGTACGTCTTCGCCGAGGAGGCCACACGATGACCGCCGCCGACACGAGCTCGGCGCCCACCCGCCGTCTCAACACCTCCAAGGCGATGGTCGAGGCCATCGCGGCCGAGATGGAGGTGAACTCCGAGGTGTTCTACATGGGCGAGGACGTCGGCGCCTACGGCGGCATCTTCGGCTCGACGACCGGCCTGCTCGAGCGATTCGGGCCGAGCCGCATCATCGACACCCCCATCTCCGAGACGGCGTTCATCGGCCTGGGCATCGGCGCCGCCGTCGAGGGGATGCGCCCGATCGTCGAGCTCATGTTCGCCGATTTCGTGGGCGTGTGCCTCGACCAGATCTACAACCACATGGCCAAGATCCACTACTTCTCCGGCGGGAACGTCACAGTGCCGATGGTGCTCACGGCGGCCGTCGGTGGCGGCTATGCCGACGGCGGCCAGCATTCCCAGACCCTGTGGGGCACGTTCGCGCACCTGCCCGGTATGAAGGTCGTGGCGCCCTCGAATCCGGCGGACGCCAAGGGCCTCATGACCGCCGCGATCCGCGACGACTCACCGGTCGTGTACATGTTCCACAAGGGCGTCATGGGGCTGCCGTGGATGGCGAAGAACCCCCGCTCCATCGGGCCCGTGCCCGACGGCGAGCACATCGTTCCGATCGGGCGGGCGGCCATCCCGCGGGAGGGGACCGACATCACCGTCGTCACGCTGTCCCTCTCGGTGCATCACGCGCTCGACGTCGCGGAGAAGCTCGCCGGCGAGGGCACGAGCGTCGAGGTGATCGACCTGCGCTCGATCGTCCCACTCGACCGGGAGGCGATCCTCGCCTCGGTCGCCAAGACCGGCCGGCTCGTGGTCGTCGACGAGGACTACCTCTCCTTCGGGCTCTCCGGGGAGGTCGCCGCCACCATCACGGACGTCGATCCCGGGCTGCTCAAGGCGCCCGTGCGCCGGGTCGCGCTCCCTGACCTGCCGATCCCGTACGCCCACGGGCTCGAGTACGCCGCGCTCCCCCGCCCGGAGCGGATCGAGGCCGCGATCCGGGAGGTGCTCGACTGATGGAGGTCACGTTCCCGGAGCTGAGCCGGGAGAATCCGGACACCGAGGGCGTGCTCGCGACGTGGTACGTCGGCGACGGCGAGCAGGTCGCCGCGGGCCAGCTCCTCGCCGACGCCCAGGTCGACAAGGTGGACGCCGAGGTCACGGCCCCGTCGGCGGGCACCGTGCACCTGCTCGTGGCGGAAGGCGAGGCGGTGGTCCAGGGCCGGCCGATCGCCCGGATCGACTAGATGAGGTCGGCGGCTCGTACGATTGCACGAGCCGCCGGTCGACAGTACGATTGGGAGTGCCTCCCGTTACGACGGGTCAGGAAGAAGGCCTTAGAACCCCAGCCGGACGACTGGATCTAGGGCCTTTCGCTTTCCCCGGTGGCAAGCGAATCCGCCGTGTGCTTGTGGATGAGCAGCGTGTCCGCCAGCTCCTCCAGGTGCCTGGCTTCGCCCCGCGCATCGGCGTTTATGGCTCCAAGGACCGCATCGGGGATCCAGAGCAGTGGCTCATCGCCACCGCGCTGGTGCTGGATCCGCAACGACCGGTCCAGACCTTGCCCCTGAAGTGCAACGATGTGCGCACGATCCTGCCCGTCCTGGGTGGGGGTTCGGGTCTCGAGGATCAGGTCGTTCACGTCCATCTCGCTCATCTCGTAGTAGACGGCTTCGAGGCACTTCCGCCGATACCGCTCGATCCTTCGCGTGCGCACATCGAGGGGCCTAACGACAACGTTCATGGGGTGGAGGCTGGAGACGGCGGCAACGATCTTGCGCTTGCGCCGGTCACTCTCATCGCTCCAATGGAGCTTGATCTGTCCAGGGAGCAGCAGCTTCTTCAGTTCGTCACGAACTGCGTCACACTCATCTGCCTGGAGGAGTGCCGCACAGACCAAGTACTCCTGACGCTCCGGAGTGCGGACCGTCGATGATTCGTCGACGAATGCCCGGATCGCCGAACCTCGCTCCTCTGCGACCAGGGTGATCAACCTACTCATGAGGCACCCGGCCAGGTGATTGGTCGCGGTCGACATCCGTACCATGAGGCTTCAGCAATTGCGCGCGCCCACCGCTGACCTGGGTGGAGTGACGCGCTTGACACCGGAGTAGCGCGAGATAGATCGCGGCGGGAGATGCTCCCGCCAAGCCGGGGACTCCGCTGATCATGAACGGGACAGTACCGGGAATCACCATCGCCGATTCGGTTCGTCGACGGTCGCCGCTTGTCGCCCTGTACGCGATAGTCAGATGCATCCTGAGACAGCTGGCTACGGCGCCTGCTCCGATCCCATGAGATGCCCGATCGGCGGTGAGCACCAACACCGAGCGCGCACCCTGCCCAACCTGCGCGACTCTACGGATCTCAGGCAGTCACTCTTGACCGAGCACGCGGGCACCGTGCACCTGCTCGTGGCGGAAGGCGAGGCGGTGGTCCAGGGCCGGCCGATCGCTCGGATCGACTAACGCGAGCGTCGCCGGTACAGCCGGGCGGCGAGGAGGGAGGCGAGTGCGGTCAGAGCGACGAGCCAGGCGAGCGCCGTCCAGATCTCCCCGCCGACGCTCTGCTGCGCGAACAGCGCGCGGAGCGAGTCGGCGACCGCCGTCACCGGCTGATGCTGGGCGAACCACGCGACCGGGGCGGGCATCGACTCGGTCGGCACGAACGCGGAGCTGACGAAGGCGAGCAGGACGATCGGGTAGCTGAACGCGCTCGCACCGTCGACCGTCTTGGCCGAGAGCCCGGCGATCACGGCGATCCACGTGAGCGCGACCGTGACGAGCACGAGGATGCCCACGATCGCCAACCACGCCCCGATCGAGGCGCCGGTACGAAAGCCCATGAGCAGGGCGACTCCCGTGACGAGCACGAGCGAGGCGAGGTTGGCGGCGACCGAGGTGAGCACGGGCGCCCAGAGCACGCTCGAGCGCGAGATCGGCATCGAGCGGAACCGTTCGAGGATCCCGCCCTGCAGGTCGAGGAAGAGCCGGTAGGCCGTGTAGGCGACCCCGAACGCGATGGTCATGAGCAGCACGCCGGGCAGCAGGTACTCGACGTAGGACGCGGCGGCGCCGGTCTCGAGGGCGCCGCCGAGCACGTAGACGAACAGCAGCATGATCCCGACCGGCATGACGGCCGTGGTGATGATCGTGTCGGGGCTGCGCAGGATGTGGCGCAGCGACCGGCCGGTGAGCACGGCGGTGTCGCCGAGGGCGTGGGTCATGACGCGCCTCCCTCCGGCGCGTGGGCGGGCTCGGTCGCGGCCTCGCCCGGGCCGACACTCGAGCCCTGCCCGATCAGGGCGAAGAAGATCTCCTCGAGGGAGGGTCGGCGCTCGACGTACTCGACGGTGGCGGCCGGCAGGAGCGCCCGGAGCTCGGCGAGGGAGCCCTCCCGGATGATCGTTCCCTCGTGCAGGATCGCGATGCGGTCGGCGAGCTGCTCGGCCTCGGCCAGGTCCTGGGTCGTGAGGAGCACGGTGGTGCCGCGGCCGGCGAGGGCTCGGATCGCCTCCCACACCTCGAGCCGGGCCTGGGGGTCGAGACCGGTGGTGGGCTCGTCGAGGAACACGACGGGCGGGTCCCCGATGAGGCTCATCGCGAGGTCGAGCCGGCGGCGCATCCCGCCGGAGTAGGTGGCCGCCCGCCGGTCGGCGGCGCCGGTGAGCGAGAACCGCTCGAGCAGGCCCGCGGCGATGGCCCCGGGGTTCGGCAGGTGCCGCAGCCGGGCCACGAGCACGAGGTTCTCCCGCCCGGTGAGCACGCCGTCCACCGCCGCGAACTGGCCGATGAGGCTGATGGCCTCACGCACCCGGCCCGGCTCGGCGCCCACGTCGAACCCGGCCACGCTCGCCCGCCCCGCGTCGTACCGGATGAGGGTCGACAGGATGCTCACGAGCGTCGTCTTTCCCGCGCCGTTGGGGCCGAGCAGGGCGAGGATGCCGCCCCGCTCGAGCGTGAGGTCCACGCCGCGGAGCACAGGGACGTCGCCGTAGGACTTCTCGAGGCCGCTCGCCTCGATCATCGCCGCGGTCATGGCCGCCACGCCCGCGTCGCGTCGTCGACCGCCGCCTGGAGGCGGGCCCGCTCCTTGTCGATCCAGCGGGCACCGCCGTAGGCGAGCGTGAAGGTCTCCGCGAATTCGACCGGGTCGTCCCCGACGATCGCGACGATCGGCGCGTGATCGATCGCGGCCCGCTCCCACAGGTCGGCGAAGTCCTCGAGCATCCGCACGAGGGTGTCGCCGTCGGTCACGCCGCCGAAGCGCATGAGGTAGCGCTCGAACGCCCGCACCGTGGCCCGGTACGGCTCGGGCAGGGCCGCGACGCGGTCCTTGTACACCCGGTACTGCTTCTTCTGTTCGAGGGGCCCCGTGAGCACCTCGATCCACCGTGCGGCCATGGTCACCGCTCTCCTTCGTGGAGCTGGTCGAGCCGGTCCGAGAGGAAGCTCCACGTCCTCCAGAACTCTTCGAGGTAGTCGCGCCCCCGTGCGTTGAGCGAGTAGACCTTGCGCGGCGGCCCCTTCTCCGAGGGGACCTTCTCGACGTCCACGAGACCGCGGCGTTCGACCCGCACGAGCAGTGCGTAGATCGTGCCCTCGGCGATGTCCTCGAAGCCGCGCTCGCGCAGCTCGGCCGTGATGTCGTACCCGTGCGCGGGCCGCCCGGAGAGGATCGCGAGCACGATTCCCTCGAGGATGCCCTTGAGCATCTCGGTCAGCTGCCCGTTCATCGAACCCCGCTTACTACTCAGCGATAATGACTACTGGTAGATAGTATCGCTGAGTACCGGCCGCGACAAGCCCCCGTGCTCGACGCTGCGCCACCTGCGCCCATCCACGGCCGCCCGCCCGATCCATCGGCCGGCCCGGCCACTCACGCCGACCACCCACGCCCGGCCACCCACACGGGGCCGTCCACGCCCGGCCACCCACGCGGGGCGCGCCCGCCCACGGCGGCCGAGCTGCGTCGTCCCCACGCATTGAGGGCGGGCACCCCACCACGGGGTACCCGCCCTCAGGCGCTTTCGGTGAGCGTCAGGCCTTCGTGCCCGCGCTCCGCAGCTGCCGGCACGCCTCGACGATCCGGGCGGCCATGCCGGCCTCGGCCAGCTTGCCCCAGGCGCGCGGGTCGTAGGCCTTCTTGTTGCCGACCTCGCCGTCGATCTTGAGCACGCCGTCGTAGTTCTTGAACATGTGCGTCACCACGGGGCGGGTGAACGCGTACTGGGTGTCGGTGTCGACGTTCATCTTGATCACACCGTTGTCGACCGCCTCGGCGATCTCCTCGGCCGAGGAGCCGGAGCCGCCGTGGAACACGAGGTCGAACGGGTTCTCCTTGCCGAGCTCGGCACCGACGGCGGCCTGGATCTCGCCCAGGAGCGCGGGACGCAGCTTGACGGCGCCCGGCTTGTACACGCCGTGGACGTTCCCGAAGGTCAGGGCCGTGAGGTAGCGGCCCTTCTCGCCCGAGCCGAGCGCACGCACGGTGGCCAGGCCGTCCTCGACGGTCGTGTAGAGCTTCTCGTTGATCTCGGCCTCGTGGCCGTCCTCCTCGCCACCGACGACGCCGACCTCGATCTCGAGGAGCGTGCGGGCGGCCTGGCTCAGCTCGAGCAGCTCCGCCGCGATCACGAGGTTCTCCTCGAGCGGGATGTTCGAGCCGTCGAACATGTGCGACTGGAAGGTCGGGTTCTTACCGGCCTTGACCTCGTCGACCTCGAGCTCGAGGAGCGGGCGCACCCAGGAGTCCAGGTTCTGCTTGGTGCAGTGGTCGGTGTGCAGCGCCACCGTGATCGGGTAGTTCTTCGCCACCTCGGCGGCGTAGGCCGCGAGCGCGCGCGTGCCGGCGACGCGGTTCTTGATCGTGGAGCCGGAGGCGTACTCGCCGCCGCCGACCGACACCTGCAGGATGCCGTCGGACTCGGCCTCGGCGAAGCCCTGGAGGGCTGCGGTGATGGTCTGCGAGGAGGTGATGTTGATGGCCGGGTAGGCGAACTTGCCTGCCTTCGCCCGGTCCAGCATGTCGGCGTACTGCTCGGGGGTTGCGATACCCATGGGGCCCTCTCAGTCGTGGGATGGGGGAATGCGAAGATTCGCCCCATTCTCCCATGAGCGCGCGCGTGGGCACCAACCGCTCGTATCCGCGTATGGACGACGCCCGCTCGCCCTGATCAGGAGTCCTCGCCGTGTTGGAGCATCCACGCCCACATGGCGATCCCGGCGGCCGCGCCGGCGTTGATCGAGCGGGTGGAGCCGTGCTGGGTGATGTGGAGCAGTTCGGCCGAGGCCTCGACGATCTCCCGGCTCAGCCCGGCCCCCTCCTCGCCGAAGACGAGCACGGCCTGCCGCGGCAGCGCCCGGTGCTCGAGCGGGACCGATCCGGGCAGGATGTCGATGCCGAGCACCACCCGGTCCGCGTCGCGCGCCCAGGCGAGGAAGTGCTCGACGTCGGGGTGGTGGAACACGTGCAGGTACCGGTCGGTGACCATCGCGCCGCGGCGGTTCCAGCGGCGCCGGCCGATGATGTGCACGGCGGCCACGTTGAACGCGTTCGCGGTGCGTACGACCGACCCGATATTGAAGTCCCGGCCCCAGTTCTCGATGGCGACGTGCAGCGGGGACCGGCGCGTGTCCAGGTCCGCGACGATCGCGGCCATGGTCCAGTACCGGTAGCGGTCGGCGACGTTGCGGCGGTCGCCGTGGGCGAGCAGGTCCCGGTCGTAGCGGGGATCCTCCGGCCACTCCGGCGGGCCGCCGGGCCACGGACCGACGCCGACCTCACGCTCGGGTTCAGCGGCAGACACCGGCTCAGCGGTCGGATCGGGCTCGACGGCCTGCTCGGGCTCGACGGTCGGGTGTGAGGATGACACGGCTCCAGTATGGCGACGTGCCTGCCGGCGCCCGCCCCCGTGGGGCTGGGTGGTCTCGATCGGCACCTCTAAGCTGGGGTCATGACGATCACAGCGTGGCTCACGGACATGGACGGCGTGCTCGTGCACGAATCGGTCGCCCTGCCGGGCGCTCCGGAATTCATCGCCCGGCTGCGCGAGCGGGAGGTCCCCTTCCAGATCCTCACGAACAACTCGATCTTCACGCCGCGCGACCTGGCGGCCCGGCTGCGGTCCTCGGGCATCGACGTCGACGAGTCCTCGCTGTGGACCTCGGCCCTCGCTACGGCCCGATTCCTCGCCGACCAGGCCGCCGGCGGCTCCGCCTACGTCATCGGTGAGGCCGGCCTGACCACCGCGCTGTACGAGCAGGGGTACATCCTCACCGATCACGACCCGGACTTCGTGGTGCTCGGGGAGACCCGCACCTACTCCTTCGAGGCGATCACCACGGCCATCCGGCTCATCGCCCGCGGGGCGCGCTTCATCGCCACGAACCCGGACGTCACCGGCCCCTCGCGGGAGGGGCCGCTGCCGGCGACCGGCTCGGTGGCGGCGATGATCACGGCGGCGACCGGGCGCCGTCCCTACTTCGTGGGCAAGCCGAACCCGGTGATGATCCGCACCGCGATGAACCGCATCTCCGCCCATTCCGAGCACACGGCCATGATCGGCGACCGGATGGACACCGACATCGTGGCCGGGATGGAGGCCGGGCTGCGCACCTACCTCGTGCTCACCGGCTCCACGAACGCCGAGGACGTCGGCCGCTTCCCGTACCGACCGAGCGAGATCCACCCGGGGATCGCGGACTTCATCGACCACATCTGACCCGGCTCGGCCGGTTCGTCCGGGCGTCGGGGCCGCCGCCCACGGCCGGCACGTGACGCATCACTCAGCATCCTCGCGGTTGCCATCGGGCCGGGATACGGGGTGGCCACCTAGAATGGCGAAGAGCAGTCGCCGCCCGCGTTCCCTCGCGTGGCCCTGTTCTCGCGCCCAGTCGTCCACGCCGCTCGCGTGGGCCCGCGCCCCGTGAATGCCGAGGAGTTCGCCCGTGCCCATCGCCATCCTGGCTCTTGCCCTGGGATCCTTCGGGATCGGCACCACCGAGTTCGTGATCATGGGCATGTTGCCCCAGGTGGGCGGAGATCTCGGCGTGGACGTGGCGACCGCCGGGCAGTACGTGTCCAGCTATGCGATCGGTGTGGTCGTCGGGGCGCCGCTGTTGACTGCCGCCACGGTGCGCCTTCCGCGCCGCTGGACGCTCGTCGGACTGCTCGGACTCTTCGTAGTGGGCAATCTGCTTTCCGCGCTCGCGCCCGGGCACCTGGCGTTGCTGGCCACCCGCTTCCTCACCGGTCTGCCGCACGGCGCGTTCTTCGGGGTGGCGGTGTTGGTGGCGGCCTCGCTCGTCGGCCCGCACCGGCGGGGCCGGGCGATGGCGACGGTGCTGCTCGGGCTGAGCGTCGCGAACGTCGTCGGCGTGCCGTCCGGCACGTACATCGCCCAGCAGTTCGGGTGGCGGTGGACCTTCGGGGCGATCGCGTTGATCGGTCTGGCGGCGATGACGGTAGTGGCGGCGTTCGCGCCGCGCCAGGACCCCGCCGCCGCCTCAACGGGGTCGATCCGTGCCGAGCTCGGCGCGTTTGCCAGGCCGCAGGTGCTGCTGACGCTGGCCGTCGTCGTCTTCGGCCTCGGGGGCCTGTTCGCCAGCTACAGCTACGTGGCCCCGATGCTCACCGCCGTCACCGGCCTGGCCGATTCCACCGTGCCCTGGGTGCTCGTGCTCGTGGGGATCGGGATGACCGCCGGATCCCTCGTCGGGGGACGGCTGGCCGACCTCTCCACCCTGGGCACGCTGGCGGCCGGGCTGGCGCTCGTCGTGGCCGTGCTGCTGGGACTCGCGGTGTTCCTCGCCAGCGCACCCGCCGCGATCGCGCTGCTGTTCCTGCTGGGCTTCGCGAGCCTGGGGATGGGGCCGGCGATCCAAATGCGTGTCATCGACCACGCCGGCGGGGCCCCGACCATCGTCTCGGCCGGCGTGCAGTCGGCGTTCAACATGGCCAATACGATCGGCGCCTGGCTGGGCGGAGCCGTGATCGCCGCCGGTGCCGGACTGCGCGCCCCGAACGTCGTCGGCGCCGCGCTCGCGCTGACCGGGCTGCTGTTCCTCGCCGGCTCCGCAGTGCTCGAGATCCGCGAGCGCCGGACGACGGCCGCCCGGGTGGCGGCGGGCGGGCAGCAGCCGGTGCCGGTGGGATAGCGGCGAGCGGGCTGCGCGAGATCGGCGCCATACCCGCGACTGCTCGCCCGGGGCTGCCCACCCGGGGCTGCCCACCCGGAATGCGCTTGGCCGGCCCTCGCTCGCCGGCGGCGACGAGACCGGTGCGAGGAGCACGAGCAGCCCCAGCGGCCGGGGCCGAGTTGTGGTCGGCTACTGCGGTTCGAGGCCCAGGTCGTCGGCGGAGAGCAGCCACACGTACGGCAGTCCGGCGTCGGCGAAGACCTCGCGGGCGCCGGTGTCGCGGTCGACGATCGTGGCCACGCCGATCACCTCGGCGCCGGCGCGACGGGCCGCCTCGACGGCGAGCATGATCGAGCCGCCCGTGGTCGAGGTGTCCTCGAGGATGACGACGCACCGCCCGGCGACGTCCGGGCCCTCGACCTGGCGTCGCATCCCGTGCCCCTTGGACTCCTTGCGCACGAGGAACGCATCGAGGGCGAGGCCGCGGCTCGCGGCGGCGTGCTGCACGGCGGCCACGACCGGATCGGCGCCCATCGTCGGCCCACCGACCGCCTCCGCCTCACCCACTCCGAGCCCGGCCTCCTCGAGCTTGTCGAGCAGCAGGTGCCCGATGAGCGGGGCGGCCTCGTGGTGCAGGGTCACGCGGCGCAGGTCGACGTAGTAGTCCGCCTCCCGCCCGCTCGAGAGCGTGACCCGGCCGCGCACCACGGCCAGTTCGTTCACGAGGTCGGCCAGCCGGCTCAGCGTGTCAGTGTTCACCCCGGCAGGGTATCGAATCCTCGGCGTCCCGACGGATTCGGGGAACATTCCCGGCGCGGTGCACCAGAGAGCTTCCCCAGCCCCCGCTCTCACCGGCTGCGGGGAACATTCCCGGGGCGGTGCACCAGAGAGCTTCCCCAGCCCCACGCCCACACCGGCCGCGGGGAACATTCCCAGGGCAGCACACCAAGTAGTATCCCCGGCCCCACGCCACACCGCCCGCGGGGAGCATTCCCGGGGCAGCACACCAGAGAGCTTCCCCAGCCCCACACTCTCACCGGCTGCGGGGAACATTCCCGGGGCGGTGCACCGGAGAGTCTCCCCAGCGCCCCGCCTGCTGCGGAGGGCGCTGCCTCGGTGATCGGGAGGCGAGCTGCGCCGTCCATAGGTAGGTTGGCGGGCATGAGGATCGCGACCTGGAACGTCAACTCCATCCGCGCCCGGGCCGAGCGGGTCGCCGCGTGGCTCGAGGCGAGCGACGTCGACGTGCTGGCGATCCAGGAGACCAAGTGCTCGGTCGAGCAGTTCCCGGCGCTCCCGTTCGAGGCGCTCGGCTACGAGGTGGTCGCGGCCGGCTACCACCAGTGGAACGGGGTGGCGATCTGCTCCCGGGTGGGTATGGACGACGTCGCCGCGGGCTTCGCGGGCCAGCCCGCCTTCGGGGCGCCCGAGCCCCGGCTCGAGGCCCGCGCGCTCGGCGCGACGTGCGGCGGGGTACGGGTGTGGAGCATGTACGTGCCGAACGGGCGGTCACTGTCGGATCCGCATTACGACTACAAGCTGGCCTGGCTGCGGGCACTCGCGAGCGAGGCCGGCGGCTGGACCGGCGAGCCGACCCTCCTGCTCGGGGACTGGAACGTGGCGCCGCGCGACGAGGACGTGTGGGACGTGGAGGTCTTCGCCGGGGCGACCCACGTGTCCGAGCCGGAGCGGGAGGCCCTCGCCGGGCTCGAGCGGGCGGGGTTCAGCGAGATCACCCGCGCCCACACCGCCGGGCAGTACACGTACTGGGATTATCAGCGCCTCGCGTTCCCGAAGAACAACGGCATGCGGATCGACCTGGCCTTCGCCAACCCGCCCGCGGCCGCCCGGGTGACGTCCGCGTGGATCGACCGCGACGAGCGCAAGGGCAAGGGCGCCTCGGACCACGTGCCGGTCGTGGTCGAACTCGACTGACGCCCGGGCCGGATCGTCCGCGAAATCCCACACCGGGGCGGCGCTTGCCGGTACGGTTTGCCCACTGACGCCTCGGGCCCTGGCCGGCGGTGTCCGCCACGCAAGCAAGGGAACACGAATGAGTCAGCGACAGCAGTTCAAGGGGCGCAGCGCGTTCATCTTCGCGGCGATCGGCTCCGCGGTGGGACTGGGAAACATCTGGCGCTTCCCGTACGTCGCCTACGAGGGCGGCGGCGGCGCATTCATCATCCCGTACCTTACGGCGCTCCTGACCGCGGGCATCCCACTGCTCTTCCTGCTCTACGCGATCGGCCACAAGTACCGCGGGTCGGCGCCGCTGAGCTTTCGGCGGATGAGCCGGGGCACCGAGGTGATCGGGTGGTGGCAGGTCGGGATCTCGTTCGTCATCGCCGTGTACTACGCGGTGGTCATCGCGTGGGCGATCCGTTACGTCGGCTTCTCGGCGAACCAGGCGTGGGGCGACGACACGGTGTCGTTCTTCGTCGACGACTTCCTCCAGCAGAGCGGCGACTTCGGGATGGGCGGCGGCTGGGTCGTGGCCGTCGGGGTGCCGCTCATCATCGTGTGGGTCTTCACCCTCGTGGTCATGCGGGCCGGGATCCAGAGCGGGATCGCGCGGCTCTCCCAGGTGTTCATCCCGCTGCTCGTGGCGATCTTCATCCTCCTCGTGATCCAGGCGCTGCGGCAGCCGGGGGCGGCGGAGGGTCTCAACGCCCTGTTCACGCCGAATTGGGCGGCGCTCAAGGACAGCAGCGTGTGGGTCGCGGCCTACGGCCAGATCTTCTTCTCCCTCTCGATCGCGTTCGGCATCATGATCACCTACGCCGCCCACCTCAAGCGCAATACGAACCTCACGGGTTCGGGCCTGGTCGTCGCCTTCGCGAACTCCGGCTTCGAGCTGCTCGCCGGGATCGGCGTGTTCTCGGCGCTCGGGTTCATGGCCCAGGCGCAGGGCGTGCAGGTCGCCGAGGTGGTCGAGAGCGGGATCGGGCTCGCGTTCTTCGCATTCCCGCAGATCGTCTCCACGATGCCGGGCGGGGCGGTGTTCGGCGTGCTGTTCTTCGTCTCGCTCGTGCTCGCCGGGATCACCTCGCTCGTGAGCATCGTCGAGGTCGTGATCGACGCGTTCGAGGACAAGTTCAACCTCAACCGCACGGCGTCCGTCGCGCTCATCGGTGGGCTCATGGCGGTCGTGTCGATCCTGCTGTTCCCCACGGCCACGGGCCTCAACCTGCTCGACGTGACCGATCACTTCGCGAACTCGTTCGGGATCGTCGGGGCCGGGCTCACGATCGTGATCCTGCTCAGCTGGGGGCTCCGCCGGCTGCGGGTCATGAGCGCCCACCTGAACGAGGTCTCATCCTTCAAGGTCGGCACGACCTGGATGGTGCTCCTCACCGTGATCACGCCGCTCATCCTCGGGTTCATGTTCATCAGCGAACTCGTGGACACCATCCAGAACGGCTACGGCGAGCCCGCGATGCCGAGCTGGTACGTCAACACCTTCGGCTGGGGCATGAGCATCGGGCTCATCGTCATCGCATTCATCCTCGCCGCCCTCCCGTGGCGACGGGGTGTGGTCGAGGCCGAAACCTACGAACTGAGCCAGAAGGGAGCGAACCGATGAACACCTCCGCCCTCGTCATGATGATCATCGCGCTGCTGCTCGTCTGGGGCGGCCTCGTCGCCGCCCTCGTGCACCTGCGCGCCAATCCCGACCACTCCGGGGACGACGACGGGCCCGGCGACGGTCCGCCGCCCGCCTGAGTGAGCGCGCCCGGGCGGACGGGGCGCGCTCACACCTGCTGGGCCGTGGCGGGCTCGTCGACAGGGTCGATGAGGACCCGCCCACGCATGGCGATCCAGTGGAACAGCCCACCGAGCACGGCCCCGAAGAGCCAGGCGAAGCCGGTCAGCTCCTCGAGCGCGGGAAGCCAGACCGTCGTCATGGAGAAGATCGCGGCGATCCCGCCGGCCACGAGCGCGCGCACGTTCCAGCCGTTGCGGAAGTGGTAGATGCCTCGCGGGGAGGTGGTGAACGCCTGCCGGATGTGGAGGCGCTGCTTGCGCAGGATGTAGTAGTCGCACACGAGGATGCCGTAGAGCGGGGCGAGGATCGCGCCGAGGGTGTCGACGAACTTCGGCAGGCCCATGTCACCGATCGCGGCCACCCACAGGGCCCCGATCACGAAGCCGGCGGCGGCCGTGATGAGCCCGCCGCCCCGGAAGGTGATCTTCGACGGCATGAGGTTGGCCAGGTCGTAGGCCGGCGGGATGAAGTTCGCCACGAGGTTGATCCCCACGGTCGCGAGGAAGAACGTGATCGCCGCGACGATCGTCAGGGCGGTGTTGTCCGCCAGGCCCACGATCTCGGCGGGGTTCGTCGCCGGCTCGCCGGTTCCGTCCTGATACACGATGTAGGCCCCCGCGGTGATGAACAGGGCGAGGAACGTGAAGAACGTGAGCGAGATGGGAAGGCCGTAGAAGTTGCCGCGGCGCATGGCCTTGACCGAGTGGGTCTGCCGGGAGAAGTCCCCGAAGTTGACCACGACGGCCGCGAAGTAGGCGATCATCGTGCCCACCACGCCGAAGAAGGCGAGCACCGCGGAGACGCCGCCCTTGTCACCCTGGAAGAGCGTACCCACGCCCTGGATCAGCTCATCGCCCGCCTGCACCCAGATCGCGATGAGCAGCAGGATCATGACGACGTACACGGCCGGCCCCGCGAAGTTGAGGAATTTGGCCATGCCCTCGAGCCCGCGGATGAACAGCAGCACCTGGAAGCCGGCGACGACGACGTAGGCGACCCAGTCGACCAGGTTCATGCCGAGGAACTCGCCGGTCGGGCCGTTCGGAACGACCGCGTTGATCGCCAACGCCACGGCGGTGGAGGCGAAATACGTCTGGGCACCGAACCAGAACATCGCGACGATCCCGCGGATGAGCGCGGGCACGCGCGCTCCGAGCACCCCCATGCTCGTGCGGGCCATGACGGCGTACGGGATGCCGTATCGCACGCTCGGGCGCCCCGAGAGGTTGACGAGGAACATGACGACCACGCCCGCGAGGATGATCGCCGCGAACACGTACCAGCCGCTGATCCCGGCGGTGATGAACAGGCTCGCCGCCAGGGTGTAGCCCGCGAGCGACTGCACGTCGTTCGTCCACACGTTGAAGATCGCGAACGCACCCCATTTGCGCTCGGTATCGGGGACGGGGGCGAGGTCGGCGTTGTGGAGCCTGTCATCACTGTCGTGAATGACGCTCTCGTCGGCGCTGATGAGCTCGTCTCCACGACGAACACTCTGGGTCGGTCGGTTGGTCGTCATGGCCGTCCTTGGCATCACGGTGGGGGTCGAGCAAACGTGGGCGTCGCCGCCGTCACTGCGCCGGATCGGCGCCGGCTGCGCCGACACTGGCGCAGTGACCGAAGCCTACACGTCCACGCCGATCGGGGACGGCGTTCGGTCGGCCTTTCGCCCCGGCTCACCCCGGCTCGCCCCGGCTCGCGTCGGCTCGCGTCGGCTCAGGGGGAGGGTGGGCGTCCCCCGGCCGTTAGGCTGCTGCCATGAGTGCCTCCACCGACGACCCCGGGGCCGACTCCCGGCCATGGGTCTCGCCCGGAGGCGGGCCGATCGAACCGGTCGAACCGGCGCGCACCACCGGCACGCCGGACGCGCCACGCACACCGGGCCCAGCGGGACCAGCGGGGCCCGCGGAATCAGCGGACCCGCCGGCCGGCCGGCCGGGACGCTCGGACGCCTGGGGAACCGGTGTCCCGGTCCCGGGAGCGCGCGGGAACCCGTATGGCGGTCGGGGGAACCCGTATGCCGGTCCTCCTGCCCGGCCGCACCCCGGTCCGTATCCGGCGCACCCCGCTCCGTATCCGGATGGGCCCAACGCCTGGGCGACTTCCGGGCCGGGAGACCTGGCACGATCCGGATATCCCGTCCAGGCTGCGCAACCGGGGAATCCGGGGCAATCCGTCCACCCGATCCAGCCCGGCGCCCTCCCACCGAACGGTGCCTTCGGGCACGGTGACGGCCCGACGATGGGCGCCCCGGCCGGGGCTCCGAGCGCCGCGCCGCCCCCTGTCGGCCCCGGCGACCCCGTCGGTTTCGGCGGCCCGGTCGGCCCTGACGGCTCTGACGGCTCTGGCGGCCCGGTCGGCTCTGGCGGCCCGGTCGGCTCTGGCGGCTATGGCGGCTATGGCAGCCCTGTCGGCTCTGACGGCTATGACGGCTTCGTGCTGCCGGTCGTGCCACCCACCCGAATCGAACCGCTCGCGGTCGCATCGGTCGCGACGTTCCCGCTCGGACCGATCGGTCTGGGGCTCGGGATCGCGGCGCTGCGCCGGGTTCGCCGCAATCACAGGCGCAGCCCCGCGCTCGCCGGGACGGGGATCGTGCTCGGCCTCCTCACGACCGCCGCCGCCGTGCTCGTCGCGATCACCCTGACGCTCAACGGAACATGGGACCGGATGACGGAGCGGCCGGTGGCCGGCGACGTCACCGGTGAGCGCGTCGTGGCCTCGGTGCATGTGGCGGCCGGAAACTGCCTGCGCACCCTGCCGGTCGGGGACGTCGTGGGCGAGGTGACGCAGGTGCCGTGCGCGCAGGCGCACGAGGCCCAGGCGGTGAGCGTCGTCGAACTCTCCGGCACCGATCCGGCCCCGGCGACGCTGCTGCGCCAGGCCCAGGCCGCCTGCGCGGGCGCCCTCGCACCCGTCGCCGGCGACCCCGCGGTCGAGCCCTGGTACTTCGTTCCCACGGACCGCGGCTGGGAACAGGGCGAGCGGGCTGCGATCTGCCTCGTGCGGAGCACCGGCCCCGCGCTCACGACCGATTACATCAATTGACGAACCGAACGACGAACACCACACAAAGGACGTCCCCGTGACCTGGGATCCCACTCATCGACCCGAGCCGCCCGCCGCCGGCTCGATGGCGCCCTTCGGGCAATTCACGAACGAACCGGAGCCCGCCCCGCCCGCCGGCGAGGGCGACCCGGCCGGCCGCCCCAACCAGTACGGCCCGGCGGGTTCCGCGCCCACCGGCGAATCGGTCCCCGGTTATGGGCCGACGCCGACCCCGTACGCCCAACCGGTCCCCGGCCCCGACGGCCACCCCGGTCAGCAGGGCCCGGCGGGTTCCGCCCCCTACGGCCCGTCTGGGCAGGCGGATACCTCCCCCGACGGTCCGTACGGCCGGCCTGCGCCGGGCCCGTACGGCCCGCCCGCGCCGGGCCCCTACGGCCCGGCAGACCCCGCACCGTACGGCCAACCGGCACCCGGCCCCTACGGTGGTCAACCGGCGCCCGGCCACCCCGGCTACCCGAGCGGCCCCACCTACCCGAGCGGCCCTACCTATCCGAATGGCCCCGCAGATTCGAGTGGCCCCGCCTATCCGGGCGGCCCCGCCTACCCGGGCGGCCCCGCATATCCGGGCGCGCCGACGACCGGCGAGCCTGCCGGCAAGAAGACCGGCGTGCTCGTCGTCGTCATCGTCGTGGCGCTGCTCGTCATCGCCGGCACGATCGCCGGAGTCATGGCCCTACGCGCCTCCGATGGCCCGGCCGGCAGCGGCGGCCCGGCCGACACGTCCGGCGGCCCCGCGGTCGACATCACCTCGCCCACGCAGGTGTACGACACCGAGCTCGCCCCGGGCATGTGCCTCGAGGCCTTCGAGTACGACGCCGACCAGAAGCTCACCGTGATCCCGTGCGCCGAACCGCACGCGCTCGAGGTCGTGGCCGAGAAGACGGTTCCCGACGGCGCCTACCCCGGTGAGGACGGCCTCGAGCAGGAGGCCGGCACCTTCTGCTCGAGCGCGGCCGACGGTCTCCCGAGCGGCCAGCCGTTCGACCTGGCCCAGGTTCGCGACCTCTACCCCTCCGAGGTCACCTGGGACGCCGGCGACCGCGTCATCAGCTGCCTGGCCGAGGCCCGCGACGGCACGGTGCTCACCGGCTCGTTCGTGGCGGGCGACGCCACCGCGCGATAGGGCGGGATCGACGCAGCCGGCCGTGGGCGAGCCCGTTGACCCCAGTGACCCCGTTGGCCCTGCGCCCCGGCGGCCCCGGGGAAAGTTCGGCCCCGGGCCACCCGCTGGGCTCAGACCACCACCGGCTCCGCGCCGGTCACGGTGAGTTCGAGGCCGTCGTCGCCGGGCTCCACGTGCACGTGGGCCCCATCGGCCACGGTTCCACCGAGCAGCAGCCGGGCGAGCTGGTCCCCGATCTGTCGCTGGATGAGCCGGCGCAGCGGCCGGGCACCATAGGCGACGTCGTACCCCTCCGAGGCGAGCCACTGCCGCGCCCCCTCGGAGACGTCGATCGTGATCCGGCGGTCCGCGAGTCGCTCCCCGAGCCGCTCCGTCTGCAGGTCGACGATGGTGCTCAGCTCCGCCATCGTCAGCGCATCGAACATGACGATCTCGTCGAGCCGGTTGAGGAACTCCGGCTTGAACGAGGTCCGCACGAGCGCCATGACGGATTCGCCCTGTTCCTCGGGGCTCAGCGCCTGATCCACGAGGAACTGAGAGCCGAGGTTCGAGGTGAGCACGAGGATCACGTTCCGGAAATCGACCGTGCGCCCCTGCCCGTCGGTCAGGCGGCCGTCGTCGAGGACCTGGAGCAGGATGTCGAAGACCTCCGGGTGCGCCTTCTCCACCTCGTCGAGCAGCACGACCGAGTAGGGACGGCGTCGCACGGCCTCCGTCAGCTGCCCGCCCTCCTCGTAGCCGACGTAGCCGGGTGGCGCCCCGACGAGGCGCGAGACCGAGTGCTTCTCCGAGTATTCGCTCATGTCGATGCGCACGATCGCGCGCTCGTCGTCGAAGAGGAAGTCGGCGAGGGACTTGGCCAGCTCGGTCTTGCCCACCCCGGTCGGGCCGAGGAAGAGGAAGGAGCCCGTGGGCCGGTCGGGGTCGGAGATGCCCGCCCGCGATCGGCGGACCGCATCCGATACGGCCCGCACGGCGGCCTTCTGGCCGATGAGGCGCCTGCCGAGCGCGTCCTCCATCCGCAGCAGCTTCTCGGTCTCGCCCTCGAGCAGGCGGCCGGTCGGGATGCCGGTCCAGGCACCGACGACCTCGGCGACCTCGTCGGGGCCCACGTGATCGGCGATCATCGGGTCCTCGACCTGGCCACTGTGGTCGGCCTCCGCCCGTTCGGCGGCCTCGATCTCGGCCTCGACCTGCGGGATCTCGCCGTTCTGGAGCCGCCCCGCCTCCTCCCAGCGCCCCTCGCGCATGGCACCCTCGAGGGTGGTGCGCAGTTCGTCCAGCCGCACGCGCAGGTCGCCGATCCGGTTGTGGCCGGCCTTCTCGGCCTCCCACCGGGCCGTGAGGGATCGCAGCTCCTCGGTGCGGTCGGCCAGGTCTGCCCGCAGCTTCTCCAACCGGGCCCGGCCGGCCTCGTCGGGCTCGGATTCGGTGAGGTAGGCCTCCTCCATCGTGAGCCGGTCGACGCCGCGGCGCAGTTCGTCGATCTCGACCGGGGAGGAGTCGAGCTCCATCCGCAGCCGGGAGGCGGCCTCGTCGACCAGGTCGATCGCCTTGTCCGGCAGCTTCCGGCCCGTGATGTACCGGTCCGAGAGGGTCGCGGCCGCCACGAGTGCGCCGTCGGAGATCGTGACCTTGTGGTGCGCCTCGTACTTCGGTGCGATCCCACGCAGGATCGCCACCGTGTCCTCCACCGACGGCTCCCCCACGAACACCTGCTGGAATCGCCGCTCGAGGGCCGGATCCTTCTCGATGTGCTCGCGGTATTCGTCCAGGGTCGTGGCCCCGACCATGCGCAGTTCGCCCCGGGCGAGCATGGGCTTGAGCATGTTGCCGGCGTCCATCGCGCCCTCGCCGGTCGCACCGGCGCCGACGACGGTGTGGAGCTCGTCGATGAAGGTGATGATTTCGCCGTCGCTCGAGGCGATCTCGGCGAGCACGGCCTTGAGGCGCTCCTCGAACTCGCCTCGGTACTTCGCCCCGGCGACCATCGCGCCGAGGTCGAGGGCGATGATGCGCTTGTCGCGGAGGGATTCGGGCACATCGCCGTTGACGATGCGCTGGGCGAGGCCCTCGACCACGGCCGTCTTGCCCACGCCGGGGTCGCCGATGAGGACCGGGTTGTTCTTCGTGCGACGCGAGAGCACCTGCACCACGCGCCGGATCTCCCCGTCACGGCCGATGATCGGGTCGAGCCTGCCGGAGCGGGCGAACTCCGTCAGGTCCGTGCCGTACTTCTCGAGGGCCTGATAGGTGCCCTCCGGGTCGGCGCTCGTGACCCGGGTGTTGCCGCGGACCTGCGGGAGCGCATCGCGCAGGCCGTCTCGGGTGACCCCGAGACCGCGCAGCATCTCCCCGATCGGCCCGTCGGCGGTCATGCCGATGAGCAGATGCTCGGTGGAGACGAACTCGTCACCGAGCGACGTGGCCTCCGAGCCCGCTGCGTTGATCACGCTCATGAGGGCGCGTGAGGCCTCCGGCTGGTTCACCGTGCTCCCGCTGGCCGTGGGCAGCACTGCCACCTGGGCCGCGACCCGTCGATCCAGCTCGGCGCGGTTGACGCCGAGGGCATCGACGAGGGCACCGGCCACGCCCCCCTGCTGGGAGAGCAGGGCGGAGAGCAGGTGGATGGGTTCGAGCTGCGGGTGACCGGCGCCGACCGCCTGCTGCAACGCCGCGGCCACGGCCTCCTGCGACTTGGTGGTGAGTTTGGTGTCCATCGGACCTCCGTGAGAAGTGAACAGTGTGCTACTCGTCTCAACTCTGACAAAGTTGAGTCTATTCCACTCAAGTCCAGATCGGGAGGGTGGCGCGCGACGACTCGGGCGGATCGGGCTCGGCGCACGCCGTCCGAGGCGGGCCGGGTCGGCCGGCGTGCTCGAGGTCGAGCGGCTGCGAGGATCCCGCACCGACCCATTGCCTCCCCTGCCGGCGCCCCCTACACTCTGCGCACCGGCCGCCGACGGCACGGCTCCGGGGCCATGCCCGGGAACACGCTGGAGGAACCATGCCCGCTCACACGCTCCTCGTCGTCGTCGCTCACCCCGACGACGAGTCCTTCGGCTGCGGCGCGCTCATCGCGGGCGAGGCCGCGCGCGGGGTCGACGTCGTCGTAGCGAGCGCCTCCCGCGGGGAGTTGGGGGAGGACGCGAGCGGCCTGCACCCGAGCCCGGCGATGCTCGGCGCCGCCCGAGAGGTGGAGATGCGTCGGGCGGCCCGCGTGCTGGGCGCGAGCCGGGTGGAGATTCTCGGCCTGGGCGACTCGGGATGGGACGGTGCGGCCCCGTCCGGATCGATCGTCGCCGAACCCGAGCGCCTTCACATGGAGCTGACGCGGCTGCTCGAGGCGCACCGGCCCGATGTCGTGGTGACGATGGATCCGAGCGGGTCCGACGGCCACCGGGATCACGCGGCCGTGGCCGAGGCGACGACCGCCGTCTTCGGCGACCGCGTGGACTGGCCGGCCGCCCTGTACCACTGGTGCATGCCCCATTCGATCATGGACGACTGGCTGCGCGAGATCGCCGCCGCCCAGCCGGACAGCGTGTACGCCGGCACCGACATGGGCCGGCCGGACGACCACATCACGACGATCGTCGACGGCACCGGCGTCGCGGAGCGAGTCTGGCGGGCGATCGCCGAGCACGCGACCCAGGACTCCCCGTTCGAGGCGATCTCGGCCGAGCTGGCCCACCGGTTCGTCGCCGTCGACCACCTCGTCCGGATCCACCCCGCGTGGCCCGGCGGACCGCACGAGCGGGCGTTGAGCTACCCGAGCCCGTAACCCGCTCGTTCTACCCTGGTCGGGTGAACCTGCATTCCGTGCGGCTCGCCGGCGGCACCGGCGATCTCGTCGACGTCACGCTCACCGCCGGCCGGGTCTCGGCCGTACGTCCGGCGGCTCGTCCCACCGATCGCGACGCCGACGGCGCCGATGGCGCGAGCTGGCACGGTGCCTGGGTGCTCCCGGGCCTGTGGGACCACCACGTGCATCCGGTCGACTGGGCCGCCAGCACGCACCGGCTCGACCTCACCGCCCACACGAGCTCCGACCAGGTGCTCGACGCCGTGGCGGGTGAGTTGCGTCGTCTCCACGCTCGGAGCGGCGGCCGGTCCGAGACGATCGAGCGACCCGGCGACTCTGGTGACTCTGGTGCTGCCCGCGACTCTGCAGGCTCTGCAGGCACCGGCAGCCCTGCCGGCCCCGACGAGCTCACCGGCCACGGCCTGTGGCATTCGCGCTGGGAGCGCGGCTGGGGGGATCCGGACGGCCCGTCCCTCGCCGCGCTCGACGCGGTGACCGGGACCGTGCCGACGACCCTCATCAGCGCCGACCTGCATTCCGCGTGGTTGAACTCCGCGGCGCTCGAACGCTACGGCCTGCCCCGATCCCCCTCGGGTCTCGTGGCCGAGACCGACTGGTTCGAGATCATGTCCCGCGTCGGCCGGGCGAGCGAGGCCACCCGGGACGCCCGCGTGATCGAGGCCGGTCGGGCGGCGGCGGCCCGCGGGATCGTGGGCATCGTCGACTTCGACCCGATCGACACCCACGCGGCATGGCGCCGGCGCGTCGCGGCCGGATTCGACTCCCACCGCGTGCGGGCGAGCGTGTGGCCGGACTTCCTCGACGCCGCGATCGCGGCCGGGCTGCGAACCGGCGACCAACTCCCCGGGGCCGGGCCGCTCGTGCGCATGGGCTCGCTCAAGGTCATCTCCGACGGCTCCCTCAACACACACTCCGCGTGGTGTCATGACCCGTATCCGGGCGGCGGCCGAGGCGCGGCGAACGTGAGTGGCAGCGAATTACGGACGACGATGCGCCGGGCCGCGCGAGCGGGTGTCAGCTCGGCGATCCACGCCATCGGCGATCGAGCCGTCGGTGCCGCGCTCGACGCGTTCGAGGCCGCGCGGGCGACCGGCTCGATCGAGCATGCCCAGCTCGTGCGCGACGAGGACCTGCCCCGGCTCGCCCGGCTCGGGCTGACCGCGAGCGTGCAGCCGCTCCACCTGCTCGACGACCGGGACGTGGCCGAGCGCCTCTGGCCGGGCCGGACGGGCCGGGCCTACCGCTTCGCCGACTTCCTCGCGGCGGGGGTGCCGATGGTGTTCGGTTCGGACGCCCCCGTCGCTCCACTCGACCCGTGGGCGGGCATCACCGCGGCGGTGCGGCGCACGAGGGACGAGCGCGGCCCCTGGCACGGCGAGCAGCGCATCTCCGTTGTCGAGGCGCTGGCCGCCACGTGCGGCCGAGTGCCCCGGGTGCGGGTGGGCGATGCGGCCGATCTCGTGCTCACCGAGATCGACCCGTTCCGGGTCGGGGAGGAGGGCCTCCCCGACCCGGGCGTCGTCGGCACGCTCTGCGCGGGCCGGCTGACGTTCGACGGCCGCTGAGCCCCTACGGGACGAAGCGTTCGACCCGCAGCACGCAGGTGAGGTCGTCGTCCGTCAGATCGAGCCGCGCCTCCCAGGAGGCCGTCTCACCCGGACCGACGGCGGATACGTCGACCTGTGTGAGGCCGCGGGTGTCCGAGCCCTGCATCGCGGAGACGTAGATGCGATAGCTCTGCGCCTCCTTCTGCGGATTGGTCACGTCACCGGTGACCTCGAGCGCCCCGTCCCGAGTCGCACAGGTGGCGAGTTCGGCGTCGCCCAGGGCGCCGACGTATCCCTCCTGCGAACCGGGCTGCTCCTCCAGGTCCACGACGGTGTCGGGCTTGGCCCCGTCCGCCGAGTCCGGTGACTCATCGGGGGTCGGCTCGGACGTCGTCCCCTCGGCGCCGACGGTCTGCTCCGACGACGGGTCGGACGTGGCCGATCCGTCGTCGGAACATCCGGCCATCAGAGCGAGGCACAGGATCCCGAGGCCGAGCGTCGCGCTGCTCGATCGCCTCACGCCGACACCCGCCTTCTGCGGATCGTGACGATGCCGGCACCCAGGATCAGCAGGGCCAACGCCGAGACTCCCAGCTGGAGGGCGCCCTCATTCACTCCCGTCGACGGCAGCGTGCCCGTCGTGACGGTTGCACTGTCCGCGGCGTCGACCACATCGCCCGAGGGCGGAGTGCCCGTGACGGTCGCGTGATTGACGACCGTACCGGAGAGCACGTCGGCCTCCGTCAGCGTGTAGGTCGCCGTGGCCGTGACGGACTCGCCCGGAGCCAGCACACCCTCACCGGTCGCAGCCGACCAGTCATAGGACAGCTCGGACAGGCCCGCCAACGGATCGCTGATCTGCACATCCGAGAGCGTGACGTTCCCGCTGTTCGTCGCGGTGAAGGAGTAGGTGACGACATCACCCACGTTGCCCTCACCCGCGAGGTCGGCGTCCTTGACCAGCGTGATCGCCGACGCCGGGTCGACCGTGGGAACCGTGACCTCGTCCTCGACGGGAGGAAGCGGCGCCGGCGGATTCTCCGGATCGACCGTCGGCGGAGTGCCCGTGGCCGAGGCGACGTTGTGCACGCTGCCCGCATCCATATCCGCCTGCGTCAACGTGTACGTCGCCGTCGCGGTGACCGACTCACCAGGCGCCAACACACCCTCACCGGTCGCGGCCGACCAGTCATAGGACAGCTCCGACAGACCCGCCAACGGATCCGTGATCGCCACATCCGAGAGCGTGACATTCCCGGCATTCGTCGCGGTGAAGGAGTAGGTGACGACGTCGCCCACGTTGCCCTCACCCGCGAGGTCGGCGTCCTTGACCAGCGTGATCGCCGGCGCCGGATCCGTGGTCGGAACCGTGGCCGGGTCCTCGTCCTCGACCGGATCGGAGGGAATCGGCGTGCCCGGATCCTCCGGATCGAACGTCGGCGGCGGCGTACCCGCAGCCGTCGCCACGTTCACGACACTGCCCGCATCCACATCCGCCTGCGTCAACGTGTACGTCGCCGTCGCCGTGACCGACTCACCCGGAGCCAACACACCCTCACCGGTCACAGCCGACCAGTCATAGGACAGCTCCGACAGACCCGCCAACGGATCCGTAATCACGACGTCGGTCAGAGTCACGTTCCCCGCATTCGACGCGGTGAAGGAGTAGGTGACGACGTCGCCCACGTTGCCCTGGCCCGCGAGGTCGGCGTCCTTGACCAGCGTGATCGCCGGCGCCGGATCCGTGGTCGGAACCGTGGCCGGGTCCTCATCCTCGACCGGATCGGAGGGAATCGGCGTGCCCGGATCCTCCGGATCGAACGTCGGCGGCGGCGTACCCGCGGCCGTCGCCACGTTCACGACACTGCCCGCATCCACATCCGCCTGCGTCAGCGTGTACGTCGCCGTCGCGGTGACCGACTCACCCGGAGCCAGCACACCCTCACCGGTCGCGGCCGACCAGTCATAGGTCAGCTCGGACAGGCCCGCCAGCGGATCCGTGATCGCGACGTCGGTCAGGGTCACGTTCCCGCTGTTCGTCGCGGTGAAGGAGTAGGTGACGACATCGCCGACGCCATTCCCATCGGTGGTCTCGCCCGACTTGACCAGCGTGATCGCCGGGGCCGGGTCGACCGTGGGAACCGTGGCCGGGTCCTCGTCCTCGACCGGATCGGAGGGAATCGGCGTGCCCGGGTCCTCCGGATCGAACGTCGGCGGCGGCGTCCCCGCGGCCGTCGCCACGTTCACGACACTGCCCGCATCCACATCCGCCTGCGTGAGCGTGTAGGTCGCCGTCGCGGTGACCGACTCACCCGGAGCCAGCACACCCTCACCGGTCGCGGCCGACCAGTCATAGGACAGCTCCGACAGACCCGCCAACGGATCGCTGATCGCCACATCCGAGAGCGTGACGTTCCCGCTGTTCGTCGCGGTGAACGAATACGTCACGACATCGCCGACGCCATTCCCGTCGGTGGTCTCACCCGACTTCACCAGCGTGATCGCCGGGGCCGGGTCGACCGTGGGAACCGTGGCCGGGTCCTCGTCCTCGACCGGATCGGAGGGAATCGGCGTGCCCGGGTCCTCCGGATCGAACGTCGGCGGCGGCGTACCCGCGGCCGTCGCCAGGTTCACGACACTGCCCGCATCCACATCCGCCTGCGTGAGCGTGTACGTCGCCGTCGCGGTGACCGACTCGCCCGGTGCCAGCACGCCCTCGCCGGTCGCGGCGGACCAGTCATAGGTCAGCTCGGACAGGCCCGCCAGCGGATCCGTGATCGCGACGTCGGTCAGGGTCACGTTCCCCGCATTCGTCGCGGTGAAGGAGTAGGTGACGACATCGCCGACGCCATTCCCGTCGGTGGTCTCACCCGACTTGACCAGCGTGATCGCCGGGGCCGGGTCGACCGTGGGAACCGTGGCCGGGTCCTCGTCCTCGACCGGATCGGAGGGAATCGGCGTGCCCGGGTCCTCCGGATCGAACGTCGGCGGCGGCGTACCCGCGGCCGTCGCCAGGTTCACGACACTGCCCGCATCCACATCCGCCTGCGTGAGCGTGTAGGTCGCCGTCGCGGTGACGGACTCGCCCGGTGCCAGCACGCCCTCGCCGGTCGCGGCGGACCAGTCATAGGTCAGCTCGGACAGGCCCGCCAGCGGATCGCTGATCTGCACATCCGACAGGGTCACGTTCCCGGCATTCGTCGCGGTGAAGGAGTAGGTGATGACGTCACCCACGTTGCCCTGGCCCGCGAGGTCGGCGTCCTTGACCAGCGTGATCGCCGGGGCCGGGTCGACCGTGGGAACCGTGACCTCGTCCTCGACCGGAGGAAGCGGCTCATCGCTACCCGGCGGAGTGCCCGTGGCCGAGGCGACGTTGTGCACGCTGCCCGCATCCACATCCGCCTGCGTCAGCGTGTACGTCGCCGTCGCGGTGACGGACTCACCCGGAGCCAGCACACCCTCGCCGGTCGCGGCCGACCAGTCATAGGACAGCTCCGACAGGCCCGCCAACGGATCCGTGATCACGACGTCAGTCAGGGTCACGTTCCCGCTGTTCGTCGCGGTGAAGGAGTAGGTGACGACGTCGCCCACGTTGCCCTGGCCCGCGAGGTCGGCGTCCTTGACCAGCGTGATCGCCGGCGCCGGATCCGTCGTGGGAACCGTGGCCGGGTCCTCGTCCTCGACCGGATCGGAGGGAATCGGCGTGCCCGGATCCTCCGGATCGAACGTCGGCGGCGGCGTACCCGCGGCCGAGGCCACGTTCACGACACTGCCCGCATCCACATCCGCCTGCGTCAGCGTGTACGTCGCCGTCGCCGTGACCGACTCACCCGGAGCCAGCACACCCTCACCGGTCGCGGCCGACCAGTCATAGGTCAGCTCCGACAGGCCCGCCAGCGGATCCGTGATCGCGACGTCGGTCAGGGTCACGTTCCCGGCATTCGTCGCGGTGAACGAATACGTCACGACATCGCCGACGCCATTCCCATCGGTGGTCTCACCCGACTTGACCAGCGTGATCGCCGGGGCCGGGTCGACCGTGGGAACCGTGGCCGGGTCCTCGTCCTCGACCGGATCGGAGGGAATCGGCGTCTCCGGGTCCTCCGGATCGAACGTCGGCGGCGGCGTACCCGCGGCCGTCGCCACGTTCACGACACTGCCCGCATCCACATCCGCCTGCGTGAGCGTGTAGGTCGCGGTGGCCGTGACCGACTCACCCGGAGCCAACACACCCTCGCCCGTCGCGGCCGACCAGTCATAGGACAGCTCCGACAGACCCGCCAACGGATCCGTGATCGCCACATCCGAGAGCGTGACATTCCCGGCATTCGTCGCGGTGAACGAATACGTCACGACATCGCCGACGCCATTCCCATCGGTGGTCTCACCCGACTTCACCAGCGTGATCGCCGGCGCCGGGTCGACCGTGGGAACCGTGACCTCGTCCTCGACGGGAGGAAGCGGCTCATCGCTACCCGGCGGGGTGCCCGTGGCCGAGGCGACGTTGTGCACGCTGCCCGCATCCACATCCGCCTGCGTCAACGTGTACGTCGCCGTCGCGGTGACCGACTCACCCGGAGCCAGCACACCCTCACCGGTCGCGGCCGACCAGTCATAGGCGAGCTCGGACAGACCCGCCAGCGGATCCGTGATCACGACGTCGGTCAGGGTCACGTTCCCCGCATTCGTCGCGGTGAAGGAGTAGGTGACGACGTCGCCCACGTTGCCCTGGCCCGCGAGGTCGGCGTCCTTGACCAGCGTGATCGCCGGCGCCGGATCCGTCGTGGGAACCGTGGCCGGGTCCTCGTCCTCGACCGGATCGGAGGGAATCGGCGTGCCCGGGTCCTCCGGATCGAGCGTCGGCGGCGGCGTACCCGCGGCCGTCGCCACGTTCACGACACTGCCCGCATCCACATCCGCCTGCGTCAGCGTGTACGTCGCGGTGGCCGTGACGGACTCGCCCGGTGCCAGCACGCCCTCACCGGTCGCAGCGGACCAGTCATAGGACAGCTCCGACAGACCCGCCAACGGATCCGTGATCGCCACATCCGACAGGGTCACGTTCCCGCTGTTCGTCGCGGTGAACGAATACGTCACGACATCGCCGACGCCATTCCCATCGGTGGTCTCACCCGACTTCACCAGCGTGATCGCCGGGGCCGGGTCGACCGTGGGAACCGTGACCTCGTCCTCGACCGGAGGAAGCGGCTCATCGCTACCCGGCGGAGTGCCCGTGGCCGAGGCGACGTTGTGCACGCTGCCCGCATCCACATCCGCCTGCGTCAACGTGTACGTCGCCGTCGCGGTGACCGACTCACCCGGAGCCAGCACACCCTCACCGGTCGCGGCCGACCAGTCATAGGCGAGCTCGGACAGGCCCGCCAACGGATCCGTGATCGCCACGTCGGTCAGGGTCACGTTCCCCGCATTCGTCGCGGTGAAGGAGTAGGTGACGACGTCGCCCACGTTGCCCTGGCCCGCGAGGTCGGCGTCCTTGACCAGCGTGATCGCCGGCGCCGGATCCGTCGTGGGAACCGTGGCCGGGTCCTCGTCCTCGACCGGATCGGAGGGAATCGGCGTGCCCGGATCCTCCGGATCGAACGTCGGCGGCGGCGTACCCGCAGCCGTCGCCACGTTCACGACACTGCCCGCATCCACATCCGCCTGCGTCAGCGTGTACGTCGCCGTCGCGCTGACGGACTCACCCGGAGCCAACACACCCTCACCGGTCGCGGCCGACCAGTCATAGGACAGCTCCGACAGACCCGCCAACGGATCCGTGATCGCGACGTCGGTCAGGGTCACGTTCCCCGCATTCGTCGCGGTGAAGGAGTAGGTGACGACGTCGCCGACGCCATTCCCATCGGTGGTCTCACCCGACTTGATCAGCGTGATCGCCGGCTGCTGGTCGAGGGGGACGGAGGCCGTGTCCGTGTCGTCCACGTCGGGTCCGGACGGCGGCGTGCCGACGACCGTGGCGGTGTTGTCGATCGATCCCGCATCGACGTGTTCCTGGGTGACGATCAAGGTCGCCGTCGCCGTCACCGTCTCCCCCGGCGCCAGCTCACCGGGCGCGCCCGGCCAGTCGGAATAGGTGAGGGTCGACAGCCCCGGCAACGGGTCGCTGATGTCGACCCCGGTGAGGAGCACGTTGCCCGTGTTCTCGGCGGCGAAAGTGTAGGTGACCGTGTCCCCGACGACGAGCGCGCCACCGTCGGAGACGGTCTTCGTCAGCGCGATCGACGGCGCGTGCGCCTCGTTGGTGATCGTGCACACGACGTCGGCACCGGCCAGCGCGGAGGGTTGGGTGACGGTCCAGGACGGCGCCTCGCCGCTCGTGCTCACCGTGCCTTCGGTGGCTGCGTCGACACAGGAGATCGTGCTGATGTAACCGGCGAGGTCGGCGCCGCCGGCGGCCGCTTCGGAGAGCGTGAACTCGTCTCCGGGCTGAGCGAAGAACGCGCCGACGGTCTCGGCCTGAATCCCGGGCGAATCACCCGTGGTGGTCGCCGTGGAATCGCTCGGCAGATACGGCTGACCACTCGCGCTCAACTCGAACTGGTCCCCCGGGTTCTGGCGGTCCCCGTCGATGTTCTTCTGCAGGGTGAGCATGCTCGGCGACGAGCAGCTGGCCATGTCCGTGGGGCTGAAACCGGTCGGCATGTCTGTCGAATCGACCTGCACGCCGGTTGCCGGGTTGACCTCGTAGATCTTCGATGACGTCGAGATGAACAGGTTTCCCTGGGCGCCGAACGCGATCCCGTTGCCCTCCGTGCCTTCCGGGAGATCCGCGAGGAACGTGGTGCTCAGGTTGCCGGTCCCGGCGGCCGTGGGCATGGCGCCGTTGACGCGATAGATATTGCGATCGGCGACGATGATGAGCTGGCCGCTCGAGGTGAAGGCGAGGTCACCGTTCGCACCGTTCATTCCGGTGATCCAGCCGGCCTGGAAGCTTGCGCCGGTGCTCGGGTCATAGGCCCCGAGGAACACCGGCCCACCGCCCACGCCCGGCGTATCGGTGTAGTAGTAGATGCCCGTCTGGGGGTTGACGCCTCCCCGGATCAGATAGCGCGCGTCGGCGCCGTCCGTGAGCGTCACATCCGGAATGAGAGTGGTCCCCGTGACCTGGTCGTGGACGCGCAGACCCTTGGCGGTTCCCGCGGGGACATTGTCGGCCGTATAGACGTAGCGCCCCTCGGCGGAGACCCCCAGGCCGTTGTTCTTCTGACCGGTGATGACGGCGGCCGCGCCGAGGGTGCTGGCCGTCGTGTCGAACGCCCGGACGTTCCCGAAGTCGTCCTGCACATAGACGGTCGAGCCGTCGCAGACCAGCGGATCCGCGGCATACGCCGGCTCCGCATTCATGACAGTCCCGACGGCGACGAACGAGGCCGCGACAACTGCCGTCGACGCCGCCATCCCCACCAGCTTCTTCAGCAATCTTCCCCGATTGCGCGTGAAATTATGCAAGGCACAGCCCTCTCAACCCTCGGATCCCGCCGATTTGTCCTGCGAGCGTAGCAGTTCGCGACGGTTCGTCCAGCTTGCATTCGGTTTGAGAACTGTCAAGGACGGTTGAGAATCGTTAAGAACCGGGAGCGAAATCCGGTTCGAGGCTCGCCGCGAGCGCGAGCAGGAGATCCTCCCGGCCCGTGCGGGCGCCGAGCATGGCGCCGAACGGGAGCATCGGCCCGGCGGGTTCGGCAGGTTCGGCAGGTTCGACAGGGCCGGCACGTTCGACAGGTTCGGCAGGTTCAGCAGGGCCGGCCTCACCGCCGCCGACCCGGGCCCGGTGCACGGGCAGGGAGATCGCCGGGGCGCCGAGGATGTTCCAGGTCGAGGTCCACGGGGTGTAGGCGCACTGGTCCTCGAAGTCCCGGGCCGGATCGGCGTCGTTGCGGATCGAGCCGATCGGCGCGGCCGGCTGGGCGAGCGTGGGTGAGAGCACGAGGTCGACGTCCGCCCAGGCGGAGGCCGCCTGCCGCTGGAGCTGCTGGCCGTTCGCGATCGCGTTCGCGTAGGCGACGCCGCCGACGCCACGGCCCCGCTCACGCATCCACCGCGTCAGCGGCACGAGCAGGTGCTCCCGCTCGGGCGGGATGGGGGCCTGCGCGGCCATGACCGACCAGACGTCCTTGAAGGGCTGCCACTGCTCCGCCGGGAACGGCACGCCCACCTGCTCGACCCGGTGACCCCGGGCCTCGAGGAGCGCGATCGTCTTCTCCACGGCGCGGATCGCCTCGGGGTGCACGGGCGCATCCGGGGTGATGAACGGGGTGAGCACGACCCCGACGCGCAGCGGCCCCGGGTCGGTGTCGCAGGCGGCGAGGAACGACCCGGCGGCCGGGCGCGGCAGCAGCCGGTCGTCACCGGGCCAGGGTCGGGCGAGCACGTCGAGCGCGAGCGCGGTGTCGCGCACGTCCCTGGTGAGCACCCCGCTCGTGGCCAGCGCCGCGCCGTCCACCCCGTTCGGTCCCGTGCTGATCCGCCCGCGCGAGGGCTTGAGCCCCACGAGACCGCACGCGGCGGCCGGGATCCGGATCGATCCGCCCCCGTCGCTTCCCTGCGCGATCGGCACCATCCCACCGGCGACGGCCGCCGCGGCGCCGCCGGAGGAGCCGCCCGGGGAACGGGTCTCATCCCACGGGTTGCGCACCGGCGGGGCGATGTCGGTCTCGGTGTACGGCGGCAGCCCGAGCTCGGGGGTGGCGGTCTTGCCGACCATGACCGTGCCGGCCTCGCGCAGGAGCGTGACCACGCCGTCGTCGACCGGAGCCACGAAGTCCGCCAGGGCGGCGCTGCCGGCGGCCATCGGCAGCCCGGCGACCATGTTCAGGTCCTTGATCGGCACGGGCACACCGAGCAGCGGCGGCACGGGCCCGTCCCCGGCGGCCGCGAGCAGCCGGTCGGCCGCACGCGCCTGGGCGAGCGCGAGCTCGGGCGTGACACGAACGAAGGCCGCGAGGGCGCCGTCCCTACGCTCGATCCGCTCGAGGGCCGCCTCGGTGGCCTCGACGGCGCTCGCCTCGCCCACGCGGATCGCCTCGGCGAGCCGGCGGCCCGTGAGATCCATGAGTTCGCTCACTGGTCTACCTTCCTTGTGTCAGCGTTCTTCGATAGGACGCTGATGCACCCCGGGTGCTGCCGGGCCATCGCCCAGCTCGCTCGACACTGTTGATGTCCAGCATGAGATCTGCGAGGTCTGGTGGCTGCCCGGGACGTGTGGACCGTCGATAGGGCTGAGCGCCAAACCCGGTGACGGGGGCGAGCGCCGATCAGTGAGCGAACCGGCAGACACGTCCCGGCTCCCACAGCACCGTGAGACGAGGGCGCCTCCCCACTGGTACGAGCAGCAAGGAGGCTGACATGAAGTCTGCCAACACACCCACCCATGAACAAACCCTGTGCCTGCCCGAGGAACCTCCCGGCGACGTGACCGCCGGTCTGGACTGGGCCCGTGACGACCACGCGGTCAGCGTGGTAGATCATCGCGGCCGTGAAATCGACCGATGCATGATCGAACACACCGCGGAGGGGCTGCGCGCCCTGCTCACCTTCCTGGCCCGCAACAACGCCACCGAAGTCGCGATCGAACGCCCCGACGGACCCGTGATCGACACGCTGCTGGACGCCGGCATCACCGTGGTCGTGATCAGCCCGAACCAAGTCAAGAACATCCGACGCCGATACGGCTCCTCCGGCAACAAGGACGACCGGTTCGACGCGTTCGTCCTCGCCGACACGCTCCGCACCGACCGGGCACGACTGCGCCCGCTCGTCCCGGACCGAGACGACACGATAGCTCTGCGCCGGGCATGCCGTGCACGCAAGGACCTCATCGCCCACCGCATCGCGACCGGAAACCAGCTGCGCGCGCACCTGCGCAACGCACTGCCCGCCACAATCGGACTGTTCAAGGACATCGACTCCGACATAGCTCTGTCGTTCCTGGAACGCTTCGACACCCAAGACAAGCTGGACTGGCTCACCCCCACCAGACTCGGCACCTGGCTGCGCAAACAGGGATACTCCGGACGCACCAGCTCCACCGTGCTGCACACGAAGATCCTCGCCGCACCCCGCGGACCCGAAGGTGACTTCGCCACAGCCCTGGCCACGATCACCGCCAGCCACGTCGCCGTCCTGCGCACCCTCCAGGCCCAGACCCGCACCCTGGAGAAGCACATCGATCAGCAGCTGACCACCCACCCCGACGCGCACATCTTCACCAGCCTGCCCCGATCCGGGCGCGTCCGCGCCGCCCGACTGCTCGCCGAGATCGGCGACTGCCGCTCCCGATTCCCCACCCCCGAAGCACTCATCTGCCTCGCCGGAGCAGCACCATCGACCCGCCAATCCGGGAGGATCCGCGTCGTCGGATTCCGTTGGTCCTGCGACAAACAACTCCGCGACGCCGTCACCGACTTCGCCGCCGACAGCATCAAAGCCAACCCATGGGCCGCGCACCTCTACCAACAAGCCAGAACCAGAGGCCACGACCACCCCCACGCCGTCCGAATCCTCGCCCGAGCATGGCTCACCATCATCTGGCACTGCTGGCAAGACCACGTCCCATACAACCCCAGCAAACACCGAGCACTCCAGCCCTACCTCACCCCCGAAAACAAGGCGGCTTGACATAGGGCTTCTCATGCCCCGAGCCTACGTCGCAGCTCAATCGTCGAGGATGAACGTGACCTCGAGAACCACGTGATAGGTGGTGACGATGCCGTCGACGAGTTCGACCTTCTGCTCCTTGACCCAGGCGCCGGAGATGTTCCGGAGGGTCTCGGCGGCGCGTTCGACCCCTTCGCGGATCGCGTCGTCGAAGCCGACGTCGGAACGGACGGTGATCGTGGTGACGCGGGCGACGGAGACGGCCATGGATCCTCCTTGATCGGGCCCCCATCCTGGCCGGTCCGCGGGCCCGGCGCAATGGGACTACAGGAGGCCGGCGGCGTCGAGCGCCAGCTCGCAGAACATCATGTTCGCCCAGGAGAACCACTCGCGGGTGAACGTCGACGGGTCCCCGGCGTCGAAGCTCTCGTGCATCCAGCCCGTGCCGCCGTCGGTGTCGATGAGCAGGTGCAGCAGCCGCCGCTTCTCGGCCTGGTCGGTCGTGGTCAGCCCCTGCACCGCGAGCGCGATCGGCCACACGTGCCCAGGCGGGGTGTGCGGGCTGCCGACGCCGGCCGCGGCGGGCCCGGAGACGAAGTGCGGGTTGGCCGTGGACAGCACCCGGCGGCGGGTGTTCTGGTAGATCGGGTCGCTCACCCGCAGGTCGCCGAGCAGCGGCAGGCCGAGCAGGCTGGGCAGGTTCGCGTCGTCCATGAACAGCGCGCCGCCGAGACCGTCGACCTCGTACACGAGGTGGGCCCCGGGCTCGCCGTGGATCCGGCCGTCCGTCACGCGGCCCGGGCTGAGCTCGGCCCCCTCGTACAGGCCGTGGCGAGCGACGCCGTCCAGAATCTCGAGACGAAGGTGCTGCGCCTCGGCCGCGAGCGCCGAATCGGAGAAGCCGAGCACGGCCAGATCCGCGATCTGGCGCAGCGCGCGGGCGGCGAAGAGCTGGGCGGGGATGTTGTAGCCGTAGGTGCAGGCGTCGTCGGAGGGCCGGAAACCCTGCCAGGTCATGCCGGTGTGGGCGACCGGGGTGCCGCGACCGTCCCGGGCGAGGGTCTCGGTCGGGGGCATTCCGGCGCGCACGAATCGGTACGCGGAGGCGTCGTGGCGCTGCTCCAGGCGCCACGTGCGCACGATCGCGAGGATCGCCTCGTGCAGGGTCGGGGTGAAGAACTCCGACGGCCGGATCACGTGCCCGATGAGGTGCCAGGTGCGGTGGGCCAGGTCGACCGGGAACGCGAGGGAGTCGATCTCGTACTTGCGCTCCCACAGGTGCGGATCGGAGTCGAGGTCGCCGGGGTGATAGGCGGCGCCGGTGGGGCCGTCGTTGAACGCGTTCGCGTACGGGTCGTGGCAGATGAACGCGAACTGGCTGCGCAGCACCCCCTGCACGAGTTCGCGGGCCTGGGCGCTCGCGGCCATGAACGGCAGCAGCGGCCACAGTTGGGCGCTCGAGTCGCGCAGCCACATCGCCGGGATGTCGCCCGTGATCACGAAGACGCGGCCCGAGTCGCCGGCGGTCATCGTGCGTTCGACCGTGTCGCGCGTGTAGGTGCTGAACCGGGCGGCGATCTCCGCGCCGAGCCGCGGGGCGTCCGGCCATGCCTGCTCGATCCGACCGGCCGCGCGATCCAGTTCGCGGGCGAGGTCTCCTTCGATGTGCACTCTTCACCTCATAGCTTGCGGCACGGGTCTCGGCCGCGCGGGTGGATGGGGCCGGGCTTCGACCATGGCAGGCTACCTGAGAGAGTAGTGCCAGCACTGGGCCGCCCGGCGGCCGTCGCCATCCTGAGGTCGTGAGGAGACCCGCGTGAACGCACCCCGCTTCGGAGTCAACTACACCCCCCGCTCGGGCTGGTTCCATCACTGGCTCGACTTCGACGCCGCCGAGGTCCGGGCGGACCTCGAGGTGATCGCCGCGCTCGGTATGGATCACGTGCGGATCTTCCCCATCTGGCCGTACGTGCAGCCCAATCGCACCCTCATCCGCCCGCGCGCCCTCGATCAGCTCGCGGAGGTCGTGACGATCGCCGGTGAGGCGGGCCTCGACGTGAGCGTCGACGGCATCCAGGGCCACCTGTCCAGTTTCGACTTCCTGCCGGCGTGGACCCAGACGTGGCACCGGGCGTCGATGTTCTCCGATCCGGTGGTGATCTCCGGGCTCGCCGCCTATCTCGAGGCGATCGCGGGGCGGCTCGCGGACCTGCCGAACTTCCTCGGCATGAGCCTGGGGAACGAGGTGAGTCAGTTCTCCTCGACCGAGCATCCCGAGCCGCACATGGCGACCCCGGCCCACGCCCACGCGTGGGCCGAGCGGATGCTCGCGGCGTGCGAGGCGGGCGCGCCCGGCAGGGAGCACCAGATCTCCGAGTACGACCGGGCCTGGTTCTCCTCGGACCATCCGTTCACGCCGGCGATGGCGGCCCGGCTCGGGTCGGCGACCACCATCCACTCGTGGGTCTTCAACGGCACGGCCGCCCGGTACGGCAACCTGTCCGAGGAGAGCGTGCGCCTGGCCGAGTACCTCATCGAGCTCGGCCGGGGCTGGGCCACCGACCCGGCGCGGCCGATCTGGCTGCAGGAGATCGGGGCGCCGATGCCGCCGCTCGCGGCGGACCAGCCCGTGGAGTTCCTCGAGCGCAGCCTCGCCCACGCCCTCGACACCGAGCGGCTGTGGGGCGTGACCTGGTGGTGCTCCCACGACGTCTCCCGCGAGCTCGCGGACTTCCCGGCGCTCGAGTACGACCTCGGGCTCATCGACTCGCAGAACCGGGTCAAGCCGGTCGGGCGCGCGTTCGCGGCGGCCGCGGCCACCGCCCGGAAGCAGGCCGCGGTCCCGGCCCCCCGCAGCACCGCCGTCGTGCTCGACGTGCCCGACCTGGAGCCGGGGGCCGGGTACAGCGCGAACGGGCGGGAGGTCTGCGCCCCCGGCGGGGAGTTCTTCGAGGCGTGGATGCGGCTGGCGATCGCGGGCGGGCGGCCCACGGCCGTGCTCGCTTCGCGTGTGGACGACGCAGCTCACCTCGCGCAGCGAGGCATCACCGAGGTGGTCCACCCGGCCGACCTCGGCTGAGATGACCGGCGGGCTACTCCCACACCACACCACGACGTAGTCCGGCCGCCCCTCGCATTCGGCAGGCAGGTCCCAGGCGGCCGAGGGGGGCCCGTGACCGCCGCCCGCCGGCAGGCCGTGCCCGAACCTTCAGCCCGTGCTGGCGGGCGTCCTGCTCGTCGAACACGGGCACGACGACGGCGCCGGGCGCGCGGGCCTATGACCGGCGACTGTCGTCGTCCGAACGCCCGAACATCCCGGTGGCGATCCAGGCGAGCGCGACGATCGCCCCGCCGACGGCCGGATAGCCGTCGACGTCTCGGAACAGCGTGAAGCCCGCGCCGTAGAGGATCGAGATCGCGAGGGCGATGAAGGCGAGGATGCGACGGCTCATCCATCCATCCTCCCGCACTAGTGTGACGTGCGTGAGTGATCCCTTTGCATGGCTGGAAGACGTCGACTCGGACGAGGCGCTCGCGTGGGTACGCGAGCGGAACGGTGAGCGGGCCGCCGAGCTCGCCGCCGGGGCGGGGTTCGCCGCGCTGCAGGAACGGATCCTCGGGATCCTCGACTCGCGGGACAAGATCCCGAGCGTGTCGAAGATCGGCGAGCACTACTACAACTTCTGGCGCGACGAGGACCACGAACGCGGGCTGTGGCGGCGCACGAGCCCCGAGTCGTACGCGAGCGAGGATCCCGACTGGGAGGTCGTGCTCGACCTCGACGAGCTCGGCCGGGTCGAGGGCGAGAACTGGGTGTGGCACGGCGCCTCCGTCCTGCGGGGGGCGGGAGAGTACCGGCTCGCACTCGTCAGCCTCTCCCGGGGCGGCTCGGACGCCGACGTCACGCGCGAGTTCGACCTCGTGGCCAAGGACTGGGTCGAGGGCGGGTTCCACCGCCCGGAGTCGAAGGGCGGCATGGGGTGGATCGACGCGGACACCGCGTTCGTGTACACCGACACCGGCCCCGGCTCGATGACCTCCTCGGGGTATCCGCGCCTCGCACGGCGGTGGACGCGCGGCACCGACCTCGCCGCGGCGCCGATCGTGTACGAGGGCACGCCGGAGGACATGTACGTCGCGGCCCTGCACGACTCGACCCCCGGGTTCGAGCGGGACCTCGTGGTGCGGACGATCGACTTCTACTCCTCCGAGGCGTTCCTGCTCGCGGACGGGCGGTTGACGAAGATCGACGTGCCGGACTCGGCGGAGATCGACCTGCATCGCGAGTGGCTCACGGTGGAGTTGCGGGAGGAGTGGGCCCCGGGCGGCGAGGCCGGCGCGCCGGTCCACGCGGCCGGCTCACTGCTCGCGATCCCGCACGAGGACTTCCTCGCCGGGGCGCGGGACTTCCGCGTGATCTTCGCGCCGACTCCGGCCACCTCCCTCGTGGGGGCCGCATGGACCCGGTCCCACCTCGTGGTCAACGTGCTCGAGGACGTGAAGACGCGGCTGCACGTGTGGACCCCGACCGGCGGCGCGTTCGTGCGGGGCGAATTCCCGGGGGTCCCCGACGTGGGGACCGTGGGGGTGCGGCCCGTGGACGAGAAGTTCAGCGACGACGTCTGGGTGGTGACGACGGACTTCCTCACCCCCACGACGCTGCAGCTGGCGACGGTCGGCGGGGCGCCGAGCCCGCTCAAGTCCCAGCCGCGCTTCTTCGACGCCTCGGACCTCGTGACCACGCAGCGGTTCACTCGCTCGGCCGACGGTACCCGGGTGCCCTATTTCCTCATCCACCGCCGCGAGGTGCCGCTCGACGGGTCGACTCCCACGCTGCTCTACGGGTACGGGGGCTTCGAGATCTCGTTGACTCCGTCCTACTCGGGGGTACTCGGGGCCGCGTGGCTCGAACGGGGCGGGGCCTACGCGCTCGCGAACATCCGCGGCGGCGGGGAGTACGGCCCCACGTGGCACCAGGGCGCACTCCGGGAGAACCGGCACCGCGCCTACGAGGACTTCGCCGCGGTCGCCCGGGATCTCGTGGCCTCGGGGCTCACGTCGCGGGAGCACCTGGGGATCCAGGGCGGGTCGAACGGCGGCCTGCTCACGGGGAACATGCTCACCGGGTACCCGGAGCTGTTCGGTGCCGTGGTGATCCAGGTGCCGCTGCTCGACATGAAGCGCTACTCGCACCTGCTCGCGGGGGCGTCGTGGATCGCCGAGTACGGCGACCCCGATACCGACGACTGGGAGTTCATGGAGTCGTTCTCGCCGTATCACCAGATCGATCCCGAGCGCGCGTATCCGCCCGTGCTGCTCACCACCTCGACCCGCGACGACCGGGTGCATCCGGCGCATGCCCGCAAGTTCGCGGCGGCCCTGGCGGCGGCCGGGCAGGACGTGACCTACTTCGAGAACGTCGAGGGCGGTCACGGGGGCGCCGCCACGAACGCGCAGGCGGCGCACATGGCGGCCCTCGCCTACGAGTTCCTCGCGACCCGACTCGGGCCGGCCTGATCGACGCGTCTGCGGGGCACGATCCGTCGGCACCTCGCCGCTGCTGATCACCGAGCGGGGAGGATCCACCACCCGCGCGGTGGCGAATCCTCCCGACTGCGGGTGATCAGGAGCGGTGGGCCGCGCGACGACGCAGCGTGAACACGGCTCCGGCGATGAGCAGGAGGGCCGCGAGCGCGATGCCCGTCGGTTGCACTCCCGTGTCGGGCATGGCTCCCGGCGCCGGGTCGGCCCCGTCGTCCACGCCCTCGTCCGCGCCGTCGTCCGCGCCGTCGTCCGCGCCCTCGGCCGCATCGGATCCGGCGTCCGCGCTCGTGGCCGCGGCTCCCGCCTCGGTGCCGCCGGACTCGGGATCGGCGCCCGTCTCGGTGCCCGCAGCGTCTGTGCCGCCCGAATCCACGCCACCCGAATCCGCGCCGGCACCCGCGTCCGAGCTGCCCGCGTCCGAGCTGCCGCCGGCCTCCGAGCCACCCGTGCCCGCATCGCCGTCGGAGCCGGTGTCGGTGTCGGTGCCACCAGCATCCGCGTCTCCGCCGGACCCGGAACCACTGGAATCCGCGCCGGCACCCGCGTCCGAGCTGCCGCCGGCCTCCGAGCCACCCGTGCCCGCGTCGCCGTCGGCGCCGGTATCAGTGTCGCCGTCGGAGCCGTCGGAGCCGGCATCCGCGTCGCCGCCGTCCTCGGCGGCCACCTCGATGGTCACGGCGCCCGCGACCTCCCCGACCGGCACGGTCCCGCGCACGGCGAGCTCATAGGTCCCGGCCTCGGCGAACTCCGGAAGCTGCGCGTACACCTCGATGAGCGAATTCATCACGCGGCCGGTCGTGCGACCCTCGTCGGTGTAGTGGAATCCCCGCTCCATCGCGAGCCGCACGGGAACGTCGACGTCCGCGAGGGTCGCGGTGACGGTCGCGTCCGCCACCTCCGCGGTTCCGGGGGCGGCGACGTAGCCGACGAGTACCTCGCCGCCGGCCTGAGACACGTCCGCGACGGGCGCGGGGGCGAAGCTCGAGTACCAGTCGGTGACCTCGGGCACGAGTTGGAACGTCGCGTCCTGGGTCAGCAGCGACACGCCCGCGGCCGGGACGCGACCGGTGAAGTCGGCGAAGCTGCGCCGGGCCTGCGGCGTCCAGCCGACCTCCGCGTGGGCGAGGAGCCGGGGGAACACGAGGAACTGCAGGTCGTGCAGGGTGCGCAGGTGCTCGGACCACATCGGCCCTTCGACCCCGAGCACCCCGGCCTCGTCGACCCCGGCCATCGAGGTCGGGTTCCAGTTGTAGAAGTCGTCGATCCCGCACGCGGTGCCGCCGCAGGCCCAGCTCGGCCCACTCAGGTCGGTCGTGGGGATCTGCGGGTAGTAGGCGTTGCCCACTTGGGACAGGAGGATCTTGCCGCCGCGATTCTCGACGAGATCCCGGGTGCCCTGGCTGATCCCGCCGTTCCACTGCTGCACCACCGTGCCGTCGGGTAGTGCATCGGGTGTCGAGGTCGCCTCGTTCCACACGATCGGAAGCCGACCGGTCTCCGTGACGATCTCGGTGACCCGCTCCATGTAGTGCGCGTAGTCGTCCCCGGTCGTCGTGGCCGACTCGTCCCCGCCGATGTGCAGGTACGGCGATGCCGGAGCGAGCGCCGCACCGGCGCCCTCGGCCGCGGCGACCCCGGCGATCGTGTCGTCGACGAGCTGGGAGAGCACGTGCGTCAGGAACGTGTAGGTGGCCTCCGAGCGGGGGTCGAGCGTGGTCTGCGCGAAGGTCGACTCGTCGAAGGCGTCGACCCGGGTGTTCCCGGCGGCGGGCTTGGGGAAGGCCCCCGCGGTGTTGAGTTCGTCGATCGCGTGGAGCATCGAGTTCGCGTGGCCGGGCCCGTCGATCTCGGGCACGACCATGACGCCGCGCTCGGCCGCATAGGCGACGAGTCCGCTGAACTCCGCGCGGGTGTAGAAGCCGGTCCGGCCCGCCGCGGGCGCGTAGTTCGACTTGCCGGCCATGTAGGCGGTCGCACCCGAGCGCTCGGTCAACTCGGTGTAGTCGATCGTGTCGGCGTCGGCGCGGCCCTCGTTGTCGACCGCGATCCGCCAGCCCTGATCGTCGGAGAGGTGGACGTGGAGCACGTTGAGCTTGAACTGGGAGATGAGGTCGATCAGCTCCTCGACCTCCTCGACCGGCCAGAACGAGCGCGCGGGGTCGAGCATGAATCCGCGCCAGGCGTACCGCGGAGCGTCCTCGATGTGGACCGCCTCGAGCGTCGGCGCCACGTCGAGGGCGACGGGGGCCTGGGCCCACGGTCCGAGGAGCTGCACGAGCGTGCGCACGGCCCAGAGGGCGGCTCGGGGGCTGTGCGCGACGATCCGCACGCCGTTCTCGTCGACGTCGAGGGTGTACGCCTCCTCGTCCCGCCCCGCTCCCACGCTCAGCGATTCGTCGATGGCCAGGGAGACGGCGCAGTCCTGCCCGGTCGGCAGGGTGAGCCCGGTCGAGGTGCCGATGGCCTCCCGGAGCCGGTCCGCGACCGCCTCGAGGGAGGCGTCGGAGAGGGAGAGGCACGAGTCCGCCGCGAGGGTGAAGCCGGCGCCGCCGGTCGCCGTGGCCTCGAGCGGCAGCGGCACGAGGGAGGCGTCGAGCGGCACCGCATCGACCGGGGGCTGCCCGATCGGCGTCCCGAGCACCTCGATCTCCCAGATCGCGAGCGCCCACTGCTGGCTCTTGCCCGAGATCTGCAGGCGCAGGTGGCTCCCGGTCGCGGGCTCGTCGAGCTCGGTCACCACGATGCCGTCGCGCACACCCGTGATCCCGGTCGCGATCTCCTCCCAGCGGACCCCGTCCTCGGAGATCGAGAGCGCATAGGGGTCGCCGAAGGTGTTTCCCCAGTCGACCGCGACCTCGGAGACCGCGGACTCCTGGGCGAAGTGGATGTCGATCCACGCGTCGTCGGAGTTGTTCGCGCTCCATCGGGACGAGTCGGGCGCATTGTGCACGGTGGGATCGGAGCGGTTCTCCGCGGGCCCGTGGTCACCGTCGATGGTCAGCCGGGGCCCCCACCGGTCACCGACCTCCTGGCCGGAGGCGGTGACGGTCGAGGCGAGGGACAGGTTCTCGGGATCGCCGGTGTCGGCCGCCGCCGGGATGACCATCGCTCCCGCGAGGGCGAGGCTCGCAGTGGCCGCGAGCACCACGGTCGAGGCGCGGCCATGAGCGATCTCCGCGCGAAGTGTCTGGTTCGTCATTGAAGAACTCCGTTTCAGGCGCGCCACTACGATGCGCCGCGATCTAAAACGATCATAACTGCTCAGGAATGACCGATGCAACCTGCGCAGTCAGTCCGTGACCCACGGGCGTTCGCGAGCGTTTGCGGACTCGTCGCGGGTACGGGCGCGACCATATGCGCCGGCGCGCCGGCGCGACGGCGCAACCGTCCTACCGCCCGCCGCGAGGCCGCCCAGCGCAACGCGCGCGCGATCCGGACCGGGCGCCGTCCACGCGCACGTGCGGATCCGGGCGCGACGGCACGGGCTCGACAGCGGCGACGGCGCGGCGCTCGCTAGCGGATGGCGCGCTGCCCCGAGACGTCCCACCAGTGATGCACGAGGTCGTGCAGGGCGTACTGCAGCAGGGTGACCACGGTGAACCGGGTGCCGTCGCTGCGCAGGCCGGTGCGCTCGTACTCACTCGCCGGCACGGCGTGGATCGCGACGGCGAGGGCGTGCGCGGAGTGCTGCAGCTCCTCGGCCACGGCCCGCGGCGCGCGGCTGCCGTAGCCGCCGTCGACGGCCGCCCGGTTCTGGTCCCAGTCGGGGAACTCCGGGTCCACCCGGATGAGGATGAGGCCGAGTCGGCGGTCGAACACCTGACACACCTCGGCGACGTGGGCCGCGTACTCGATCGGCGACCAGACCCCGGGTGCCGGGCGCCGGTGCAGATCCGCGCTCCCCGAGGTGAGCAGGCCCTCGAACGCGGCGGCGATCCGCGTGGCCGCGTCGGCCACCTGAACGGGCTCGAAGTCGGCCGACGTGAGCCCGCAGTCCGGGCAGGTCCGGCTCAGCACCCAGGTCCAGTCCTGCGTGTCGACCGGGACCTCGGGGCCCTGGGCGTGCTGGGGTGTGTCGGCGCTCATGCCGCCCAGCGTAGAACGATCGGCGCGGCCACGGTAGGGCACGGGCGGGGCCGCTCGGGGCGGTCAGCGCCCCTGACGCCACACGACGAGGGCCCGCGAGACCCCCTCGGCGCGCCGCAATCGCGTTCCGAGCGGGAGGGCCACGACGTCGCCGCTGCTGCTCGCCGCGAACACCCGCTGTGAGGTCGCCTGCCGCTCCCGCAGCCGGGCGTTCTCGAGCTCGAGTTCCTCGTTGCGGACGGCGAGCTCGAGGATGCGCTTGATGCCGGCGAGGTTGATGCCCTCCTCCTGCGAGAGCCGTTGCACCTCCCGCAGCACGTCGACGTCGCGCGGGGAGTACCGCCGCCCCCGCCCGGCGGTGCGCTGGGGCACCACCAGGCCGAGGCGGTCGTAGCTGCGCAGGGTCTGCGGGTGCATCCCGGCGAGGTCGGCCGCTATCGAGATGAGGTAGATCGGGGCGTCGTAGCGAGCCATGGGACGACCCTCAGGCCTGCGCCGCTTCGGCCAGGCCGACCCGCGGGTCGGTGCCGTCGCCGGCGGCCTCGAAGTCCGCGAGCGCGCGCGCCGCATCCTTGCCCAGCTTCCGGGGAACGGCCACCTCGACGGTGACGATCAGGTCACCGGCGCCCTTGGCCGACTGCACACCCCGGCCCTTGACGCGCAGCCGGGTGCCCGACTGGGTCCCCGCGGGCACCTTGAGCCGGACCGGCTCGCCGCTGAAGGTCGGCACCGAGATCTTCGCCCCGTTGACCGCCTCCGGGAACGTGATCGGCACCGTCATCGTCAGGTTGCGGCCGTCGATCCCGAACACGGGGTGCGGGTCGACGGCGACCGTGACCACGAGGTCACCGGCCGGTGCACCGCCGCTGCCCGGGCGGCCCTTACCCCGCAGACGGATCCGCTGGCCGTCGTGCACGCCCGCCGGGATCCGCACGTTGAGGGTCCGGCCGCCGCTCATGGACAGCGCCACCTGGGCGCCCTCGACCGCCGCGCGGAAGCCGAGCGTGGTCGAGGCGGCCATGTCGGCCCCCCTGCGCCCCGAAGCCGGCGGGCGCGCCGCCGCCTCCGAAGAGGCCGCCGAGGAGGTCGTCGATCGGGACGCCGCCGCCGGTGGAGTAGCCCATGCGGCTCCCCCCGTGCGCGCCGCCCGCGAACATTCCGCCGAAGAGGTCCTCGAAGCCGCCGGCGGCCCCGCCGGGGCCGGAGGCGAACCGTGGTCCGCCCCCGGCCATGGCGCGCAGGGAGTCGTACTGCTGGCGCTGCTCGGCATCGGAGAGGACGGCGTACGCCTCGCCGATCTCCTTGAACTTCGCCTCGGCCGCCTCGTCACCGGGGTTCTGGTCCGGATGGTACTGGCGCGCCAGCTTGCGGTACGCCTTCTTGATCGCGGCGTCGTCGGCGTCCTTGGGCACGCCCAGCGAGGCGTAGAAGTCCTTCTCGATCCAGTCCTGGCCGGTCATGCCCCACCTCCTGCTCGCATCACGTTCACTCCGGTCCGGCGACCCCGACCCGCGCGGGCCGGACGACCCGGTCGCCCACGCGGTAGCCGGGCTGCATCACGACGTCGATGACGTCGGTGGCGACGTCCTCGCTCGCGCGGTGCATGAGCGCCTCGTGCACGGTCGGGTCGAACTCCTCGCCGACCTGCCCGAACCGTTCGACGCGGTAGCGCTGACTCAAGGTGGTCTCGAGCTTCTCCGCGATCGACGCGAACGGGCCGTGCAGCTCGTCGTGCCGGCGTGCGAGCTCGATGTCGTCGAGCACCGGGATGAGCGCCTCGACGGCGTCCGCCTGCCCGCGCCCGAAGGCGTCGGCGGCGTCGGCCTTCGACCGCTGCACGTAGGTGTTGAATCGCTGGTCGAGGTTGTACAGGTCGGCCTTCGCCCGCGCCAGGTCGTCGGCGAGGTCGAGCGCCTCGGCCCGCACGGTGGCCAGCTCCTCGGACTCGGGTGCGGCATCCTCCGCGCCGGCGGCCCCGGGGGCGGTGGCGCCGCCGGCTGCGGCGGCGCCACCCTCCCGAAGTTCGCCGGTCACGGGGTCCAGCTTCCGCTTGTCACGGATGACCGGCTCCTCCTGATCGGCTGGGGTCACTTCTTCTCCTCGTCCTCATCCACGATCTCGGCGTCGACGACGTCGTCATCGTTGCTGCCACCGGCGGGGGCCTCCCCCGTCGCGCCCTCGGCTCCCGCCGCACCGTCCGCGCCCTCGGCCTGACCGGCGGCGTAGAGCGCCTCACCGATCTTCTGGGACTCGGTGGTCAGCTCGCTCTGGGCGGTCTTGACCGCCTCGAGGTCCTCGCCCTTGAGCGCTTCCTGCAGCTTGGTGACGGACTCGCGAACGCTCGCTGCGACGTCCTCAGGCAGCTTGTCGGCGTTGTCGGTGAGCAGCTGCTCGGTCGAGTAGACCTGCTGCTCGGCCGTGTTGCGCACGTCGGCCTCCTCGCGGCGCTTGGCGTCCTCGGCGGCGTGGGCCTCGGCCTCGGCGACCATGCGGTCGATCTCCTCCTTGGGCAGGGCCGAGCCACCGGTGATGGTCATCGACTGCTCCTGACCGGTGCCGCGGTCCTTCGCCGACACGTGCACGATGCCGTTCGCGTCGATGTCGAAGGCCACCTCGATCTGCGGCATGCCGCGGCGGGCCGGGGCGATGCCGGTGAGCTCGAAGGTGCCGAGCGGCTTGTTGTCGCGGGCGAACTCGCGCTCACCCTGGAACACCTGGATGAGCACCGAGGGCTGGTTGTCCTCGGCGGTGGAGAACACCTCGGAGCGCTTGGTCGGGATGGCCGTGTTGCGCTCGATCAGCTTGGTCATGACGCCGCCCTTGGTCTCGATCCCGAGGGAGAGGGGGGTGACGTCGATGAGCAGCACGTCCTTGCGCTCGCCCTTGATGACCCCGGCCTGGAGGGCCGCACCGACCGCGACGACCTCATCCGGGTTGACGCCCTTGTTGGGGTCCTGGCCACCGGTGAGCTCCTTGACGACCTCGGTCACGGCGGGCATGCGGGTGGAGCCGCCCACGAGGACCACGTGGTCGATGTCGCTCAGCGCGATGCCGGCGTCCTTGATCACGTTGTGGAACGGGGTCTTCGTGCGCTCGAGCAGGTCCTTGGTCATGTCCTGAAACTGCGCGCGGGTGAGGCGCTCGTCCAGGTGGATCGGGCCGTTCTCGCCCATGGAGAGGTACTGCAGCGAGATCGTGGTCGACGTGGCCGAGGAGAGTTCCTTCTTCGCGGTCTCGGCGGCCTCGCGCAGGCGCTGGAGGGCGATCTTGTCCTTGCTCAGGTCGACCCCGGTGCCGTTCTTGACCTGGGTCACGAGCCAGTCGACGACGCGCTGATCCCAGTCGTCGCCGCCGAGGCGGTTGTCGCCGTTGGTGGCGCGGACCTGGATCGTGGAGAAGTCGTCCTCGTCCTTGCCCACCTCGAGCAGCGAGACGTCGAACGTGCCGCCGCCGAGGTCGAATACGAGGATGAGTTCGTCCTCCTTGCCCTTCTCGAGGCCGTAGGCCAGGGCCGCCGCGGTGGGCTCGTTCACGATGCGCAGCACGTTGAGGCCGGCGATCTGCCCGGCGTCCTTGGTCGCCTGCCGCTCGGCGTCGTTGAAGTAGGCCGGCACGGTGATGACCGCGTCGGTCACCGGCTCGCCGAGGTAGGACTCGGCGTCCTTCTTGAGCTTGCCGAGCACGCGCGCCGAGATCTCCTGCGCGGTGTAGGTCTTGTCGTCGATGTCGACGCTCCAGTCGGTGCCCATGTGGCGCTTGACCGAGGAGATGGTGCGGTCGACGTTCGTGACCGCCTGGCGCTTGGCCACCTCGCCGGTGAGCACCTCGCCGGCCTTGCTGAATGCGACAACCGACGGCGTCGTTCGGGCGCCCTCGGCATTCGCGATGACGGTGGGTTCGCCACCTTCGAGAACGGCGACCACGGAGTTGGTGGTGCCGAGGTCGATTCCGACCGCTCGTGCCATGTTGCGTACTCCTTGTTGCTTGACTGTCGGGGGATTGAGTGTGTGTCACTCAAGTCTTGAACTGCGTTCAGTGTGCGCCCTGAGTCGGGTGCTGTCAACTCGAACCTGAGTCCACTCGGCTCAACCCTGGTCGGCGCGGCGTTATTCCCCGCGCCGGGCCCCGGGCCGTCCTCGGGATGACCACGATCACGGTCGAGGATGCCTGGCTCCTGCCGGCCGGCGGCACACTGCGGCGGCTCTCGGGAGCTCTCGGGAGCTCGGCGACCTGTGGACGGAGGGCGCGGATTCCGTGCACGTCCGGCACCGCCGGGGCGCCCTGCGGCGCCGATCGCGGCCGCGCTTGGTTGACTGCCGCTATGGCCTTTGGACGGCGTCGCTCACGCTCGCGCACCCTGCTCGCACTCGCGCTGGTCGTCGCTGCGGGGCTGGCCCTGCAGACCGCGCGCACCCTTCCGGGGTCAGACGTGGCCGGCACCGTTCTCTACGCCACCGCCCTGGTGCTGCTGATCGCGGCACTGCTGCCCCGGCTCGGAGCCACTGGTTCGGCGGCCCTCGGGACCGCCGTCGCGCTGGCGGTCGAATTCGCCCAGCTCACGCCGCTCCCCGGAGTCGTGGTGGAGCGCATCCCGTCCGCCCGGCTCGTGCTCGGCAGCGCCTTCGACCCGATCGACGTGCTCGGCCTGATCGCCGGCGGCATCGCGGCATGGCTCCTCGTGCGTGCCCTCGACCACCCCTCGCGCCGGGCCGCCACCCCCTCCCCCTGAGCCCTCCCTCCCGACCTGGGTCCCCTGGATCCGACCCCACAGGGTCGAGACTCCCCAGCCCCACTCGAGTGCCCGACCTGGGTCCCCTCGACCCGACGGGACAGGGGTGAGACTCCCCAGCCCTGGGTGGCCGGTGGCCGGTGGCCGGTGGCCGACGCTCCTTCCACCTGCGGACGCATCCACAACGCGGTTCGCGATGCGCCGTCATCCACAGCCCCGTGACGTCACCGAACGCCCCGGCCCCCGCCGTGGCTCACTGGGTCCATGACGAGCACCGGACCCCCGACCGCACGACGCCTGGTCGCCGCCCTCGCGGCGAGGCAACACGGCATCGTCGCTCGCCGGCAGGTGCTCGAACGGGGAATGTCGAAGGCACAGATCCAGTCCCGCCTGGACACCGGCGAGTGGGTGTCCATCCACGGGGGCGTCTACGGGATCTCCGCCGCACCTCGGACTCCCGGGTCCCGGGCCACCGCCGCTCTCCTGTACGCGCCGGCCGGCTCCGCCCTCAGCCACCTGACGGCGGCGCGGCTGCTCGATCTCGGCGTTCGGTCGGGTTCGGGAGCCATCTGGATCTCGATCCCCCACGGCCACCGCCGCATCCCCTCCTCCGGCCTCCGGTTCGTTCGCAGTCGCACGCTCGACAGCTTCATCACGACGATGCACGGCTGGCGCGTGACGACGCCGGCACGCACCATTGTCGACCTCGCGACGATCCTGCCGCCGGGCCGGCTCATCCCGGTCGCCTATGACGCCGTACGCACCCGGGTGGCGTCGATCGAGGAGATCGCGCGGGCCGCTCGAGCGGTGTCGGCGCGTGCCGACGCGCCTCGGCTGCGCCGATTGCTCGATGAGCTCGATTCGACCTTCGACTCCGGGCTCGAGGTCGAGGCGGATCACGCCTTCCGCGCGAACGGGCTGATATTCGAGCACCAGTACGAGGTCTTCAATGGTGACCAGTTCGTCGCCCGGGTCGACTTCGCGGATCCTCGGCTCAAGATCGCCATCGAGATCGACGGTGCCCGCTACCACTCCTCGGCGGAGGCCCAAGAACGGGACCGCCGGCGCGATCGGCGGCTGAGCGAACTCGGCTGGCACCCGGCCCACTTCGGCACCGACGATGTACGACGCCGACCCGCCGAGATGGTCGCCCACCTGCGCGAGCTCATCGCCCAGCGTGCCACGTGATCGGCCCGCGCACCCCGCCGGGCGACCGCGGCATCCTCCCCTTGAGGCAACACCCCACCTGGGTCCACTGGACACGACCGGGCCGGGTCGAGACTCCCCGGCCCGCCGGAGCGCACGAACATCATCGGCCTCGCGTGCTCGCGCCCCGCGGGCCGACCGGTCGTGGTGAGCAGGAGCATCCGCTCCCGCGGTATTCGGATGGGCTCCCCGGATCGGAACTGCTCGATCGGCGCGCCTCAGCCGACGACGTCGTAGGTGCGCAGCCGCCGCCTATCGGCCTTCGCGGTGGAGTTCTGCAGGCTGAGCAGCTCGGCGTAGATCCCTCCGGAGGCGGCGAGCTCGGCGGGCGGGCCGAGCTCGTCGATCCGGCCGTCGCGCAGGGTGATGATCCGATCGACACCCGCGATCGTCGAGAGCCGGTGGGCGATGATGAGGGAGGTGCGCTCGGCCATGAGATCGTCGAGCCCCGCCTGCACGAGCCGCTCGGACTTGGTGTCGAGGGCACTCGTGGCCTCGTCGAGCACGAGCACCGGGGCGTCCTTGAGCATCGCGCGGGCCACGGCGATCCGCTGCTTCTGCCCGCCCGAGAGCTTCATTCCGCGCTCGCCGATCACGGTGTCGAAGCCGTCGGGGAACTTCCGCACGAATTCGTCCACGGCGGCCCGGCCCGCCACCTCGGCCACCTCCTCGTCGCCGGCCCCGGGCGCCCCGTAGACGATGTTCTCGCGGATCGTACCGGAGAAGAGGGACGCGTCCTGGAACACGACGCCGATGCTGCGGCGCACCTCGTCCAGATCCGCGGTCGCGACGTCGAGGCCGGCCACCTCGATCCGCCCGGAGCGCATCCGGTAGAGCCCGAGCAGCAGGTTGACGATCGTCGTCTTCCCGCCCCCCGACTCCCCCACGAGCGCGATCTTCTCCCCGGGCGCGACCTCGAAGCTGATGCCGTCGATCACGTTCGGGTCCGTGTCATAGCCGAACCGGACGTCGTCGAAGCTGATCATGGACGCTCCGGACCCACCGGAGCCGCCGGACGTGCGGGCCTCACCCTCCTCGACGAGCACGGGCTCGGCGAGGGGCGCACCCGAGGCGGGCTGCGTCGTCCCCACGCTCGCGGGAAGGGCCGCGGCGAGGACGGCGGGATCGAGTTCCATGACCTCGAAATAGGACTTCGAGCCGGCGATCGCGCGCTGGGCGGAGTCGACGACCCAGCTCAGGCTCGTGACGGGCTCGCGGGCCATCGCCATGAGCTGCACGAGCATGACCATCTGCCCCACGCTCAGGTGGCCGCGGACGGTGCGCACGAAGATGAGCGCATAGAGCGCGAAGAAGATGAGGTTGAGCACGCCGCGGCGCAGGGCGTCCATGCGGTGCCAGTACACGGACTGCTCGCGGGTGAGGTCGACGGTGGCGTCGAAGTGGTCGGTGAAGCCGGCGAGTTCGCTGCGCTCGCGCGTGAAGGACTTGACCACGCGGATCTGCCCGACCACCTCGTTGAAGCGGCCGGAGGCGAGATCGACGTGGGTGTTCTTGCGGCCCTCGAGGCGCTGCCAGCGGCGGGAGGTGAGCGCCGTGAGCCACAGGTAGACGGGGTAGGCGATGAAGAGCAGCACGGCGAGGGGCCAGTAGTGCCACGCCGAGACCGCGAGCACCGCGATCGTGGTGAGCGTGAGGGTGGCGAACATGTTCGAGACCGTCTTGGCGAAGTTGGCGATCTCGTTGATGGAGCGGTTGAGGCGCGCGACGATCGTGCCGGTGAGCTCGTTGTCGAAGTAGCGCTGCGGGAGCTGGAGGAGTTTGTCGTAATAGCGCACCGAGAGGATCGTGCGCATCCGCGCGCTCATGACATCGCCCCAGTAGCCGCCGATGTTCGAGACGACCGAGTTGAGCAGCTCGGCCGCGAGCACGGCGGCGGCGATGAGCACGACGGTGCGGACCGCGGCGCCGACCTCTCCGTCGCCGTCGATGGTGGCCACGATGACGTCGGTCGCGTGGCCCGTGAGGAACGGCACCGCCAGGGCCGCGCCGGTCGTGATCGCGGCGACGATCATGATCCCGATGTAGTAGGGAGTGAGCGAGCGCGTGAAGCGCAGGATGCGCGCGAGTGCAGACAAGACGATCCCTCCTCGATGCCGTGACCCAGCGTAGGCGAGCGGGCCGACACCGGCCGGCACAGCATCGCACGCGGTGCGCCCTGTGAGCCGTTCGGGGTGGCGAAACCACCTCCCCCGTGACAGGATAGTTGAGAATTTGACTAGATGGGAGTGCGAGATGGGCGAGCAGGCCACTTACGTCGAGTCCGGCAAGGAGTTCACGCGGGACATGAACTACATCCCCGACCGGATCACGGCGACCCCGGGGGTCTCGGCCGACCCCCTCGACGAGACCGCCGATCGCGGGTCCGCCCGGATCGACGTGCCGACCTGGCCGGTCGAGCCGGGGCGCTATCGGCTCGTCGCCGCGAAGGCGTGCCCGTGGGCGAACCGCTCCCTCATCGTTCGTAATCTCCTCGGCCTGCAGGACGTCGTCTCGGTCGGGATGCCCGGCCCCACCCACGACGCCCGCAGCTGGACCTTCGACCTCGACGAGGGCGGCCTCGATCCGGTGCTCGGCATCGAGCGCCTCCAGCAGGCCTACTTCGCGCGCTACCCCGACTACCCGCGCGGCATCACGGTGCCCGCGATCGTGGACGTCCCGACGGGCCGGGTGGTCACGAACGACTTCCCGTGGATCACCCACGACTTCTTCTTCGAGTGGCGCGAGCACCACCGCGCCGGCGCCCCGGACCTGTGGCCGGTCGAGCAGCGCGAGGAGATGGAGCGTGTCATGCGCCGCGTGTTCACCGAGGTGAACAACGGCGTGTACCGGTGCGGTTTCGCCGGGTCGCAGGAGGCGTACAACGACGCCTACGACCGGCTGTGGACGGCGCTCGACTGGCTCGAGGATCGGCTGCGGGGGCGCACCTACCTCATGGGCGAGAACCTCACCGAGGCCGATATCCGCCTGTTCACCACGCTCGTGCGCTTCGACGCCGTCTATCACGGGCACTTCAAGGCCAACCGGAACAAGCTGACCGAGATGCCGAACCTGTGGCGCTACGCCAAGCACCTGTACAACATCCCCGAGTTCGGCTCCACGGTCGACTTCGACCAGATCAAGGAGCACTACTACGTGGTGCACCGCGACGTGAACCCCTCGGGCATCGTGCCGAAGGGTCCCGACCTGAGCGTGTGGACGGCGTAGCACGCCTCACGTGGGGAAGCCTGCTGTTCTGGGACGACATGTTATGTCGCAGGACATCGGTGACAGTTCTGCATCAGGACATCGGTGACAGTTCGAGGGGTCTTGGTGGTGACACTTCAGCGGGTTTGATGAGCGGATGCCTGCGAATGAGCCTGTTGATGCCCGTGTCCGTCTGGCGATCGCGCGGTGGCCTGATGATGCTCCGCGTGGGGCGGTGACGGCGTTCTGTCTTGAGCACGACATTTCGCGGAAGACGTTCTACGCGCTGCGGGCACGGGCCCATCGCCACGGGCAGGCTGCTGTGTTGGAGCCCAGGGACGTCACCTACGTCAGCAACAACCACTCCCGCCTCCAACCCCGCACCACCACCATCAACGACGAACCGTCACCGACGTCCTGATACATCAAACGTCACCGATGTCCTGATGCAGAACTGTCACCCATGTCCCGATACAAGGCATGTTCTGGGACGACAGTCAGTCTCCCCGGGTGCGGCCACGCACCACGGCCGGGGAAGCTGGCTGTTCCGGGACGACAGCCAGTCTCCCCGGTCGGCGTGACGTCGCGGGCCGGCAAGCGATTGCGCTCCGGCACGTGGTCGCGGGCCGGAAGGATGCTCAGCGCCGGCGGGGGCGCAGCGTCACCGCCGGCAGTTCCGGGCCGGGGATGTGATCGCCACCGTGACCGGGCACGGTTCCGAACCGGCGCGGCCGGCGGGCCGGATCGCCGGCGGGCGCACCGGTCGAGCCCGGGGCCGCATCCGGGCCCGCGGCGCCGCCGTCCCAGTCGGCCGCCCAGTCGGCACTCGCTCGGGCGACGTCGTCGTGGGAGCGCCCCACGAAGTTCCAGAACATGACGACCGGCTCCTCGAAGGGCTCGCCCCCGATGAGGATCACCCGGGCGCCCTCGTCGCCGGCCGTGAACTCCAGGTGGTCCCGGTCGCCGCCGAAATAGACGAGGTTCCCCGCGCCGATGCGGCCCCGGAGCGCGTCGGCACCCGCACCCTCATCGACACCCGCACCGACGGCACCGCCACCAACGCCGTCGCCGCCCCGGGTTCCCGCACTGCTCTGGGCGCCGCCACCACCGGCCACCCGGCCGGACGGGGAGCGGTCCGGGACGTACTCGTCGACCGGCTCGGCCGGCTCGATCCCACCGGCAAAGACGAGCAGGCCGTGCTCCCAGCCGCGCTCGACGGCGAGGCGCACGGACGCGCCCGGCTCGATCACGCCGTCGGCACCCACGAGCGGGCTGAACACTCGCGCGGGCGAGCGGGCACCCGCGAGTTCACCGATGAAGACCTCGAACCGGTACCCGGCTCCGGAGACGGCCGGCAGCTCGGTCACCTGCTCGAAGTCGGGCGGCCCCGAATCCGGCCCGCTCGGGGAGGCAAGCCACAGCTGCACCCCGGCCAGGGGGCTCCCCGCCTCGGAGAACTCCGAGTGGGAGACGCCGCGGCCGGCGGTCATGAGGTTGAGCTCCCCCGGGTTCACGTGCACGTCGGATCCGAGCGAGTCGCGGTGGCGGATCCGCCCGGCGACCGGCCACGTGACCGTCTGCAGTCCGGTATGGGGATGCGGCAGCACCGTCATCGCCGCGGCGCCGTCGCCGCCGTCGAACTGGTCGAGGAAACACCAGGCGCCGATCGTGGGCAGCCGGCGGTGCGGGAGCGTGCGCCGCACCGGGATCGCGCGGATGCCCCCGAGCGGCACGGTCCGCGGGGCGAACACCTGCAGCTGCCTAGGGCAGCGCACGTCCGGCTCCGCGACCGTCTCGCCCGGATGCGCCTCGAGGTTCGTAATGGCCTCAGACTGCCACGCCCGCCCGGGCCGGCTCGAGCCCGCGCGGGCGGATCTCGATCAGGGTGGCCCAGGGGTCGCGCACCTGGAGACTCCCGTCGACGGTGCGATGATCGACGCCGTTCCGGCCGAGCCGGTGCGCGATCCGCTCGATCTCCTCGCCGGCGGGGACCTCGATCGCGACCTGCCCGAGGCCCAGCGAGGCGGCGCGCGGTCCGGCGCCCCGGGAGTTCCAGCTGTTCAGGCCGATGTGGTGGTGGTAGCCGCCGGCCGCGACGAACAGGGCCTGCGATCCGAATCGGCTCGTCACCTCGAAGCCGAGCACCCCGGCGTAGAAGTCGCGGGCGAGGTCGATGTCGCCGACCTGCAGGTGCACGTGGCCCACGGATGCGGCCGCGTGCTGAGCGCCGGTCATGCCCGCGTCGTCGAGGTGATCCTGCAGGTAGGTGTTCGGGTCGAGGAGGTTCGTGGCCATCCGGACCGAGCCGTCGGCGGCGTAGGTCCAGCTGCTGCGCGCACGGTCGGTGTACAGCTCGACGCCGTTCCCCTCGGGGTCGTCGAAGTAGAACGCCTCCGAGACGAGGTGGTCGGCCGAGCCTGTGAACGCGGCCGGGGCGTGCCGCACCGTGGACAGCACGGCGGCGGCCAGGTCGGCCTGCGTGGGATAGAGCACGGCCGTGTGGAAGAGCCCCGCGTCGCCCCGGTCGAAGTCGGGCAGATCGGACTCACGCGTCAGGCGGACGACCGGATTCCGGCTCCGGCCGAGGGTCACGGTCGGCCCGGCCTGGCCCAGAACGGCGAGGCCGACGCCGGCGGTGTAGAAGGCGACCATCGCATCCGGGTCGCGCACGAGCAGGTCGACGACGCCCATCGAGGTGTCCGGAGCCAGTGTCCGAGTCATGAGGCCTCCCAGTAGTTAAGTCTTCAACTATTGTACCGGATGGATGCTCCGATGGCACGAACCTAGGCCGCGAACACGTCCCGGCCCGGGAGATCGCCGCGCACGCGCCGGAGGCGACGCCCCCGGCCCACTGGGTGACCCGCGGCGTATCAGCCCTCGAGAAGGACGACGCCGAGGGGGTCGACGTCGACCTGGACGACGTCGCCGGGCGCCGGGCGATCGGGGCCCCCCGCGGACGCGGGCCGCAGCAGCGCCCGCACCGTGCCCCACCCCGGCACGTCGAGCCGGGCGGCCGGCTCGCCGCGCTGGAAGCCGAGCGAGCGGATGCGGCCCGTGCGCGGGGCGATCGGGCCCGCGGCCGGCGCGGACGACTCACCCGGCGCGGTGACCCAGAGCGCGCGTGGGCCGAGCGCCCAGGTGCGGTCGTCGTCGTCGGAAATCACGGCGAAGCCGAGGAAGGCGGCGACCGGGGCATCGGCCGGGCGGCTCCAGATCTCGGCCGGGCGGCCGACCTGCACGAGCCGGCCGGCGCGCATGATGCCGACGCGATCGGCGATCGTGAAGGCCTCGTCGTGGTCGTGGGTGACGTACAGGGCGGTCGCCGCGGCCCTGCGCAGGATCGTGGCGAGTTCGACCGTGAGCCGTTCGCGCAGGGAACGGTCGAGGGCCGAGAGTGGTTCGTCGAGGAGGAGCAGCCGGGGCCGGGGTGCGAGCGCGCGCGCGAGAGCGACCCGCTGCTGCTCGCCGCCGGAGAGGGTGGCGGTGGGCCGGTCGCCGTAGCCCGCCAGGCCCACCAGATCGAGGAGCTCGCGCACCCGTTCGCGGCGCGCGGCCCGCGGAACGCGGTCCATGAGGAGTCCGAACTCGACGTTGCCCGCGACGCTGCGATGCGGGAACAGCTGCCCCTCCTGGAACATGAGACCGAAGCCGCGCCGATACGCGGGCACGCCGGCGAGGTCGCGGCCTGCCCAGGCGATCGTGCCGGCGCTCGGGAGCTCGAGACCGGCGATGGCCCGCAGCAGGGAGGACTTGCCGCATCCGGACGGCCCCAGGAGCGCGAGCACCTCACCCGCGCGGACGTGCAGATCGACCGTATCGACGGCGGGGCTCGCCGCCCCGGGGTAGCGCACCTCGACCTGTGCGAGCCCGAGCGCGATCGGCGGGTCGGCGGTCGCGGCCGGATCCGGGGAGGCGGCGGGGCCGGCGTCCGAGCGCGCCGAGGGCATCGGCGGACGGACCGGCGGACGGGGGCCCTGGGGGTCCGGGGCGGGCACGGTGTCGTCCATGGCGGGCACGGTGCGGGTGGGTTCAGAAGTCACTGGAGTGCTCCCCTCGCAGGCGTTCGGCGAGCGTCATGATGGTGGCGGTGAGGATCGCGAGGATGACGGCGGCGGCGAGCGCCATGCCGTAGTTCTGCTCGCCCGGGCGGCCGATGAGCCGGAAGATCACCACGGGCAGGGTGGGACGTTCGGGCCGGGAGAGGAAGCTCGTGGCCCCGAACTCCCCGAGTGAGACGGCGAACGCGAACCCGATCGCGGGACCGAGGGCGCGCAGCAGGAACGGTCCGTCGACGTAGCGCAGCACCCGGCCCGGGGCGGCGCCGAGCACGGCCGCGGCCTCCCGCAGGCGCGGGTCGATGGCACGCAGCACGGGGGCGACGGTGCGCACCACGAGCGGGATCGCCACGACCGCCTGCGCGATCGGGATGAGGATGAGACTCTCCCGCAGATCGAGCGGCGGCCGGTTCAAGGTGATGAGGAATCCGAAGCCGACGGTCACCGCCGAGACCCCGAGCGGCAGCATGAACGCGGCGTCCAGCCCGGCGGCCCCGCGCCGCAGCCACGGCCGGCGGGGGGACCGGCTGACGACGACGGCCACGAGCGTGCCGATCGTCACCGCGAGGAGGGTCGCATCGACGGCGACCCGCAGCGAGTTCGCGGCGGCCTGCCACACGCTCACCGAGAGCGCCGAGTGCTCCCCGGTGCCACCGAGGGCGAGGTAGTTCCCGAGCCCCCAGCCGTCCGGGGTGCGCAGCGAGGCCAGGAGCAGATGCGCCATCGGCAGCACGTGCAGGATCGCGACGGTCACGGCGGTCACGGCGATCGCGGCACCGTCCCCGCCCCGCCACCGCAGCGGCCGGGGCGCGACCGTGAGCCCGGTGAGGCGCAGCGCCACCTCCCGCCGGCGGCGGGCGACGTTCGAGCCGATGAGCGCGCCGATCACGATGACCACCTGGAGCACGGAGAGCACGGCCGCGGCCCGCAGGTCGAGGAACTGTGTCGTCTGGATCCAGATCTCGGTCTCGATCGTGCCCACCCGCGGGCCGCCGAGCACGAGCACGATCCCGAACGCGGTGGCGCAGAAGAGGAACACGAGGCTCGCTGCCGACGCGATCGCGGGCACGAGCGAGGGCAGGGTCACGGTCCGGAACACCCGCCACGGGCTCGCACCGAGCGCCGCCGCCGCCTGTTCGGCGCGCGGATCGAGCCGCTGCCACAGGGCACCGACGCTGCGGACCACCACGGCGTAGTTGAAGAACACGAGCGCCGCGATGACCGCGGTCACGGTGCCGTCGAGACCGAGGAAGCCGAGCGGTCCCCCCTCGGCGAGCAGCGCCCGGAACGCGACGCCGACCACGACCGTCGGCAACACGAACGGCACCGTGACCAGGGCGCGCGCGACGCCCTGGCCGCGGAATCGCCGTCGATACAGCACGTACGCCCCCGGCAGTCCGAGGGCGACCGAGAGCGCCGTGCCCACGAGCGCCTGGCCGAGGGTGAGCCCGAGGAGCCGCCAGGTGCGGGAGCGGCCGAGCACGTCGGCCACTCCGCCCAGGTCGAGGTGGCCGTCCGAGACGAAGCCGGTCGCGATGAGCGTGCCCGCCGGATACACGAAGAAGATCGCGAGGAACACGGTCGGCACGGCCACCGCGACCGTCCACGCCGGCACGCCCAGCCGGCCGCGAGCGAACCCGCGGGGCCGGCCCGGCCGGCGGTCCGGCTCCTGGCCCGACCCTTGGCCGGGCCCCGCTGGCGGCCCGGTCCGGGTGGGTGCGGCGGTCATCAGCCCACGACCTGCTCCTGCCAGGTGCGCAGCCACTCGTCCAGATGCGCATCGATGTCGGCCTGGGGCACGGTGATGGGATTCGGCGCGAGCGGGGCGTGCGCGACCCAGTCGGCGGGCAGGCGGACCGTGTCGTCCACCGGGTACATGAACATCTGCCCGGGGATGTCGGCCTGCACGGGCGCGCTCAGGAGGAAGTCGAGGAACGCCTGGGCGCCTGCGGGATTCTCGGCGCCCGCGAGCACACCGGCGTATTCCACCTGCCGGAAGCAGGTCTCGAGCAGGGCGCCCGTGGTGGAGTCGCCGTCGTCGGTGATCGTGAAGGCGGGCGAGGTGGAGTACGACAACGCGATCGGGCGCGTGCCGCCCGCGCCCTCGGCGGCGGTGAAGTCCGTGTAGTACACGTCCGACCACGAGTCCACGATCTTCAGGCCGTTCTCGTCGAGCCGCTGCCAGTAGGCCACCCACTGATCGCCGTACTCGCCGATCGTCGCGAGCAGGAACGCGAGCCCGGGCGAGGAGCGCGCGGGATTGGAGACGACGGTCAGGTCGGCGTACGCAGGCAGCGTCAAGTCGTCGAGGGTGACCGGTTCGTCGAGGTCGTGGTCGGCGAACCACTGATGGTCGACGTTCATGCACACGTCGCCCACGTCGATCGGCGTGAGCGCGGCCGAGTCGCCGTCGACCGCGTAGGCGGCCGCCGAGGCGGGCAGGTCCGCCGGGGTGTAGTCGGCGAAGACGTCCTCGGCGAGCGCCCGGCCGGCGAAGGAGTTGTCGATGCCGAAGGCGACGTCCCCGAGCGGGGAGTCCTTCGTGAGGATGAGCTGATTCACGAGGGTGCCGCCGTCGCCCGGCGCGGAGAATTCGAGCGTGTATCCCGTCTCCGCCTCGAAGGAGTCGAGCAGGGCCTCGTCGAGGTTGAACGAATCGTGGGTGACCACGCGGACCGTCGTGGGCTGGGAGACGGATCCGGCGGGCTCGGGTGCGCCGCCGCCGGCCAGCGAGCACCCGGCGAGGGCCGCTCCGGTGAGCGCGGCAAGGGCGGGCAGGGCCACCCGGGTGCCGAGTCTTCCCTGGTGTCCGCCGGGGTGACGGCCGGAGTGTGGGTCGGGGTGACGGCCGGGGTGATGTCCCGCGTGTCGGACCTCGTGTCCGTTCTCGTGACGGTTAAGGTGTCGGTCGGGGTGTCGGCGTCCACGCCGGGGATCCGACGCCACCACCTGCGGGGCGGATGCCGCTGCGGGGGCTGCTGCGGCAGGCGCGGCGGATGATGTGCTGTCCGGCTGAGACCGGAAGTCCTGGGTCATGGGTTGAATCCTCCTCAAGTGATGAGAAGGGGTTCCGGATGGAAGAGAAGGCTCGACTCCCTTCGCCGGTGCTAGCCGGATCAGGTTCGAGGGTCTGCGGGTTGCTCCGCACTCTCAGCGCTCTGGGGCGCTCCCCTGTCGTTGTTCTGGGAAGTCTACATCGGTGGGCAGCACCGGCCCATCTCCTCTAGGCTGGGCGTACGGCAACGGGGAGGACAAGCGTGAATTCGCAGAAGCTCATCAACATGGCCATCGTGATGGGAGCCGGCTTCGCGGCCACGAAGGCGATCTCTCTCGCGTGGAAGGGGGTCACCGGTCACGAGCCGCCCAAGGAGATCGACGACGACGGCGAGATCTCGATCACCGAGGTCGTCATCTTCGCGGCCGTCTCGAGCGCGGCCGCTGCACTCGTCAAGGCCTACGCCTCGAAGGGCGCCAAGCACCTCACGGCCCGCCCCGCCGACCGCTGACCCGGAGCTCGGGCTCGGGTTCAGGCGATCCGTGGGTCCGGTCGTCACGGCACGTCCGCCCCGGATTCCGCTCTCGGTTCGATCGCCGCTGTCACTCGAACCGGTCACCGCTCTGCCATCGGCTCCGCCGTCGCCCGAGCGCATCCCTCGCCGCCGCCGCCGCCACTGCCGCCCCGCCGAGCAGGGTGAATCCCGTGGAATCGCACCACGATCCAGCGGTTTCGCCCTGGTCGACGCGGACACCGGAGGTTTCGCCCTGGCCGACGTCGATACCGGCAATTTCGCCCTGGTCGAGGTCCAGCCGATCACCCGCCGCACCGCCACCGGCCACCGGCTCCCTCGCAACTACCGCCATCTGCTCTGTCGCCGTCACCGAGCAGGGTGAATCCCGTGGAATCGCACCACGATCCAGCGGTTTCGCCCTGGTCGACGCGGACACCGGAGGTTTCGCCCTGGCCGACGTCGATACCGGCAATTTCGCCCTGGTCGACGTCCAGCCGATCACCCGCCGCACCGCCACCGGCCACCGGCTCCCTCGCAACTACCGCCATCTGCCCTGTCGCCGTCACCGAGCAGGGTGAATCCCGTGGAATCGCACCACGATCCAGCAGTTTCGCCCTGGTCGACATGGAAACCGGAGGTTTCGCCCTGGTCGAGGTCCAGCCGATCACCCGCCGCACCGCCACCGGCCACCGGCTCCCTCGCAACTACCGCCATCTGCTCTGTCGCCGTCACCGAGCAGGGTGAATCCCGTGGAATCGCACCACGATCCAGCGGTTTCGCCCTGGTCGACGCGGACACCGGAGGTTTGGCCCTGGTCGACGCGGACACCGGAGGCTTGGCCCTGGTCGACATGGAAACCGGAGGTTTCGCCCTGGTCGACGTCCAGCGGATCACCCGCCGCACCGCCACCTGCCCTCGCCCGTCGCCATCGGCACCGCCGCCATCATGGGCTCCACCGCCGAGCAGGGTGAAGTCGGCGGAATCGGACCACGATCCAACGATTTGCCCCTGGTCGACGCGGACACCGGAGGTTTCGCCCTGGTCGACACGCAGACCGGAGGTTTGGCCCTGGTCGACGAAGACAGCAGCGGCTTCGCCCTGGTCGGCACGCAGACCGGAGGCTTCGCCCTGGTCGACGCGCCGGGGTGAAGGGGCGGCGGCCCGCGGCCGTCAGCTGGAGGAGTCCGGCTCCCGGGCCGCGTCGAGGTCGTCGCGCAGTTCGTCCACGATGAGCAGGTCGGAGGGGATCTTCTTCGTGCGGTAGCCCGAGCGGCCCACGAGGTGCGCCGAGACCGGTGAACTGATCATCTGCAGGGCCACGACGAGCACGACCTTCCAGGCGACCTGCACCTCCTGGAACGAGAGCGCGAGCCCGCTCATGAGCAGCGTGATGCCGAGTACCTGGGGCTTCGTGGCGGCGTGCATGCGCGACAGCAGGTCGGGGAAGCGCACGAGGCCGATCGCCGCGACGAGGGTGAGCAGGCTGCCGGTGATGAAGCAGATCGCGGCGAGCACCTCGATGATCTGGTCGATCATTCGCGCGGCCTCCCCTCGGGACCCATCCGGCGCCGGGCGTCACGCTGCTCGGACTCCATCCGCGCGCGCACGCGGGCGAGCCGCTCCCGGACGGCCTCGATCCGCGCCGCCTCGGCGTCCTCGACGGAGGGTGGATCGACGGCGGCGAACCGGGCGAGGGTGACCGAGCCGATGAAGCCGACCGAGGCGAGCACCACGAGGATCACCGTGAGGTCCCGCCGGCCCGTCCACGCCGACCAGATGGTGAGCGTGGCGATGACCACGGCGACGAGCACGTCGAGGGCCACGATGCGATCGAGCATCGAGGGGCCGCGTTCGAGCCGGAACAGCACGGTGAGCGCGGCGGCCGTGAGCAGCACCCCGCAGACGATCATGACGATCTCGTTCATTCCCTCGCTCCCTCCCGCGGCCTGGCCACCCGGAACACCCCGCGCGGCGGATAGCCGGCGGCCTCGATCTCGGCGTCGGAGGCCAGCGCGTACATGATCCGCCGTTCCTGCTCGAGCACGGTGGCCTTCGCCGCCTCGATCCCGCCGGAGATCTCGGCGTCGAACACGTGCACGTACACGACGCCGCTGAGCCGGTGCGCCTCGACGACCACGGACCCCGGCACGAGCGAGGTGAACTGGGCGGTGATCGTGAGCAGCACATCCGAGTGGGTCCGCAGCCGCACCCGCACGACCGCCCCGTGCGGGGTGGGATCGCGCCGGAGGGCGTAGGAGGCGATCTGGTAGGAGGCCACGACCACCTCCCACGCGAACCTCGACAGCAGCACGAACACGCCCGGCAGCCAGACCCGGCCGTCGAAGCCGACCTTCGGCATGGGCAGCAGCCACATCGTCAGCACGGCCAGCACGAGGCCGGCGGCGATGTTCCCGGGCGTGAACGACCCCCACAGCAGCACCCAGACCACCGTGAGCCACAGCGCCATCGGCCACCGGGTCCACCAGCGGCGGCTCACCTCCTGCGGGCGCGGATGGGTGGCGGGGCTCATCCGCCCTCCTCCGCGGTCAGGTCACCCGCGCCGCCGAGCACGGCCGTGATGTAGGGGCTGCGGGCCGTCAGGTCGGCGGCGGCGTGATCGGTGTAGTTGTAGAGCGGCCCGGCCGCGACCGCGATGATCAGGCCGAGCGAGGCGAGCACGGCCGTGGGGCCGAACATCGACCGCGGCACGTGATTGCGCGGCAGGTCCGCCGGGGCCGACTGCCAGAACGCCTTGTTCCATGCCTTGACGATCGCGTAGAGGGTGAGCAACGACGTCAATAATGCCGCCGCGACCGTCGCATAGGCGAGGCCGCTGCCCACGGCCGCCCCCGCCTCGATCAGCCCCATCTTGCCCAGGAACCCCGACATCGGCGGGATCCCGGCGAGGTTCATCGCCGGCACGAAGAACACGATCGCCAGCGCCGGGGCGAACTTCGCGAGCCCGCCGAGCCGTTCGAGCGAGGTGGTGCCGCTGCGGTGCTCGATGAGCCCGGCCACGAGGAAGAGCGCCGTCTGCACGGTGATGTGGTGGATCACGTAGAAGATCGCCGCCGACAGGCCCGCCTGGTTGGCGAGCGACATCCCGAAGACCATGTAGCCGATATGGCTCACGAGGGTGAACGAGAGCAGTCGCTTGAGGTCGTCCTGCGCGACGGCCCCGATGATCCCGATGACCATCGTCACGAGCGCCGCGATCATGAGCAGCCGGTCCATCCGGGGGTCGTCGAAGAGGAGGGTCTGGGTGCGGATGATCGCGTACACGCCGACCTTCGTGAGCAGTCCCGCGAAGACCGCGGTGACCGGGGCGGGCGCCGTGGGATAGGAGTCGGGCAGCCACGCCGACATCGGGAACACCGCGGCCTTGATGAGGAACGCGATGAGCAGCATCGCCTGGAGCACGAAGGCGATGTCGGGATCGATCTCGCCGAGCCGCACGGACAGGTGGGCCAGGTTCAGGGTGCCGGTGGCGGCGTAGATGAGCGCGATGGCGATGAGGAACAGCACCGAGCTGAGCAGCGAGACCACGACGTAGATCGACCCGGCCCGGATCCGCTCCCCGGTGCCCCCGAGGGTCAGCAGCACGAAACTCGCCGCGAGCAGGATCTCGAAGCCGACGTAGATGTTGAACAGGTCCCCGGACAGGAACGCGTTCGCCACGCCCGCCGCGAGCACGAGATAGGTCGGGTGATAGATCGCGACCGGCGCGCCCTCGTGGCCCTCCTGCAGCCCCTCGGCCAGGGAGTACAGCAGCACGCACAGGATGACGATCGCCGAGACGAGGAGCATGAGCGCCGAGAGCCGGTCGGCCACGAGCGCGATCCCGATCGGCGCGTCCCAGCCGCCGACGCTCATCACCTGCGGCCCCTCGGTCTCGGCCAGCACGACGAGCGCGGCGGAGGTCACGAGCATGATCGTGATCGCCGCGACCGAGATGACGCCCTGCGCCTTGGACCGCCGGCCGAGCGCGAGCGCGAGGCCCGCACTCACGAGCGGGACGACGACGGGCAGCGGGATGAGCCAGGTCATCGCTTCCCCTCCTGCGTTCCGACGACGTCGCTCTCCTCGGTCTCGTCCCTCGCCTCGGCCGCTTCTGTCTCCAGGTCGGAGTCGTCGGTGCGGGTGTCCACCTCGGCGCCCTCGAGCAGTCGGGCCGCGAGCCGGCGATCCTCGAGGTCGTCCTGCACCTCGTCGTGGCCGTGCAGCTGCCAGGAGCGATAGGCCATCGCGAGCACGAAGGCGGTGAGGCCGAGGGTGATGACGATGGCGGTGAGCACCATCGCCTGCGGGAGGGGATCGGCCATGTCCTCCGCCGGCCCGGAGCCGTTGAGCGGGGGGCCGCCGGCCCGGCCGCCGGCGATGAGGAAGAGCAGGTTGACGCCGTTGCCGATGAGCGCGATGCCGATGATGACCCGGGAGAGGCTCCGTTCCAGCAGGAGGTAGACGCCGGTGCCGACGAGCACGCCGACGGCCACCACGAGCGCGAGGCTGGGAGTCATGTCGCATCTCCTCCAGGGGCTGACGGCGGGGCGGACGGCGGGGCTGCCGGCGGCGCGGACGACGCGGCGACCGCGGGTGGGCGGGCGTCGTCGGCGGTCACGCGGGGCGAGTCGTGCGGGATCTCCGGGGCGGACTGGCCGGCGGCCTCGCCGTGGCGGTCGACCTCCGCCCCGAGGGAGCGGAGGATGTCGAGCACGAGTCCGACGACCACGAGGTAGACCCCGACGTCGAACACGAGGGTCGAGACGAGGTGGATGTCACCGAAGATCGGCGCGGTGAGGTCGAGCTTGAACGACTGGAGCATCTGGCCCCCGAAGAACATCGGCACGATCCCGGCACCGACCGAGAGGAACAGGCCGCCGCCGAGCAGCGCACCGGGAAGCACCGGGGCCGCCTCCCCCAGCTCGTAGCGCCCGCCGGCCAGGTACCGCAGCGTGAGCGCGATCCCGGCGACGATGCCGCCGGCGAAGCCCCCACCGGGCGCGTTGTGCCCCGAGAACAGCAGGAACAGGCTGAACACGAGCATCGTGTGGAACACGAACCGGGTCGTCACCTCGAGGATGACGGACCGGCGGTACGGGGTCATGCCCTGCGGGCCGGCGAGCCAGCGCCGCCCGCGGCCGGCACGCAGCTCGCCCGGAGGCGTCCGCCAGTACACGCCGCGCGGGTCCCGCGCGGCGGCGGCGTCGGGCCGGGCCTCGGCCAGGTCGCGGGCCCGGTCCACGTGCCCGGAACGGGACCGGATGAACACGAGGGAGGCGACCCCGGTCGCGGCCACGAGCAGCACGGAGATCTCTCCCATCGTGTCCCAGGCGCGGGTGTCCACGAGCGTGACGTTGACGATGTTCCGGCCGTAGCCGAAGTCGAGGGTGACGTCGGGGAACGCGGTCGAGATGGGCTCGGCGATCCGGAACGCCGGCACGGTCAGGGCCAGGTACATGACCAGCAGCGCGACCGAGACGGCCACGAGCACGCGCCACCACCGGTCCCCGCGGAGCCACCGGTGGGAGAAGTAGGGGGGCAGGCGCCGCAGCACGAGGATGAACACCACGAGGGTGACGGTCTCCACGAGCGCCTGCGTGAGCGCGAGGTCCGGCGCACCGTGGAGGGCGAACAGGCTCACCACCCCGTAGCCCGTGATCCCGAGCAGCACCGCCGCCTTGAGCCGGCGCCGGGACCGGGCGGTGAGGATCGCACCGATCGCGATGACGACGACGATGACGGCCTGGGGCAGGTTGTCCCACGGCCGGACCTCGTCCGGGCGGACCCCGCCGGCCAGGAGGGTCCCGGCGGCGAGCGCGACCGTCGTGATGAGGATGAGCGCGAGGTACAGCGGCAGGGAACCGCGTTGAGTGCGCGCGGTGATCGTCACGGCCACCCGGTCGAGGCGGCGCATGAGGCCGCGATAGGTCAGGTCCGCGTCGGGCCCGCCCGCGACGGCGCCCTGCGCCCGCTCGACGTGCCTACGCCCGGCCGCGAGCGCCGTCCCCACGCCGATGACGACCGCCGTGAGCGCGAGCGGCAGGCCGAACCCGCCCCAGAGCGTGAGGTGGCCCGGCTCCCCGGCCGCGTAGGTGGCGGCGTAGGGCCCGAGGAGGCGCTCGCCGAGCCCGGGCAGGAGGCCCGCGACGAGCCCGGCCACGGCGAGGACGTTCGGCGAGACGAACAGCCCGGGTGCCTCCGGGGTGAGCGGGGTCGGCGCGATGCCCGGCTTCGCGGCGAAGGCACCCCACAGGAACCGCATGCCGTAGGCGAAGGTGAGGACCGAGCCGACGACCACGGCGACGAGGAGCACGATCCCCGCGGGATCGGCGGTGCCCGCGAGCGCCTCGAGCACGGCCTCCTTGGCCACGTAGCCGGCGGTCGGCGGCAACCCGACCATCGAACAGACGGCGAGCACCCCCGGGATCGTGGCCCACGGCAGTCGCCGGGCGAGGCCGGACAGCTCGCGCACGTCCCGGGTGCCGGCGGCGGCGTCGATCGCCCCGACCGTGAGGAACAGGGCGGCCTTGAACATCGCGTGGGCGCCGATGAGGGCGAGGCCGGCGAGGGCCACGGCGCGGTCGCCCTGACCCACGAGGAGGATGAGGAAGCCGAGCTGGGAGACCGTGCCGAAGGCGAGCAGGAGCTTGAGGTCGTCCTGGCGCAGGGCCCGGTACCCCCCGATGATCAGGGTGGTCGCGCCGAGGCCGAGCACGAGCCAGCGCCACACGGGATCGTCGGCGTAGCCGGGCGCGAACCGGGCCACCAGGTACACGCCCGCCTTGACCATCGCGGCCGCGTGCAGGTACGCGGAGACGGGCGTCGGGGCGGCCATCGCCGACGGCAGCCAGAAGTGGAACGGCACCTGCGCCGACTTGCTCAGCGCCCCGAGGAGCAGGCACGCGAGCGCCACCGGCACGAGCGGGGAGTCCACGGGGTTCGCCACGAGCTCGCTGATCGAGTACGAGCCGCCCTCGGCCTCGCCGAGGATCGCGATGCCGGCGAGCATGGCCAGGCCGCCGAAGGTCGTCACGATGATCGCCTGCATGGCCGCGCGGCGCGAGCCCTTGCGCTCGAAATAATGCCCCACGAGCAGGTAGGAGAACACCGTGGTCAGTTCCCAGAACACGTAGAGCACGATCGTGTTGTCCGTGGTGACCAGCCCGAGCATCGTGCCGGCGAAGGCCACGAAGATCGCCGCGAATCGGCCCAGCGCCTTGGCGCCGGAGGCGAAGTACCAGGCGCAGTAGGCGAGCACGAAGAAGCCGATGCCGCCGACGAGCAGCATCATGAGCCAGGAGAGCACGTCGAGGCGGAAGTCGAGGTTCATCCCGAGGGAGGAGACCCACTCGACCTGGACCGCGGGCCCGCGCCCGTCGAGCACGCGGGCCGTGTTCGCGAGCGCCCAGATCGCCACCGAACCCGGCACGAGCGCCAGCACGAGGAACCCCTTGCGCCCCAGCCGCCCCATCAGCCACGGCGCGACAAGAGCCGCGACGAGGTGTGCGATGAGAAGCTGCAGCACGTCCGCTCCGGGGTGGGCGTGAATGTGGGTGGCCGAATGCCGCGGGCCAACCCGTGTTCACCCGCAACGAAGCGGTTTCAGTCTATCCGGTCGCCGCGGTCCCTCCCGGAGGCGCTCCGCGGCGGCGGCCCGTTAGGATCGGGCCATTATGCCTGAACAACGCCGTCGTGCCGGCATGGTCCTGCCGTTGCTCGGGATCCTCCTCGTGGCGATCAACCTGCGGCCCGCGATCACCTCGGTCGGGCCCGTGCTGCCACTGCTCGGGGACGACCTCGCGCTCGACGCCTCCGCGCTCGGGCTGCTCGGCGCGCTGCCGGTGGCCGTGTTCGGGATCGTCGCGGTGGTCGTGGCCCCGCTCGTGCAGCGCTTCGGGGTGGAACGCACCACGGCCGGGGCCCTCGCCCTCCTGACCGTGGCGACCGTGCTGCGCTCCTGGCCCGGCCCGAGCGCGAACCTGTGGATCGGGACCGTGCTCATCGGGGCGGCGATCGCGGTCGGGAACGTCGTCGTGCCGGTGATCGTCAAGACCTCCTTCCCGCGGTCCACGGCCCTCGTGACCGCCGTCTACGTGGCCGTGCTGGGGATCTTCGCCGGGCTCGCCGCGGCGCTGGCCGTGCCGCTCGCGGAGGGCTCGCGGCTGAGTTGGCGATTCTCGCTCGGCGTGTGGGCGATCCTCACGTTCGCCGGGCTGTGCTTCTGGACGGCGCGCGCCCTCCGCGCCCGGTCACCCGGCGCCGGCGGCGTGCTGCCGGTCGGCGCGGCGGGTACCGCGAGTGCAGAGCGCCCAGCGCACCCTGCGCAGAAGGAGCAGCGGGCCCAGAAGGCGCAGAAGGCGGGTGGGGCGGGCGTGTGGCGACGCGCGACGGCCTGGCAGATCTCGGTCTACATGGGCGTGCAGTCGAGCGTGTTCTACGTGGCCCTCACGTGGCTGCCGACCGTGGAGCAGGAGCTCGGCGTGGACCCGGTGGCCGCCGGCTGGCACATGTTCATCCTCCAGGTCGCCGGCGTGGTCGGCAACCTCGCGGCCCCCGCCCTCATGCGGATCGGTGGGGACCAGCGCGTCGCGGCCGTACTCCCCGGGATACTGTATGGCACTGCCGCGATCGGGTTACTGCTGGCACCCGGCATCGTCGTGCCCTGGGTCGCGCTGACCGGCCTCGGCACCGGCGTCGCGTTCGTCGTAGCTTTGACCCTGATCGCCGGACGGGCCTCGGATATAGCCACCGCCAAGCACGTATCCGCCATGGCTCAAGGCGTCGGATACGGGGTCTCAGCACTTGCGTTGTTCATAGCGGGACTCGTGCAGGCGTGGGACCCGCTGGCAGTCCTCGGCGTCATCGCCATAGCGAGTGCGGGTGTCGTTCTGACCGGCGCATACGCTGGCCGACGCTCGTTGCTGAGCGCCACCACAGGAATACACCCCGGCTCCAATTGATCGCCCCCAGCCGTGCACCGACTGCCCCATGCGCGCATGGCCTCGGCCGAGCATCATCCATGCGTGGCCGCGCATGACTACGCCTCCCGCTCGCCTCTCGGGCTGAGCACCGCCGCTCGCCCCGCCTCCAGCCGCGCGATCGGCACTCGGTAGGGGGAGCAGGAGACATAGTCGAGCCCGATATCGTGGAAGAAGCGGATCGACTCCGGGTCACCACCATGTTCGCCGCACACGCCCATCGGAAGTGTCGGCTTCGTGCGGCGGCCCCCGGCGACGCCTGCCTCGACGAGCACGCCCACACCATCGGCGTCGATCGTCTCGAACGGGGAGATCGTCAGCACCCCGTTGCGCAGATAGGTCGGGAAGAACGTTGCCTCCACATCATCGCGGCTGAAGCCCCAGGTGGTCTGGGTCAGGTCATTGGTTCCGAAGGAGAAGAAGTCGGCTTCCTCCGCGATGCGGTAGGCCGTCAGCGCGGCGCGCGGTAGCTCGATCATGCAGCCGATCGGTACCGACCTGCCTCTGATGCTCGGAAACAGTTCGCGGCAGATGTCGCGAACGATCTGCTGCTCACGCACGGAGCCGACCAGTGGGACCATGATCTCCGGGCGTGGGTCTCCGGCTGCATCCAGCCGGATATCCGTCGCCTCGCAGATGGCGCGGATCTGCATACGCAGCAGTCCCTCGATCTTGAGCCCGAGGCGCACACCTCGCATGCCGAGCATCGGATTCAGCTCCCGGTGCTCTCGCAGGACGGAGACGAGCGCAGCGCGATCCCGATCGTCGTCACCGCGCTCTGCGGCCACGGCCGCTGCGGCCGCGACGTCGACCAGGTCTGGGAGGAACTCATGCAGTGGGGGATCCAGTAGCCGGATCGTGACGGGCAGGCCGTCCATGGCCTCCAAGACCTCGACGACGGCGTCTCGCTGCACGGGCAGCAGCGCCTCGAGTGCCGCCTCCTCTGCCGCCGGGGACCCCGCGAGCACGAGCGCCTCGACCAGGCCGCGGCGGTCCCCGAGGAACTGATGCTCCGTGCGGCACAGGCCAATGCCCTCGGCTCCCCGATCGCGCGCCTTGAGAGCATCCACGCGGTTGTCCGCATTAGCCCGCACACCCATTCGGCGCCGGGCATCCGCGTGGTCGAGCAGCCGGTGTAGCGACGTGACGAGCTCGGCACTGTTCGAGTCTGCCGCAACCAGGGCGCTCTCCAAGCCCTGCTCCACATAGACCATGGCGGCGGAGTCGACGACGTCGACCTGTCCGGCGAAGACCTCACCCGTCGTCCCGTCGATGGAGATCGTGTCCCCTTCGGACAGAACCATGTCGGCGACCCTCATCGTGCGTCCCACCGGATCGATCTGCAGTTCCTCGGCGCCGACGACTGCGCAGGTGCCCATGCCCCGGGCGACGACTGCGGCATGGGAGGTCTTGCCACCACGGGCGGTGAGTACCCCGCGGGCTGCGAGCATGCCATGCAGGTCGTCCGGATTGGTTTCGCGCCGGACCAGAATCACCGATGCCCCCTCCCCCGCCCTCCGTATCGCGACGTCGTTCGTGAACGCGATCTCTCCGACGGCCGCCCCCGGGGAGGCGCCCATCCCCACGGTCAATGGCGTACGCGGCAGCAGGGAATCGAACTGGGGGAACAAGAGTTGTGACAACTGCGCACCACTGACGCGTGTCAGGGCCTCGTCCATCGTGATGAGGCTCTCGTCGACGAGCTGCGTGGCGATCCGGAAGGCGGCCGAGGGCGTGCGCTTACCCACCCTGGTCTGCAGGAGCCAGAGCTTCCCGCGCTCGATCGTGAATTCGATGTCGCACAGGTCCCGATAGTGAGTCTCCAGCCGGCGCATGGCGGTGAGCAGTTCGCGATACGCCTCCTCGTCCAGCTCCGCAAGTTCCTCGAGAGCGAGGGTGTTGCGAACCCCGGAGACGACGTCCTCACCTTGCGCATTGGGCAGATAGTCCCCATATCCTCCCGGCCGGCCGGACGACGGATCGCGTGTGAACGCGACCCCCGTACCCGAGGTGGCACCCAGATTCCCGAACACCATCGCCTGAATATTGACCGCGGTGCCCAGATCGTGCGGGATTCGTTCGCGACGCCTGTACAGTTGCGCGCGTTCAGAGTTCCAGGACTTGAACACCGCTTCGATCGCCAAGTCGAGTTGCTCCCGCGGATGTTGCGGAAATTCGCGGCCACACTCCCCGCGTACCAGCTCCTTGTACCGATGCACGAGTTCCCGCAACGCGCCTGCGTCGAGGTCCGCCTCGCCGTCCATCCCATGCAGTGCCTTCATCCGGTTCGATTCATCCACGAAGACCGCGTCGGGTACGCCGAGAACAGTCTTACCGAACATCTGGATCAGGCGTCGGTAGGAGTCCCACGCGAAACGTTCGTCCCCGGAGGATTCGGCGAGTCCTTGAACCGCCGCGTCGTTCAACCCGACGTTCAGGACCGTGTCCATCATGCCGGGCATCGAGTGCTGCGCGCCGGAGCGCACGGAGACCAGCAGCGGATCGTGGAAGTCGCCGAGCCGACGGCTCATCGCGTCCTCGACGGCCCGGAGCGCCGTCGTCACCTCGACTCGCAATTCCGGCGGCAGAATCCCGTCCGTGAGGTAGGCACGCGAGGCGGCCGTGGAAATCGTGAACCCCGGTGGGACCGGCAGGCCGAGGTTGGTCATCTCGGCCAGGTTGGCTCCCTTACCGCCGAGCACATCGCGCAGCTCCTTGCTGCCTTCGCTGAACCTGTAGACGTAGTGCATCCTGCCGACCCCTTCGTCGTTCCACATGTCGATCTCGGGACTCACGTGCTCGAGACGCGGCCCCTCCACGTCAACGTCGTCGACGGGAGCAGGTACTCAATCGATCGACGCCTCGAGCCGGACGTTGACGGCCCGTCCGAGGAGTTTGACCACCGCCAGCAATGCGATGGCGATGACCAGGACCACGAGTATCAGGCCGTACACCTCGTCGATACGCATGCGGTGCCCCGCCCGCTGGATCAGGTACCCCAGACCCGCGACGGAACCGAACATCTCGATGCTCAGTACGGCGATGATGGCCATCGAGATCGACATTTGTAGGCCGTTCATGATGTTCCGCGCCGCGGACCGCACCACGACCTTGCGCATCGTGTCGAGTCGTGACAGGCCGAACGCCCGTGCCACCGAGAGGTGCGTCTCCTGAACGCTACCGACACCGACGACCGTGTTGAATACCGCCGGAAAGAATGCGTAGACGGCGCCGAAGGCAATCTTGGATGAGATGCCCAGGCCCATGCCCACGAGGAACAGCGGTATCAGGACCATCAGCGGCACGGCGAACGCTGCCATGAGCAGCGGGGTGGCCACCCGCCGAACAGGTTCGATGCTGCCGATGACCAGGCCGACCGCGATGCCCAGGACCCCGGCGATGACGAATGCTGCAGTCACCTCGACAAGCGTGACGAGCGCATTGCCGACAAGGGTGCCATCGCCGGTGAGGGGGCCGGCGGCCGCAGCGAGAGAGTCCGAGAGACGGGGCAACGTCAAAGGGCTGATGTCGAACATTGCAGGGCCGAACTGCCAGAAGGCCGCAATCAGCGCGAGCAGCCCGGCCTGCCACAACAGCTTGCGTGTCGGGCTGACGAATCCTTCGGTCATTTCAATCACTCCAGCGGCTGAGCCGCATCTCTAGGGCGCGGAGCGCACCGGCCCCGGCGAGGAGGATCACGGACGTGAGCACGACGTACACCCAGAACTGATCGAGCGTGCTCTGATAGCCGGCACCGACAATCCGATTTCCGAGACCGCTGACGGCGGCGAACATCTCCGCCAGGAGGACGCCGATGCCCGCGTAGACGAAGCCGATCCGGAGGGCAGAGACCATGGCGGGCAGCGTCGAGGGCACGAACAGCCGCGAACACCGGAACCAGAACGACGCCCCGATGGCGTCGAAGAGCTGTAGATGCAGCGCCCGGATCCCGCGCACGGCCACCATCATCCCCATGAGGAGTGGGAACACGCCGAAGACCGCACCGAAGAGAACCTTGGATGTCGTTCCCAGGCCGACTGCCATGATGAAGATCGGGAACAGGGTCACCTTCGGGAACGCGAACAGCGTGGCGATCGGCCCGTAGGTCACCTCGAACGCTAGCGGGCTCAGCCCGAGCACGATCCCCAGGAGCGTGCCCGCCACCGTGAAGATCACGGTGGCCAGCAGCAGCTCCACGACTGTGACGCCCACGTGGTGCCATATCTCGCCTGCAGCCTGCAGTTCCAAGAACGCCTGCACGATCCCCGTCGGCGAGGAGAACAGCCGCGGGTCGATGACCTCCGTCCGAGAGAGCAGCTCCCATAGGCCCAGAACTGCGAGGAGCACCACGCCGATCTGCGCTGAGAGTGGGACCGTCCGCCGCGTGCGGATCGACTGATCCTCGAGCGGCCGCGCCCCGTGCCCGACATCCAGGGTTCGACTCATGACCGCTCGCTTCTGCGCCAGTCACCCTCGAGCTGCTGCCAGAGCTCATTTCGAAGGACGCCGAACTCGGGTTCGTCGATCAACTCCACCGGCCTCAGCGCAGGCAGGTCGATGGGCAGCACCGTGCGCACTCGTCCCGGCCGGGACGACAGGGCGACCACCCTGTCCGAGAGGAGGACGGCCTCGGTGAGCGAGTGCGTCACCATGATCATGGTTCCACCGATCCGAGAGTGCAGTGCGCGCAGCTCCTGGCCCATGAGATTCCGGGTCTGTTCATCCAGTGCCGCGAAGGGTTCGTCCAGCAGCATGACCTCCGGTTCCATCACGAGGCCCCGCGCGAGCGCCGCGCGCTGGCGCATCCCCCCTGACAACTCCCTCGGGTAGGCCCGAGCGAACTGTCCGAGACCGACCTGATCCATGGCCATCGCGACGGCCCTGCGGATGTCTGCCCGACGGTCGCCGCGCGCCAGGAGGCCCAGCCCCACGTTCTCTTCGATCGTGTACCAGGGCAGCAGTGCGTCCTCCTGGAACACCACCGCGACCGATCCCGGGTTCGGCTTGGTCACCGTGGTACCGGCGACAGATACGCTGCCCTCGGAGGCCCGGGAGAGCCCGGCGATGATGCGCAGCAACGTCGACTTTCCACAGCCTGAGGCGCCCACGAGTGACACCAGTTCACCGGGCTCGATACTGAAGGACACGTCGTCGAGAGCGGTGATTCGATCGGTCTTCGTGACGTAGGTCTTCGAGACGTTCTCGACCACGATCCGACCGAGCTGCTTCCGGTCGGCGCCGTGGCCCGGGTCTGTGCCGGGATCCCGCCTGCATTCCTTGAGGGGTAGTGCCACGTCGTTGTCCGTCATTGGTTCTCCTTCGCATGCGAGGTGCGCGGCCCGACCTGCTGCGCAGCAGTCGGGACCCGGCCAGTCATGAGCAGGTTGCGGGCTCCACCTGGTGCAGAATCTGGTCTGCCGCGAGAGTTCCCTCGACAAATCCCGGAATCTCGCCCACCGTGTCGAGCATCGACTGAAGCCGCTGCGGGTCGAGTTGCCCCGTCGGGTTGTAGTCCGGCACTACGAGGTCGTAGACCACCTGTGCCTTCTCTGCGTCCAGGTCGTAGAACCGGGATATGAACTCCTTTGCTTCCCCTGGGTTCTCCTCGAGCCATGCGACCGCCTCGACATAGGCCCCGACCACCTTCGCGGCCGTGGCTTCGTCTTCGAGCGCGTCGGCCCCGGCGTGAATGCCCGTGAAGCTGAAGTCGGGGAGTTCCTCGTCATATCTCGAGACCCAGCGCTTGCCGTCGTCCTCGAGCATGTGACCCCACGGCAGGAGCACGACCGCTGCGTCGATGTCTCCCTTGTCCAAGGCGCTACCGATGGCGGGCACGGAGCCGCCGAGGGGCACACCTGTCATGTCGTCCGCGGAGAGGCCGGCCTGCTGCATGGACCACAGCGCGAACCACTGCGAGAGTGCACCCTCGGAAGTGAACGAGATGGTCGCACCCGACTGGAGGTCGTCCAGCGTCTGTATGGGCGAGTCCTCTGCGACCACGAGTCCCCAGCCGGCCGCAGTACGGTTCACCTCGGCGATCGTACTGATGTCAGCGCCCTCTTCGACTGCGGAGACCACGGCGGTGGTTGCCACCCAGCCGTATCCCACCTCACCGGCAGCGAGTGCGGGCATGAGCGCACCGCCACCCTGGAAGAAGGTGATGGTGGCATCCAGTCCGCACTTCTCGTAGATGCCTTGCTCGTCGGCGATCACCAGCGCCATGTTCGCACCGTCCTTTTCCACAGCAAGGCCGATATCAACAGGGGTGAGCCCGTCCGCTCCGGACGAGTCGGACGAGCCGCAGGCACCTAGTGCCAGGACAAGCGAGCCCGCAAACGTAGCCGTGATCAGTTTCGTGCGCATAGTGAGGCCTCTCTCGACATCGTCGTCGCGGATCCGCGTTACAGTAAAATGTTAGCTATAATCGTTCAAGGTTGTCAACCCCGCCCGGGCACGACTGCGTCGTCACCCTCGCGCGGAGCACGCCACCCCGACAACAGCCAACTCACTGAGGAGGACACTTGCGGCGCCACCATCGCGGTGTGCATGGATGGCACCGTCTCGACCACTCAACGCGCCGGCTTGCCCGCCACGTCGAGTCGCCACAACCTCCGCCATGATCGAGACCGCCGTCTCGGCGGGGGTGTGGCCACCCAGATCCAGCCCGATCGGTGAATGGATACGCGCCTGGGCAGCGTCGGTCACTCCCCTCGCGCGCAGCCGAGCAGACCGTTCGCGATGAGTTCGCCGACTCCCCATGGCGCCTATGTACCCCGCCGGCAGTTCAACCGCCAACTCCAGCAGCGGTTCATCGAACTTGGCGTCGTGCGTGAGCACGCAGATCGCAGTTCGCTCATCGACAGCGGCGTTGCCCAAGTACCGATGCGGCCAGTCGACCACGACTTCGTCGGCATCCGGAAAACGTTCCCTCGTGGCGAATACCGGTCTCGCATCACAGACCACGACGTGGTATCCGAGGACCTTGCCGATCGTCGCCAGCGATGCAGCGAAGTCGACCCCTCCGAAGACGAGCAGCTGCGGCGGCGGAAGGAACGGCTCGATCAGAGCACGGCTGCGCCCCCCACCGCTCCCGCCGAGCAGGAACGTACGAGGCACCTCGTCGCGACCGGCACGCCCGAGCGCCTCACCGATCTGAGCGAGCAGAACCGGCGGGAGCTCCTCTCCCACCGGCGTCCCTCCGGACAGCAGCACGTGCCTACCCGCCTGCGGGCCTTCAAGGACCGTCACAAGGGCTGCCGGGCGATGGCTGGAGACTTGCTCCCTCAGCCACCTCAGGTCGCTGACTCCGGGAACCATCCGCTCGATGAACACCTCGATCTCACCCCCGCATGTCATCCCGACGGCGAAGGCCTCGTCATCGCTGACACCATATCTCGCCAACTGAGGCGTACCGGTCGCCAGCGTGTCACGGCAGCGTTCGTAGACATCGGCTTCAATGCAGCCGACCGACACACTCCCGATGACGTGGCCGGCAGCATCGACCGCGAGCGCGGCACCGGGCAGTCGCGGCGCCGAGCGCCAGGTCTCGACGACGGTCGCAAGGGCGAACGGTTCCGCCCACCCGGCGATCTCGGCCAGCAACTCCCGCATCACATGCCTCCCGTATCCTGCGTGCTCAATACCGACGTGAAGGAGCGTCCAGGTCTCGGCTAAGCCCGCTCCCAGCCCGCTTCGAGGTGACGAATGATCTCCTTGCGCCGTCGGCGCGCGCTCGGGTCACCGAAAGTTCGAATGAGCGCCCAGAGGCCGACGAGGAGACCGGCCGCGCCCAAGACCACAGTGCCGTACCGCCGCACCAGCACTGGACCGACGGCTCCGCCCAGGTCCAGCACGTCGTCCTTCGCCCGCGCGGCCGCTGGGGGACCGGCGTGGTCGGTCTGCCCCGGCCGAGTCGACTGCACGTCGGCCGTTTCGAGGGAAGACGGCGACTCGTGCGGCCTCGGAGTGGCGTGAACATCGCCCGGTCGCTGCGTCGACGGGGCAGGCGCACCACGCAGATCTGCCTCCAGGTTTGCGACGAATTTCGTCAGGATCGCGTTCGAGACGTCTTCGAGCATTGCTCGGCCGAACTGCGCGACCTTGCCGCTCAACTGGAGCGACGTGACCACCGACACGCGAGTGGAGTGCGCCCCCTCGTCCCCCAGCTGCATCGTGAGCGTCGCACTCGCTCCCGAGGCTCCTCGGACATCCCGGCCCTCGAGGTCCATACGGAGACGCCGAGCGGATTCATCGCATTCGGCGAACGAGATCGTTCCGCGGAACTTCTGAGTCACCGCACCCACTCGCACGGTGACCGTGCCTACGTAGGGATCCGTGGTCGATTCGTCGACAGCGGCGCCCGGCATGCAGCGGGCCACCCGCGGCACGTCGGTCAGCGCGGCCCATGTCTGCGTGATGGGGGCCCCGACTGTGAAGTCGTGTGTGAGGTCCATTGCTGTTCCCTTCCTGGCGCCTGCAGGCGCGTTACCAGATGTCGCCGATCCGACGATCGGCCCGTTCCAAGCGGGTGCTGCCTGCTGCCATCGTGTGCCTCAGAAGTCGTCCCAGAAGCCCCGAAGGCGCGGGCATTCATGCCAGTACTCCCACGTGAGGTGCTCGGGTACGTCACCCTCCTGGATCGCGAACACCCGCTCCATCTGCATCGGAGTCTCGTACAGCTGGGCTCCGACAGCATGGCTGACCGCCGCAGCAACGGCCGCGAGGGGGCCGATCGCCCCTGCCTCGCCCATCCCCTTGACTCCGTTCTCCGTCCACGGCGAGGGCGAGTCGAAGTGGTGGATCTCCAGGGCGGGCACGTCCGTGGCCGTCGGCATGAGGTAGTCCATGAAGGTTGCGCTCATGGGCTGACCGTCGTCCGAGTAGTTGAATTCCTCAAGAAGCGCGTTCCCGATTCCCTGTGCAACCCCACCCTGAACCTGCCCTTCGACAATCGTGGGATTGAGCATCGTGCCGCAGTCCTCGGCCACGACGTACCGCTCGATCCGCACTCGCCCGGTCCACGTATCCAACACCACTTGAGCGCCATGGCAGGCGTTGGAGAACGTGCCCCGGTCCGGACCGTCGACATATGCCAGGGCATCGAGACCCGGAGCGAGCCCCGGCGGCATCTTCGCGGCTCGCCGGATGGCGATCTCCGCGATCTGCGCAATCGTGCGCAACTGACTCGGATTCTTCTTCACCCGGACGACACCGCGCTCGATCTCGAGGTCGTCCTCGGCAACGTCGAGCCGGAACGCGGCGATCTTCAGCACCTTGGCTCGCAGCTCACGGGCTGCGCGAGCCACGGCCCCACCGCCGAGGACCGCACCGCGGCTACCCCATGTTCCGACGCTATACGGGCTGTTGCCGGTGTCACCGTGAACGACCTTGACCGTGCTGGGGAGCACGCCGAGCTCACTGGCCATGACCTGTGCGAGCGTGGTCTCCAGGCCCTGGCCGTGCGACTGCAGCCCCATGAAGATGACAGAGGTGCCATCGGGGTTGATCTCCACCCGCATACCCTGGTAGCCGGTCTCGATCGGGGTACCGCGTACCTCGAAGTCGGGCGTACCGTGCGCCGTCTGCTCGTTGAACACAGAGACACCGACCCCACGCCGGTAGCGCTGCCCTCCCTGGTCGGTGGCCCGTGCTACCTCCCAGTCGAGCTCCTCACTCACCTTATTGAGCGTGTCCAGGTACGAGCCCGAGTCATACAGCAGACCGTTTGCGGCCCGGTAGGGAAACTCGGTGATCAAGTTGCGCCGCCGCACCTCGACCGCATCCAATCCCAGCTGCTCCGCGACGGTGTCCATGAGTCGCTCGATCGAGAAGGTCGCTGACGGCCGGCCCACGCCTCGGTACGTTCCGAGCGGGCTCTTGTTGGTCGCGATCGCGATGTCTTCGAACTCGACATCCTGGATGTCGTATGGGCCGATCATCACCTTGGGGACCATGCCGGAATCACTTCCGGCCGTCCATGGGAAGACCGAGTACGCGCCGGCATCCACCACGATCTGGGCTCGGATGCCGTGCACTCGTCCATCGTCGTCGACGAATGCCTCGAGCCGATGTGCGTGGTCGCGGGCATGGATCGAACTGAGCAGGTGCTCGACCCGATCCTCGGTCCACTTGACAGGCCGTTGGAGACGGCGCGCAAGTTCACTGACGAGCACCTCATCGGGGAAGACGTGCCCCTTGACGCCGAAGCCGCCCCCGACCTCCGGGGCGATGACGCGCAGGAGGTTCTCGGGAATACCCAGGGCCCTGGAGACATAGGTGCGCACCAGGTGCGGCATTTGCGAAGAGGTCCACAGCACCACGCCCCGCCCGGTGGCATCGGGCATGGCGAGGCAGCCGCGGTTCTCCAACGGCACCCCGGCCTGCCGGTTCGTGCGGGTGGTGATCCGCACCGTGTGCTTGCCGCGTTCACGGGCTGCCTTGAGGTCGCCGTAGGTGCGGTGGCGGCGAATGAAGACATTGTCGCGCCAGCCTTCGTGCACGATCGGCGCATCTGCGGCAAGAGCCCCGCGCATATCGATCACCGGCTCAAGGTCCTCGTAATGGACGCTCACCGCCTCAGCGGCGTCCTCGACCACGTATGGGTCAGGATGGAGCACCGCTGCGATCGGTTCCCCCACATAGCGCACCACCTCATGGGCGAGCGCGGGCTGCAAGGAGCTTTGCCAGGCCGGGTCCAGCTCCGTCGGGCGGTTGTCGTCGTAACGCTGGTGCGGCTCGATCACCTTCGGCACCACTCGTGCGTCTGCCTGGATACCCAGCCCGAGTACGTCCTTGCCGGTGATGACGATCGCCTCAGGCGGAAGCGGCTCGTATTCACCGGGCACGACGGCGGTGAGCCTGGCATGGGCCCGCTGGCTGCGGACAAACCGCAGGTGCAGGGTGCCCACGGGGGTGAGGTCATCGAGATAGCGGCCTCGCCCCGTGGTCAGCCGATCGTCCTCGAGCCGGGGAATCCTCTCCCCGATGAGGCCCTTGGGCGCCTCAGCCATTGCAGCACCCCCGCTGCTCTCCACAACAGCCGCCTCCCTGCCGTATAACCGAGTCGGACTCGTCTCGTTCTGCCGCCGCACGTCGGGCGGCCTTGACGATGTTCGCGTAGCCGGTGCAGCGGCAGATGTTCCCGGCGAGCGCCTCACGCAGTTCCCCGTCGTCCATCTCGTCGACATCGTCCAACATCGCCGTGATGGCGCACACGAACCCCGGCGTGCAGAATCCGCATTGCAGACCGTGCTCGGTCTTGAACGCGCGCTGCACCACCGACGGATGTTCGGGCGTGCCGAGGCCTTCGGTGGTCAGCACCGTTGTGCCCTCGGCCTGCGGGGCAAGCGTCAGACACGAACGCACCGCGACGCCGTCCATGATCACGGTGCAGGCACCGCACACGCCGTGTTCGCAGCCGAGGTGAACCCCTTGGCAGTCCAACTCGTGCCGAAGCACGTCCGAGAGCAGCCTGCGCGGCTCGACCTCGACCTCGCGATCCTCGCCGTTGACGGTCAGCCTCACCTTCATGCCACATCCTCCTTCTGAAAGTTCATTGCCCGGACACCCGCATCGACAATCACGGATCGAAGCAGCCGTCGCCGGAACGGGGGAAGTGCGCTCCGGCCGTCGCCGGCCAGCCGGACCACGATGCCGTCGGCCAGGTCATCAAGGTCCTCAGCGGTCTCTGGCGGGGGGCCCGGTAGTGTCACCAGGGTCGGCACCGGTCCGGCACCCACGACAGCCACCCGCACCGACGCCCCGGCACCCGGAGCCCCCACGACAAACCCAGCGGCCGCGAGGGCGAAGTCTCCGGAGCGGCGTGAGACCTCCGCGAAACCATGACGATCCCCGGCCCTCGCCCGCGGGAACCGCAATTGGACAAGGAGATCCTCGGGCTCGAGCACCGTCGTGAACGGCCCGAGGAAGAAGCCGTCGGCAGCGATGGCACGCCGCCCCTGACTGTTGGCGACGATGATCTCGGCGCCGGCGGCCAGCGCGCACAGGGACACTTCGGCGGTCGAATCCGCGTGGGCGACGCTGCCGCCGACGGTCCCCCGATTGCGGATGGAGAGGTGACCGATGTGCGGCGCGGCCTGCGCGAGCAGGGGTGTTGCCGTCGCCACGAGCGGATCGGTCTCGACCTGCCTGTGGCGCACGAGGGCACCCAGCCGCAGGCCGTCACCGGAGACCTCGACGTGCCGCAGGTCGAGGCGGCCGATGTCGATCACCACGCCGGGGCGCGCGAGGCGGAGGTTGAGCATCGGGACGAAGCTCTGTCCACCGGCGAGCACTTTCGCGTCCTCACCGTGACGGGCGAGGAGGGAGACGGCCTCCTCGACCGTCTCGGGTCGCTCGTACTCGAATACGGGGGGTTTCATATCGGCTACTTGACCCTTCTGAACGTTGACTCTCGCACGGCATCGATCGTGGCCGAGTTGCTGGTGATCACCGGGACGCCGAACTCGGCGGTCAGGGCATCGAGCGACTCCATCGCCGGCAGGTTCGTGCAGGAGACGAAGAGCGCGTCGATGTCTCGATCGTCGATGTGTCGGCGCGCGAACTCGACGATCTGTGCTGGACCGACGTCTGCGATCGCCACGTTGTCGGTGATGCCCATCCCGTGGATCTCGGTCACGTGCACGCCACGCTCCTCGAGCGTGCGGCGGATGCCGATGTTGAGTTCGTCGATGTAGGCCGTCACGACGGCCACCCGCTCGGCGCCGATCTCCTTGAGCTTTCGCGCGACTGCCTCATTCGTACTGATCACCGGACAGCCGGCGACCTCGGCGAGTTCCGCGACGAGACGCGCTTCGCCATCGAGCCCGATGAGAGCCCCCGCCGAAGTGCAGGCGAAGACGGCGACATCGCACGCGGCCGTGCCCAGGTCACGGGCCGCGCGCGGAGCGTGGATCGAGATCATCTCCCTCTCCTTCTCCGCCGTCGTCTCGGCGAGGTACATCCGAGCCGTGTGCACGCTCACGCCCGGTATCTGCGAGGCCGCAAAGTCCTGCTCGACAACCGTGTTGGACGACGGAACGATGACGCCGATTCGACGAGCCGCCATCAGAACGCCACAGCGACGTTCTTCACCTGCTGGTAGCCGTCGAGGGCCTCCAGGCCCTTCTCCCGGCCGAATCCAGAGCGCTTGTAGCCACTGAACGGGAACTCGACGTCGAGGCCGACGCCGAAGCTGTTGATCCACACCTGGCCGGCGGCCAGTTCCTGAGCAGCCAACATGGCGGTAGAGATGTTCGTCGTGTGCACACCGGCGACCAGCCCGAACTCGGAGTCGTTGGCGATCGTGATTCCCTCCTCCGCGGTGTCGAACGGCACGACCGACAGCACGGGCCCGAAGATCTCTTCCTGGGTGACGCGGGCGGTGGCGCCGGCAGCCACCACGAGCGACGGACGCACGAAATAGCCATCGCTCAGCGAGGAGTCCCCGGGTAGTTCAGCACCCTCGAGGAGCTGACCCTCGCTTCTGGCGATGGCCATGTACTCCTCGACCGTGCGCTTCTGCCCTGCGCTGACGACGGGCCCCATGTCGGGGTCGTCCAGGCCGCGCCCGAGTGTCATGGCCGTGTTCATGCGGTGCAGGCGTTCGACGACCTCGTCGTGGCGGCTGCGCTCGACGAGCAGGCGGGTTCCGGCATTGCACACCTGACCCGCGTGAAGGTACATGCCGGAGTGCACGATCGGTAGCGAGGTATCGAGGTCGGCATCGGCAAAGAGTAGCTGTGGGCTCTTGCCGCCCAGTTCCATGTTCGCCGGCACGGCGTTCACGGCGGCCGCCTCCGAAACTCGACGGCCGACCTGGACCGAGCCGGTGAACGTGACCTGGTCGACGCCGGGGTGGCGTGCGAGCCGGTCCCCGACGACAGACCCGGAGCCGGCGACGATATTGAGCACACCCTTCGGGAGCCCCACCTCCCGGCAGATCTGGGCGAGCTCGCGGAGCGCCAGCGGGGTCTCCGAGGCGGGTTTGATCACCACGGTGCATCCGGTCGCCAGCGCCGGGGCCACGCCACGCACGGCTACCTGCAGCGGATAGTTCCACGGGACAATCTGGGCACTCACACCGATCGGTTCACGGATGGTCCAATCCATGACACCCGGTCCCAGCGGTACCGAAGTGCCCTGGAGCTTGTCGCATGCACCGGCATAGAACTCGAAGAACCGAGCCGAGCAGTCCACCTCCCAGTATGCGTCCCGGAGTGGCTTACCGCTGTCGAGCACGAGATTGCGAGCGATCTCCTCCCGGCGAGCGAGCAGCCCCTCACCGATCCGATGAAGGATCCGTCCACGCTCGAAGGGCTTGAGTCTGCGCCATGGTCCCGAGTCGAATGCGTCCCGGGCTGCGGCGACGGCCTGGTCGACGTCCTCGATTCCACCGACGGCGTAGGTTGCGAATTCCTTGCCCGTCGCCGGATCGTACGTCGTGGCGGTGCCTTCCCGGCCCGCTTCCAGTTCTTCTCCCCCGATGAACAACGGGGCGTGGATTGTTGCCATGCTGGGCCTCCTGGTCACTACTGTGCGGCCACTGCTGATGCAGATCGGCCCACGATGGTTGCAAATGCTGCTTCGTCGGTCGCGCCCTCGGTGGAGATGATCAACACGCGACTGCTGTGGTCGAGAGCGAGTGTCTCGACGATCTCGTCGATGCTCGCGGCGACGGTCAGACCGGCGAGCCCGGCTGCGCCCGTCTCACCGCTCACGATTCCTTCGGCCGCAAGATCCCGCATCGCTTGGCGAGCGTCGTCGTCGCTGATCGCTACATAGGCGTCGATGCCCGTGGACAGGTGCGGCCAGGCGATGACGGACGGCGAATCGCAGTTCAGCCCGGCGATGATCGACGGATGCGGTCCCGGTACGGACGTCATCTCCCCTCCCCGCACCGATGCGAGCACGCACGCGGCCGACTCGGGCTCGACGCCGAGGATCTTCGATCCGGGCCCGCCCGGTCCGCGGTGGTACCGGACGACGGCCGCGGCCAAGGCGCCGACGCCGATCTGGACGACCACGGCGTCGGGGTAGTCCCGACCGCTCTGCGCGAACTGCTCCTCGGCCTCGTCAAAGATCGAAGAGTAACCGTCGATGACCCAGCCCGGGATGTCGCGGTAGCCCTCCCATGACGTGTCCGAGATGACGAAGCAGTCTTCGCCCGCCTCTTCGGCGGCCCGGGCGACGGCCTGATCGTAGCTGCCGTCGACGACGGTCACCGTCGCCCCCTCGGATTCGATGGCCCTGATCCGGGCGTCGACCGTTCCGAGGGGCACGAAGATGTCCGAAGTCATGCCCAGCCAGGTGGCCATCCGTGCGACCGCGCGTCCGTGGTTCCCGTCCGTGGCGGCCGACAGCCGTCGCACCTTCGTGCGTTCCTGGACCATCCGCGCAAGTTCATCGGTGCTACGCCAGCCGTCGAAGGTGCCGCCAGCGGCCTCTTCCAGTGCTCGATACGTCGCCCAGGAGGCTCCGAGCACCTTGAAGGAGGGGAGGCCCATACGGGCGGATTCATCCTTGACCCACGCCTCGGCGATCCCCAGCTTGGCAGCCACCGTGGGAAGTTCCACTAGATTGCTGGGGCGGTAGTCGGGCAGGCGCGAGTGGAAGTCGCGGGGGCGACCCGGATCGGTCACGTCGACCTGCGCGACGGTTTTCGGGGTGATCACGTAGCCGCTCATTTGGCACCGACCGTGACGACTAGGGAGATGCTGTCGTCCTGCGACTCGTTCACGGTGAAGTGCGGATCGCCGGCATGGAAGAGCACGGCCTCTCCTTCCTGGAGCGTGAAGCGCTCCTCGCCTGTGTCGAATGTCAACTCGCCCTTGACGACGACGAACAGCTGGTCGTCGTCGTCGTGGTGATGCATGTGCCCGCCCCCGCCCGGGGGGCAGAACGAGAACTGGGTCGCGAACTGGGCGATGTCCCGGGTCACGATGTTGGAGACTTCGAGGTGGCCGTAATGGCCCGTCGGCTCGAATCGATCTGCGTCGGCAGGTCGGTAGATGTGCACTGGTGCCCCTTTCTGAAGTGTGTGACGCCGCTCTTTCTGAGCCTGGTCAGGAGATGTGCGCCATGTACGGGCTCAGCGTGGGCCGGATGGGTACATGGACGATGGCCGGCCCGCCGCTTGCGACGGCTTGCTGGAGGATCGCCCCGACCGTGTCGACCGTGGCGTCGTAGCCGCGGGCTCCCAGGCCCGTCGCCACGGCCGCCCAGTCGCGCGGGGGGAGTTCGAGTGCGACCTCCACGTCGTACGACATGCGCTGCGGCATCGCGATGGCGCCCCAGCTGTTGTCATCGAGTACGACGACGATGACGGGTGCACCGAATCGTGCAGCGGTCTCGATCTCGACCAGGTGATACCCCACGGCTCCGTCACCGACGAAGAGGATCGACGGGCTGTCCGGATTCTCGAGCGCCGAACCCACCGCGTACGGCAGCTCCGCACCGAGGGCGCCGCTCTGGCCGCTGCGCAGGTAGGTCTGTGGCGCACTCACCGGGATTCGTGGGTCCGCCCAGAAGTCCACATTGCCGTGCGACGTGATGAAGCGCGCATCGGCCGGGGCCGCGGCGATCACCGCGTCGATGACGGCGAGCGGGTGAGGGCGTTCCTCGCCCTCGGGCGCCTGCCGGGTCTGCGTCGTCAGGCGGGCCTGTTCCTGTTGCCACGCGGTGGCTCGGCCACGGGTCCATTCGCCGTCGCGATCACCGGCGGTCAGCTCGGCCAAGGCTGCGATGAACGGTCCCGAGTCCGCGTTCACAGCCACGTCTGCGCGTCCGTTACGTCCCAGTGCTGCGGGATCACGGTGCACCTGGACGACGGTTGTCGCCGCTCCCAGACCGGATCCGAACTCGAGGTCGAATTCCCAGTGGTGCCCGAGGAGCACCACGAGGTCGGCCTCCTCGAGGGAGTCTGAGAGTACGGGGTTGCAGGGGATGTAGGCGGGGCCGAACCACCATGGGTCGTGCCGCTCGTCGATCGCTCCGCGGCCGAGTCGCAGCGTCGCCACCGGGATCTCTGCTCGGGCCACGAACTCGCGCAGCCCCTCGTGCGCACCGGAATGGAATACGCCGTCACCGGCGATGAGGACGGGTCGCTTCGCATGTTCGATCAGCCCGCGGACCTGCGTCATGACACGCTCATCCGGCGCGGCCGGGGCCGGGTCCGTCCACGGCGACGGTGGCGTGTCGTCGTCGAGCTGGGATGAGAGCACGTCCGTGGGGATCTCGAGGTAGACCGGCCCGGGTGTTCCCGCCATCATCCGGCGGTACGCCTCGTCCACGAACTCTGGGATCCGGTCGGCATGGAGCACCTGCGCGGCCCATTTGGTGACCGGACGCATGATGCTCATCGTGTCCATCTCCATGCCCGCGCCACGATGCAACACGCGGGTGCCTGCCTGGCCGCCGATGATGAGCATGGGCACGCCGGCCGACATTGCGCAGGCGGCCGGGGTCACCGTGTTGGCCACGCCGGGTCCCAGCGTTGCGAGCACGGCGCCAGGTACGCCGGTGGACCGGTAGACAGAGTCCGCCATGAAGCCGCCCGCCGCCTCGTGGCGCACGTGCACGATACGCATGTCGTGTCGTGTGGTCGCGTAGTAGGCCGAGTTGATCGGACCACCGGAAACCGAGAACAAGCTCGTGATGCCGTGCCGTGCGAGCGCCGCGATCAGCGCGTCCCCACCCTCTCTGGGCCGTGTGTTACCCCGGTTCATTGAGTATTGCCTCCCGTTTGCAGCATGCATGTTGGTGAAATTCAGTAGGCTCGTGACTTGCCGCCATCCACGGGGATGACGGCGCCCGTAGTGAAGCCGCAGACCGGGGACGAGAGGTAGGCAACGAATGCAGCGACGTCCTCCGCTCGGCCCATTCGACGCAGTGGCACCTCATCTGTCCACAGCTTCCTGGCGGCCTCGAGGTCGATGCCGGCGCGCTCGGCGGTCTGCGCGAAGAGTTCATCCATGCGGTCCGTTTCGATAGGGCCGGGGGCCACCTGGTTCACGATGATCCCGTGCTCCGCCAGTTCGAGGGACATCGTCTTTGCCAGGCCCATGATTGCGAGCCTGGTCGCGTTCGAGAGCACCATTTCCGGCTGCACGGTGCGCACACCGATCGTGCTGATATACGTGATACGTCCTTCTCCCTGCGGGATCATCACGCGGGCAGCCGCACGGCTGAGACGTACCGCGGACATGAGCACCAGGTCGATGGCGGACGACCAGTCCGCGTCGCTCAGCGTGTGCGCCGGGCCCGAGCGCGGCCCGGGCGCGTTCACAACGACCGCGTCCAGCCGCCCCCAGGCGGCAGTGACGTCATCGACCAGGCGCTCTGACGAGTCGGGGGCGGACAGGTCGAACGGAAGGACGATCGCCTCGCCCGGCCCCGCATTGATCTCCTCCGCCAAGTCGTGCAGAGTGTCCACGCTCCGTGCCGCCAGTGCCACTCGCGCACCCTCCGCACCCAGCGCGAGCGCAGAGGCCCGACCAAGACCGCGAGATGCCGCAGTGACGAGCACTCCCTTGTTCTTCAGGCCAAGATCCATGTCTACTGTGTCCCATCGTTAGGTACGCACGATCTAGATACATGTAACATATTGCCTTTAGCCACGGAAGGCAAGGCGAGTCGTTCGGGCGCCTGCCCAACTGAGGAGAACCATGACGAACATCAGCGAAGAGCAGCCGCCGGCCAAGCCGGACGGCCGCAAGACCCGAGGCGAGAGGTCGGAGACGCTCGTCGAGCACGTGCGTAGCAGGATCCTCGAAGACATCATTCGAGCTCGGCTTCGCCCCGGGGAGATGGTCCAGCTCACGGCGCTCGCGAATCAGTACGAGGTGTCTCGCACGCCGGTACGAGAAGCGCTCGCCCTGCTCGAGCATGAGGGCGTCGTCTCCGCGATCGCCTACAAGGGGTACCTGGTTCGTCCGATCGAGCCGCGCGACGTCCATGACATCTTCTTCATGCGCCGGCTGCTGGAGACAGCGGGCATCGAACTCGCCGCGAAGCGCTTGTCGAGGAGCGACCTACTCGAACTGCGGGGCCTCAAGCTCCCCGATGCCGACGAGATGACCCTCGAGTACGACAACGTGTCGCGCTCATTCCACCGCACCATCCTCGTCGCTGCGGGAAGCCCCCGCCTCCTCGCCACGTTCGACGAGTTGTATAACGACGTGCGCCGGATGCAGTACGCCGGGATCGGCACGCCCCGGCCGGACCTGATCCACGAGGAACACCTGCACATCGTCGACGCCCTCGACAACGGCGATGGAGCGCTGGCGAGTAAGCGAATGGCCGAACACCTGGATCTGGTGCGGGAACGCGCACTGACCAGCTGGGTGTCGTCGTTCTAGAAGCGGGGCGCCATTCGGGTCTGGGCGCGCGCCTGGGGGTGCCTCGCCACCAGGCGGCGTCGGGCCGCACGAGCAACGCGGTTGAGGCCCGCGCACACAGGAGGCTTCGGCTGCGCAGCGAACGTCCGGAGTACCAGGCGCAAGCCGGCCGGCTCGCTCCGGAGGGGAGACGAGCCGGCCGGCTCGGTGTGCGATCAGGACGGCGGCTCGTCACCCCTCGCTCAATCGCGGCTCCTCATCCCTCCACGGGTGTCGTGCGCTGACCGGTGTACCCGTCGAGGCCAAGCACGTATGCGGGGTTGTCCACCAGCATTCCGACCACATCGTCGAGCGGGATGCCCTTTTCGTACAGCGTCTGGGCGAGGACACGCAATGCCTCTGGACCCGGAGGGTTGTGGCGCTGGCCTGAGTCCGAAACGAGCAGGCAGCGGGAGGCGCCGACGGCCTGGATGGTCTTGACCACACGCTCGGGCGACTGGTACTGCCACGCCGGTGACATCCCGCAGTACTCGAACTCGGGCATCGCCCCGAGCTTGGCCAACTCCACGACGTCCTCATGCTCGAGCATCGGCACTTTGAAGTACGGGTGGGTGATAATGACCTTCTCGACTCCGCGCTTGAGCGCCTCCGGCACGAGGATCTTGATCTCCTTGGGCGAGAGATGCGAGGTCGCCATCGCTGCACCGTACTCGGCGGTGATCTCGATGACCTCAGACATGTCCGGGATGAGCTTGTCGTTGTCGTCGATGATCGATATGCCATCACTGAACACGCGTCCTCCGGCCTGGGAGTCGTACTTGCCGGTTCCGCCGTGCTTGAGTGCGTGGTACGCCGAATCGATCGTGGGCATCCACACGATCTTGCCGCCAAGCTTGAGGCAGGTATCCACGGCCGCCGGGTTGATCCCGCCCACGTAGGAGTTGAGCACGATCCCACCGAAGACGAGCACTTCGGGCACGACTTGCTGCGCCAGGTACGCCCGGGAGACGGAGCTCTCGATGTGGGACTTGATGACAACGGCTCGCATGTCGGACTGCGCAGCGAATCGCGCCAGCTCGATGTCGTCGACGAGCCGCGGGAAAAGATCGGGATACGTGTGCAGGTGCAGGTCGACGGCACCTCGCAAGGAGACCAGTTCACCACCGTGGCCCTTGAGCGTGATCGGCTTGGCGGTTCCAGTGTCCTGAGGCTCGTGGGGAATGACGGACATGTTTCCTCTTCAATTGGGTTGTCGGGATGCGTGCCTTGCGCTGCTGAGCGCGACGCGTGGCGCAGAGGCGCCGTGAGGCTGGAAGATCTGGTCGCCTCGTCGCGAAGCGGCCAGCAGCACGCTCTCGGTTGCGCACTGCCATGCCTACATGAGTAACATATCACATGGCTTTAAGTGTTGAACAGGGCTGACCGTGCCCCGTCCGACCGAACCGTCCCCAAGGAAGGCGCGCTATGGCTGCACATTTCACACCCCCGAGCTCGGTCGGCATCATCGGCGCGGGCGTCGTCGGCTTGGCCACCGCGTGGGCTCTCCAGCGCCGTGGCATCAGCGTCACGGTCATCGATCGCAGCGGCGTGGCAGCCGGTGCCACTCAGGGCAATGCCGGCTGGGTCACCCCGAGCATGGCGACACCGCTGCCCTCCCCGGCCGTGCTGCGCTACGGTCTGCGCGCTGTACTCAAGCCCACCTCGCCGGTCTTCATCCCCCCGACGGCGAACCCACGCACGCTGCACTTCCTCGCCGCGTTCGCGCGCAACTGCACGTCCCGGCGATGGCGATCGGGGATGCGCGCGCTCGCTCCAATCAACCTCGCGGCCGTCGCAGCGTACGACCAATTGGCCGATTCGGGGGTCGGGTTCGCCGCGCGCGGGTCCTACCTGGCCGGGTTCCGCTCGGACGCGGAGAGACAGGCCCTCGTCTCAGACCTCGAGCAGGCTCGCACAATGGGCCAGGACATCGAACTGACCCTCCTCGACGACGACGAAGCGCGTGAACGTGAACCAGCACTGTCATCCGAGATTCGCGCCGCTGCCGAAGTCGTGGGCGAACGGTTCATCGACCCAGGAGCGTTCGCCCACGAACTCGCAGCCACGATCATCGATCATGGCGGCCGGATCCTGCGGGGTACGGCCGTTGAGCACGTAGTAGTCGACTCACCTCACCGACTCGTCCTGACCAACGGCGAGGACCACTCCTTCGACGCCGTCGTGATCGCCACAGGTGCCTGGCTCGACAGACTGGTCCGACCGTTCGGAGTGAGAGTACCCATCCATGGCGGACGTGGCTACAGCTTCTCGGTCACTGGTCGGCGGATGCCGGGACAAGCCGTCTACCTGCCCGAGCAGCGGGTCGTGTGTACGCCGCTCAACGGCCGCGCACGCATCTCCGGAATGATGGAGATCCAGAATCCAGACGCGCCGAGCAGCCGGCGACGGATCCAGGCAATCATAGATTCAGCCCGGAGTCTGCTCACCGGCCTCGACTTCGACGACCGGCGTGATGAGTGGATGGGCTCACGCCCGTGCACGGCCGATGGCCTTCCCGTGATCGGTGGGCTCGGACCGCGCGGTATCTATGCGCACGGCGGCCATGGCATGTGGGGAGTCACGCAAGCTCCTGCGACAGCGAGCCTCCTGGCAGAGATGATCGTGACCGGGCGCCCTTCACCGCAACTCTCCCCGTTCGACCCGCTACGCTGACGCCCCTCGATCGTTCCATGTCGCACCCGCTGCGGTGCCCGCGCACCACGTCCGGCGCGAGGACACCGGGCCGGGCACGCCACGCGGCTCAGAAGGGCTACTGCCGGACCTGCTCCATCTTGGCGTCGAACAGCCGACCGTAGCCCGGCGCTGCTCCCCCCTCGACGCCGGCCACGTTGAGACAGTGCCAGAAGGAAGCCTGGATAGCACTGACCACCGGCTTGCCGATCGCCTGTTCGATCGCAGCGATCGCACCGACACTCCGCAGGTTGGTGCAGCTGATGAAGATAGCGGAGATGTCATCGCCGTCGACTTCGAGGCACATGTCGTAAACCTGCTCCAGGGGAACCTCGGCGAGCTCCCAATCGCTGGTGATCCCCAAGCCGAGGCTTCGCTGGACCGGGAAGCCGTTACTTCCGAAGAACTTCTCGGCACGGTGGACCACCTCGGGCACGTACGGTGTCACGAGCGCGATCTTGGAGGCACCCACCTCTGCCAACGCGGCGAGACTGGCCGTGCTGGTGGTCGTCGACCTGACCGGGCTCCATTCGGTCATCTTCTCGATGAGTGCCTGATCCCAGGCGGTCCCATGGAGAAACGAGGCGCTCGTACCTCCGAAGACCATCGAGTCGAGCGGCGCCTGCCCGCAGAGTCGCACTGCTGATTCGAGTTCGGGCGACCGCATCATCGCATCGATGCCATCGACCGTCACGCTGGGAAGAGTGAGTCGACTGGTGTGGATCGACACGTCATCGGCTGCCATCGCGTACATTTCCGGCTCCATCACAACGCTGGAAGCCATGTACACCAGGCCGATCCGAGCGCGCGTTCCGTACCTATCGGGCTGGAACTGAGGTGTCATCTTCAACGTGCTCCCTTACTCTCTCACTCCGGCAACATCACCGGAATCCTGTGGCTCTGACATGAGGACCAGCCCGGATCCGCCGCCTTCGAGGGTTGACCCGCGCTTCGCATAATCCTAACATGTTACCGACCGGTCTCTTGAGGGTCTCGGCCCGAAGAGGCCAGAGCCGTCCACGAACAACGGAGTTGGCAATGCCGCTGCCTGTCATCTTGAGTACGAGCCCCCGAAGCATCGTCGAAGGGCCGTACCAGCGGCGCCACGCGTCGATGAGTCCGCACGAGCTCCGCTATTCCTCCCGCGATCCGAAGCAACTCGCCCGAGATCTGGCCGAGGCCGACCTCATTCTCGGGGACTGGACAGCTGAGCTCAAGCTCGACCGTCACGCTCTGGATGCTGCGAACCGCAGCAGGATCGTCGTGCACCCGACCGCAGGATATGACTCGATCGACGTTACCCATGCCGCTGCTCTCGGCTTGCCCGTAGCGAATACACCCGGCGCGAATGCACGCGGTGTGGCCGAGTGGGCGGTGATGGCCGCGCTCGCCTGCCTCAAGAACCTCACCCTCAATCATCAACGCACCCGGGCCGGGGAATGGCGGATGGTCGAGGCGTCGGCGGAAGGGGTCTACGATGTCGGCGGCCGCACGATCGGCATCCTCGGCTTCGGTGCGATCGGGCAAGGAGTGGCCCGCCGTCTCCACGCATTCGGAGTCGACCGCATCCTCTATTTCGACGCGTTCGTCGACGTCGACTCCATCGATGGCGGGGCACCGGTCGAACGCGTACAGAGCGTCGCGGAACTGTGTGAACGGGCCGATGTGGTGAGCATCCACCTACCGCTCACTCCCGAGACCCGACACATTGTCGATGCCGAGAACCTCCGGCGCATCGGTACCGACGGAGTCATCGTCAACACTGCCCGCGGGCAGGTGGTGGATGAGGATGCCCTGCACGCGGCATTGGTGGCGGGCACGATCAAGGCCGCCGCGCTCGACGTCTTCTCGGACGAGCCTCTGATCGGCGCGCATCGCTGGGCAGACCTCGAGAACGTCCTCCTCTCCCCGCACCTGGCCGGCTCCACTCACGAAAGCAAGCAGCAGATGCTCGACGGCGCGCTGCGATCGCTGGACGCGGCCCTACGGGGCGACCTCCCGCGCAGCGTCGTGAACCAGGTGACCTCGTTGCGACTGCTCTGATCAGCATCCCGTCATGCTCGGGCACCTCATTCGCGCAGGCGGACGTCCCATTGGTGCGCAGCCCGCCGCTATGGGCCGCGCTCCAATGGGATCTCACCGAGCGTCGTTGAGCGTCGCCACCCCGATGGCTCCGCCCTCTTGACCCCAAGACTCCAGGATCTCCAGGTACCGGCCGCGATCCATGAGCTGCTGCATCGCGGCTTGCACGGCAGCACGCAGCTCGGGCCGATCCTTCGAGACGATCATTCCGCTGCGCTTCGGGTCTTGGACCTCCCCCGTGATCTCGAATTCCGATCCGGCCGCGGTCGCGGCATAGAGGCCTGCGACGTCCTCCATCAGCATCGCCTCGGTGCGCCCACTCGTCAGCGCCAGGATCATCGCCGCTTGTTCGTTGAAGACCTGAACCTCGAGTTGCCCGAGCCCGTCATCGGCACATCGATCGGCCTGATCCTCCGCGTCGCCCACCTGGTAGGTACCCTTCACCACACCAACCACATGACCACACAGGTCGGCCAAGTGCTCGATACCCAACGGACTATCGATCCGGACAAAAATTCCGGAACCATTCTCGAAGTAGTCGATGAAGTCGACCTGCTCACGTCGCTCGGCGGTGTCCGCCATCGTCGCGATCCCTATGTCATAGCGTTCGGACTGGATGCCGGGAATCAGTCCGTCGAAGCTGCCTGGGATCACATCGGATTCGACTCCGAGTACGGCAGACAACTCGTCGGCAAGATCGACGTTGATGCCGACCACAGTCTGATCATCATCCCCCGACATCGTGAACGGCGGGAAATACGGTTCGACACCCCAGTGGATCACGCCATCTTCTCGAACATCGTCGGGGAGTAAGGCGGATGGCCCACGTGCAGCAGCCGTCCGGTCCGCCACTGGATCGCTCTCGGGCACTCCCCCACAGGCCGATGCTGCCAGCGCCACGACCACCATCAGGGTGGCTCTGCGGCCTTTGGTCTTCATCGATTCTAGACGCATGCTGCTCCTTCGCAGGATCGGGTATGGCCAGGTCGGCCCGGCCGAGGAGGCCTCGGCGAGACCCTCTCCGCCCTCATCACCTCGGCGTCGACAACTGAGACGCCCACGTGGGCAGTGCCTTCCCGGCCAGGTAGGCACGCCCACGTAGGCGCAACTCAACTCCTATAGAACACGGTGTCGATCTAGAGAACCTTCGCGAGGAACGATTGGGTTCGTGGACTCTGCGGGTTTCCGAGCACCTCGGCCGGGGGACCTTGCTCCTCGACGACGCCGGCGTCCATGAACACGACTTCGTCTGCTACCTCACGTGCAAAATTGATCTCGTGAGTCACCACAATCATCGTCATGCCACCAGCAGCCAGTTGGCGCATCACGTCGAGGACCTCTCCCACGAGTTCGGGGTCGAGCGCGGAGGTGGCCTCGTCGAAGAGCATGAGCTTCGGCTGCATCGCAAGTGACCGCGCAATGGCTACCCGCTGTTGCTGCCCTCCGGAGAGATGTCGCGGGTAGGACGATGCCTTGTCGGCCATACCCACCCGCGCAAGAAGCTCCTCTGCCCTCGCGACAGCCTGCGCCCGCTCCACCTTGCGAACCTGTATGGGCGCCTCGATCACGTTTTCGAGCGCGGTGCGGTGCTCAAACAAGTTGAAGCGTTGAAACACCATTCCGATCTCGGCCCGGTCGCGAGCGATCTCCTTCTCCTTGAGCTCGTAGAGCTTGGTTCCCTTCTGGCGAAACCCGACCGGAGAGCCGTCGACATACAAGACGCCACCGTTGATGCGTTCAAGGTGGTTGATACAACGCAAGAATGTGCTCTTACCCGATCCGGACGCTCCGAGCAAACATACGACCTTGCCCGCCTCCACCTGAAAGTCTATTCCCTTGAGTACCTCGTTGGACCCGAAGCTCTTTCGAACCTTTCGCGCGTCCACCATAAGATTGCTCATTTGGAACCTCCCTCGTCGGACCGTCGTCCCGCACGCCCACTCACCGCAGTGAGCCGATTCACGCCACTCAACATCCGCTGCGACCACGTGGTCGTCCCGACTGTGCGCTCCGGGGCGAGACGCCGCTCGAGCGTCCCCTGGAATACCGCTAGAAACGATGTGACGATGAGGTACCAGATGCAGGCGACAACGAGTAGCGGGATGGTCTGGAACGTCTTCGAGTAGATGAGTTGCACGGAGTATAGAAGATCCGTCATCGAGATGATGCTGACCAGCGAGGTCACCTTGAGCACGGTGATCAGTTCGTTTCCGGTCGGCGGGATGATGACGCGCAGCGACTGCGGGAGGATGACCCGCCTCATCGTCTTGGCTCCGCTGAACCCAAGGCCCTTCGCCGCCTCTACCTGGCCGGGATCGACAGAGGATATCCCCGATCGGATAATTTCTCCCATATAGGCGCCCTCGTTGAGTCCCAACGCAAGGAGCGCGGCCGTGAACGGCGTAATGAAGTCGTTCGCACTGCCTGAGAATACCTGACCAACGATGGGTAGGTCGACAGTTATCTCAGGGTATACCGCGGCAAGGTTATACCAGATGAGTAGTTGCACGAGCGGCGGCAGGCTTCGCACGACCCATACGTAAAATGATGCAACTGCGACAAGCACCGGATTGCCGGAGTGGCGCATGATCGCGAGCACCGTGCCGAGAAGGATCCCGAGCACCATGATCCAGAACGTCAGGTTGAGCGTGTGGAGGAGGCCCGTGACCACGGACGTGCTGAAGAAGTATTCGCGCACCACCCCCCACTCCATACGAGGATTACGGGCGAGGCTGTTGACAACCAGGACGAAGAGCCACAGGATCAGTGCTGCACCGACCCAGCGACCATAGCGTCGGCGTGGGATCATCTGGAAGGTCCCGACATCTGCTTCCGGAGGGCCACCGCGCAACTCCTCAGCCTCTTGAGCACTTCTAGCGGTGTGTGGTGGGGCTTGCGACTTCATCATTGCTTGCGTCTCAGTTTCCGTCATTGATCGTGATCGTTTCGAGAGCGCCGCTCTCCTGACCCCACTCCTCGAGGATCTCCAAATACCGACCGTTCTCGACGAGCTTGCATGGCGGCCTGGACTGCATCACGCAACTCGGAGCGCTCGGGCGAGACGATCATGCCCTTACGCTGAGGGGTTTCGATCTCGCCCGTCATCTCGAACTGCTCACCACCTTCCGTCGTAGCTGCGTAGCTGCCTGCGACGTAGTCCATGAGCATGACTTCGGTGCGCCCGCTGCTCAGAGCAAGCAACATTCCCGCCTGCTCGTTGAAGACCTGCACGTCCAGCTTCCCCGCCCCGTCCGTATCGCAGAGTTCCGCCTGGGTCTCCGCGTCGATAACCTGGAAGGTGCCCTTGACGACGCCAACCGAGTGACCGCACAAGTCGTTCATGCCTTCGATGTTGAGCGGGTTCCCCGGCTTGACGAAGATCGCGGAGCCGCTCTGGAAGTAATCGATGAAGTCGACCTGCTCGCGGCGCTCTTCGGTGTCCGCCATGGTCGCGATTCCTACGTCATAGCGTTCCGACTGGATCCCGGGAATCAGGCCGTCGAAGCTTCCGGGCAGGACCTCCGCCTCGACGCCGAGGAGAGCGGAGAGCTCCTCGGCAAGATCGACGTTGATGCCGATGACGTCGGTCCCGCCGTCCTCCGACATCGTGAAGGGTGGGTAGTACGGTTCGACGCCCCATGAGATGACGCCGTCATCCCGCACATCACTCGGAAGCATCGCGGCGAGCTCTGAGGAACTCTCACCACTGCCGCTCGTCCCGCCTTCCGAAGGTCCGTCCGGCCCTGCCTCGGCCTCTGCTCCGTCGACGGAGCAGGCTCCAAGGCCCAGAAGGCAGACTGCTGCGGTCACAGCGAGGGTTCTGTGCCCGACGGTCAGGAACTTCCGTTGCATAGTCTCTCCTTGAGATCGTCACACGCGTCGTCGCGTTCACGCCCATGTGATGTGCATCATGATGATACTTGGGTGACATGTTGCAGGACTACGACCAATGTGTCAAGCCCCTCTTTGCCTCTCGATTGCGCAGCAACTCGGCCGGAGCGCGCCTTCACCCGCAACGGTGTCTCCTGCTCATCTGGCCGGCCACCGCGCGCCGGACTCGGTTGCCACGGCCTGGCCGCCGTGATGCCTACGCCATGTGGGTGCGACACCGAGGCCCACGAAGGGCGCTTCGCGACCGTGGATCCCATCAGCCCCGTTCTCCCTCGGGGCCTGCGAATTCTCGTGGACCGGGATGGGGTGATCGCGCGAGATGTGGCACGCGCAGCGGGCGCATCACATGCGCTGTAGCGATGCTCGGCATCATTGCGCTCGTGGCCGAGTCGGCTGAACCCGCTGCGCAACCGGGCAACTGGGCCCACTGGGCTCACTGGGCTCACTGGGCTCACTGGGCCGATTGAGCCGGCTCGCCCAGGCGATCAGTCCGGGCGATCAGCCCAGGGTGACGAGGAACCCGTCGTCGTCGCACACGATCGCCCGCTCCACGCCGCCGAGGGCGCTGCGCACGGCCCAGGCGCAGTTCTCGATCACGGCCACGACCGCCGGGTTCGCGAGCGATTCCTCCTGGGCCGCGAGCCACGCCGCCCGCTCCTGCGGCTCGAGCTCCGGGACCGGTGGGGGCGCGTAGTACCGCACCTCGTAGACGTACGCGGTCGCCCCGGCCCAGGCGGCATCGGCCACGACGATCGGCGTGACCGGTGCCTCGTCGACCGTGAGCACGACGAGGCCGCCGTCGGCCTGCGGCGCGTGCACGGAATAGGACTCGCTCCCCGGCCCCGGCTCGGCCAGCGCGTGGGCGTCGAAGGCGTCCGCCTCCGCGTGCAGCCAGCGCCGGTGACCGTCGTCGAGCCCGTGCTCGACCACCTCGGGAACGGTGGGTCGCGGCGGGGGGCCCGCGGCGTCGTCCCCACGGACCGTGACGAAGGGAGCGAGCGCGGCCCGCGCCGCGGCCGGCTCGAGCCGAGTGTCGGAGAAGAGCAGCAGATCGGGGATCGGCGGGGCGCCCACGAGTCGGCCCGTGCTCGTGCGCACGGCACCGCCGAGACGCCGCGCGAAGGCCATGATCAGCTCGACCGTGTCGCGTTCGAGGCCGATCGGCTCGCCGTCGGGGAACGCCGCGAGGATGCTCCCGGCCGTGCGCAGTTCGGGTGGGATCGGGCCGCCCCGCTCGGCCGGCACGCGGAACTCCACGACGTGGCGCACCCAACCGGGCACGTGGTCCGCGGGCGCGGGCGGCCGCGGGCCCGTGCACGTGACCGCGCCGGACCAGGCGAGCGTGCGGGGATCGGGCCGGAACACCTGGTGCACGCGGGAGAGGGCGAGCGCCTCGAGTTCCGCGGCGCTCACGTCCTCGGCGAGCAGGAGCAGGTGGATCGCGGTCATCGCATCACTCGTCGGGTGTGATCCGGGTGCGGTGGAAGTTCAGGTGGGAGCGGGAGGCGGTCGGACCGCGCTGGCCGAGGTAGCGCGAGCCGGTGGCGCCCGCCCCGTAGGGGAGCTCCGAGGCGCTCGTGAGCCGGAAATAGCACAGCTGGCCGATCTTCATCCCGGGCCAGAGCGTGATCGGCAGGGTGGCCACGTTGCTCAGCTCGAGGGTCACGTGCCCGGAGAATCCGGGGTCGATGAACCCGGCGGTCGAGTGCGTGAGCAGGCCGAGCCGCCCGAGCGAGGACTTCCCCTCGAGCCGCGCCGCGAGGTCGTCGGGCAGCGTGACGACCTCGAGCGTCGAGGCGAGTACGAACTCCCCGGGGTGGAGCGTGAACGACTCCTCGGGGTCGACCTCGACGAGCCGGGTCAGCTCGGGCTGCTCGGCCGCAGGGTCGATGACCGAGTACTTGTGGTTGTCGAACAGCCGGAAGTAGCGGTCGAGGCGCACGTCGACGGACGCGGGCTGGACCATCTCCGGCTCGAACGGGTCGAGCCGGATCCGCCCGGCCGCGATCTCGGTCCGGATGTCGCGATCTGAGAGCAGCACGCAGTCAGCCTACTTGCCGTCGATCAGGGACGACGCTCGGCCAGGTATCGCTCGATCGCCGCCTTCGTGGAGGCGTCCTGCCCGTCGAGTGCCGCGGCATCGCCGGAGAGGGCGGGGGTGATCTGCTGCGCGAGCTGCTTGCCGAGCTCGACGCCCCACTGGTCGAAGGAGTCGATGCCCCAGACCGCCCCCTGGACGAACGTGATGTGCTCGTAGAGGGCGATGAGCTGGCCGAGCACGCCCGGGCTCAGCTCCGGGGCGAGGATCGAGGTCGTGGGCCGGTTGCCGGTGAACACCCGAGCGGGCACGATCTCCTCGGCGGTGCCCTCGGCCCGCACCTCGTCCGCGGTCTTGCCGAATGCGAGGGCCTTGGTCTGGGCGAAATAGTTCGCCATGAACAGGTGGTGGACGTCCTGATCGCCGTCGGCGAGCGCGTGGGCCGGATTGGCCACGGCGATGAAGTCGGCCGGCACGATCCGTGTGCCCTGGTGGATGAGCTGGTAGAACGCGTGCTGGCCGTTGGTGCCCGGCTCCCCCCAGAACACCTCGCCGGTGTGGGCGGCCACGGGGGCGCCGTCATAACGCACGCCCTTGCCGTTCGACTCCATCGTCAGCTGCTGCAGGTATGCCGGGAACCGGTGCAGGTACTGGGAGTAGGGCAGCACGGCATGGGTGTGGGCGCCGAGGAAGTTGACGTACCAGACGTTGATCAGGCCCATGAGCAGCGGCAGGTTCTCGGCCGGCGGGGCGGTGCGGAAGTGGTCGTCGATCGTCGCGAAGCCCGCGAGGAAGTCGGCGAAATTCTCCGGGCCGATCGCGATCGCGAGGCTGAGCCCGACGGCGGAGTCCACCGAGTAGCGGCCCCCGACCCAATCCCAGAAGCCGAAGGCGTTCGCGGTGTCGATGCCGAACTCGGCCACCTTGTCCAGGGCGGTGGAGGTGGCCACGAAGTGCTGGGAGACCGCGCCGGTGTAGCTCTCCTCGTTCGCCTCGATCACGCCGCGCTCGTGCAGCTTCTCGAGCAGCCACGTGCGGGCGAGCCGGGCGTTCGTCAGGGTCTCGAGCGTGGTGAAGGTCTTGGACGCGACGATGAACAGCGTGGTCTCGGGGTCGAGGTCCCACAGCGCCTCGGAGATGTCGGTCGGGTCGATATTCGACACGAACCGGCACTGGAGGCCGAGCTGCACGGAGGGCTTGAGGGCCTCGTAGGCCATGACCGGCCCGAGGTCGGAGCCGCCGATCCCGATGTTCACTACGGTCTCGACCCGCTTGCCGGTCACTCCGGTCCACTCCCCCGAGCGCACCCGGCCCGCGAAGTCGTAGAGCCGCCCGAGCACGGCGTGCACGTCGGCGTCCACGTCCTGGCCGTCCACGACGAGGGGCTCACCCGCACCGGCCGGTCGTCGCAGCGCGGTGTGCAGCACCGCGCGGTCCTCGGTGGTGTTGATGTGCGCACCGGCGAACATGTCGTCGCGGCGGGCGGTCACGCGGGTCTGCTCGGCGAGGTCGAGCAGGAGCCGCAGCGTGTCGGGCGTGAGGAGGTTCTTCGACAGGTCGACCCACAGATCGCCGGCCTCGCGGGTGAATCGGGCGGCCCGACCGGGGTCGGCGGCGAACCAGCCGCGCAGGTCCGGACGCAGGTTCTCGGCATGGGCGCTCAACGCGGCCCAGGCGGGCGTGGTGGTCGGGTCGATCGATGCGGTCACGGCTTCTCCCTCGCGGATGCACTCGGCTGGGCCACTGCGGCTCCGCTCAGCCTAGTGGCGCGCGTGCCGGACGGGCGAGGACTCCGGCGGCCCACTCAGCCGGGGGCGCGACCGGATGGTCGAGGGCCCGGATGGTCGAGGGCCCGGCGGATCATTCGGTATGCTGGGCGGTGTCCGGTGCTCCATCGGGCGCTGCGGGTGTAGTTCAATGGTAGAACTTCAGCTTCCCAAGCTGATAGCGCGGGTTCGATTCCCGTCACCCGCTCCACGTCGGTGACTTCCCGGTCCGGCTCCGTCCGCCTCTATCCGGCTCCGTCCGACCCGCGGGGTACGGCACGGGCCGGCGCCACACGGCACAATGGCCGCATGCCGCACGTCGCCGCGCTCTACCGCCACCCGATCAAGGGGTTCACGCCCGAGTCCGCCGACCACCTCGACGTGCAGACCGACGGCCGCATCGCCGGCGACCGCGTGCTCGCATTCCGCTTCCCGGACGCCCTCTCGCCCGAGGACCGCGACGGCCTCGACTACTGGCCCAAGGGCGGTGGCCTGTGCGTGCGAGACTTCCCCTCGCTCGTGCGCCTGCGCCTGCGCCACGCCGCCGGGCGAGTCCGGCTCGAGGCCGGCGGCGAGGTGCTCGCCGAGGAGCGTGTGGACGACGCCGGTCGCCTCCGCCTGACCGCTGCGGTCACGCGTTTCCTCGCCGGGACCGAGGACGCCGACCGGCTGGAACGCTTCGGCCCGCTCACGCTCGTGGGCGACGGTCGCTCCGCCCGGTTCCAGGACCGCCCCCAGGGTTTCGTCAGCGCCCACTCCCGCTCGAGCCGGGACGCACTCGCGGGGGCCATGCGCACCGACCTGGACGAGCGGCGGTTCCGATCGAACGTCTCGGTCGCGGGGCTGCCCGCATGGGCGGAGGACGACCTCATCGGCCGGCGGGTCCGCCTCGGGGAGGTGCGCTTCGCCGTCCATGCGCCGATCAACCGGTGCCTGGCCACGCACGCGAATCCGGTCTCGGGCGAGCGGGACGCGCCCGTGCTCACCACCCTGACCCGGGTGCTCGGGCGGCCGCAGCCGAGCTTCGGGATCCTCCTCGTTGCGGACGGGCCCGGGCGGATCAGCGTGGGCGACCCGGTCGAGGTCCTCGGGTAGTCACGGCCACCCACATGGGTGCGCATGAGACGACCGGGGCGATCCGACCACCCCACAGGTAGTCACGGCCACCCACATGGGTGCGCGTCAGACGACCGGGGCCATCCGACCACCTGGCAGGTAGTCACGGCCACCCACATGCATCAGGCGATCCCGAGGGCACGCAGTCCCGCGGTGGCCGCCGCCGCCACGAGCAGCACGATCGGCAGCGGGGCGCCGCGCCAGGCGAGCAGACCGGAGAGCGCGACCCCGGCGGGACGGGCCCACCCGGCGAAGGACTGACCGTCGGTCAGCGCGCTCGTGGCCATGACCGAGGCGAGGATGAGCATCGCGGCGTCCTCGACGGCGAGCTGGAACCTGGGATAGGCCGCGATCCGGTCGCCGATCTCGCCACCGCCGGCGCGCATCGCGTACGTGCCGATGCCGAGCAGGAGGCCGCCGAGCAGGATCTGGGTCAGCTCACCCATCGGCGCCGTCCTCGGCCCGACCGGACGGAACGGCCGGACCCGTACCCGCTGCGCCCTCCTCGCCCGCCCGTTGGGCGAGCGCGTCCCGGGTGCGCCACACGGCGAGCGGCAGGGCGAGCAGGCCCGCGATCGGTCCGAGCCCCTGGGGCAGCAGCAGCGCCGCGGGCACCGAGACGAGCACGGCCACGACGATCGCCGGGCGCATCCGGGCGCGCTTGAGCGCGGGCAGCACGAGCGCGAGGATGACGGCCGGGAAGATGGCGTCGAGACCGAAGGCCTCCTGGTCGATCCCGCGGCCGAGGAGGCCCCCGACGAACGCCCCGGTCGGCCAGGATATGAGCACGGCGATCCCGGCGAGACCGTAGGTGCGCTTCGCCCGCTCCGGCTCACGCTCGGCGAGCGCGAAGGCCACGGACTCGTCGTTCATCACGTGTGAACGCCACGCACGGGTGCGGCCGTGGCCGAGGTAGCGGCGCACCGCCATGCCGTAGGGCACGTGCCGCACGTTCACGAGGAGCGCGGCGGGCAGGGCGAGCCACGGCGAGGTCGCGGTCGCCAGGCCCACGTAGAGCATCTCCGAGGATCCGGCGAGCACGATGACGCCGAGCACGGGCGCGACCCACACGGGCAGGCCGACGCCGACCGTCATCGCACCGTAGGCCACGCCCACGAGCGCCATGGCGCATCCGAGCAGCACGACGGCGCGGATCGTGTCCACGTCGCGGCGGCCCGCAGCTGCTCCCATGAGTCGACATGCTTCGGCACGCCGCCCGGCCTTGGCAAGTCGGCCCGGGCGCGTCTTGGGATCGGGGAGACGCAGCGCACAGGGCGATCGGGAGACTCGTCGTGCCGGCACGAGGAGGGGCCGCGCGGACGTCGGTCACCTCGGGGCGGGCAGGTCGGGCGGGTGGGCGAGCAGCTGCTGGATCGGACGGAGCGCGAGGTCGATGCTCACGAACCGCATGACGACGTCGCGCGCCACGGCGAGGGGCAGGCTCGTGCGGCACATGAGGGTGGCGAGCCGCCGGGACGTGTCGTGGGCGGCGGTGACGCGGGGGCGCTGGGCACGCTCGTAGGCGGCGAGCCGGCCGTCGAGGTCGGCGGCGCCGGGGGCGTGGGCGTGGGCATGGGTGAGGTGGCGGGCCAGCACCCAGGCGGATTCGATCGCCATCCCGGCCCCGATGCCGGCCGTGGGCAGGAAGCCGGCGGCCGCGTCACCGAGGAGGACCGACCGGCCACGCACCCAGCTGCCGGCGCGCGCGTCGACCAGCGGCCACCAGAACGGATCGGGGTCGTCCACCAGCGCCGTGAGCACGCGGTCGATCCGTTCCGGCACCACGCGCAGGGCCCGCCGCACCCGTTCGGCGTAGGCGGCGGGGCCGGCGTCGCGGATGGCGCGGGGGCCGCCGAGGAAGGCGCCGAGCGCGCCGAGCACGGGGTAGGCGCCGACGAGGAAGCCGTCTCCCCACAGTTCACTCCCCAGGCCCGGGTCGGCGTCCGGCCGCGCCCAGACCACCCAGCCACCCCAGCCGGTGTCGACGGAATCCACCGGCTCCCCGTCGTGGAGGAGGCCGCGGGTGGTCGAGCCGATGCCATCGGCGGCGACGATGAGGTCGACCTCGAGTTCGGCGGGCCGTGCGCCGGCGAGGCACACGCGGAGGGGAGCTGCGTCGTCCCCGCGCTCGACGGCGCTCACGGTGGTGCCGTGGGCGACCTCGCACGTGACGGTGGCCCCGGCGAGGCAGTCGAGTAGCGCGCCGCGGTCGATGCCGCGGTAGTCGCCGTAGCGGTCGAGGAGGCCGGCGATCGGGTCGGTGCGCAGCACGCGGCCGCGGTGGGAGTGGATGCGGTAACGGTCGAACCGCTGGGAGCGCCGGCGGTAGTCGGCGCCCGCGCCGAGCTCGTCCAGGGCCGGGTCGACCATGGACATGAGCGCGAGCATGTAGCCCCGGTCGGCGTGGGCGTCGGCGTCGTGGCGCTCGATGAGCACGGGGTGGCGCCCGGCCCGGCGGAGCAATTGGGCCAGGGTCGTGCCGGCGATCCCGGCGCCGACGACGAGGATGCGTGGTTCCCCCGGATCGGCGCGGTCCAGCTGGTCCGCGGCGGGGGTCTCGACGATCATCTCCACTCCTTCCGACGAGCGTTTGGACCGGGTGGTCCAGAAGCGTAGCAGCGATTGGACCGCCCGGTCCAGGCCCGGGTAGGCTTCCGGCATGTCGAGCGACCGGATGCCGCCCGAGCGGCGCGCGCGGCTCGTGCGGGTGGCCGCCACGGAGTTCGCCGCCGGGTACGAGGCCGCCTCCCTCAACCGGATCATCCGGGAGTGCGGGCTGAGCAAGAGCTCCTTCTATCACGCGATCTCCTCCAAGCGGGAGCTCTTCGACCTCGTGGTCGACGACCTCGCCGCGGCGGTGTCCGCAGCCGTGCCGCTGCCCACCCCGGAGTCCCTGGGCTCGGCGGACTCGCCGGCGGGGGCACCGGGCGGGGACTTCTGGGGCGGCGCGCGGGCCCTCATGGGAACGCTCGTCGAGGCCGCCACGCGGGTGCCCACCTTCGCCGCACTCGGTGCGCTGTTCTACGTCTCCGACGCGCCGACGGGCAGCCGGCTCACCGAGTTGGACCGCGCCATCGACGCCTGGGTCGGCCGGGCGCTGGAGCTCGGCCGGGCGAGCGGCGCCGTCCGGACGGACCTGCCCACGGATCTGCAGTACCGGCTCGCGCTCGCCGCGCTGCGCGCGCTCGACCGGTGGAGCCTCGAGCACCTCGAGGAGGTCGTGGGCGCGGGGGCGCTCGCCGAGGCGCAGCTGGACGCCGTGCGCCGGCTGCTCGAACCCTGAGTCGACGGCGCGCGACGCGACCGGGCAGACGGGCCGGCGGCGACTCAGGCCTCCTCGCGGGCCGCCCCCGGTTCGCCGGGATCGGCCCGCCGGGCCTCGCGCCGCTTGGCCACGACGGCGATGCGGCGCGCGACCGGCTCGGCGAGTCGGGCCAGGATCGGCCCGACGACAGCCATGATCATGACGTACGTGGCCGCGAGCGGACCGATGCCCGCGATCCCCGCGGAGGTGGCCAGGCCGGCGATGACGATGCTGAACTCCCCCCGGGGGACCATCATCGCGCCCGCGCGCAGCTGCCCGGGCCGGGCGATGCCGGCACGGCGGGCCGCCCAGCCACCTACCCCGACCTTCGTCAGGATCGTGACGAGGGCGAGCGCGAGGGCGACCCCCAGCACGTCCGGGATCTCGGCCGGATCCGTGCGCAGGCCGAAGAAGACGAAGAACACGGCCGCGAACAGGTCCCGCAGCGGGGAGAGCACGAGCCGGGCGCTCTCGGCGACCTGCCCCGACAGCGCGATTCCCACGAGGAAGGCCCCGACCGCCGTGGACACGTGCAGCTCCTCGGCGAAGCCCGCGACGATGAGCACGAATCCGAGCAGGCCGAGCAGGAGGAGCTCATCGCTGGCGGAGAACAGCAGCCTGTTGATGAAGCGGCCCCAGCGCAGCGCCACGAACATGACCAGGGCCACGGCGACCACGGCGCCGACGACGCTGATCGTGCCGCCGACCACGCCGACCCCGAGCAGGAGCGCGGTGAGCACCGGCAGGTAGATCGCCATGAGCAGGTCCTCGAAGACCATGAGGGAGAGCACGACCGGAGTCTCCCGGTTCCCGAGCCGTCCGAGGTCGGTGAGCAGCTTGGCCACGATGCCCGAGGAGGTCGCGTAGGTGACGCCCGCCATCGCCACGATCCCGGCGGCCGGCCAGCCGAGCAGCATCCCCACGAGTGCCCCCGGGGCGGCGTTGACCACGAAGTCGACGACGCCGGCGGGCGACTGGGTCCGCAGGTTCGCCAGCAGCTCGTCGGCGGAGTACTCCAGACCGAGCATGAGAAGCAGCAGAATGATGCCGACGTCGGCGCCCACGGAGACGAAGGCCTCGCTCGTGGCGAGCGGCAACAGTCCGCCGACCCCGAACACGAGGCCGGCGAGCAGGTAGAGCGGGATGGGCGAGATGCGCACGAGGGCGGCGAGCCGCCCGAGCAGACCCAGTCCGAGGATGATCGCGCCCAGTTCGAGCAGACCCCTCGCCGAACTCATGCCTACCCGTTGATGATCTCGTCGACGGCGGCGATCGCCTCCTGTGTTCCCACGACGATGAGCTGGTCGCCTGCGGCGAGCTCGAAGTCGGGGGTGGGCGAGGGGATCGCCTCGCGATCGCGCAGCACCGCCACGATCGAGGCGCCCGTGCGGGTACGCACCTCGGTGCCGCCGAGGGTGTCGCCCCCGAAGCGGGAACCGGCCGAGATCGGCACCTTGGCGGTCTGCAGGCCCGCGACCTGCTCGGTCAGCCGGGCGAGGCGCTCGGTCACGCGCCGGGTGGCGAGGAACTCGGCGAGGGTGTCGGCCTCCGCCGGGGTGAGCGCGACGGTCTCGACGCAGGCGTCGGGATCGTCCTCGGCATAGATCACCAGGTCGCGTCGGCCCGTGTGATGGGAGACGACGCCGATCCGGCGGCCCGCGACCGTGCGGAAGTCGTCACGCAGGCCGATCCCGGGCAGGGGCGCCTCGTTGACCTCGATGGATTCCTCGGCGGGAAGCCCGCCTCCCGAGGAGAACGTGCCGGGCATGAGGCCTCCAGTGGGGAACGGTCACGCGCCGCATGTCGTCGGGACGCGACGCCGCCATGCTACGCCTCGCCGCCGCGCGATGGTGGGCCGGGTGCGCTCCGGTCCGGCGAGCGGCGTCAGTCGAAGAGCCCGCGCACGTCCTCGGCCGTGAGTGCCCGGGCGAAGGGCTCCTCCGAGTCCATGACGGCGGAGAACAGGGCCGCCTTCCTGCGCTGGAGGGCCATGACCTTCTCCTCGATCGTGTCCTCTGCCACGAGCCGGTAGACCATGACGTTCTTCGTCTGGCCGATGCGGTGCGTGCGGTCGACGGCCTGGGCCTCGGTCGCGGGGTTCCACCACGGGTCGAGCATGAACACGTAGTCGGCCTCGGTCAGCGTGAGCCCGAAGCCGCCGGCCTTGAGGCTGATGAGGAAGACCGGCGCGGCCCCCGAGCGGAACCCCTCGATCACCTTCGGCCGCGAGCGCGTGGATCCGTCGAGGTAGACGTAGTCGATCCCGAGCGCCTCGCAGCGGTCCGCGGCCATCCGCAGGAAGGACGTGAACTGGCTGAAGACCAGTGTCCGGTGTCCCTCGGCGACGATCCCGGGGAGCACCTCGGCCAGGGCGTCGAGCTTGCTCGACCCCAGGCCGGCATGCTCCGGGGCGATGAGCTCCGGCGCGAGGGCGAGCATGCGCAGCAGCGAGATCGATCGGAACACAATGAAGCGGTTGCGATCGAGGTCCTCGACCAGGTCGAGCACCTTCTGCCGTTCCCGCTGGAGCGTCGTGTCGTAGAGCTGACGATGCCGGGCGGACAGGTCCACCCGGATCACCTGCTCCTGCTTCGGGGGCAGCTCCCGGGCGACGGCCTCCTTCGCGCGGCGCAGCATGAACGGGCGCAGCCGGCGGCGCAGCCGGTCGAGCCGCTCCGGCATCGCGCCCGATTCGATCGGGCGCACGTACTCCTCCCGGAACCGGCGCGCCGACGGGAACAGGCCCGGGGCGGTGAGGGAGGCGAGCGCCCACAGATCGGTCAGGGAGTTCTCCAGCGGGGTGCCGGTGATCGCCAGCCGGAAGGGTGCCCGGATCCGGGCGATCTCGCGGTGGGCGCGGGTGGCGGGGTTCTTCACGAACTGGGCCTCGTCGAGCACGAGGCCGCTCCAGTCGGCGGCCGTGAACTCCTCGGCGTCGAGCCGGGCGATCGCATAGGAGGTGACCACGAGGTCCGCGCCCGCGACCTCCTGGGCGAGCGAGGTGCCCCGCTTCCCCCGGGTGGCGGTGATGGCCAGCGCGTGCAGCTGCGGGGTGAAGCGCGCCGATTCGTTCAGCCACGTGCTCACGACCGAGGTCGGGGCGATGACCAGGAACGGCGGATCCACCTGCCCGCCGGCGGCAGCGTCGCCGCCGGTGCGCGCGTGGGCGATGAGGCTGAGGGTCTGCAGGGTCTTGCCCAGGCCCATGTCGTCGGCGAGGATCCCGCCGAGGCGGTGCCGCCACAGGAAGGCGAGCCACCGGAAGCCGTCGAGCTGATAGGGCCGCAGCACGGCCCGGACCGAATCCGGCTGCGGCCGGGCCTCGATCGAGTCGAGGTCGCGCAGGCCGGCGACCGACTCGCGCCAGCTCCGGGCCTCGACGGTCTCGTCGGCCAGGTCCTCGAAGTCCGCCCACAGGTCCACCTGGTAGCGGGAGAGGCGGGGCCGGTCGGGCTCCCATTCGGGCAGCGCCTCGGCCTCGGCGAGGAGCTCGCGGAGCTGGTCGAAGGCGGGATGCTCGAGTGAGAAGTAGCTGCGGTCGACGAGCAGGAGCTTCTTGCGGCCCCGGCTCAGTGCCTCGAACAGCCGCACGAACGGGATCTCCCGGCCCTCGACCGTGATGAGGAAGCCGAGGTCGAACCAGTCGGTGCGCTCGGTCTCGACCGTCGTCACCGTGACGCTCGGCGCGCCCGTCAGCTCCTCGAAGGCCGGGCGCCGCCCGAGCACCTCCACCTCGAGGCCGGCCTGTCGTTCGAGGGCGGGCAGGATGCGTGTGGTGAACTCGGCCGTGGACACGTCCGTCAGCTCGTGGGTGGCGCGCCCGGTGCCCCCGGGCCACAGCGACTCGGCCACGGCCACGAGTTCGGCCTCGCGGGCACGGTCGCGCGGCCCCGCGAGCGCGGACCCCGGCGCGGGCCCCGGTGCAGGCCCGGGCTCCGGCTCGAAGGGCAGCAGCCGGGGCGGGTCGTGATAGTGCCACTGCCACGTGAGGGTCACCCGGTTGCGGGAGCGGAAGGCGGCGGCGAGCCGGAGGGTCGCGGGCTCGATCGGCGGCAGCGTCACCGCGTCGTCGCCGGAGCGCACGGGCATGGCCGACCGCAGCCGCGGATAGTAGGTGGCGTAGAACTCCGGGACGTCCGCCGGCGGGATCTCCAGGGCGCCGGCCTCGACGAGCCGGCGCTGCTCGGCACCGAAGGGGGTCGCCGTGGGCGTGAGGACGACGCGGACGGAGCGGTCCTCGAGCCGCGCCGCCCACAGGCCGTGGTCGCCGATGGGCGACCAGGTCGCGAGTTCGCGCCCCTCGACGCCGACCCGAGGCTCGAGGCGCAGGCCGCCGTGGGAGCCGGGCAGCGCCGTCCATTCGACCACCGCGCCGGCCCCGGCGGCGACGGAAACGGTCACGGCGCGGTCCAGGCCCACGAGCTCGATCCCGAGCTGCTCGGCGTCGGCGAGGAGGGTCCACAGCAGCGGGCTGCGGAAGTCCGCCAGCGGCAGGCCCTCGGTGTCGACCCCGGCATAGCTCGTGCGGGTCGCGTCGTAGAGGCCGAGCAGCTGGCTGAACCACAGCAGCTGGTCGGGATCGAGGGAGAGCCGGTGGATCTGGTGGGCGAGCGTGCGCCAGGTGAGGTTGCCCTTGATCCAGGCGCCGGACTTGCCCCGGCGCAGCGGGCGCACCGTGAGCGCGAGGGCCTCCCCCGCGGCGACGAGCTCGCGCACCGGGCGGACCGAGGCGAACCGGTCGGCGCGCAGCGCGAATCCGAGCGCGAGCGGGGAGCGGTCGCGCGCCTCCGCCCCGCCGATGCCCGCGAGCCGGCCGCGCCAGGAGTCGGCGATCGCCCCCTCCCCACCGGCAGCATTCGAGTCGGGGCCCGGGCCCGACTCGAGCGCGCGCCAGTGGCAGCTGAGCATCGTGGCCACGGCGTGCTTGCAGGCGGAACCCACCGGGCAGCTGCAGGCCATGAACGCGGGCGACCAGGCGCCGTCCCCACGCTCGAGATCGACGCGGCAGCGGTACGGCGCGGCCGAGTTGCCGAGGACGACCGAGGTGAGCACGCCGTGCTCCGAGGACCAGGTCAGGCCCGCGACGGCGCCCTGGCCGGCGTACTGCTCGCCGCGGTCGAAGCTGCCGCGGTCGACCCGGGCGCGCACCGCGTCGACGTCGATCAGGGGCAGGGGGTCGGCCACCCGGACATGGTCTCACGGTCCCCCTAGGCTGGCACCATGACCGATCCCGCCGATCTCGTGAGCCGCTTCCACGCCACCTACTCGCTGCCGGTGCGGCAGGGCCCGCCGACGGCCGACCTCGAGCGGATCCACCTGCGCATGGCGCTCGTCGCGGAGGAGTTCGCCGAGCTCGTGGGGGCCGTGTACGGCGAGGCGGCCGAGGCCGGGATGGTCGAGGCGTTCGAGCGCGCGCGGGCGGCGGACGCGGGCACGCGCGACGTGGTCGCCACCGCGGACGCACTCGGCGATCTCGTGTACGTGATCTACGGGATGGCGCTCGAGTGCGGGATCCCGATGGACCGTGTGCTCGCGGAGATCCAGGCCTCGAACCTGTCGAAGCGCGGAGCCGGCGGCGAGCCGATCCTGCGCGCGGACGGGAAGGTTCTCAAGGGACCGGACTACTTTCCACCGCGGATCGATCGTGTGCTCGCCGAGGCCGCGGATCCGAGCTGACGCCCGCCGGTATCACGAGTCCTGACCGGCTCACACGTCCCGTCGGGCCCACCATGTCAGCGGGGTCGGCCGCTCCGCCCGCGCGTGAGGACGGCGACCAGGAAGCCGCTCTCGGGCGTGAACGGGCGTAGGTCCCAGCTCTCGTAGCGGCTCTCGACGTCGAGGCCGGCGGCGCCGACGTCGGTGAGGAAGTCCTCGATCAGGTAGCCGCGGCCGGCACCGAAGCCGGTGGCGATCCGTCCGCCGGGGGCGAGATGGTCGCGCAGCCGGGAGAGCACGCCCACGCGGGTGCTCGGCGCGAGGAAGGGCATGACGTTCCCGGCCGCAACGATCGCGTCGAAGCCCGCCGGGACGCCGGCGGCCGGCAGGTCGAGCTCGGCCAGGTCGCCGACGATCCAGGTGCCGCCGGGGTGGTCGGCGCGGGCCGCCTCGATGAGGACCGGGTCGACGTCGACGCCGACGACCGTGTGCCCCTGGGCGAGGAGGTGCGGGGCGAGCCGGCCCGAGCCGCAGCCGGCGTCGAGGATCCGCGCGGCCCGCGGCACGAGGGCGTCCACGAGCCGGGCCTCGCCGGAGACGTCCTCCCCCGCGGCCGCCTTGGCGCGGAACCGCTCGACGAACCACCGGGAGTGATCGGGGTTCTCGGTGACCATCGTCTCCCAGCGCGACTTCTCGACCATGCCCCTCAGGCTACGGCGCCCGTGCACGCGCGACCGGGCGGAAGGTCCCATCGGCCGCATCCGGCAGCTACCCGGTACCGTCGGTACGGGGAACTGTGCCCGGAACCACACCGCTCCGGGCCCCGACCCGGCCCACACTCGCGTGCTCCCGGCGTAGATTCGCGCGGTCCGTAGTGCTCAACCGGCGCCGGCGCGCCGTTCGAGGAGTGTGCCCATGTCCCCCGAGTCTCCCGCCGAGCCCGCCGAGCCCACCGAGGCGATCGGGCCGGATTCGCCGATCGAGGCGAGTGCGCCGACCGAGGCGAGTGCGCCGACCGAAGCGGATGCGCCGGCCGAGCCCACCGACCCGACCGAGGCGGATGAGCCGGCCGGGCCGGATGCGCCCACCGAGCCGGAGGAACCGGCCGAACCGGCCGAACCGGAGGCGCCGGTCGAGCCGCAGCCCGCCGTCCGGCTCGAGGGGGCCGGACTGCGCAGCGGCCGCGGCTGGGTGTTCCGAGACGTCTCGTTCACGGCGCACACGGGCACGACCACGACCCTGACCGGCCCCTCGGGCAGTGGCCGCTCCACCGCGCTGCTCGCGTGCGCGGGGCGACTCGACCTGACAACGGGGAGCGCCGCCGTCCATCCGCCGAGGCGGCGGGTGCGCGACCACGTGAACGTGGCCCGGATCGCGGGCGTGATCGGGCTGGATCCGCAGCTGAGCGTCGCCGACAACGTGAACGACGCCGCCGACTGGGCCCGGTTGCGACGGACGCAGGCCCGGGATCTGCTCGCCACCTGGCGCAGCCGCCTCGACCTGCAGTTGCCCTCGCGGCTCCCGGCCGGCGAGCTCGCCGCCGACGAACTCACGCTGCTGCACCTGCTGTGCGCCACGCTCGGGAACCCGCGGGCGATCGTGCTCGACGACTTCGACGCCAACCTGACGATCCCCCAGATCGCGCGCCTGTGGAAGCTCACGGCTCGGGTCGCCGCGGGCCGCGTGAGCGCGCCGGTGGCCGTGATCGTGAGCACGGTGGCCGCGCTGCCGCCGGCCGGCGAACGAGTGATCCACCTCGGCGACGCGAACGGAGCAGCCGCATGAGAACCCTGCGCCTGGCGATGACCGAGATCACGCGCCATCACCGCCCGCTCCACCGCCTCGCGGTGCTCTTCCTGCTCATCGTGCCGAGCCTGTACGGCGCGCTGTACCTGTGGTCGAACTGGGACCCGTACGGGCGCCTCGACGATGTGCCGGTCGCCGTGGTCAACCACGACGTGCCGGTGACCGTCGACGGCACCGAGGTCGCTGCCGGGGACCAGCTGGTCGAGAACCTGTTCGCCGACCCGGTCTTCGGGTGGGAGCTGACCGACGAGGCAAGCGCCGCCGACGGGCTCGCCCGGGGCGACTACTACCTGACGATCACGATCCCGGCCACGTTCTCCGCGGACCTGGCCTCCGGGGCCGAGGGCACCCCGCGCCGGGCGGTCGTCGACATGCGCCGCGACGACGCGAACGGCTTCGTGGTCGGCATCATGGCCGAGACCGTGCAGAAGCAGCTGCACGACCAGATCAACTCGGCCGCCACCCAGGCCTATTTCGAGTCGGTCTACGGCGATCTCGACGCGCTCCGCGGCGGCCTCGTGCAGCTTCAGGACGGCGCCCACGACCTGGCCGCGGGCCTTACCGACGCCGTGGACGGCTCGGCGGAGTTGGCCGGCGGGCTCACCGACGCCGTCGACGGCTCGGCGCAGCTCGCCGACGGGGCGGCCCAGGTCGCCGACGGCACCCAACAGATCGCGGACGTGATCAACCCGGTCGCCGACGTCATCGCCCCCGCGATCCCGGGGATCGCCGCCGAGTCCGAGGACCTCGCGGGCAGTGCCGCGGAGCTGACCGGCCTCGTCTCCGGTGCCGGTGACACGCTCCACTCCCGCACCGAGGCCGTGACCGGCGCCCTGACCGACTACCTCGCCGCCCATCCGGAGGCGGGCGAGGACCCGCTCTTCGCCGCCGTCACCGATGCGGCCACCCGGGTGGAGGAGCGCACCGGCGAGATCGCCGGCGTCGCGGACGACGTGGACGAGGGGGCCCGGACGATCCACGACGCGACCCGCGAGATCGTGGCCGCCGCCCCGAACCTGCAGGCCGAGGTGACCGACGGCCGGGCGCGGATCAACGACCTCAACGACGGCGCCCACCAGGTCGCCGACGGGGCCGCCGAACTCGCCTCGCAGCTCCGGCCCGCACGCGACGGCGCGGGCGAGCTCGCCGCCGGGCTCGCGGGCGCCGGTCCGGGCTCGGCCGACCTGGCCGCGGGGGTGGACCACCTCGTGGCCGCCGTGCCCGCGCTCGATCCGCAGACCCGGGAGGCGAACGCCCAGATCCTGGGGAACCCGACCGAGGTGAACCTGGCCGTGGACAACCCGGCGCACGTGTACGGGCGCGGGCTCGCGCCGTTCTTCTTCGCGATCGCGCTGTGGGTGTTCGGGATCGTCGTGTTCCTCGTGCTGCGTCCGACCACCGGGCGGGCGCTGGCGAGCCCGGCGAACCCGGTGCGGATCCAGCTCGTGGGCTGGCTGCCGATCCTCGGACTGGGGCTCGTCGGCTCCTATCTGCTGCTGGCGATCTCGTGGTTCGCGCTCGGCCTCGATCCGGTCGACCCGGCCGGATCGGTGCTCGTGGTCACCGTGACCGTGGCGCTGTTCACCCTCATCGCCCACCTGGCCCGCAACGCCCTCGGGCTCGTGGGATCCGCCGTGCTGCTCGTGCTGCTCATGCTGCAGCTCATCTCCTCCGCAGGGATCTATCCCGTGGAGACCCTGCCCGGGCTGCTCCAGGCGATCCATCCCTACCTGCCGATGAGCTACGTGGTGGACGCGTTCCGGATCGTGTTCACGGGCGGCTCCGGGGCCAAGCTCGCCCAGGACCTGGCGATCCTCGCCGGCCTGGCCGCGGTGGTCTTCGCCGCCGGGGCGCTGCTCGTCGCCCGCAAACGCACGTGGTCACTGCTCACGGTGCATCCGCCGCTGGCCGAGTGACCCGCCCCGAGCGGTGGAGGCCGATCGCCACTCGGCTGCGGTTCCACCGCTCGGAGCGTAAAATGCGGGCAGGAGAGGCGGCGTCGTCGCAGCCACGCGAAGGGGAGGCCATGACCAACCTTCTGGCCGCATATCAGGCCGGCACCCGGCCGCCGGCGGCCGCGCACGACGAACTGCTCGACGCCAGTGCCGCGGCCCGGTCCGCCTGGGACCTGCTCGCCACCGACCCCGGGCTCTCCTCCCCGGCCGCGCTCGCCCAACGGCAGGCCGACCTGACGGGGATCCTCGTGGAGGAGGGGGTGCGGGCCGGGGTCGCCGACATCCGCGACTGGACCCTCGACCCGCTCCCGGTCATCCTCGACGAGCAGGAGTGGCAGCACCTGGCCGCGGGCCTGGCCCAGCGCGCCGAGCTGCTCGACGCGATCCTGACCGACCTGTACCGCGAGCGCCGGCTGCTCACCGAGGGGGTGCTGCCGGCCGAGCTCGTGCTCGGCCACCCCGGGTTCCTGCGGGCGGCCGACGGGATCAGGGTGCCCGGCCCGCACCAGCTGTTCATGACCGGCAGCGAGATCGCCCGGCGCGACGACGGCACCTGGCTCGTCACCGAGATCGGGACCGACCTGCCCCGGGGCCTCGGATTCGCCCTGACGACCCGGCGGGCGGTCTCGCGGGTGCTCGCCGAGGGCTACCGGCACATGCCGATCCGCCGCGTCGGGCCGTTCTTCCGTACGGTCCGCGACTCCCTCGGCGCCCTCGCCCCGCACGGCGCGAAGCGGCCCCGGATGGCGATGCTCGTGCCCCAGCCGCCCGGGCTCGACCAGTTGCACCTGGCGGACGCCCTCGGCCTGCCCGTGGTCGACGCCGGCGACCTGCACATGGCCGACGGGCGGGTGTGGATGCGCTCGGTCGGCGACATGGAGCCGGTGGACGTGTTGCTGCGCCAGGTCGACTCCGCCCGCAGCGACCCGGTCGACCTGTACAGCCAGTCGGTCTCCGGGGTGCCCGGCCTGCTCGAGGCGGCCCATCACGGGGCCGTGAGCGTGGTCAACCCGATCGGATCGGCCGTGCTGGAGAACCCGGCGCTGCTCAGCTACCTGCCGGCCGCCGCCCGCACCCTCCTCTCCCAGGAGCTGCTGCTGCCCTCGGTGCCCACGCACTGGTGCGGGGAGCGGGAGATGGGTTCGCACGTGATCGCGCACCTGCACGAGCTCGTGGTCACGTGCACCTCGACCGGGCACCAGTACCGGGGCTGGGAGCTGAGCACCGCCGAGCGCACCGATCTCGCCGTGCGGATCGCGGCCATGCCCCACGACTGGGTGGGCCAGGAGCCGGTCGAGCTCGCGACCACCCCGATGCTCGGTCCGCTCGGGCTCACCCCGGCCGTCACGAGCATCCGCACCTTCACCGTGGCCACCGCCGCCGGGTTCGAGGTGCTGCCCGGGGGCGTGGCCACGACGGGGCCGCTGCCCGGCCGGCTCACGGGCTCGGGGCATGCGAAGGACGTGTGGGTCCTGTCCGCCACCCCGCCCGACGACGCCCTCGAACCCGGGCTGCTCACCGGCCCGATCCCGCTCAGCGCCGCCTCGGCCGGGAGCCTCTTCCGGTTCGGCGTGCTGCTCGAGCGCACCGAGGCCCAGCTGCGGCGCCAGCGGGCCGCCGTCGAGGACGAGGCCGCCCTGACCGGGCTCATCGACGCCGCCCCGGAGGCGACCGCCGCCGCCCTCGGGCGCCTCGGCCGGGCCGCCCAGGCCGTGCGGGAGCACCTCACCCCCGAGGCCTGGCGCACCCTCACCATGCTCGACGAGCCGGGCGCGATCGCCGACCGGCTCGTCGCCATGGCCGCCTTCTCCGGGGTGCTCGCCGAATCCGTCGTCCGCGACGACGGCTGGCGCGCGCTCGATATGGGACGGCGCCTGGCTCGCTCCGAATTCCTCGTCACCTCCGTCGCGGCCGTGCTCGTCACGCCCGCCGACTACTCGCTCGAGGCGGACCGGATCGCGGCCCTCGCGCGGATGCACGACATCGCCCTGTCGCATCGGCGTCAGAGTCACGAGCACCCGCCGCTGCCGGCGCTGCTCGACCTGCTGCTGGCGGACCGCACGAATCCGCGCTCGCTCACGTATTCGCTCGAACGGTTCGGCGAGGACCTCGAGCGGCTGCCGCGACCGCACGAGGCGAGCGGCGTCGTCCAGGAGCAGCTCTCGAGCATCCTGCGCGAGCTCACCCGGGAGATCGACGGCGCCTGGCTCGCGGAGGCGGACTCCACGGGGCGGCTGCGCCACCTGGAGGACCTGACCGAGTCGGTGCGCTGGCGGGTGGGTGCGCTCATGAGCACGCTCGACCGCTGGTCGCCCGCGGATGCGGTGCTGTGGTCCGGGGGAGGCGACGATGACTGAGGGCGTCTTCTTCGCCATCACCCACCGTGCGGATCAGCGGTATCGGCGGCCGGTCACCTCGGCGTACGGGCGGTTGCTGCTCACGCCCCGGGCGGGCGGCGGGCAGCGGGTGCATGCCGCCGCGGTGACGATCGATCCGGAGCCCGACCGGCGGCAGGTGCGCCGGGACTTCCACGGCAACATGTCCACGTTCATCCAGCTGACCCAGCCGTACGACCGGCTGACCATCTCGGCCGAATCGATCGTCGAGCTGACCCGGCGCCCACCCGACCCCGCCTCGCTGCCGCGGCTGAGCTGGGAGCACACGGCCCAGGCGGTGCGCACCGTGCTCGACGCGGAGGGGACCGGCCATGCGGGCAGCGTGAGCGCGGCGCTCGCCGTCGCCGAATCACGACTCGGCTCCCCGCTCGTGACGCCGAGCGAGGAGTTCCGGGAGTTCGCGGCGCCCTCGTTCCGGCCCGGGCGCCCGCTGGTCGACGTCGCGGGGGAGCTGAGCATGCGGGTGGCGGGCTCGGTGCGGATCGTCCCCACGGCCCGCGCCGGCCCGCAGGGTGCCTCGACCGCGCTGCGGGAGGCGACGGGCACGGTGAACGACGCCGCCCATCTGCTCCTCGCCGCGGCGCGGTCGATGGGGCTCGCGGCCCGGTATCTCACGGGCTATCGCTTCGATCAGGCCTCGGGCGCCGGCGAGCTGCACGCCTGGGCGTCGCTGTGGGTGCCCGGGGGCGGCTGGATCCACGTGGATCCGAGCCGAGGCGGGTTCGTCGACCTCGACTACGTGGCGCTCGGCTGGGGTCGGGACGCCTGGGACGTGCTGCCGCTGCGGGGGGTGGCCTACGGGTCGGAGCTCGCGGGCCGCCCCGAGGTCGAGGTGACCATGCGATCCCTCAGCCCGGAGGAGGCGGCCGAGCTCGCCGTCGGGGTGCGCACGGGATCGCGGTGAGGTCGCCCGGCACGGACCTCGAGACCGCCGGCCCGGGCATGGGTCCGGGTCGAGACTCCGGGTCGAGACTCCGGGTCGAGACTCCGGGCATGGCGACGGGGTGGCAGCGGCGCTCCGCTGCCACCCCGTCGTCACGGCCCGCTCAGGGCGATTCAGGTGAGCCAGGGTGAGCCCGGGTGAGCCAGGGGCCTAGCGGCCGATCTGCGAGCGGGCGGCGGCCCGCAGGATCGCACCGACCTCCCGCTGGGTGAGGATCCCGTCGTCGGCGAGCGGCCGAACGACGTCACCGACATGACGCACGAACTGGCCGTGGTTCTCATAGTCGCCGGCCTCGTCGATGAGATCGTTGATCGTGCACCCGTCGCCGAGGTCGGCGTTGGCCACCCCGGTGTCGATGCCGTCGATCGTCACGGTCGCGCGGCCGTCCGGGCAGTCGCCGGGCTCGCCCTCCTGGACGATGGTGAAGGAGACGCCGCCCTCGGCGGTGTTGCCCGCGACGTCCGTGGCCCGGTAGTCCACCGTGTGCCCGCCGACCTCGGTGACCGCCACCGGCCCGTCATAGGCGACGAACTCCCCGCCGTCGAGGCTGTACTCGACCACGTCGACCCCGGAGCCCGCGTCCGTGGCCGTGACGGCCACCTCGACCGAACCGACGTAATCGCCGTCGTCGTTCCGCTCACCGGCCACCTCGGCACCGACCTCCGGAGCGGTCGTGTCCGGGTCCGGCCCGGCCTCCTCGACGATCGTGAACGAGACGCCGCCCTCGGCGGTGTTGCCCGCGAGGTCCGTGGCCCGGTAGTCCACCGTGTGCCCGCCGACCTCGGCGACCGCCACCGGCCCGTCATACGCGAGGAACTCCCCGCCGTCGAGGCTGTACTCGACCACGTCGACCCCCGAGCCCGCGTCCGTGGCCGTGATGGCCACCTCGACCGAACCGACGTAATCGCCGTCGTCGTTCCGTTCACCGGCCACCTCGGCACCGACCTCCGGAGCGGTCGTGTCCGGGTCCGGCCCGGCCTCCTCGACGATCGTGAACGAGACGCTGCCCTCGGCGGTGTTGCCCGCGACGTCCGTGGCCCGGTAGTCCACCGTGTGCCCGCCGACCTCGGCGACGACGACCGCCATGTGGTAGTGCGTGTATTCGCCGCCGTCGAGGCTGTACTCGATCGCCGCGACCCCGGAGTCCGCGTCCGTGGCCGTGATGGCCACCTCGGCCGAGCCGACGTAATCGCCGTCGTCGTCCTGCTCACCGGTCACCGCCGCGGCGACCTCCGGAGCGGTCGTGTCCGGGTCGGCGTCCTCGACGATCGCGAAGGAGACGCTGCCCTCGGCGGTGTTGCCCGCGACGTCCGTGGCCCGATAGTCCACCGTGTGCCCGCCGATCTCGGTGACCGCCACCGGTCCGTCGTAGGCGAGGAACTCCCCGCCGTCGAGGCTGTACTCGACCGCGTCGACCCCCGAGCCCGCATCCGTGGCCGTGATGGCCACCTCGGCCGAGCCGAGGTAGTCGCCGTCGTCGTCCTGCTGACCGGTCACCGCCGCGGCGACCTCCGGAGCGGTCGTGTCCGGGTCCGGGTCGCCTCCGTCGGCGGTGACGACGAGCTCCCCCACCATCATGCCGTGGCCCGGGATCACGCAGTGATATCGGTACGTCCCCGGGGTGAGCGTGATCTCCGCCTCGTAGTAGCCGCCATTCTCGTCATAGGGATTGGCGGTGATGTTCAGGTCGACGTCGTGGTTGTAGCCGGGCGTGGTCGTGTCGAAGGTCAACGTGTGCGGCATCCCGGTGGTGTTCCCCGCCGCCCGGCTGTTGTCGAAGATGACCGTGGCGGTGCCGGCGACCGCCGTGGCGGGTGCGGAGAGGTACTGCGTCACGCTGTTGCCCGCGGTCCAGGTGAGGACCTGCTGCTGAGCGGTCGCGGCCGTGGGCACGATGAACAGGCCGATCATCGCACTCAGGAGGCCGATGACGAGTCGCCGAAGCACTCCCCAGCTCCTGGCCCGGGGACGGAAAGAGGTCACGTGGTGGAACATGAGAGCGGTGCACCTTTCAGATTGCGGCGTGCTCAGAGGCAGGGGGCCGGTGCGGCGACAGTTGCTGCGCGCCGCACCGGCCCGAGATGGCGCCCCGGCGTGGGGCGATGACCTAGGACAGGTCCTGTACGCGGATGTTGCGGAACTCCATCCGGTCGCTGTTGCTGTGGTTCTGCAGCCCGATGAAGCCACGCTCGAACTGGCGCAGATCCGTGGGCGGGTCACCGGCGCGCGAGGACTCCTTGCCCGGAGCGTTCTCGAACTCGTTGATCACCACCCCGTTCCGAACGATCGTGTAGTGCTGGTCCACGACGCGGATCTCGTAGTCGTTCCACACGCCCTTCTCGGTCAGACCGGCGTCCTCCCGCGCGACGGGCTCGAAGTTGTACACCGATCCCGTCTTCTGCGGTTCCCCGGTCGGTCCGTCGTAGAGCTGGATCTCGTGGCCACAGCTGATGGCCACCCAGGCCTGGGACTGCCCCCGACCGCATTCGGGCTGGTCCTGCGCGGTCGGATCGGGGAAGCGCACGAACACCCCGCTGTTGGCGTAGGTCGTGCCCTCGGAGACGTCTCGGAACTGCAGCTTGAGCGAGAAGTCCTCGAACTCCTCCGCCTCGTACCAGAGCATCCCCAGGCCGCCCTGTGACAGCAGCGATCCGCCCGGGAGCAGCTCGAAGTGGCCGCCCGGTGCCTGCCGCCAGCCGTCGAGCGAGGCCGAGGTCCCGTCGAAGAGCCAGCGGTAGCCGGCGTCGCCGGGGGTGCCGACGTCGGAGCGGGCGGCGCCGTTGGTCAGCCGGCCGATGTCGCGGCCGCTGATCACGTCGTTGTCCCGCAGCTGCCGGATCACGTCGTTGACGTGGCGGATGAACGCCCCGTGGTTGTCCCATTCGCCCTCGTCGTCGATGAGGTCGGCGATGGTGCAGCCGCCGAGGTCCGTGTTCGTCACGCCCGTGTCCTCGTCGCCGATCCACACCGTGTCCCGCGAGTCGGGCACGGCGCACTCGATCACGGCGTCCGTCCCGACGGTCTCGACGGTCCCGTCCGCATAGGTCACGGTGAGGGTGGCCTCGTAGGAGTCGACTCGGTCGTAGGTGTGGCGCGGGTCGGCCTCGGTCGAGGTGGTGCCGTCGCCGAAGTCCCATTCCCAGGCCACGCCGCCGGAGCGGGATCCGTTGAACTGCACCGTGAGGGGGCTGCTCTGGATGCTCGTGGCCGTCGCCGCGGGCGCCGGGGTCGCCGGGCCGCCCGTGTAGACGATGCGGATGAGCTTCTGGTTCTGGTGCAGGGTGAAGAATCCGCTGCCGTAGTCGAGCATGTACAGGGCACCGTCCGGCCCGAACTCGGCGTCCATCCAGCTCTGCAGCTGGTTGTCGCCTCCGCCGGCGCGGATGATCTGGCGCAGGTCCTCGGCGAAGACCGGCGGTGCGGCCTCGTCGACCGCGTCCGGGTCGACCGTGATCGCCATGCGGTTGTTCGGGTTGGACTGGTCGCCGATGAGCCACTTGCCCTCCCAGTACTCGGGCCAGGCGATGTCGCTGCCGGAGTCCACCTGCGAGGACCGGTAGGTCGGGCCGGACATGACGGCCTGGCCCCCACCACGCAGGTAGGGCTCGCTGTAGGTGGCCTCGTCCTCCTCGTAGCTGGGGATGCCGTTCTCGTCCCGGGGGAAGTCCGGGCCGCCCCCGCTCGGGGAGTACCAGATCATGTTGTCGCGCGCGTCGGGGATGTCGACGAGGCCGGTGTTGCGGGGCGAGTTGTTCTCGAGGTCGTCGCAGTCGTACCAGTCGGTCAGGATGCTCGCGTCCTCGTTGCTGCGGTCGCGGTACGGCTGACGATTGCCCATGCAGTAGGGCCATCCCTGGTTTCCTGCCGAGGTGATGATCGTCGCCGTCTCGTACTTCGCGGGTCCCAGTTCCGGATCCGGCAGGAAGGCGTCGGGTCCGACCCAGGCCGCCGTGAGCCAGTCGGTGTCCGCGTCGATCTGGATGCGGGAGGGATTGCGCACACCCATGACGTAGATCTCGGCGCGGGCCTTGTCGCCCCCGCCCTCCTCGCCCGTGAACAGGTTGCCCTCGGGGATCGTGTACGTGCCGTCCTCCTCGGGGTGGATCCGCAGGATCTTCCCGTTGAGGTTGTTCGTGTTGCCGGCGGTGCGGCGGGCGTCCTGGAAGGAGATGCCGGCGTACTCCTGGGTCCAGTTGTTGCCCGAGTAGCCGCTCGAGCCCTGGGAGGAGTTGTTGTCCCCCGTGGAGACGTACAGGTTGCCGTCGTCGTCGAACGCCATGCCGCCGCCCGCGTGGCAGCAGCTGTGGATCTGCGTCTGCCATTCGAGCAGGTCCACCCGGGTGTCCTGGTCGATTGTCACGTTCTCACGGTCGTAGGTGAACCGCGAGACGGTCCGCATTCCGGTGCGGTTCTCGGTGTCGATCGAGTCGTAGGGCATCCAGTAGACGTAGAGCCAGTCGTTCTCCGCGAAGTCCGGGTCGGGTTCGATCCCGAACAGACCCTCCTCGGTCTTGACGAGCTCGCCCCCGCTGCCGCGGTTGCCGAACACGTCGAGCACCGTGAGCAGCGTGGCCTCGCCCGTGTCCGGGTCCCATTGGTGGATGGTTCCACAGCCGAGGCCCACGTTCTCCGCGTCCCAGGACGGGATCGCCCCCGTGGCGCAGGCGCCGCGGCCGACGTAGAAGACCGTGCCGTCGTCCGTCGTGACGAGGCCGTGGGGCTCACCGATCTGGTCGAGCTCGCCCGGGCTGTTCTGCGTCGTCAGTCGCTCGATCTCGTAGTTCGAGCCGATGGTCGCCTGGCAGTCGGCGCGGACGATCCCGGTCGACCACTGGATGGCACCGAGCAGGTGGCTGCGGAAGCCGTCCTCGGAGTAGCTCTCCGCCGTGCCGCCCATCCCCGTGTAGAAGGACCGGCCGCCGTCGTAGTCGCGGCACCAGGAGATCGGGTGGAACGCGCCGTTGGCGGTGTCGCCGGCGTCGTAGTCCCATTCCTGCACCTGGGCGATCGTGTGCACCCGGCCGATCGGGTTCGTCTCCCAGTTGTACCACTTGTCGGAACGGGTCCAGTTGAGGGGAAGGCCCTCGTTGGCCACGTGCAGGCGGTCGACGACGTTGACCGTCGCCTCCTGGGTGGGCACCTCGACGTCGGGCGGGTTGACGGCCTCCTCGGTGAACAGGAGCCAGTCGGCGAGCTGGGTCGCCGACTCCCCGCCGTTCTCGCGCACCTCGAGCTGGAAGTACTGGTATTCCGTGCTGTTGTCGATCTCGTAGCTCTTGCGCAGGAAGCGTTGGGAGAAGTCGTCGCTGCGGGTGTCGAGGTCGGTCCAGCTCTCACCGTCGGTGGAGCCGCGCACCGTCCAGGCCCCCGGGTCGCGACCGGGGAAGTCGTTGGCGGAGACCATCGCATACTCGGTGATGACGGCGGGCTCGACGAGCTCGTAGGTGACGGTCGCGACGTCGTCGAACGCGAGCCACTTGGTGTTCTCGTCCCCGTCGGTGAGGTTCGCGGCGGTCTCCCGCGGCGGGTTCTCGCCGGTGGCCGTGACGTCGGCGACCTCCTCCGGGGTCGGCCGGATGCCCGCGGGGCGGGCACCGACGAGGCCGGTGAACCACTGCGAGCTCTCCTGGGCCTTGGCGGCGTCGCGGATGCCGAGGAAGCCGCCGCCGTCGTTGATGAACTCCTCCAGCGCGCCCTCCTGGTCGCCGTCGAGTTCGCTGCCCACGGCCGAGAGGAAGACGACGCCGCGGTAGCCGTCGAGGTTCTCGTCGGTGAAGTCCGCCGGGTCGCTCGTGGAGGTCACGGAGAAGCCGTTCGCGGCACCGAGCTCGGCGATCGTGTTCGCCGCTTCGAGGACGGGGTCGTCCTGCTCGGCGGGGTCCCCGTGGAAGACGAGGACCTCGACGTCACCGGTCGGCGTCGCCTCCTCGTTCGCGGTGACGACGGCGTCGCCGGACCGGGCCGCCTCGGCCTGACCGGGCGGGCCGGCGATGGCGGGGGCGACGTTCATGGTGGCCATGAGCGCGGCGCTCGCGGTGAATATGCCGGCCTGCTTGAGCCGGCGGGCTCGGCCAGCAGGGCTGCTGGCGGGTGGTCGTGGTGTCGTGCTCACTTCTCCCCCTTTGGAGTAGGTCATCGCCGGCCGGGTGGCCGGAGGCCGAGCTCGTCAGTTGCCGTGGCCCCCCTCGTGTTCGTGGAATCGGTCGATGGCGGCCTGGGCGCCCGCGGGCATGCTTCCGTCCTCGTTGCGCACGAGGAAGACCCCGGCCATCCCGCCGTCGGAATGGAACTGGACGTGGCAGTGGTACATCCACGCGCCGGCTCCGACGCCCTCGCCGGCCACGACCTGGAATCCGAAGGACGAGCCGGGGTTGAGGTCCTTGTTGTCGATGACCTCGCTCGAGTCCCGCGGGCCCTCGAGATATCCCGTGCGGGTATTCGCCCACCGGTGGGCGTGCAGGTGGAACGTGTGGAACATGTCGCCGTGGCCGATGCAGATGAACTCGACCGTCTCGCCGAGGCGCGCCTCGAACATCGGGGTGTGCGGCGCCGACGCGTTGTTGATGAGCATGCCGTTGAACACGACCGTGAACTGCCGGTCGGGCAGGACGTCCCCGCGCCGGCGCACGATGAGCGCGCCGTAGAGTCCCGCCTGCAGGCCTCCCGTGCCGTGCGGGGTGCCCATTGCGTGGTCGTGATAATGCCAGTAGCCCGCGCTGCCGGGGCGGCTCACCCGGCCCATCGACGTCTCGGTGGTGGTCCGCCAGACGTAGGTGCGGGTCTCGCCGGGCCCGTTGAAGGAGTCGTTGAACGGGGAGCCGTCCGACGTGGTCTCGTACAGCACGCCGTGCGGATGGATCGAGAGCGACCGGTCGGTCGTGTTGACCAGCGTGATCTCCATCGTGTCGCCCTCGTACATCTCGAGCACGGGGCCGGGGATCGTCGCCTCCCCGGGCGCCAGGCCGTAGCCGACCCGACCATCGCCCAGGTCCTCCGCGTACATCGTGATCCGGTGGGTCTCGCCGGCGCCGCGGCCGCCCGGTGCGCCGAGGGCCGACGTCCCGGTCAGCGCCACCGCCGCGGGGGTGAGCACTGCCGCCGCGGCCCCGGCCAGCATCGTCCGGCGAGGCAATCCGCCCGGGAGGGGGCGTGGACTCGCGCTGTCTTCGGTCATGGTTCTCCGTCCGGCTTGCACACCAGAACTCCCCACGCCTGACGCGCTCCCGCCTGCGGCGCCGCTGAGGACGACGTCGGCACGGCTCACTCGGCTCAGAGGCATCGGCGCGTGAGCGTGTGAGGGGGTTCACTGATTGGTCGCTACGTTAGACACACTTCTGAGATCGGTCAAGCAAAACCCAACAAATATACGAAGGTATCTAAGCCTCGAGCCATCCGAACACGGGAATCACTCCTTCGTCTTCTGTTCGCTGTTATACCGAAAGGGCTTGATGTTTTTCGTAATAGGCGCTTGACTCTCTCCCGGGGGTTGCCCTGACAGAGTCGTCGTCCATGGAAGAAGTCGCAGATGCGAGCAGCGAGCGTGCGCACGATGCGCATGGCGCGCACGGTGCGCATCGGTCCGGCGCAGCTCGTCGATGAGCGGCCTCGTGCACGGCGGCACCCCCCGTCCGCCCCCAGCGCGCGCGTGATCGACGGTGCGCGTCCGGGCATTCCGCCTCGACACAAGGAGTAGACATGAAGAAGAGACTGACCACGGTGCTCATCGGAGGAATGGCGATCGCCGGGTTCGGCGCCGTCGGGCCCGCGCCCGCCCAGGCCGCGCTCACCACCCACTGCGTGGGCGAGGCCGACGGGGTGACCGTCCCCGGCGACCTGCTCATTCCCCGCGGGAAGGCGTGCTCGCTGACCGACATCACCGTCACGGGTGACGTGCGCGTCGCCGCCGGTGCCGACCTCGTCGCCGACGGCCTCACCGTCGAGGGCAGGATCGTCGTGCAGAGCGACGGCTACCTCGACCTGACGGGATCCACGGTGGCGGGCAATGTGGTCAACCGCGGATCGTTCGGGGTCTACCTCGACGACACCGACGTGAGGGCCTACACGGCCACCGCGAACGTCAACCCCGACACGTTCCTGTGGACCGACGAGGCCGAGTTCTCCGGCCGCATCGCCGCCACCGGAGGTTCGTTCCTGCTGGAGAGCTCCACCGCCGATCGCGCCGTGCAGACCACGGACACGCAGTACACCGACATCATCGACTCCGTCGTGGGCGGCACCCTGACGGTCACCGGCGCCGAGTTCGGGGCGATGGTCTGCGGCAGCGAGGTCGACCGCCACGCGACCTTCGCGAGCACGGGCGTGGGCGTCCAGCTCGGAGCCGGCGGCGCACTCGCCGACTGCGATCTCGGCCCGAGCGTCTGGGGCGGGAACGTGCTCGTCTCCGGCACGACCGGTGCCGTGCAGGTCTCGGACAACATCATCCGGGGCAACCTCGACGGCACCGGAAACGACTCGGTCACCGCGAGCGACAACCGTGTGCGCGGCGACCTCAAGGGCCAGTTCGCCGAGCAGGCGGCCCGGCCCATGATGCGGATGCAGCTCGACGCGGCACCGACCCTCGAGCGCGGCGACGCCTCGGCCGAGCGGGACGCGCTCGAGCAGCTGCGTGACGACCGGCTCGGGATCGCGGAGCAGCTCGCCGAGGAGGCGGGCCCCGCGAATCTCTGATTCGCCCACGCCGCACGCGTAGCGCCGGGCGCCGCCGCCCGGCGCTACGCGTACAGGTGAAGCTGCCGCCCGGCGCTACGCGTGCAGGTGAACACGGCCGGCCCAGTGAGCACAGTGGGCCGAGCGAGCCGAGCGAGCCGAGCGAGCCGAGCGAGCCGAGCGAGCCGAGCGAGCCGAGCGCGAGATTCTGCACGGGTCAGCGCAGCACATCTGCACGGAATCCCGCGCCCGGACGCGCGGGGGTAGCGGACCGTCTCGAGCAGCGCCCTTCGGACTCAGTCGCGGGCGGTCAGCACGACGGGTCCGTCGTGGGTGATGGCGATCGTGTGCTCGCTGTGCGCGCCGCGCGACCCATCGGCGCTCCGCAGGGTCCAGCCGTCGGCGTCGGTGAAGAGCTCCGCCGTGCCGATCATGAACCAGGGCTCGATCGCGATCGTCAGGCCGGGCCGGAGCGGCAGGCCGCGCCCGGCACGCCCGTTATTGGGGATGTGCGGCTCGCCGTGCATCGTGCGCCCGACGCCGTGGCCCCCGAAGTCGGTGTTGACGCCGTAGCCGTAGTCCGCGGCCACCGCACCGATCGCGGCGGAGATGTCGCCGACCCGCCTGCCCACCCGGGCGGCCTCGATCGCCGCCTGCAGTGCCTCCTCGGTCGCTGTGATCACGCGCTGGTCCTCGGCCCGCGGCGCGCCCACGATCATGCTCACGGCCGAATCGGCGACCCAGCCGTTCAGCTTGGCCGCGAAGTCGACCGAGAGCAGGTCGCCGTCGGCGAGCGTGTAGTCGTGGGGCAGCCCGTGGAGCACGGCGTCGTTGACGGAGGTGCACAGCACCTTGCCGAACGGGCTGGCGCCGAAGGAGGGGTGGTAGTCGATATAGCAGGACTCCGCGCCCGCCTCGCGGATCATCCGGTGCGCCAGCGCATCGAGCTCGAACAGCCCGACCCCGACGGCGGCCTTCTTCAGGAGGGCGTCCAGCACGGAGGCCACGAACGCCCCCGCGGGGCGCATCTCGTCGATTTCGGCCGGGGTCTTGAGTTCGATCACCGCACCACTGTATCCGGGAGTGGGTCGACGCAGCGCTCAGGGCCGGCCCCGGACCCCACGGACCGGCGGGCCCCACCGGATGCGCCGGACCGGTCGACCCGGGCGTGACCGGTCCCGGCCAGGGCCGTCGGTGTTCGACGGTGGGCGTTGCTGTTCGATCCAGGCCGCACCCGGGGGACCGGTGGGGCGACTGGGGAGGCAGGGGCTCCCGTGACTCGACGATCGACCAGGCGGGCTCCATCCACAGGGCGTGTCCACAGGCCTGGGGATAACCCTGTGGAGGATGTGGACAGCCCGCCCTCGTGCCGCCCGCCGCCACCGCCGCCGCGCCGGTCCGGCCGGCGCTCCGCGGCCCCCGCCGGTCACCGATCGATATACCAGAAAATGGCCGTGGGCATTTTCGCGCGGGAATTCGCCGATTCGACAGAATCTGCCGCGCCCGGGTCGACGATTCCGCCACGCTGCCCACGGCGTGACGCACTGGGGCCGGCCACCCGCACCAGGCGGGCCGCGCCGCCTCCTGTCATCGACGAGTCGGCCGCGTTCCGTTCGTTTATCCACAACCGGGTCGGGCCGTTGTCGATCAAGAGCGCCCTGCCCGCCGACGCCTGTTGGCCCCGCCGAGGCCTGTCGACACTGCCGGCACTGCCGGGCTCGGTCCGATCGCATCGTGCCGACCGGACGGCGCCGACGCCCCGGCCCCGCTGCCGGACGCCCCGATTCACCACATTCGCACCGCCCCGTCACGGCCGCGGATGAGCAGGCGGCCGTCCGCGCACCCGCGGCTGCGTGTTCGCACGCTGGATTCGACGCCGTGTCCCCGTCCGGCCGTCCGCGCACCCGCGGCTGCATGTGTCGACCCCGTTCGCCGCGACCGGGTGGATCCCGGCCCCTATGATGCAGGCGTGATCTCGCCCGATGCCCCGCGCCTCATCGTCGCCGCCGCGATCGTCGACCACCTCGAGCGGCCGCGGACGATCCTCGCCGCCCGCCGCAGCGCGCCCAAGTCCCTCGCGGGACGCTGGGAGTTCCCCGGTGGCAAGATCGAGGCCGGCGAGACCCCGCAGGCCGCCCTTCATCGCGAACTGGCCGAGGAACTGGGCGTCGAGGTGAGCCTGGGCGACCGGCTGCCCGGCCCGGAGTCCGGCTGGCCCGTGGCCAACGGCTACCGCATGCACGTGTGGTTCGCGCGGATCACCTCCGGGGTGCCCGCACCCCTGCAGGATCACGACGAACTGCGCTGGCTCACCCTGCCGGAGGCCTTCTCCGTGCCCTGGCTCGAGCCCGACGTGCCCATCGTCACCGCCCTGCTCGACGAGCTCTCGGCCTGACACCCACGACTGCCCCTGACCCAGGGCCGACGACGACCCGACGACGGTCCGACCACGGGGGGCTCGGTCGCCTCCGCGCACCAGCCTGTCGTCTAGATCACGACTTATTCGGCATTTTCGTCAGGAACTGGCATAGTGGACGCGTGCCCAAGATCATCGGTTCCACCCTCGCAGAACATCGACAGCAGGTCCGCCAGAAGCTCTTCACGGCCCTGGCCGAACTCATGGGCGAACGCGGTTTCGACTCGGTCACGCTCGCCCAGATCGCCGCGCGGGCGAAGGTCGGGCGGACGTCGGTCTACAACCACTTCCCCGACAAGGAGGCGCTCCTGCTCGCGTTCATCGAGCACGAGACCGGTGAGTTCGTGACGAATATGCGGGCGGCCCTCGTCGGCGTGGAGGACCCGGAGGAGCAGCTGCGGGTCTACGTCCGCGCCCAGCTCCTCCTCCAGCACCCCTACCACTTCGCGCCCGGCCCCTCCCTCGCCTCCGTCGTCTCCCGGGACACCGTGGCCCGGCTCGGCGAGCACGTGCGCGAGGTCGCCCAGCTGCTCCGGAGCATCCTCAGCGCCGGGATCGAGCACGGCGGCCTGCCCGAGCAGGACGTGTCCGCCGTCGTACCCCTCATCCACTCGTGCCTGCAGTCCCGCACCCTGCCGCTCAACCCGGTCGAGCGCGAGCAGGCGATCGAGACGATCACCGCCTTCGTGCTGCGCGCGGTCGGGGCGCGGGAGGTCACCGCGGCCTAGAATCGGCACGAGCGGCGCCCCGGTCCGAGACGGCGCCCAGCCGAGCGAGCGAGCCCCATGTCCCAGCCCACCAGCCACGTCCTTCCCCGCCCCGGCGGGGACCTGCCCGTGCTGCGGTGGCACCCCGCCGGCCTCGACACGGGCCCGGCCGCCGGGGTCGTGCTCGTGCAGGAGATCTTCGGCGTCACCGACTACATCCGCGCCCGGGCGGCGGATCTGGCCCGGGCCGGCTACACGGTCGACGTGCCGGTCCTCTTCTTCCGCGAGTCGAGCGAGCCCGTGCCCGAGGACGCCCCCGACCTCCTCGAGCGCGGCCTGGCGCTCGCCGCCGCGACCGACTGGGACACCGCCGTCGCCGATACCCGCGCCACCGTCGCGCGCCTGACCCGCGACCTCGCGGCCGCGGGTCCCGGCTCTCCGCCGGTGACGTTGCTGGGCTTCTGCTACGGGGGCGGACTCGCCTATGCCGCCGCGGCCGAGACCGCCGAGACGCCCGCCCCCCGAGAGCCCGCAGCGCCAGATCCCAGAGGGCCCAGAGAGCCCGCTGAGCACACGGAGCCCCCGGCCTCGGCCCTCGTGTCCTATTACGGCTCGGCCCTGCCCGCGCTCACGGCCGAGCCCACCCTCCGCGTCGAGCGCCCGAGCCTGCATCACTTCGGGACGGCCGACGCCTACGTCCCCCTCGAGGCGGTCCGCGCGATCCGCGAGCGCGTCACGGCCGCCCGCGCCCCGGTCGAGTTCCACCTGTATGACGGCGCGGGGCACGCCTTCGACAATCCGATCCCCCGCTTCCACCACGCCCGAGCCTCCGCCGAGGCATGGCGCCGCACGCTCGTGTTCCTCGATCGCGTGCGGACGGCGTAGCTCGCCATGGCACGGACCCGCGCCCGAGCGACGCGCCGCCGATTGCTCCTCCCGCTCGTGCTCGTCGTTCTCGTGGTCGCCGTGGCCGTCGCCGGGGAGGCGATCGCCCGGGCGCAGGTGCACGCCCGCGTGGCCGGCGCCATCGACAGCGAGCTTCCGGGGTCTACGGGCGTCTCCACCTCACTTCCCGCCCACCCGATCCTCATCGACCTCGTGCGGGGCCGGCTGACCGACCTGGAGATCCATGCCGATCGCGTGCCGCTCGAGTCGGTCCTGGCCGAGCCGTTGAGCGTCACCGCGGTCGACGTGCGGATCGGCTCGGCGAGTCTGACCTCGCCCATGACCGTGCACGACGTCACGGCGAGCGCGACCGTGCCGATGTCCGATCTCTCGACCCTGGCCGCCGCGCGCCTCGGCCACGGGGGCGTGCTCGGCGACCTCCGCGTCTCCGGCGGGGCCGGGGAGCTCACCGTGTCGGCCCGGGTCGCCGGCGCCCTGCCCGTCGAGATCGCCCTGCGCCCCGAGGCGCGGGAGCGGGAACTTCGCCTCGTTCCCACCCGCATGACCATCGCCGGCGCCGACGTCGGGCTCACGTCGCCCCGGCTGGCCGAGTGGGGGATCGATCCGGCCGCACTCGACGTGCGGATCGGTCTCGACGACGCTCCCCCGGGGATCGAGCTCCGGTCCGCCGAGGTCACCCCCGACGGACTGCGCGTCACGCTCACCGCCGACCGGCTGGTCGCCGACGGCGCGTCGGGCGTCGGTCACGGGATGACGGGGACGCGGACCCGATCCGCTCCCAGCGCTTCCGGTTACTATGCGCAATCGTGACCTGAGCGAACTTGACAGCGCCGAAACGTCCGATGTTTGATGGTCGACATTGGTAGCTCGTCCCGATCCCAAGGAAGTGGTCTCATGCCCGCTCGCGTATCCCCCGCACGGCCGTCGTCGCGGACCCGGCGTGCCCGTGCGGCCGGGCCGGAGCCGCGAGCATGACCGGGACCGACACACTGCTCAGCCTCGAGGGAGTCTCCAAGGGATTCCCCGGCGTGCAGGCACTCGACAACATGCGTCTCGACGTGCGCTACGGCGAGGTGCTCGCGCTCGTCGGCGAGAACGGCGCGGGCAAGTCGACCCTCATGAAGCTGCTCTCGGGCCTGTACACCCCCGACTCCGGCACGTTCACGCTCGACGGCGAGGACTACACGCCCTCCGGCCCCCGGCACGCCGAGGAACTCGGCATCAGCATCATCCACCAGGAGTTCCACCTCATGCCCGACCTCTCGGTCGCGCAGAACATCTTCATCGGCCGCGAGCCCCGCCGGGCCGGGCTGTTCACCGACGACCGGCGCCTGAACGAGATGGCGCGCGAACTCCTCGACCGGCTCGGACTCGACCTCGATCCCCGCGAGCCGGTCCACCGGCTCACCGTGGCCAAGCAGCAGATGGTCGAGATCGCCAAGGCGCTGAGCAGCTCCTCCACCAAGGTCCTCATCATGGACGAGCCGACCGCGGCCCTCAACGACGCCGAGGTGGCGACGCTGCACGAGCTCATCCGCCGGTTCATCAGCCCGAGCACGGCCGTCATCTACATCTCCCACCGGATGGACGAGCTGAGCGCCATCTCCGATCGCATCACCGTGATCCGCGACGGACTGTACGTCACGACCGTGGAGACCGCCACGACGTCGATGCCGGAGGTCATCGCCCACATGGTCGGGCGCGAGATCGACACGAGCGTCGGCCCCCAGAACGTCCGCGCCGACCGTGAGGTGATTCTCGCGGTCGAGGGGCTGCACACGAAGGAACTGCTCCAGGACGTCTCCTTCGAGCTGCGCAAGGGTGAGATCCTCGGCTTCGCCGGGCTCATGGGCGCCGGCCGGACCGAGGTCGCCCGCGCGATCGTCGGCGCCGACCCGATCACCGACGGCACGATCACCCTGCACGGCAAGCCCGTGCGGATCCCCCACCCGGCGCGGGCCGCCGAGTACGGGATCGGCTACCTCTCGGAGGACCGCAAGCGGTTCGGGCTCATGCTCAACCTCGCGGTCTCGAACAACATCGCCCTGTCCTCCCTCTCGGAGCACTTCAGCGCCGCCGGCTTCGTGCGCGACCGCGACATCAACCGGGTCTCGCGCACGCACGTGGACACCCTCGGCGTGCGCACCCCGTCCATCAAGCAGGTCGTGGGGAACCTCTCGGGCGGGAACCAACAGAAGGTGGTCATCGCGAAATGGCTCGCCAAGGACTGCGACGTGCTCATCTTCGATGAGCCCACCCGGGGGATCGACGTCGGGGCGAAGGACGAGATCTACCGGCTCCTCAACGAGCTGGCCGCCGCCGGCAAGTCGATCATCATGATCTCCTCCGAGCTCCCGGAGGTGCTGCGGATGGCCCACCGAGTGGTCGTCATGAGCGAGGGCCGGGTCACCGGCGAGCTCGAGTCCGGCGACGTCACGCAGGAGAACGTGATGCACCTGGCCACCCTCCGCCCCGAATCCGAGAGCAGTCGCGGATCCGTCACTACCGAGGCAGGACTAGCATGACCACACCCACCACGACCGAGGTGCGCTCCTCGACGGCCGGCACCGGCGCGGGACTCATGGGCCACCTGCGCACCGGCCTGCAGCAGATGCTCGCCTTCGCCGGACTCATCGTCATCATGATCGTGTTCTCGCTGGCCTCGCCGGTGTTCTTCACGTTCGACAACATCGTGGGGAACATGCTGTTCTCCGCGGTGGTCATCGGCACCCTCGCCCTGGGCACGACCTTCGTCATCATCACGGCCGGGATCGACCTGTCGATCGGCACCGGGATGGCGCTGTGCGCCGTCATGGCCGGCAACTTCATCACGAACATCGGCCTGTCCTGGCAGCTCGGGGTCGTGCTCGCGATCGCGTTCGGCGGGCTCGTCGGGCTCGTCAACGGGGTCTTCATCGCCGTGGCGAAGCTCCCGCCGTTCATCGCGACCCTCGCGATGATGATGGTCGCCGAGGGCCTCGCCCTCGTGTTCTCCGACAGCGCCCCGATCTACGTCGACCGGGACACCGACGGCGGCTTCATGGACCTGTCCACCGGCACCCTCATCCCGCAGGTGCCCAACGCCGTGCTCGTGCTCATCGGTGCCGCGATCATCGCCGGGATCGTGCTCAACCGCACCGTGCTCGGGCGCTACACCTACGCGATCGGCTCGAACGAGGAGGCCACGGCGATCTCCGGGGTCAACGTGACCAAGTGGAAGATCCTCATCTACACGTTCGCAGGCCTGTTCACCGGCCTCGCCGGCGTGATGATCGCCGCCCGGCTCGGCTCGGCCCAGCCCGCGATCGGCATGGGGTACGAGCTCCAGGCGATCGCCGCCGTGGTCATCGGCGGCACCTCCCTCATGGGCGGGAAGGGCTCGATCGTCGGCACCGTCATCGGCGCGCTGATCATCTCCGTGATCAACAACGGCCTCCAGCTCATGTCGGTGCCGCAGGAATGGCAGAACGTCATCCTCGGCGCCGTCATCCTCGCGGCCGTGTTCGCCGACACCGTGCGCCAACGCACCACCACCTGAGACCCCCCGCAGCCGAGCCTGCGGGACCCGGGCGAGCTACGCCGTCCGAAATCGATGAACCCACGTCAGATCACACCCCGCTCTCACGGGTGAGAGCCACAATGAAGGAGTATCACCATGCGCAGACGGACTCTGCTGATGGGCGCTGCCGCCTCCGCCGTCACCGTCGGACTGGCCGCCTGCTCGAGCGGCGACGACACGGGTAGCGCCGACGGCGGCAACAACGACGGCGGCGAGGGCGGCGGCGACGACCTGCCCTACATCGCGATCGTCTCCAAGGGCTTCCAGCACCAGTTCTGGCAGGCCGTCAAGAACGGCGCCGAGGACGAGGCCGAGGGCAAGGCGACGATCACGTTCGAGGGCCCGGCCACCGAGGCCGACGTCGAGGACCAGATCAACATGCTCCAGACCGCGCTGGCCAAGAGCCCGGCCGCGATCGGCTTCGCCGCCCTCGACTCCAAGGCCGCCGAGGGGCTGCTGCAGCAGGCGCAGACCCAGGACATCCCGGTCATCGCGTTCGACTCCGGCGTGGACTCGGATGTGCCGCTGACCACCGCCTCGACCGACAACAAGGCCGCCGCCGCGGAGGCCGCCAAGCACATGGCCGAGCTCATCGGCAACAAGGGCAAGGTCGCGATGGTCGTGCACGACCAGACCTCCGGTTCCGGTCAGGACCGCCGCGACGGCTTCATCGAGTGGATGGAGGCCAACGCCCCCGACGTCGAGCTCATGGAGCCGCAGTACGGCGACGGCGACCAGAACAAGTCGGCGAACATCACCAAGTCGATCCTCACCGCGAACCCGGACGTGGCCGGCATCTACGGCTCGAACGAGGGCTCGGCGATCGGCGTGGTCAAGGGCGTCGAGGAGGCGGGTGCCGGCGGCGACGTCGTGGTCGTCGGCTTCGACTCCGGCAAGGCGCAGATCGACGCGATCCGCTCCGGACTCATGGCCGGGGCGATCACGCAGAACCCGGTCGGCATGGGTGCCGAGGTGGTCAAGGCCGCGCTCAAGGCGATCGCCGGCGAGGAGCTGCCCGAGACGATCGACACCGGCTTCTACTGGTACGACGCGAGCAACATCGACGACCCGGAGATCGCGGCCGTCCTGTACGAGTGACGCGCTGAGGCCCCCGAGGCCGTCACGGCGATGCCCCCGCAGGAGTTCCTGCGGGGGCATCGCCATGTTCCCGTGGCGCTGCGCGCGCTAGTTTGAGAGCGACGCGGCGAGGCAGCGGAGGTGTCCGATGGCGACTGTGACCAGGGGCCCGGGAGCACCGCGGAGATGAGCGAGCCCCCGGAGGTCGCCTCCCAGGATCGCCCGGACCGCGCCCGGCCGACATCCGCCGAGGACAGGGCCACCCGCGCGGGCGGCTCCCGGCGGGTCCTGTTCCTGCTGGCCGTGCTCGGGGTGGTCTACGGCGACCTGGGCACGAGCACGATCTACGCCCTGCGCACCGCGTTCTCCGGGAGGGTGGTGACGCTCGAGGCCACCGCGGCGAACGTGCTCGGCATCCTCTCGCTCGTGCTGTGGACCCTCATCCTCGTGGTCTCGATCAAGTACATGGGCGTGATCCTGCGTCTCGACAACCGCGGTGAGGGCGGATTGTTCGCACTCATCGCGCTGCTGCGGCCGTGGCGGGCACTCGGGCGGATTCGGCGGCGAGCCCTGGTCCTGCTCGGGCTGGCCGGCGCGGCGATGCTCTACGCCGGCGTCATGATCACCCCGGCGATCTCGATCCTCAGCGCCGTCGAGGGTCTCGAGATCGCCGCACCGGGGACGGGCCGGCTCGTCGTGCCGATCACGATCGCCATCCTGGTCGCGCTCTTCCTCGTGCAGCGATTCGGTACGGCGCGGATCGGGGCGGCGTTCGGGCCGGTCATGGCGCTGTGGTTCGCCTCGATCGGAGCGCTCGGGCTGTACGGGATCACCCGGGCACCGCAGGTGCTCGCCGCGATCGATCCGCGCCGCGCCGCGGGCTTCCTCGCCCAGGCACCGGTGACCGGCCTCGTCGTCCTCTTCGCCGTGTTCCTCGTGACCACGGGCGCCGAGGCCCTGTACGCCGACCTGGGCCACTTCGGGACCCGATCGATCCGCCGGCTCTGGTTCGCGTTCGTGCTCCCCGCGCTTCTGCTCAGCTACCTCGGGCAGGGGGCGGGGCTGCTCCGCGATCCCTCCTCGTCCGAGTCCCCGTTCTTCCGCCTCGTGCCGACCGCCCTGCTCGTTCCGATGGTGGTGCTGGCCACGGTCGCCACGATCATCGCCTCCCAGGCGGCCATCACCGGAGCGTTCTCGCTCACGCGCGCGGCCGGACGGCTCGGGATGATGCCGCCGCTGCGGGTCGTGCAGACCTCCGCGGAGAGTCCGGGCCAGGTGTATGTGCCGGCGATCAACCGGATCCTCATGAGTGCGGCGATCGTGCTCGTGCTCACCTTCCAGACCTCCGAGCGCCTGGCCAGCGCGTACGGGATCAGCGTGAACACCACGATGGTCGTGACCACGGTCCTCGCGTTCGTGATCACCCGGGAGCGGCTCGGTTGGCCGAGGTGGCGGGCGGGTGTGGTGTTCGGAGCGTTCCTCGTGGCGGAGCTGGCCTTCCTCGGCTCGAATCTGCTGCGGGTTCCCCACGGTGGCTGGTTCCCGGTGCTGGTCGGCGCCGGGTTCTTCGCCGTCCTGTCCACCTGGCGCCGGGGCGGGGAGCTGCTCGCCGGCAGGACGACCGCGGACTCCCACCCGATCGAGACCGTGCACACCCGGCTGCGGGAGGAGGACGTCGCCCGGGTGCCCGGCGCGGCCGTGTTCCTCACGCCGTGGCTCACCGGCACGCCGCCCTCGCTCATCCATCACGTGCAGCGCACGCGCGCGCTGCAGCGCCGGGTCGTGCTCCTCGGTGTGCTCGTCGAGGACGTCCCGCGCACCACCGCGGACGAGCGGATCCACGTCGACGACCTCGGCGAGGGATTCGCCCGGGTCGTGCTGCACTACGGCTACCTGCAGCGGGTCAACGTGCCCTCCGAGCTCAACCGGTGCCGGGACCGCCTGGGCATCGACCTCGACGAGGTGACCTACTACATCGAGCACGAGCAGCCGCTGCAGGGCCACGGCCGCCGCCGCGGGCTGGCCGCCTGGCGCGAACGTCTCTACGCCGTGCTCAAGCGCAACGCCCTGGATCCGACGACGCGGTATCAGATTCCCAGCGACAGGATCGTCGACCTGGGGCTGCGGATCAGGATCTGAGTCCCGTCGGGCTCGGTGAGGCCCCGAGCACCGCTCGGCCGCGCTCGCCGGCGTCCTGAGACAGCACGCGTCACCGATGTCCCGATGCGGAACTGTCACCCATGGCCCGATACAGGAGACATCTCCGGCGTGGGTGGAGGTCCCCGCTCAGGAGCCGGCGGCCGTCACCGGGTGGGCGAGTGCGAGGAGTCCTCGGGCTCCTCGTCGGCGAGGCGGGCGAGCATCGCGTTGTACTCGGCGAGTTCGGCCCCGCCGTCGCGGTCCGCCTGGCGGTCCGTGCGGCGGGCGGTGCGTTCGTCGGTCTTGGCCCACATGAGGGCGAGCGTCACGGCGAGCGCGAGGGAGGGGAGTTCCCCGATACCCCACGTGATCTGCCCGCCGGTGTACTGGTCGGCGAGCGCGTCGACACCCCACGGGAGCCCGAGCCGCCCGAAGTAGTCGGCGCCGATGAGGTCGGTCATCGACATGATCGCGAGCGCGAAGAAGGCGTGGAAGGCCATCGTGGCGAGCAGCAGCACGAGCCGTAGCGGGTATCCGGGCCGGGTCGGGCCCGGGTCGATGCCGATGAGCACGTTGACGAACAGATACCCGATGAGGGTGAAGTGCACGATCATGAGCACGTGCCCGATATGGGTGGTCATCGCGAACACGATGAGCGGGGTGAAGTAGAAGACGGCCATCGACACGATGACGTTCCCGGCCGCGACGATCGGGTTCGACAGGAAGCCCGCCCATCTGGAGTGCACGATCGCGAGCAGCCATTCGCGCGGCCCGCGGGAGCCGTCGCGACGCGCGGGCAGGGCGCGCACCGCCAGGGTCACCGGTGCCCCGAGCACGAGCAGGATCGGCAGGATCATGACGAGGCTCATGTGCGCGATCATGTGTGCGCTGAAGAGGATGTGCCCGTATACGGCGGCTCCGCCGAGGTTGAGGTAGCCGAATCCGAGCACTCCGAGCAGCCAGGGAACGGTGCGGCCGAGGGGCCAGGAGTCCCCGCGCCGACGCAGTCGCAGCACCCATCGGATGTAGACGACGGCCATGACCACCGTCAGGGCACCGAACAGCAGGTCCGGGTAGAACTCACTGAACCAGCGACCGAAGGTCGGCGGCAGCGGCACGTCGCGCTGGGAGAGCACCTGGGCCGGACTCGGAGCCTCGATCGGGTCCTGCGGAACGGGCGGGGCGGTCGAGGCGAGCACGACGGCCAGCCCCATCGCGGCGGCCATGACGAACAGTTCGCCGCCGGCGAGGCGCCAGAAGGCGCGCGGCCGCTCGGCCAGCGCCGCGATGGTCGAACGGCGGTGCCAGGCCCCGGCGAAGCCGAGCAGCCCGAAGGCGACGATCTTCGCGATGAGCAGGGACCCGTACGTGGTGCCCAGGCCGCTCAGATCGCCCAGGCGCAGCACGGCGTTCGCGATCCCGGAGACGGCGACGCCCACGTAGCACCACGCGGCGATCGTGGAGAATCGGGCGGCGGCGCCCGTGACGTCGGGGCCCGCGGTCGACGACTCCCGCCCACCCCGCGGCCTCCCGCCCCGGTCGTGACCGGATCGCTCCGTGGCAGCGGGATCGTTGCCGCCCCGGCGACGCTCCCCCCGGTCGCTGCCGGCCCGGGCCGCGGCTCCGGCCACGGCTCCGGCCGCCCGGCCCGCCGAGAGCACCGGACGCACGAGCATGAGCACGAGGAGTGCCCCGACCCAGATTCCGACGGTGACGATGTGGATGAATCCGGCGTTCATCGCGAGGTCGTGGTTCTGGGCGCCGGCGGCGTGCCCGAGCACGGCGATCGGGATGATCACCGAGACCGACATGACGAGCGTGAGCAGCGCACTGCCCCAGCCGGCGATGGCGACGGCGGCGACGGAGGTGAGGGCGGCGAGGATGAGCGTGACGAGCCGGGCCTTGCCGGCCCCGAGCTCGGTCAGGTAGTAGGCCAGCTCGTTCCCGAATCCGGGTTCGCCGATCGGCCTCCCGGACACGGCCGCGTAGGTGAACACGAGTTGAGCGGTGAGCGCGATCGTCCAGACCGTGGCGGCCGCCGCGACCACCGTGCGCGCCCGCTCCCAGGCGGGGGTGCGCACGGCGAGCACGAAGACCAGGAGCATCGAGCCGCCGATCGTGACGGATGCGGCCAGGTCCGCCAGGCCGTTGATGATCGCACGGCCCCATCGCACGAGTACGCCGGGGTCGGCCAGCAACGTCGCCTCGGCGCTGCCCGAGAGGGCCAGCGCGAGCGCGGCCGCGACCACGAGGGTGCCGGCGATCCCGGCCACCCACCACACCATTCGTTGCCACTGCGTTCGCGCCACGCCTCGAGCCTAACCGGCCGCGCCGACACCGGCCCCCTCCGGCCCCTGTGACCTGTGACCCCGACCGGCCGTTCAGGCCGGTGTCAGATCGATGAGGCATAATCGCTGAGTCATTGCAGCCACCGCACTGGCACGGCACCCATGACACCGAGGAGACTCCCGAGTATGACCACCGCCGCACCCAGCCGTCTGGCGCCGCGCACCTCCCCGATCTCGTTCGACGAGGGGCAGCGGGCAACCGACCTGCTCGGCCGGATGGTGCGGGTGTTCGATCAGCGCATCGTGGGCCAGGAGGCCCTGCGCACCGCGCTCATCAGCTCGCTCGTCGCCGGCGGGCACGTGCTCCTCGAATCGGTGCCCGGCCTCGCCAAGACCACCGCCGCGGAGATCCTCGCCGCCTCGGTCGGCGGGAAGTTCCACCGCATCCAGTGCACGCCCGACCTCATGCCCAACGACATCGTCGGCACTCAGATCTACAACTACGGCACGGGCGAGTTCTCGACCCAACTCGGCCCGGTGCACGCCAACCTCGTGCTGCTCGACGAGATCAACCGGTCCTCGGCCAAGACCCAGGCGGCGATGCTCGAGGCGATGCAGGAGCGCCAGACCTCGATCGGCGGCACCAACTATCCGCTGCCGAAGCCGTTCATGGTCATGGCGACCCAGAACCCCATCGAGGAGGAGGGCACCTACGTGCTGCCCGAGGCCCAGATGGACCGGTTCCTCATGAAGGAGGTGCTCTCCTACCCCAGCCCCGAGAACGAGGTGACGATCCTCGACCGCATCTACACCGGGTCGATGGAGGCGCCCCTGACGGGATCCCCGATCACGCTGGCGGACGTCTCGTTCCTGCAGCACCTGACCACCAAGGTCTACGTCGACACGGCGATCAAGCAGTACATCGTGGCGATCATCAACACGACCCGCGGCGGCGGACCCCGCCCGCTGCCGGACTTCACCAAGCACGTGCGCGTCGGCTCCTCCCCGCGCGGGGGCATCGCGCTCATGCGGATCGCGCAGGCCGTCGCGCTACAGGAGGGCCGCTCGTACGTGGTGCCCGACGACGTCAAGTCGTTCCGGCACGCGATCCTGCGCCACCGCCTCGTGCGCACCTACGACGCCCTCGCCAACAACGTCGCCCCCGAGGCCCTGATCGACGCGATCTTCGCGGCCGTTCCGAGCCCGTGACGCCCCCGCAGCGGTGACGACCCCCTCCCCCATGACGCCGAACTCCCCCTCGCGGCTCGCGAAGGTCCGCGCGCGGCTGGACCTGCCCACGGTCCGCCGCGCCTCCGGCCTGCTCTCGGGACGGCACCGCTCGATCTACTCCGGGCACGGCCAGGACTTCGACGAGATGGCCCTCTACCAGTACGGCGACGCCATCTCCGACATCGACTGGAAGGCCTCGGCCGCCTCGGGCATCCCCGTGATCCGCCGGTTCGTGCGCGAGTCGAACCTCGCGATGGTCCTCGCCCTCGACACGGGCCGGAACATGAGCGCCACCGCCCGCGACGGCGACCCGAAGAGCGCCGTGGCCCTGTTCGCCGCGGAACTCATCTGCTACCTCGCCCGGGCCCGCGGCGACACGGTCGCACTCGTGGCCGGGGACGCCGAGCGGCTCATCCAGCTGCCCGCCCGCGGGGGCCTCTCGCACATGGAGATGCTGCTCTCCCGGGCGGAGGCGATGTGGACGCGGCAGGCGCCCGCCTCCGACCTCGTGCGCGTGCTCGACCGCACCCTCGCGTGGTTCACGCGCCGCTCGCTCGTGGTGGTCATCACCGACGAGGCCCGGCCCACCGACGAGCACGAGGCGGCGCTGCGCCGGCTGCGCACCCGACACGAGGTCATGTTCGTGCAGGTCGCGGACGCGCTGCCGACCATCGACGAGCATCTCGCCGTGGACGATGTGGACCATCACCTCGACATCCCCCAGTTCCTGCGCGCGAGCCCCGGGCTGGCGGAGCAGGCGGCGGCGTACGTGGCCGAGCGCCGCGCCCGCACCCAGGCGCTGCTGCGGCGCCGGGGCATCGAATCGGTCACCGCCACGAGCATCGACGACCTGATCAACCAGCTCATCGACCTATTGGGGAGGCAGAAGCGTGTCCATCACTGACCTTCCCGCCCGCCTCGCCGCCCTGATCGACCTGGTCAACCCAGTCAACCTGATCAACCCTGTCGACTCGGCCGGCCCGAGCGTGCCGCCCCCCGCCCTCGGCGAGGCGCCCGCGGGGGCGAGCGCCGTCGTCCATACGCTTGCGGTCGACATCCACGAGCCGGTGATTCCCGCGAGCTACTCGACCTGGGTGTGGGTGGTGGGCCTCGCGCTCGTCGTGGCCGTGGCCGCCTGGTACGGGTGGGTGCTGTGGTGGACCAGGCGCCGCCCCGCCCCCGATCCGCACGCCGACCCGGCCCAGTGGACCTCGCTGCGCGCAACCACGCTGGCCCGCGTGGACGAGGCCGAGCAGCGGTTCCGCGACGGCGAGTCGGACCTGCGTGGCCTCGCCCTCGGGCTCAACCGGATCATGCGCGAGTTCTCGACCGCCCGGCTCGGCCAGGACACGACCTCCCTCACCGTCTCGGAGATCGCCGACCTCGACGGCACCGACCGGCTCGCCGGGCTGCTGCGGGGCTACGAGGAGCCCGCCTTCGCGTTCGACAGCGACACCGAGGCCCTGACCGCCACCGGCCGCGCCCGGGAGGTGATCACGGCATGGTGAGCCAGGTGCTGCTCCAGCCGTGGGCCCTCGCGGCCGCGGTCGCGCTCGTGGTCGCCCTGGGCGTGGCGGGCTGGTGGGCGCGTCGTCCGCGCATGGACGACGCCCACGTCACCTGGATCGCGAACGCCGAGTACGTCCCGGGCCTGCGGAGCTTCCAGAGCCAGCTGCGGGTCTACCGCACGGGAATGGTCTCGGCGGCGGTCCTGGTCGTGGCCACGACGCTCGCGGCGGGGGTCGTGGCCTCCCGGCCGGTGGAGCAGGCGGTCCGATCCGACGAGCTTGCGACCCGCGACATCGTGCTCTGCCTCGACGTGTCCGGCTCGATGATCGGCTACGACGAGGAGATCGTCGACCGGTTCCTCGAACTGCTGCCCTCGTTCCACGGGGAACGGGTGGCGCTGTCGATCTGGAACTCCACGTCGCGCACGGTGTTCCCGCTGACGAACGACTACGAGATGGTGCGCGAGCAGCTGGAGGAGGCACGCTACGTGCTCTCCTTCGACCTCGACTCCTTCGGGCTCGGGATGGATCAGCACAAGTACGAGCGGCTGCTCGACTTCATCCAGGGCACCTACCTCGAGTCGCTCGACTCCGCCTCGCTCGTGGGCGACGGGCTGGCCAGCTGCGGGCTGCTGTTCGACGAGTCGGACACGGAGCGCTCGCGCTCGATCATCTTCGCCACGGACAACGACGTGCAGGGCGAGCCGCTGTACACGCTGACCGAGGCCACCGACAAGGTCTCGGACCAGGGCGTGAAGCTGTTCGGGCTCTACGCCGGCGAGACGACCGCCTACTCCGAGGGCCTGCGCGACGAGTTCCAGCGGGTGTTCACCGCCCACGGCGGCTCGTTCTACGAGGCGAGCAACCCGGACCTGGCCGACGACGTGGTCGATCAGATCGCGGCCCAGCAGGCCGCGGACCTGGACGCCACCGAGAAGGTGATCACGACCGACCGCGCCACGAACGCGTTCGGCTGGCTGGCGGTGCTGCTCGGCGGCTACCTGATCGTGATGTGGAGGTTGCGCTCATGAGCCTGCAACCGTTGTGGCCGATCTGGCTCCTCGCGGTGGTGTTCGTGCCGCTGGCGGCACTGGCGGTGTGGCAGCTCGCGCGCAGCCGGGGCCCGCGCCGAATGGACTGGATCCGGCGGTGCGCGCTCCTCGCCGTCGTGGTGTTCATCGGGCTCGGCCCCTCGACGCAGGCGCGCATCCCGGACGGGCTCACCTCGAATGCGGAGCTGTACTTCGTGGTGGACCGGACCGGTTCGATGGGCGCGCTCGACTATTCGGGCGACGAGCCGCGGCTGGCCGGGGTCCGGGCCGACATGGAGGCGCTCACCGACGTGTTCCCCGCGGCGAGCTACTCGATCCTCGCGTTCGATTCGACCGCCACCCAGCAGTTGCCGCTCACGACGGATGCCCGCGCGGTGCGCAGCTGGGCCGAGACCGTGACGCCCGAGCTCTCCGCCTATTCGGCCGGGTCCTCGATCGACCGGCCGCTCGAGGCGCTCACCACCACGCTCGAGCGGGCCGCGACCGAGCGGCCGGAGAACGTGCGGCTCGTGTTCCTGCTGAGCGACGGGGAGAACACCCGCGCCTCCGGGTCCAATCCGGACACCGTGGCCTCCTTCGCCCCGCTCGCGCCCCTCGTGGACGGTGGCGCCGTGCTCGGCTACGGCACGAGCGAGGGCGGGCAGATGCCGCTCGTGACCGGCAGCGGGAGCTCGAGCAGCGAGCGGATCATCGACCCCGCCACCGGCGAACCGGCGATCTCCCGGATCGACGAGAACGCCCTGCGGACCGTGGCCGCCGAACTGGGCATCGAGTACCTGCACCGCATCGACGACTCCTCGCTCGACTCGCTCGCCGACGACGTCGACCTCTCGACGATCACCGGCGACGGGCGCCGCGACATCCTCACCTACGAGGGCTTCTACTGGATCGCCGCCCTCGCGGTGGCCGGGCTGCTCGGGTGGGAAGCGTGGAGCCTCGTGCGGGAGGTGCCCAAGCGCTCGTGGATGCGGGGCCGGGCCGCGCGGTCCCGGGCCGCGTCCGGCGGTGCCGGTGGCCACGGCGGTGCCGGTCGCAGCACGGACGGCGGCGGGATCGGCTCCGGACCGTCCGGCGGTCTCGACACCGCACCGTCCGCGGCGGCGTCCCACCTCGTGGGCGAGTCGCGGCAGATGGCGGGGAGACGACCATGAGTTCGACGCTCACACCACCGGCCTGGCTGCCCGAGCCGGGCACGTTCACCACCCCGGCCGAACGCCGGGACGCGCTCTTCGCGAGCAGGCTGGCCGCCCGCCGCAGGCGCCTGCTGCTGTGGTCGGCCCCGCTCGTGCTCCTCGCGCTGCTCGCGAGCGCGAAGCTGCTCTCGGCCACCCTCATCAACATGGCGGGGTCGAGCGCCTATTCGAGCGCGAGCTACGCCACCGCACAGGACCGCTACGAGGACCTCAAGTTCTTCAACGTGATCGAACCGTGGAAGGCGTACTTCAACGAGGGCACGGCCCGGTACGCGGCCGGGGAGTTCTTCCTCGCCACCCAGCAGTTCGATCCCGCCCTCGACCTCGTTCCCCGGGCCCTGGAGGGTGAGCCGCGGGAGCCGCTCGAGTGCGCGGTCCGCACGAACTACTCCCTCTCCCTCGAGGGGCTGGGCGACGAGAGCCTCGCCGCGAACGATCCGGGCATGGCCACGAACTACTACGACCAGGCCCAGGAGATGCTCGCCGACTGCGGCACCTCCGGCGGCGGGGGCGAGGCGGCCGAACAGGCCGAGGAGCGTCAGCAGCAGCGCCAGGAGGAGGCTCAGAACCAGCAGGAACAGCAGCAGGGCGGCGACCCGGACAGCCCTGAGAACCCTGCGAACCCTGACAGCCCTGCCAACCCCTCGGACTCTCCCAGTGCGGGCGATCCGACCCCGGGTGAGGAGTCGCCGACCCCGGGCGATGACGGCGGCGATCCCTCCGAGAGTCCGAGCGAGGGTGAATCCGGTGGCCAGGACCCCTCCCCGACGCCGTCCGAGGGCGGCCCGGGTGAGGGCACCCCGTCGGCGGAGCCGAGCGGGCGGCCGACCGATCCGAAGGAGCAGGAGCTCCAGGACCGCAACGACGAGGCGAACGAGACCGGCGAGCAGGAGACCGGCAGCGGGCTGGGCAGCGGACAGAACTGGTAGCGGACCGGGCCGGGAACAGGCCGAGCCCGGCCGAGCCGAGGGCACGGCGTCTTTGCCGGGGCCGGGCTACGGGTGCCTACCGAGTGGGATGGCCCCCGGGTGCAGCGCCACACAAACTGAGCCGGGTGCGCGTGCCTCACGGGAGGAGCGTGAACGCGTCGACATGGGCCGGTCGTACCACGGTGAAGTGGCGTCGATCGACGGTCGCGATCTCGCTGATGTCGAGGCGTTCGGCAGTGGCCACGACCGACGCGTCGACGGTGCCCAGCGGTAGATCCCGGTAGCGCGCGACCAACTCGGCGATGCGTAGCCAGTCCGCTGCCGCAACGGGCGTTCACCTCATGTATGCCAGCATGCCTGGCGGGGGTCGGCGGCGCCAGGGTTCCTCGCGTCGAGTCGCCGAACACGGGACCCTGTGGAGGTCGGTCGCCGGGGCCTCGACACAATCCCGCGTTCGAGCCGGCGCCGGCTCAGGACTCGCGCCGCACGAGGGCGTTGGCGAGGTTGTCCCGGGCGACCTGGGTCGTGGGATGGTCCGGGCCGAGGGCGCGTTCGGCGTCAGTGGTGAGCCGGCTGTACATCTCGATGGCGTCGTCGAGCCGGTTCGCGGACTCGAAGGCACCGGCGAGGTTGTTCCGACACGTGAGGGTGTTCGCATGGTCGGGCCCGAGGCTGCGCTCCGCGCCGATGAGCGTGAGCTCGTACTGCTCGATCGCCTCGTCCACCCGGCCGACGGCCTGATAGGCGTAGGCGAGGTTGTTCCGACTCGTCAGGGTGTCGGGGTGGTCGGCGCCGAGCGCCTGCTCCCGGTCCGCGAGCGCCTGCTCGTAGGAGGTGATCGCCTCGTGCAGCCGGCGCGCGGTCTCATAGGCGTGGGCGAGATTGTGCCGGCTCATGAGGGTGGCCGGATCGTTCGGGCCCAGCACCCGCTCCCGGGCGGACACGACCCGCTCGTACAGGTCGATCGCCGCCTCCGGGCGCTCGGCCGACTCGTAGGTGTATGCCAGGTTGTTGCACGTCGTCAGGGTCGCCGGATCGTCCGGGCCGAGCACCCGCTCCCGATCGGCGAGGGTGCGCTCGTACAGCGCGATCGCCTCGTCGTAGCGACCCGCGGACTCGTACACCCCGGCGAGCGCGCTGCGGCCGGTGAGCGTGTCGGGATGATCGGGTCCGAGCTCCCGCTCCCGCTCCGCCACGGCCCGCTCGTAGCGGGTGACCTCGTCCACCTGTTCCATGCTGCCCACCCGCGTCGTTCGTATCGCCCAGATCGTCTCGATCATCGACATCGTCCAGATCGCCCGGCTCGTGCCCGGCACCGTCATGCTACGGCGCCCGGCGGCCCCGATCCCGGTCCAACGGTCCTACGCGGGCCGGCCGGCCCCGACCGTTCCCGGTCAGCCCCAGACCAGGCCCCGCGAGGGGTCGGACATGATCGCGGCGACGTCGGCCAGCACACGCGAGCCGAGTTCGCCGTCCACAAGCCGGTGATCGAAGCCCAGGCCGAGCTGGGTGACCCACCGGGGCTTGACCTTGCCCTTGTGCACCCACGGCCGCTGCTCGACCGCGCCGAAGGCGAGGATCGCCGACTCGCCGGGGTTGAGGATCGGGGTGCCCGTGTCGATGCCGAACACGCCGACGTTCGTGATGGTCACCGTGCCGTCCTGCATGGAGGCCACCGGCGTGCGGCCGGAGCGCGCGACCCGGGTGAGCTCGCCCAGGGCGACGGCGAGCTCGAGCAGGCTCATCCGGTGGGCGTCCTTGATGTTCGGCACCACGAGGCCGCGGTTCGTGGCGGCCGCGATGCCGAGGTTGATGTAGTGCTTGTAGACGATCTCCTGGGTGGCCTCGTCCCAGGCGGCGCTGATCTCCGGGTGCCGGCGGATCGCGAGGATGAGCGCCTTGGCGGCGATGAGCAGCGGGGTCACGCGCACGTCGGCGAACTCCCGATCGGCCCGCAGCCGCTCGACGAGCTTCATCGTCTTGGTCACGTCGATCGTGGTGAACACCGTGACGTGGGGGGCGCTGAACGCGCTCGAGACCATCGCCTCGGCGGTGCGGCGGCGCACGCTGCGCACGGGCACGCGGGTCTGGCGGCCGTCGCGGGAGACCGTGCCGCCGTCGAGCCAGGGCCGGTCGTCCTCGGGGTGGACCACGAGCCGTTCGGCGCGGGAGGTCTCGACGGCGTCGAGCACGTCCTCGCGGGTGACGAGATCGCCCGGCCCCGTGCCGCGGACCCGCGTCAGGTCGACCCCCAGGTCCTTCGCCAGCTTGCGCACCGGCGGCTTGGTCAGCACCGGCACCCCCGTGGGGTGGACCGGCTCGTCCACCTCGACCGCGACCGCCTGCGGCGGTGCGAGCTTGTCATGGACGACGCCCGGCCGAGTCGCCCGGTCCGGCTGGGACGGGTGCGTGGCCGAGGTGGGCTGCCCTGCAGGCCCAGCGGGCGCAGCGGGCCCAGCGGGCGCAGGCGTTCCGGCCGGCGCCGTGGGCTCGGGTGACGGGGTGGACCCGGTGGCCGATGTGGACGGCGTGGGCGGCGTGGGCGACATGGACCCGGTAGGCCGTGTGGTCCCAGTGGGCCGGGCCGGCTGGATCGATGACTGTCCCGCCGGCTGGGCCGCCGACTGGGCCGCCGACTGGGCCGGGCCGCGCCGCGCGCGCCTGGTCGCGGGCGCCTTCGCGGTGCCGTAGCCGACGAGCACGTCGCCGCTGGTCTCGTCCTCGTCCGCGGACGTGCCCGTGCCGACTGGGTTCGTCGACCCCGTCGAGTCCGTCGAGCCGGCCGGAGCTCCCGAGCCGTCGGGGTCGACGTCGAAGGTGATGATCGGTGTGCCCACCTCGACCGTGTCGCCGACCGCGGCGAGCACCTCGGTCACGCGACCCGCGTGCGGGCTGGGCAGCTCCACCAACGACTTCGCGGTCTCGATGTCGACGAGCGGCTGGTTCACGGTGACGATGTCACCGACGGCGACCTTCCATTCGACGATATCGGCCTCGGTCAGGCCCTCGCCGACGTCGGGGAGGGGGAACGACACGAACGTGGGCATGCTCGATCCTCTCAATCCACCGGCTCAGTACGCCAGCACACTATCGACCGCCTGCAGGATACGGTCGAGGTTGGGCAAGTAGTGAGACTCGACCTTCGACACGGGGTAGGGCATGTGGAACCCGCCCACCCGGTGCACCGGGGCCTCGAGGGAGTAGAAGCACTCCTGACCGATGCGGGCGGCGATCTCGGCGCCGGCCCCGAAGAAGATCGGCGCCTCGTGCACGACGACCAGCCGGCCGGTGCGGCGCACGGATTCGGCCACGGAATCGAAGTCGATCGGGGAGATCGACCGCAGGTCGAGCACCTCGATGCTGCGCCCCTCGGCCTCGGCCACCTCGGCGGCCGCGAGGGCCGGCTTGACGCTCGGCCCATAGCCGACGACGGTCACATCGGTGCCATGGCGCAGGAGCCGGGCCCGCTGGAGGTCGTCCTGCCCGTCCTCCGACAGCACGCTCCGCCCGCTCACCGGCGCGATGCCCAGGTCCGCGTCCGTGGCCGAGGTGGCGACGTCGTCCTTGTCCCAATAGCGAGCCTTGGGCTCGAAGAAGATGACGGGATCCGGGCTGGCGATCGCCTGCTGGATCATCGTGTAGGCGTCGGCGGCGTTGCTCGGGCTGAGGATCCGCAGCCCGGCGGTGTGCGCGAACAGCGCCTCGGGCGACTCGCTGTGGTGCTCGATCGCGCCGATGCCGCCGCCGTAGGGGATGCGGATGACGACGGGCAGCTCGAGCGCGCCGCCGGTGCGGTAGTGGAGCTTGGCGAGCTGGGTGGTGATCTGGTCGTACGCGGGGAACACGAAGCCGTCGAACTGGATCTCGCACACGGCACGGTAGCCGGCGTAGGCCAGCCCGATCGCGGTGCCGACGATCCCGGACTCGGCGAGCGGGGTGTCGACCACCCGCTCGGGCCCGAAGTCCTGCTGGAGCCCCTCGGTCACGCGGAAGACGCCGCCGAGGGCGCCGATGTCCTCGCCCATGAGCAGGACCGTGGGATCGCGCTCCATCGAGCGGCGCAGGCCGGCGTTGATCGCCTTGGCCAGGGCGAGCCGTTCACTCATTCCGCCTCCTCGAAGCCGGCCTCGTAATCATGGAACCAGGCCCGCTCGCCCTCCACGAGGGAGTGCCGGCCGGCATAGACGTGATCGAACATCGACTCCGGGGCGGGCGACTGCAGGGAGCGGCAGTAGTCGCGGGCGCTCGCCCCGAGCTCGTCGGCCTCCTGTTCGAGCTCCGCGAAGAACTCCGCTCCCGTGCCCTCGGCCTCGAGATGGGTGCGCAGCCGCTCGAGCGGGTCGAGACGGCGCCAGCTCTCCTCCTCCTGCGCCGTGCGGTAGCGCGTCGGGTCGTCGGAGGTGGTGTGGGCACCCATGCGATAGGTGACCGCCTCGATGAAGGTGGGGCCGCCGCCGCCGTGTGCGCGCTCGACCGCCGCGGCCGTCACTGCGTAGCTCGCCAGCACGTCGTTGCCGTCGACCTGGATCGAGGGGATGCCGAATCCGGTGCCGCGATCGACGATCGGGCCGGGCGACTGGACGGCCGTGGGCACCGAGATCGCCCACTGGTTGTTCTGGCAGAAGAAGATGACCGGCGCGTTCGCGGAGGCGGCGAAGACCATCGCCTCGCTCACATCGCCCTGGGAGCTGGCGCCGTCGCCGTAGTAGGTGATCACGCAGCGGTCGCGGCTCGGGTCACCGGTGCCGACGTCGCCGTCGCGCTGGATCCCGAGTGCGTAGCCGGTGGCGTGCAGCGTGTGGGAGCCGATCACGAGCGAGGGCGTGGCGAAGTTGTTCGCGAAGGGGTCCCAGCCGCCGTGCTGCTGCCCGCGGTAGAGCAGAAGCAGCGTGTTGAGGTCGAGGCCTCGGACCCGGGCGACCCCGTGCTCGCGGTAGGAGGGGAACACGAAGTCCTGCGGGGAGAGCGCGTGGGCCGAACCGACCTGGGCGGCCTCCTGCCCCTGGCTCGGCGGCCACAGCCCCAGCTCCCCGTGTCGCTGCAGGGCGGTCGCCTCGGCGTCGAACCGGCGCACCAGCGCCATGTCGCGATACATGGTCTCGAGTTCGGTCCGACCCAGATGGCTCACGCGGTCCGCGTAGTCGCCATCGGTTCGCCTCGTGCCCGTGGGTGTGAGCAGCTGAACCATGTCCGTTGCCCCGGGGGTCTCCCGGTCGCCGTCGGAGGTGATCACACCGAACTCCTTGTCCTCGTGCCGCGGCCGCCGAGGCGACGACCTGCAACCTACGCCAGCGTAGGCTACGGGAGCGTAGGTTTCGGTGGGCAATATCTCACACTTGTCGGCGTCGACCTTTGTGGGGTTCTCACAAAGCGCGACGAATAGTGCCGACATGGAGCCGGTGCAGCACGGGCAGCACGGGACTGGGTGCCCCGAACACCACCAGGAGGGGTCCAACACACCCAGAGGGCACCCAGTGCTCCCCGGGGCACGTCTCGACCGGGTCACCGAGGGCGGCGGCGGAGGTCCCTCAGCGCCAGCGGGCGGCGAGCGCGATGGCGAGGTCGTTGGCCTCGGGCTCGCCGATGCTCACCCGCACGCCGTCGCCGTCGAAGGGGCGCACGGTGATCCCGGCATCGAGGGCCGCGCTCGCGAACGCCGTGGCGCGCTCGCCCAGCCGGAGCCAGTAGAAGTTCCCCTGCGGATGGCCCAGGTCCCAGCCCTGCCCGCGCAGGGCCGCCACGACCCGTTCCCGCTCCCGCACGACCTCGTCGACGATCTCGTCGATCGCCGGCTGCTGGGCGAGCGCCACCCGGGCGGCGCGCTGGGCCACGGCGTTGACCGCGAAGGGGGTGGCGGCGGCCCGCAGCGTGCGCACGATCCGGGGGCGCCCCACGAGGTAGCCGACCCGCAGCCCGGCCAGGCCGTACGCCTTGGAGAAGGTGCGGGCGAGCACGAGGTTCGCGTGCTCGGCGAGGAGCGCGCGCCCGTCGAGCCGGTCGGCGGTGCGGTCGAAGTGCACGTACGCCTCGTCCAGCAGCACGAGCACGTCCTTCGGCACCCGCGGCAGGAACGCGGCCAGCTCGGTGTGTGTGAGCGCGGCCCCGGTCGGGTTGTTCGGGGTGCACACCATGACGACCCGGGTGGCCGGGGTGATCGCCGCGAGCATCGCCTCGAGGTCGTGTCCGCCGTCGGGCCGGTTCGGCACCGGCACGCCGGTGGCGCCGCTCGCCTGCACGAGGATCGGGTAGGCCTCGAAGGACCGCCACGGATAGACGACCTCGTCGCCGTCGGCCGCCGCGGAGCGCACCACGAGTTCGATGAGCGCCACGGATCCGTTGCCGGCGAGCACCGCATCGGCGTCGACCCGGAGCCGCTCGGCGAGGTCGGCGCTCAGGTCCTCGGCCGCCATCTGACCGTACCGATTGACGTCCACGGCGGCGTCGGCGATCGCGGCGACGACGGCGGGCAGCGGCGGATGGGCCACCTCGTTGGAGGAGAGTTTGAACACGCGCGGCCCCTCGGCCCGCTTCCCGGCGACGTAGGCGGGCAGGCCCTCGAGCGCCGGTCGGAGTCGGACGTGCTCGCGGGTATGTCCGGCGGGGGGCTGCTCAGGGGTCATGGTGCAAGCATGCCGCACGGGCGGTGATGCAATAATCGCCCGATGCAGTTCGTGTTGAGAGTCCTTGCCAACGGGGTGGCCATCTGGCTCGCCTCCGAACTCCTCGCCGGTGTCGCGGTCAACTCCGACGAGACCTGGCAGTCGACCGTGCTCGTGATCGGGATCATCTCCCTCATCTTCACGCTGATCAACAGCATCGTGAAGCCGGTGGTCAAGATCGTCACCTTCCCGCTCTACATCCTCACGCTCGGCCTGTTCTTCGTGATCGTCAACGCCGCGATGCTCCTCCTGACCAGCTGGATCAGCTCCCACACCCGGTTCGGGCTGAGCATCGACAACTTCGGCACGGCCGTGCTCGGCGCCCTGATCATCTCGATCGTGTCGGCGATCATCATCGCGATCCTGCCCGACCGCCGCCGGCGGCGGCAACGCTGACCCCCGCTCACCCAGCTCACCCGGCCCACTCCACCCCCTGGAAGTAGCGCGTCTCCACGGCGACGCCGGCGGGCGCGATCTCCTCGAGCAGGTCCTTCACGCCTCCCAGGAGCGGGTCGTCGGAGGCGTCCACCCGTTCGGCGGTGCGCAGATACGCGGGCAGGTCGTGTGAACCGCGCGCGTCCGTGATCGCCCGATCGAGCGGATCGGCCGACTCGTGCAGCGAGCGCTCCACCGTGACCATCCCGGGCTCCACGCTGTTCGAGTCGTCGTCGAGGCCGGGCACGGGATCCTCCGTGTGCTCGAGGGCGAGGGTCTGCGCGTCGGGCGCCGCCAGGTCCGAGATCGGGCTCCCGGCGGTGATCACGCCGGCGATGTTGAAGTTCCTCGCCTCGGGATGGTTGGCCACGTTGACCGCGACCATCCCGCCCTGGGAGTGGCCGGCGATGACCACCGGGTCCGTCGGCCCCACCCCCGCCCTCCGCATCCCGGTGAGCACCATCCGGGTCGCCGCCGAGTCCATCCCGATCAGGGCCGCCGGGTTGTTGCGCCAGCTGAGCGGGTTCGTCAGGCTGATGCCGTCCTGGCTGCCCGGCACGAACACCTCCCAGGCGACCGAGCCGTCCGGAGCCGTGAGCTTGTCGATGCGGAACTGCCCGGAGACACCGCCCGACCCCGGGTAGAGGGGCTGAATCGCCGCCACGGCGCCGGCGACCGTGGACACGGGGGCCGCCGCCGGGCCGGTCCACTCGCGCACGGCCACGGTCGTCGACGGGCCGAGCGCGAGCGCAATCGTCCGCGCGGCCTGGGCCTCGGGATCGGGGTGGAACGGGAAGACGGCGCGGGTGACCTCCCGCAGGATCTTCCCGCTCCCGGCGCCGCCGGGATGGACCTGGCCCATCGCCATTCCCTCCGCCTGCCCGCCGACGACCCCCTCGGCGAGGCCGAGCACGTGTCCGAAGGGCAGGAGTGGCCCTGGCAGCATCGCCGCCGGGTCGAGCCGGCCTCCACCCGGAAACAGGATCCGCCCGGCCTGCGCCCAGGGTGCGTGGTCGAGTTCGGGGCTGTGCATGCGCTCCGAGATCACGCGCAGCGGGCGGATCGGATTAGGCACGAGCGGCCCCCGCAGGCCGAAGACGCCGGGCCCGGGGATCCGCGCCCGCGCCGCGGCCTCGGCCCATTCGTAGCGTGCCACGGCGATCCGCGCGCTGCTCGCGATCTTCGCCGCCTCGTGCCGGTGGGCGAGGATCCGCCCGCAGGCCTCGGACAGCGCCGCCAGCACGGTCGACCCGCCCGGGGCCAGGTGCGCTCGCGGCGTCAGGATCGCCCGGGCCCGCTGGAGGGAGGCCGTGACGGTCGCCAGGCGGGCGACGACCTCGTCGATCTGGTCGGCCCGCCGGTGGACGAGTTCGGTGTCGACGCCGTAGGCGCTCGTGCCGATCGGCGCGCCGTAGACGATGAGGCCCCCGTGATCGTCCGGCATCAGCGGATCCCTCCCGACAGCGCCGCCGCCGCCTGCGCGAGCGCCAGCTCGTGGCCATAGGCGATCCGCCCGACGTGACGCAGGTCGCCCCGCAGCCGCACGAGCTCCGCACACAGCCCGATGAGCCGGTCGCGGCAGGCGTCCCCGGCCACTCCGACCCAGTCGGACAGGTCGATCCGGGCCACGTCGGTGGCCACGGCGTCGACCTCGTCCGCGGCCGCGAACACCGCCGCCGAACCCAGGTGATCTGCCATCGTCGCCTCCTCACCGGCGGGCCCGCGCCCAAGCCGTTCCGCACGTGTTCGCCGACAGTAGGAGTCGCGACCGGGGCGCGGCCACGCTCGTCGTCGCCGCTGTGGATCCGGACTCAGCCTGTGGACGACGCAGCCTCGCCCGGCCGCGCGGGCGAGGCCCGGGTCTGATGGCCGGGATGGTCGGCCCCGTCCCGGGCCGCCCGGCCACGCCGGCAAGGTCTGAGTGCCGCGCGGGTGTCGGGCGGATGTCGGGCGAGTTCCGCCAGGGTGCAGGGCGGGTACAGCCGAGGTGCAGCCGGGGTACAGCCGGGATGCGGCCTGAGTGGGCATCGGCGCGTGCATCCGGGCGCGGAGTGTGCTGACAATGGGTCATGGCCTCCTTGTACGCGATCAGCGTGGTCTGCACCGGAAACATCTGCCGCTCCCCCATGGGCGAGGTCATCCTCCGCGAGGCCGTCGCCTCGGCGGGGCTGGCCGACCACGTGCGCGTGGTCTCGGCCGGGACCGGCGACTGGCACGTCGGCGACGGCGCCGACCACCGGGCCGCGGCCGTCATGGCCGACCACGGGATGAGTCTCGCCGAGCACCATGCCGCCCAGTTCACCGCGGCGGACTTCGCCCGCGTCGACCTCGTGCTCGCCCTCGACGCCGGCCACGAGACCTACCTGCGCCGGCTCGCCCCGTCCCCGGCCGACCGGGACAAGGTGCGGTTGCTGCGCAGCTTCGACCCCGTCTCGGTCGCCGACGACGACCTCGAGGTCGCCGACCCCTACTTCGGGGACCGCCGGGACTTCGAGATCACCTACGAACAGCTCCGGGCCGCGGTGCCGGGAATCCTCGAGCACGTGCGGGCCGCCCTCGCCGTGCACGCCACCCGCTGACCCATCGCACCCTCCACTGCTCACGGCCCCGGGCCGGGGCGGGGCTGGGCCCATCGACGGCGAGGTGGGCCCATCGACAACGAGGCGGGCCCATCGACGGCGAGGTGGGTGTCGAGGGGGTGAGAGCGGTCGGGTGCCGGCGCGGCCCCGCCCGGGCGGCGCCGGGGCGGAGGAGCCGGCCGGGTCTGGAAGAATCGGGCCCATGACGCGCGTGGACCTGGCATCCCTCACCCCTGCCCTTGCCCTCGGGCCCCTCGACGGCCGCTACCGCGGCGCGGTGGCCCCGCTGGTCGACCACCTCTCGGAGGCCGCGCTCAACCGGGCCCGCCTCGAGGTCGAGGTCGAATGGCTCATCCACCTGACCAGCACCGGCGCCCTGCCCGGTGCGCCCCGGCTGTCGGCGGCCGAGCAGGGGTACCTGCGCGGGCTCGTCGACGACTTCGGCGCCGACGAGATCGCCGAGCTCGCCGAGATCGAGGCCGAGACCCGCCACGACGTCAAGGCGATCGAGTACTTCCTCAAGCGTCGCCTCGCCGCCGCCCCGCAGGCCCTCGGCAGCGATGGCGGCATCGACGGCGAGCACACGAACCTTCCCGCCGTGAGCGAGATCGTGCACATCTTCTGCACGAGCGAGGACATCAACAACCTGAGCTATGCGCTCACGGTGCGCGACGCCGTCCACAAGCAGTGGCTCCCGGCGGCGACGGCGGTGGCCGACGCCGTGGCCGACATGGCCCGCGCGAGCGCCGAGGTGCCGATGCTCGCCCGCACGCACGGCCAGCCCGCCACCCCCGTCACGCTCGGCAAGGAGCTCGCGGTGCTCGCCCACCGGCTGCGGCGCCAGCTCCGGCGGATCGAGGGGGCGGAGTTCCTCGGGAAGATGTCCGGGGCGACCGGCACGTACGGCGCGCACACGATCTCGGTGCCGGGCACGGACTGGCAGCAGGTGGCCGAGTCGTTCGTGACCGGGCTCGGGCTCACGTGGAACCCGCTCACGACCCAGATCGAGTCGCACGACTGGCAGGCGGAGCTGTACGCGGACATCGCGCGCTTCAACCGCGTGCTGCACAACCTGGCCACCGACGTGTGGACCTATATCTCGCTCGGCTACTTCCGGCAGCGGCTCTCGGCGCAGGGCTCGACCGGGTCCTCCACGATGCCGCACAAGGTCAACCCGATCCGGTTCGAGAACGCCGAGGCGAACCTCGAGATCTCCTGCGCCCTGCTCGACTCGCTCGGCGCCACGCTCGTGACCTCCCGGCTCCAGCGCGACCTGACCGACTCCACCACGCAGCGCAATATCGGGGTCGCGTTCGGGCACTCGATGCTCGCCCTGGACAACGTGCGCCGCGGGCTCGCCGGCCTCGACGTGGACGCCGCCGCCATGGCCGCCGACCTCGACGCGAACTGGGAGGTGCTCGGCGAGGCGGTGCAGTCGGCGATGCGCGCCGCGGCCGTCGCCGGGGTCGAGGGCATGGCCGACCCGTACGAGCGGCTCAAGGAGCTCACCCGCGGCCGCCGGGTCGACGGTCCCGCCATGCGCGAGTTCATCGCCGGCCTCGGACTGCCTGCGGACGTCGCAGCTCGCCTGCTCGACCTCACTCCCGCCTCGTACGTCGGCCTGGCGCCACAGCTCGTGGCGCACCTGGCGTAGCGGCGTCCCCCTGGGGTGCCCTCCTGCGCGGGGAGACTCATCGGTGCCGGCGCCCAAGAAATTTCCCCGGCCCCGCGATGCCCCCGTGCTGGGGAAACTCCTTGGTGCCGGAGACCAGAAAGTTGCCCCACCCGATGGGGCGCCCTTGCGCGGGGAAAATCGTTGGTGCCGGAGACCAGAAAGTTTCCCCACCCGATGGGGCGCCTCCTGCGCGGGGAAACTACTCGGCGCCGGACACCAAAGAGTTTCCTCACCCCGCGGGGCGCCCCTTGCGCGGGGAACATCGGTGGTGCCGGAGAACAGAAAGGCTCCCCAGCCCCGCGATGCCCCCATGCTGGGGAAACTTCTTGGTGCCGGAGACCAGAAAGTCTCCCCACCCGATGGGGCGCCTCCTGCGCGGGGAGACTAGCCGGTGCCGGACACCAAAAACTTTCCCCACCGCGTGGGGCGCAGCCGCCCAGCCGCCCAGCCAACCGCCCAGCCAGCCAACCGCCCAGCCAGCCAGCCGCCCAGCCGGCCAGCGGGCCGATCGATCGCGCCGAGCGCGTGACCGAGCGGCCGCCTATCGGCCGAGGCGGAGTCCGGCGCGGCGGGAGCGGTAGGACCACACCGAGCCGGCGACCCCGATGAAGACGAGGCCCCCGAAGATGAGCACGGGGCCGGCCGGCACCCCGAGGATCCGCTTGTCGTCGATCACGGTGGTGACGCCGCGGTAATCGGCGTCCGTGCCGGCGGCGGCGAAGGTGAAGTCGGCGCTGATGCTCGAGGGCCGCGAGATGTAGTGCTCGGAGAGCGTGAGGAACCCGCCGGCCTGGGCCAGCTCGACCGCGGTCTGGTCCACGAAGTCCGTCGGGCTCACGGGCCCGGCCCACAGCACCCGGGAGTCGTCCGTGGCATCGGAGCGTTCCATGCGGTGGTCGGCGAAGGTGTAGGTGCGCACGAGCTGGGGGTCGGAGGCCGTGGCCGACAGCCGCATCGGATAGATGAGCTGGTTCGAGGCGAAGGTCATGCTCACCGGCGGCACCGCGCCGTCGATCGGCCCCGACTGGGAGTCGAGATCGATCATCACGAAGTACCACTTCTCCTGCACGTACGGCACGAGGGCGGAGGCGAGGTCGTCGGACATGACCACGTCGTGCTCCTCGAGCCAGTCGGCGAGCAGGTCGGCGTCCTTGGCGGCGAGCACCGTGGCATCGAGCGGGCCGACGTCGATCTGGTCGAGCACCTCGACCGGATGCTCGGTGGCGACCTGCGTCTCGATCCGATTGAGGAAGTCGGGCCACCACTGGCTCACGCGGTCGATCTCGGGCCGGGTGAGGTGCCCGAGTTCGGCGAACAGGCCCGGGCCCGCCTCCTCGACCGTGGCCTTGCTCGGGGTGGGGATGAGGATCGCGCCGCTGTCGACGTCGCTCACCGCGTTGACGCTGAACACGATCCGTTCGGTCTCGCCGTCCCACGCGATCGCCGCCTGCTCGGCCTCGACCTCCAGCTCCGCGCCCTCCGGGGCGAGGAACGCGCCGCAGGCGCAGGCCTGGGCCGGCATGGCCGTGAGGGAGAGGGTGGCGACGAGTGCACCGGCACCGACCAGGGTTCCGAAGCGCGCCATCCTCATGGTGTCCCACCCTAAGACGACGAACCGGCGCCGGACCGGGCCCGGGAGCCGGTGAGACCGAATAGTGATCGGGGCGGGTCGAATCGTGATCGTTCCGTTGCCCGACGGGCGGGAAGTCGGCGCCAGAAAGCCGAAAGGCGCTGGTCGATAGTGGGCTGCGGATAGTAGATCGTCGCCCCCGAGCCCGCCCCCCGGCGCCAGCGGCTATCCTCACCGGAGAGGTTTCAGGTGCACGAATCCGAAGGAGAACGCGTGGCCGCACACCAGTACGGAAGGCTCGTCGCCGGGGTCGACACCTCGACGCAGTCGTGCAAGATCGTCATCGTCGATTCGAGCACCCGCGAGGTGGTGCGCATCGGCCGCGCCCCCCACCCCGAGGGCACGTCGGTCCACCCGGACGCCTGGTGGGACGCGTTCCTCGCCGCCGTCGTGGACGTCGGCGGCCTGGCCGACGTCGAGGCGATCTCCGTGGCCGGCCAGCAGCACGGCTTCGTTCCCCTGGACGACCGCGGCGAGGTGATCCGCGAGGCGCTGCTGTGGAACGACACCCGGTCGGCCGCCGCCGCCGAGGAGCTGCGCGCCGAGGTCGGCGCGGCCGAGTACGCCCACCGCACCGGCGTCGTGCCCGTGCCCTCCTTCACGATCACGAAGCTGCGCTGGTTCGTGGACAACGAGCCGGAACTCGCCCGCCGGCTCGCCGCGATCGCCCTCCCCCACGACTGGCTCACGTGGCGCCTGCGCGGCTACGGTCCGGGCAACCCGGACCTGTCCGCCCTCACGACGGACGCCTCCGACGCCTCCGGCACGGGCTACGTCACCACCGACCTGGAACGCGACGGCGACCTGCTCGACCGCGCCGTCCGCGGCGACTCCGGCCACCTCGTGCTCCCGACGATCCTCCCGCCCGGCCACGTCGCCGGCACGACCGCGGCCCTGCCCGAGGCGCCCGGGATCCCGGCCGGGTTGCCGATCGGGGTGGGCTGCGGCGACAACGCCGGCTCGGCGCTCGGCCTCGACGCCCACGCCGGGGACCTCATCGTCTCCATCGGCACGAGCGGGGTGGTGTGCGCCGTGAGCGAGAGCCTGCGGCCCGACACGAGCGGGGTCGTCGCCGGATTCCGCGACGCGAGCGGGGGCTGGCTGCCCCTCATCGCCACCCTGAACGCGGGCCGCGTGCTCGACACGACCGCCGCCCTGCTCGGCGTGGGCCACGCCGAGTTCTCCCGGCTCGCCCTCGCCGCGGACCCGGGCGCGGGCGGGCTGGTCCTGCGCCCCTACTTCGACGGCGAACGCACCCCGAACCTGCCCCACACCGCCGCGGCGCTCACCGGGATGACCCACCGGGCCACGTCCCGGGAGAACCTCGCCCGGGCCGCCGTCAACGGCGTGCTGTGCGGGCTCGCCGACGGCCGCGACGCCGTGGCCGGCACCGGCGTCGACGTGCGCCGGGCGCTGCTCATCGGCGGCGGCGCCCGCAACGAGGCCCTGCAGCGGGCCGCCGCCCAGATCTTCGGCATCCCGATCGAGGTACCCGAGCCCGGGGAGTACGTGGCCCTCGGCGCCGCGGTGCAGGCCGCCTGGGCCATCACGGGCGAGCGGCCCTCCTGGCCCCGCCCCGGCACGGAGGTCGCCGCCGACCCGGTGCCCGAGATCCGCGCCCACTACATGGCCTCCCCCATCCCGCCCGGCCCCGCGACCCCGCGCTCCTGACCGGCCCCATGCCCGCGGCACACACGAGCGAAGGCGACCGGGCGCCGTCCCCACGCCCGGCTCCGCAGCGGCGCCGGCGCCTCCACTGGGAGCTGGCGATCGTGTTCGGGCTGAGCCTGGGCAAGTCGGCGGTTTACGCGATCGTCGCGCTCATCGACGCCTACACGCGCGGCCCGATCGGGGATCAGACCGCCAGCCTCAACACCTCCGAGAACCCGCGGGAGCTCTTCGACCTCACCTACCAGCTGCTCTCGGTCGCGTTCGCGCTCGTGCCCGTGGTGCTCGCGCTCTACCTGCTGAGCGAGAACGGGCGGCGAGCGCGGCGCCGGATCGGCCTCGACGGCACCCGGCCGCTGCGCGACCTCGGTTGGGGGCTCGCGCTCGGCGCGGGGATCGGGATCCCCGGGCTCGGGGTCTACCTGGCCGGGCGCGCGCTCGGGCTGACGTTGCACGTGAGCGCGGCCGGGATCCCGCCGTACTGGTGGACCGTGCCGGTGCTCGTGCTCGCCGCCCTGAAGAACGGGCTGCTCGAGGAGATCCTCGTGGTCGGCTACCTGCGGGAGCGCCTCGACGAGCTCGGCTGGCGTGCGTGGTCGATCGTCGCCGCCTCGGCGCTGCTGCGCGGCTCCTACCACCTATATCAGGGCTGGGGCCCGTTCGTGGCCAACGTCGCGATGGGCGTCGTGTTCGCCTCGTTCTACCTGTCGCGCTGGGGGCGGCGGCGGGTGTGGCCGCTCGTGCTCGCGCACACGTTCATCGACGTGGCGGCCTTCGTGGGGTACACGTACCTGCCCGAGTCGTGGCTGCATGCGCTCGGGCTCGTCTGAGCGGCGACTCCGACCCGGGGATGACCCGCCCGGGCCCGGGTCACCAGCGAGGCTGACCCCCGGGCGCGCCGGTCCACTTTAGGATCGTGCATATGTCCCAGCACCGGCCCGAGCCCGACGGCCCCCGCCGCAGCGTTCGAGTCGTCGACATCCCGCTGGAGCGGGTGCACCGGCCCGTCGACCTCGTGCTCATGGTCGGCTGCCTCGTGGCGATCGTCGCGATGCTCGCGCTGTCGGTGTACGCGCGCGGCACGACCTCCGGCGTGACCCACGACGTGCAGTCCGCGTTCTCCTCCGTCGTGCGCGGGATCCTGCTCGTGCCGATCACCGTGATCGAGGGGCTGCTGACGATCGTGTTGCCGGTCATCGTGATCGTGGAGCGGCTCGTGCGCCGCAATCCGCGGGCCGTGGTCGAGGCGATCGCCTCCGCCGCGGTGGCCTTCGTCGCCACCGTCGGCTTCGTGTGGCTGCTCTCGCATGTCGCGCCCGACCGGCTGGTCCGGTCGCTGCAGATCTGGCAGGACGGCGCCCTCATCCTGTCGATCTCGCCGTCCGTGGCCGCTCTCGCGGCATTATTGACGACGACGGGCACCCGGGCGACGAATCGCGCCGTGGCCGTGTCGTGGACGTTGCTGTGGGTGGCGCTGGCGGTGAGCGTGATCACCGGGGACACGACGATCATCGGGGCGATCGTGGCGGCCCTGCTCGGGCGGGCGTTCGGGCTCGCGGTGCGCTATGCGATGGGGGTGCTCTCGGAGCGGGTGCACGGGGCCGACCTCGTCGATGCGATCCGGCGCGCCGGCATCGACCCGCTCAACGTCGTGCGGATCGGCGACGAGACGAACGCCGCCGAGCTCCGGCTCGAGGTGGCCACGCCGCAGGGCGCGATCGGTTATTCCCTCATCGCGGCGCGGGCGGCGCGGGCCGGGGGTGGCGGCCGGCCGGGTGACGGGCGGCCGGGCGGCTCGGACGGCGGGCACGCGAGCGACTCGGGCGACTCGGGTGGCTCACACGGCCCGGGTGACTCGGACGGCCCGGACGGCGGGCAGCCCCGCGGCGGTGGGACCGACGCCCAGGCAGACGGGACCCAAGCCGACGACGCCCGGGCAGACGACGCCCAGGCAGGCGGGACCCAAGCCGACGAGCCTCGGGCAGACGGGACCCGGGCGGGTGAGCCCCGGCCGGGTGACGCCCGGGCGCCGGGGCGAGCTGCGTCGTCCTCGAGCGACGGCGGTCAATGGCGGGGCGTGTGGGAGCTCGTGGGCGACGAGCCGCCCACGGAGACGACGGTGCAGCGCATCGTCGCGGCGATCCCGGAGCCCGCCACGGTGACGATGGAACGCGAGGGCTGGAACCGGGTCTATGCGGTGGACGCCTTCGACGGGCGCCGCTGGGACGTCGTGGTGCTCGACGAGGACCGGCAGGTCATCGGGATGCTCAGCCAGGTGTGGACGGCGCTGCAGCTGCGCGGGATGGGCCGGCGTTCGGCCACGAACCTGCGCCAGGCCGCGGACCGAGCCGCGCTCATGTCGTACGCGGCGGTCGCGGCCGGGGTGAACACCCCGCGCCTGCACGGGGTCGCCGAGAGCCGGGCCTCGGTCGTGCTCGTCGGGGAGCACGTGCGGGGGGCGCAGGCGGCCGACTCGCTCGCCGCGGAGGAGCTGACCGACGAGGTGATGACCGCCGCGTGGCACCAGCTGCTCACGGCCCACGCGGCCGGGCTGAGCCACCGGAACCTCTCGGGCGAGTCGGTGCTCGTGGTGCCGGGCGCGCGGCCGCAGGTGTGGCTCTCCGGCTGGGAGCAGGGCGAGATCGCCAGCCCCTCCCTCACCCGCCGCATCGACCAGTTCCAGCTGCTCGCCACGTTCGCGCTGCGCATCGGCGTGGAGCGGGCCGTGGCGGTGGCGGCCGAGCTGCTCACGCCCGAGGAGCTCGCCGCGCTCGCGCCCGTGGTGCAGCGGGTGGTGCTCCCCCCGGAGCTGCAGTCCGCGGCCCGCAGCCACAAGCACGTGCTGCGGGAGCTGCGCACGACACTCGCCGGGTACCTGCCCGAGCAGTCCGACGTGGTCGAGCCGCTCAAGCTCACCCGGTTCTCCGCGCGGACCGTGGTCATGACCACGATCGCGCTCGTGGCGGGCTGGGTGCTGCTCACCACCCTGAACTTCCGCGACATCGCCGAGCGCATGGGCGAGGCGGAGCCGGGCTGGCTCGTCGTGGCGTTCGTGCTCGGCATGCTCACCTTCCTCGGCGCGGCGATGGGGCTCGTGGCCTTCTCCCCGACCAGGCTGGGCCTGTGGCGCACCGCGCTCGTGCAGGTGGCCGCCTCGGTCGTCGTGCTCGTCGCCCCGGCGGGCGTGGGGCCGGCCGCGCTCAACCTGCGGTTCATGCAGCGGCGCCGGATCGACACCCCGATGGCGGTCGCGACCGTGGCCCTGCTGCAGGTGTCGCAGATCGTGACCACCGTGCTGCTGCTCGTGGCGATCGCGCTGTTCACCGGGTCGGCGGGGGCGCTGAGTCAGCTGCCCTCGCGCACGATCGTGGTGGTGCTCATCGCGCTCGCGCTCATCGCCGGGGTGGTCGTGTCGATCCCGGCGCTGCGGCGCTTCCTGGCGGCCAAGATCATGCCCACGCTGCGGCAGGTGTGGCCGCGGGTGCTGTGGGTCGTGGGCCAGCCCGGCCGACTCGCGATGGGCATCGGCGGGAACCTGCTCATGAGCGTGGGCTACCTCGCCGCGTTCGGCTTCACTCTCAAGGCGTTCGGCTTCACGCTGCCGCTGACGACCCTGGCGATCGTCTTCCTCACCGGGAACACGGTCGGTGCCGCGGTGCCGACCCCGGGCGGGATCGGCGCGATCGAGGCGGCGCTCTCGACCGGGCTCGGGGCAGCCGGGATCGGCACGGCCGTCGCCCTGTCGACCGCCGTGGTCTTCCGCGTGCTCACGTTCTGGCTGCGGGTGCCGATCGGCTGGGTCGCGCTGCGGCACCTGCAGAAGCGCGGCGAGGTCTGAGGGCCCGGCCCGCGTGTACACCGGCGCGGCCGTCCACACCGTGGGACCTTCGGTTTCAGGCCCCGGTCCGGCGGCATTAGAGTTGTGCGGGTGGAGACGCGTGCATGGGAGCCAGTGATATGCCTTTAGGGTTCCGCTGGGCCGTGCAGAGCGACGTCGGAACCGTGCGCACGAACAACGAGGATTCCGCCTTCGCGTCCCCCGGGGTGCTCGTGCTCGCGGACGGCATGGGCGGTCACGCCGGCGGTGAGGTCGCCTCCGTGGTGGCCACGAACCGGTTCGCCCGGATCGACCCGGGCGGCGGCGACCTTCCGGCGCAGCTCACCGGCGCGGGCCGGGAGACGCGCGCGGCGCTGCACGCCATGTCGGTGGCCGATCCCTCCCTCGAGACGATGGGCACGACTGCGATCGCGCTCGTGAGCGACGGGGCGCGGCTGCTCGCCGGGCACATCGGCGACTCCCGCCTGTATCTGCTGCGCGGCGAGGAACTCTTCCAGGTGACCACCGATCACACCCACGTGCAGTACCTGGTGGACTCCGGCCAGATCCACCCCGAGCAGGTCGCCACCCACCCGTACCGGGCGATGCTGCTGCGCTCGCTCGACGATCAGCCGGGCGGCACCGATCTCGATCTCATCGAGGTCGACGCCTCGGCCGGCGACCGGCTGCTGCTGTGCTCCGACGGTCTCTCGGACTACGTGGCCGTGCCCGTGATCGGCCGGCTCCTCGCCGCCGGCACGCCGGATCAGGCCGCGGCCGCGCTCGTGGCACGGGCGCTCGCCGACGGCACCCGCGACAACGTCACCGTGGTCGTGGCGGACGTCGAGCAGGGGCCTGTGGACGACGTCGCCGCCGCGGGCGGAGCGGCTGCGGATCCGCTCGTGCTCAGCCCGGAGGCGGCCGGTGCGCTCGGCGCGGTCATGCCCGAACTGCTCACCGGGTCGGGCGACGACGCCGGTGATGGCGCCGGTGATGGCGCCGGGGCCGATGCCGGTGATGGCGCAGGTGCCGGTGTCGGTGTCGGTGCCGGCGAGAGTGACGCAGGTGCGGGTATCGCCGATGCTCGCGGAGACGCGTTCATCGACGCCGGGGATTCCGTCGGCACCGACACCGGCGCCCCAGCCGACGACACCGATGTCGACGCCGGCCAAGCCGGCCGCGCCCACGCCGGCGATCCCGGCATCCGCGCCGACCGAGGCCACGACCGCGACGACGCAGCCGACGCGACCGGCGCTCCGGCCGATGTAGCCGCCGAGTCAGCGGCCGATGCAGCGGTCCAGACTCCTGGGGCCGGGCAGTCCGCTGAGACGGCCGAGCCCGGGGCGGCCGTGCCCTCGGGGGAGACTGTTCCCGCTGAAGCGGCTGCGGGCTCTGGATCCCTCGGGGCGACCGAGTCCATCGAGTCCACCGAGTCGGCGGAGCCCGGTGTCTTCGGCGGTTCCGGTCGGGGTGAGCGCGCCGATGCCCAGGGTGCTCCGGGCACGGGTGACACCTCCCCGTATCCCGAGGCCGCGACCCCGATCAGCGCGCAGGTGCCGGCCCCGCCGCCCCCTCGGTCCGGGATCCCGGTTGCCGGCGTGCTCGCCGCGGTGGCGATCCTCATCCTCGGCGCGGCGTTCGTCGCCCTGCTCTGAGGAGCCGGTCACTCCTCCCGGCCCGCCCGATCCTCGCCCCCTCCCGGCCCGACCAGGGCCAAACCCGGGATCTCGCCCGCCACCAGGGCCAAACTCCGGATCCCGCCCGCGACCAGGGCGAAACCCCGGATCTTGCGCACGACCAGGGCCAAAGCCCGGATCCAGAGCCGGATACCCACGATTCCGCCCTGGTCGGCGAACTGACGAAGCCGAGGGCGGCAGCACGGACCCGCCGCGAGGCGACGACCAGGGTGGAACCCCGGATCAAGCCCTCGACCACGGCGAAACCCGGGATCGTGCCCGCGACCAGGGTGGAACCCGGGATCTCCCCCGCGACCAGGGCGAGACCCGGGATCTCCCCCGCGACCAGGGCGAATCCCCGGATCCAGAGCCCGATAGCCACGACTTCACCCTGGTCGGCGAGCTAACGAAGCCAAGGGCGGCAGCACGGCCCGCCGCGAGGCGACGACCAGGGTGGAACCCCGGATCGAGCCCTCGACCAGGGCGAAGCCCGGGATCGTGCCCGCGACCAGGGTGGAACCCGGGATCTTGCCCGCGACCAGGGCGGAACCGCGGATCCAGAGCCGGATAGCCACGATTTCACCCTGGTCGGCGAATCGACGACGAGGAGAACCGCCGGGCCATGAGACCGCCGGGGCCGTAAGGCCGACGGCGACGGGGAGAACCGCCGGGGCCGTGAGACCGCCGGGGCCGTGGGGCGGAACCGACGAGGCCCGAGCGCGGGGTCAGCGACGGGCGTGGGACCGACAGGGCCACAGCGCGGGTCAGCGACGGGCGTGGGACCGACAGGGCCACAGCGCGGGTCAGCGACGGGCGTGGGACCGACGGGGCCCGAGTGCGCGCGCGGGTCAGCGGCGGGCGAGGAACCGGGTGGGCCGGGTGGGCCGGGTGGCCCGGAGCTGCTGGCGGGCGATGCGGCGTCTGGCGACGTAGAGGCGCGCGATGTCGCCCGAGAGTACGAGCACCACCATGATCTCGGCGGCGGTGCCCACGAGGTTGAGGGCGAGGGTGCGCTCGGAGACCTCGATGAACCACATGACCGTCCACAGTGACGTGCTTGCCACCGACAGGCCGAGCACCGACGTGCGCGCCCACCCGTAGCCGGCGTAGACGAATCCGGCCAGCACGAGATAGGTGGCCAGGAAGGTGCCCACGATGACGATCACGGTGGCATAGGTGGCGGCGTCGCTCAGGCCGAGCAGGTCGGCGACGGGCCGCACGATCGGCAGGGTCGCGAGCGTCGCGGAGCCGAGGCCGATGAGCCAGTTGACCGAGACCACCCCCGCCACGACCCGCAGCAGCATGACGAGCACGCCGAACGCCAGGGTCAGGGGGACGCGGCGGCGTTGACCCGCCTCGGCCCGGTCCGCCTCGATCTGCTCCCGGACCGCCGTGGACGCGGGCGGCAGCGGGCGCAGGTCCACGATCGGCAGATCCCCGTCGGTGCGGATCCGGTCGCCCCCGCCGTTGCGGTGGTGGTAGCCGGAGGAGAAACTTGCGAGCACCTCGACCCCGATGCGCTCGTTCCCCGATTCGGGCCGGGTCAGGGTGGCCACGATGTGGTCGCGCTCCACGTCGATATCGGCCGCGATCCGGTGGGTGACCTGGCCCGTGAACAGCGACAGCCCCACCGCCCGGTCGTAGGTGCCCGCGGCGAGCCAGTCGACCCGCCGCCCGCCGGGCAGCAGCCAGCCCTCGGGCGCGGGCCAGAAGCGCACATGGTGGCGCTGAGCCGGATTCCCCTGCTCCTCCTGCTGGTACGTGAACGCCTGCCGCCTCCCGAACAGGAACAGCGAGCTCACCGGGGCGTCCGGGTACGTGGTGCGCCGGAGCGTGGCCGCCACGAGCCGCCATCCGGAGGTCAGGTTGAGCTCGTCGGCCCGGTGCCAGCCGGCACGCAGCATCGCCGTGTGCACGTGGTCCTCGCTGCCGAGCAGCACGAGGTTGACCGGGTCGCCGAGCAGGCCCTCCCGGGTGCGGGAGCGGCCGATGAAGTAGTCCGGCAGGTAGATCCGCGAGAGCACCGAGTGCACCCGCGGCAGCAGCAGGTAGGTGACGATCAGCCAGAACGGGATGAACGCCCAGATGTGTCGCCAGCCGGAGGTGAGGAGCTGGTGGATGAGCAGGAACGCGAGCCAGGTCGCCGCGGCCGTTCCGTAGACGAAGAACACCCGGTCCACGAAGCGCATCGGGTCGGCGCGGGCCACCTCGACGGCCGCGTGGGCGCGACGGGAGAAGGTGGAGACCATGGCTCAACCTAATCAGATCGACACGCGCCGTCACCATCCGGGCCGCGGCCGACGAAAGTTCGGTGCGCCATGACCGCCCGGGCGGGTACATTGGCGCAGGCGAGGCCGTGTGGAGCGGCCCGCGGCTAGCGGAAAGTATGTGAGGCAGCGGTGGGTCCGGACGACGTGCAGTGGCTCAGCGAGCAGGAGAAGTCGGCCTGGCTGGCGCTCACCGCCCTGCTCACGAAGCTTCCTGGAGCGCTCGATTCGCAGCTCGAGCGGGACGCCGGCCTCACGTTCTTCGAGTACATGGTGCTCGGGATGCTCGCCGAGGCCCCGGAGCAGCGGCTGCGCATGTCGGAGCTGGCCGCGACCACGAACGGGTCGCTCTCCCGGCTCTCCCACGTGGCCCGCCGGCTCGAGAACTCCGGCCTCGTGACCCGCGAGCCCGACCCGGCGGACCGGCGCGCCACGGTCGCGATCCTCACCGACGCCGGCCGGGAGCGCGTGGAGCAGGCGGCGCCGGGGCACGTCGCCCACGCCCGCGAGCTCGTGGTGGACGCCGCCTCCCCCGACGACCTGGCCGCGTTCGGCCGCGTGGGCGCGCAGATCGTGGCCCGGATCGGGCGCCTGCGCTGATGCTGCTGCGCGGGCGGGGCGTGCTGCTGCGGGATCTGGAACCTGCGGACGGCGACCGGCTCGCCGATCTCACGGCGCTCGACCGCCCGTGGCGCCGCACGAACGGCCCCTATTTCGGTCAGCCGAGCCGGGCGGAGCTCGCCGACGATGACCGGCGGTTCCGGGAGCTCGCCGGCACGGACCACGCCCGGCTTCCCGACCCGCGCTCGATGCTCGCGATCTGCGTGCCCGGCCCCGCCGCGGAGAGCGGTCCCGGAGCCGACTCGGAGGGCGGGCCGGGAGCCGCCGTGCTCATCGGGCTCGTCTCCTGGTACTGGGAATCGCACGTGACGGACTGGCGCCGGATGGGGATCGCGATCCACGACGAGGCGTATTGGGGGCGCGGGCTCGGCACCGAGGCGATTGCCCTGTGGACCTCCTACCTCTTCGATCACACCGACGCCCTGCGCCTCGACTTCGCCACCTATTCGGGCAATCCCGGCATGATCGCCGTGGGCCGGCGGCTCGGCTTCGTCGAGGAGGGCCGCTACCGCCGGGCGCGGCGCTGGGCGGGCGGCGTGCACGACGCCGTCGTCATGGGCGTGGTCCGGGAGGAGTGGGACGAGTTGCGCGGCCGGTGGCCGTTCACGCCCGAGGCGAGCGGGCGTCGTCCATAGGCTTGTCGGTCTTCTTGGGACGGCCGGCGATCACGATGATCGCGGCGTAGGTGACCACGACTCCGCCGAGGGAGAGGGCCCACCAGGGGAAGCCGGGGATGTCGGGGCGCGTGCCCGCGGCGGCGATGTCGGCGGCGGGGGTGGGCAGGATGCGCTCGCCGGTCACGAGGTAACGGTGGGTGTTGATGCCGAGCGGGGTGCAGGTGACGAGGGTGACGAGGTCCTCGCCGTACTCGGGCAGGAGGGACTGGGTCTCGTCGGGGAGGATCGTCTGGGTGCTGTTGACCTGGTAGGTGAGCACCTCGCCGAAGACCTCGATCGTGAACGTGTCGCCGATGGCCAGCTTGTTCAGGTCGTTGAAGAGGCTGGCCTCGGGAAGGCCGCGGTGGGCCGTGAGCACCGAGTGCTGGGAGAGGCCGCCGACGGGCAGGGACGTGCCCTCGAGGTGGCCGACGCCCTTGGCGAGCACGTCGTCGGAGGTGCCGTGGTAGATCGGCAGGTCGACCTTGATGGCGGGGATGCGCAGGCGGGCCATGACGCCGTCGTTGGTCGCGCGCAGCAGCTCGTTGTAGTCGAATCCGCCGGGGGAGACGCCGTCGGAGGTGGGCACGTTACTCGACGGGTCGAGCAGGGCACCGGTGCCGAGCTCGCCGCCGACGAGTGCGTCGTTGTAGGCGCGGGCCTCGTCGAGTTCGTTCATGAGCCGGGCGGGCGGGCCCTCGTCGACGACGGAGTCGAGCCCCTCGACGACCTTCGACTGGTTGTACTGGGAGAACCAGGAGGCGGTGCTCGGGTAGAGGATGGCGAGTACCCCGATGACGGCCAGGAGGGCGACGCCGGCGGTGGCCCAGGGCATCCGCCAGCGGGCGGGCGGGGCGGGCTCGGGGGTGTGTTGCGGGGGCGTGTCGAGCGTAATCACTGGGATCCCTTCAGTGAGCCGAAGGGGCGAGGAGGGGTGAACCTCCTCGCCCCTTCGGGCTTAACGGCTAGTCACCGTGTGCTGCGAAGGCTCAGGCCTTCGAGCGGGAGTGGCGCACGGCCGCGATCGTTCCGCCGGTCGCGATGAGGGCAATGCCCACGATCGTGAACAGCAGGGTTCCGGTGGAACCGGTGAGCGGCAGGTTCGGGCCCTCCGCCTTGTGGTTCTCGATGTCTGCGGCCCACGTGGCGGCGGGCACGTCACCCTCTGCAGTCGAAGCTGCGTCAATGGTGAACGGACCGAACACGGCGTTGGCCGGCAGCACGTAGCCAGCCGGGGCCACCGTTTCGACGACACAGACCTTCCGCGTGGTGTCTTCGTTGTTACCGACGAAGAACTCGAAGTTCGCCACGCCATCGTCAGCGGTCGGGGCCGACTTCTCGATCAGGTCACCCGGGTTGTTGCACAGGCCATCCGAATCGGCCGCACGGAGCTCGAACACCGCGCCCGGGAGGGTGACGTCGTTGTTCCCGTCATCGACCTTGGTGAGGTGGAGGGCACCCCAGTTCGTGCTCACGGACGGGGTGTCAACCGGCTTGCCGTTCAGCGTGACCGTCGCCGTGTTCTCGAGGACGCCGATGTCATCGATCGTCGTCCGGATCACGGCGGTCACGTTGGCACTCGTCTGAGCATCGGTGATCGCGTTGAGCTGGTCGAGTCCCGGCCCGAGAAGCGTCACGGTGCTGTTGTCGGCCGAGACCTCGTAGTCGGTGTCAGGGTCCAGCGCCACATTATCGATGCTCACGCTGACCCAGCTGTCGAACGTCATGCCGGCTCCGATGACGTCGCTGATGGTGAGCGACTCGTAGTCGAACTCAGCAGCAGGCACCGGTACGCCGATGGTCCACAGCGCGGTGGCACCCTCGCGGATCTCCTGGCTGTGGTCGCCGGCCGTCTTCGTCGGCGTGAAGTCGCCGAGGATGTTCTTGGGGTAGGCGTCTACGTCGTAGTCCCACGCGCCGGTGTCCGTGGGCATCGGGATCGCGACGAAGAACGGAGCGGCGGGCGTTGCAATGAGGTTCGGTCCGGAAGCGGTCTCCGTCACGAGATAAAATCCGACGTTGAGTCCCGTGAAGGGAGCTTCACCGTCACCGTCGGTCACAGCTGTGGTGCCGGTGTCAAGGGTGAAGCCATTACCAGGAACGTCCCCGGGAGAGAGCCCATCGATGGCGTCCCAGCCCTCGGCAGTGGCCAGGGGCACCGAACTGCCACCCAGGAGAACCTCCTGGACCGTGAACTCGACGCCCCCGATCGGATCGCCTGCCGGGTTGCCATCCTCGCTGGCGCTGTGTTCTTCGTGCTTATGCACCATGATCGAGCCGGTCGCACCGGAGTCGATGTTGCCGACCACAGGGTCATCACCGGGGGCCGCGGTGGCCGCGGTGCTGATGAGGCCGACCATCGCGAGGGAAAGGGCCCCCGCGCCGGCGGCGAGTCGCTTGAGCGACGTCGTCCTCGTTTTCATTCCATTCCTTCTTTCGGTTGGTACCAACACGGCGGGGGCGCCGGTCAGATGGGGGTGTGCGCGGCGCCTCATCAGGCGCTCCGCCGGCTCCGGCGGCGCTGGACCTTGGTCGCGCCGTAGGCCATGAGGGAGAGCAGCAGGGTCGCCGCTCCCGCGATGTAGACGTGGTCACGTCCGAATCCGCCGGTCAGGGGAAGGGCGGGACCGCCCTGCTGGTCGTTGACGAACGCCTCAGCAAACCCATAGTCGAGATTCGCTGCGGTAATCGTGAAGGTGCGCTCTGTCTCGTCGAGCTGGTAGCCAGGAGGGGCAGTCGTCTCGACCAGAGTGTAGTCGCCCCACTTGAGACCCTCGATGAGGAACTCTCCGGCGTCGGGATTCTGATCCGTGAACGGATCCGTCGAGCACAGCGCCTTGGTGCAATCGGTGACGGAGACGCCCGACGCCAAGCCCGGGCCCGTCAAGGTCCAGACCGAACCGGCGAGCAGGTCATCGTTCCGGTTGACCTTCGACCAGCTGACCGATCCGGGCAGGGCGCGGTTGGTGAGCACGCACGTGACATCCTCGCCCGATGCAACCTGGACATTGCCATAGTCACTGGCAACCGGGTCGCCACCGGCCGTACACGCGAGACTCTCGAATTCATAGCCCGGAACCGCCGTGACATCCTCACTCACGACGTACGTACCGCTGACGACATGCTTGGTATCTCCGCTGTCGAAGGTCAGCATCGAGCCGTCACGCTCGGCGAACAGGTAGCCATCCCACGCGGATCCCGCTGCTACGTCGGTGCCGAAGTCACCGGCATCGACGCTCTTGATGATCGTCAGCGTCTGGCAGGAGACCGTGTTCGTGACGGTTGCCGTGTTCTCGATCTCGGTGAGGGTCACATCGACGGTGCCGCCGCCGGAGAGGTCTCCTGTCGCTGCCGCTCCGTTGATCTCAGTGATCGCCTGGGAGTCGACGGTGCAGCCCGTGACGGTGGGGTCGTTCGTCGCGATCGTCGTGGTCTCGGCGAGGGTGATCACGTCACCCTGCAGCCCCGCCAACGCGGTGTCCCAGTTGTGGTCTGCGCCGGCGAGCTGGAGAGCTGCACTCAGGCCTGCGGGCTGCTCACCGTTGGGAACAGGGGCGCCGCCGTTGATCACCCACTCCTTCTGGACGACGAGGCTCGCCTTGGCAATGTTCTTGATCTCTCCGAACGCCTCGTCGAGATCGCCGGCGCCGATCGTGAAGGTCCTGGTCTGCGTGTCCGCGACGTATCCGTTCGGCGCTGCCTGCTCGGTGAGCGAATAGGTTCCGAGCGGAAGCCCTGTCAGCTTGAACTTGCCCACAGCGGCGTCCTGGTCGGTGTAGAGGGCCGTGCCACACGTGCCGCCTACGCAGTCCGTAATGGTTCGCGTTGTGCTGTCCGGCAGTTCGAGGGTCCAGGTGGATCCACCGAGCAGCACGTCCGTCGCCGCATCGGTCTTGCTCCAGGTGACTGTGCCCTTGAGCGGCTTGTTCGTGTAGGTGCACGTGATGTCTGTGCTGTCCCCATCGGCGAACGGCGCGGTAATGGTGACGGTTCCGTTCGAGACCGTGTAGTCATCCGACGTGACGCCGGCGCCAGAACACTGGATATCGTCGATGACCCAGCCGGTCGGCGGGTTCTCGGTGATCGTCACAGCCTCGCCCTGAAGGATCTCACCCGTGCGCGAAGCACTCTCGGTCGCCGACGGCGGCTTGAGGCCGAAGGTCAGCGGCGTGCCGTCGTCCTCCCAGGCCGACCCGTCGAGATCGGAGGCCGTGCTGAACGGGAAGTTCGGGATGTTGACACCGGCGGCGTCGACCACCTGCTTGACGACCGTCAGGGAGCGCACCTGGGTGAGCGACCCGTAGATGCAGGCGGTGGTCTCGTCATCCTCACGTGTCCAGAATGAGTTCTGCGTAGTACTGGGCATTTCGGCGGGGCACACGTCCCCCGCAGCTGGGTAGAATCCGTCGATGACCAGCCGGTAGTCGACGCCATCCTTCGTCAGCACGGTATTGCTGATTTGGCTCGTGAACGTGATCAGGTCAGCGCATCCCCGATCGTTCAGCCCACTATCAGTCCCATATCTGGGGTTACCGTCGGCACACGTGGCACTTCCACCGGTCGACGTCCCATCGTTGGTTGTCTCCCATAGTCGCCAGGGGAATTTGAGCACCTGTCCACCGAATCCGTTGAGGCGGAGCTGTAGTTCTCCGTTCAGGTATTCACTGTCGTACCACTGTGGATAGATTACGTGGTTGTAATGAGTCGTGCTGGCCAGCAGGAAGGGTGAGCCTGAGGCAACAGTTCCGCCGGTTGAAGGCGTCACCCCGATGGCGCTCATTTTGCTGGTAATATAGTTGCCGGAGTGGTAACCGCTCGACGCTCCATGCCCTCCGAACGCCTCACCATTTTGGTCCACCCACCCACTCGGTCCGGAGCTTGAATACGAGTAGTTCGATCCGTTGTAATTTGCGTAGAGACGGTTGCTGACTCCATTAGTCAGGCTCGACACTTGGGCGTCGATCGTTCCGGTGGTCACGTTGCCGAATGGGACCGGCGCGAGGCGCGAGGGAAGTGCGGAGCTCGACGCCGGTGCCGCGGTGACCGCTTGTGCGGATGGCTCTGCGCCGGCGGGTGCTGCCGGAATCACGGGCGCTACGCCAGCGCCCAACCGGTCGGGCCGGCGGGAATCGTGATCGCCGGTCGCGGTCGGCGACTCACCCGCACCGACCTCGCCGGGGGTTGAGGCCCCGCCACCGACCTGTCCGACCGACGATCCCTGGGCGGGATCCTCGGGATCGTCATTGTCGGCGGATTCCGTCCCATCGGTGACGGGGCTGTTCGTGGTCGCGTCGCCCGTGGCGTCCGCGTTGTCGACCGTCGCACCCTCCGTGGGCGCGTCGGTCACGAGCTGGTCGAGGGGCTCCTCGTCGGCATCGCCGGCGAGCGCGGGCACGGCGGCACCGGCGAGTCCGAGGGTGAGCACGGCGGCGGCCAGGCCACCGAGCGCGGCCCGGCTCCTGCGCGTCACGTGCCGAGAGGACCGTCCAGGTCGACCCCCGCCACCGAGCGCGGTCGTCGAGCCTTTCGGCCTCAGCGCATGGCGAAACATGGGCAACTCCCCTTCGACTAGCATGTGTCGTCGCGCCGATCTACGGCTCCCGCGACGTTCGACTAACGATTTACAACCATAGGTCTACGTCTCGACGTCACGCACTCAACTTTTAGCTAGCGCAGGGTGAACTTCCAGCCCAAATAGGGTGAGGGAGGGTGAGATGCGGGTGAGACGGACGTCCATGCAGGGCATTCGAAAGCCGCCCGGTCCGCCTCCGGCGTCCGGGCCGCCTCACCAGCCGATCAGGCGCCGGCGTCCTCTTCCCGCAGCCGCGGAGGCGTGACGAGCCCGGGCCGGAAGCCCGACTTGTCCGCATAGAAGGCCCGCACCGCGTCCATGTCGGAACGGACCTCGCCGGAGAGGTCGATGGTCGGGCCGATCCCGCACGTCATCGTGTCGCGATCAACGAACCCGAGCGTGAGCGGGAGGCCGGCCCCGGTCGCGATCCGGTAGAAGCCCGACCGCCAGTACTCACCGCGCCCGCGCGTGCCCTCCGGCGTGACCACGAGCGCGAGCCGCTCCCCCGCCTCCACCCGCGCCACGATCGTGGCCACGAGACCGCGCGCCCCCGATCGATCGACCGGGATCCCCCCGAGCCCCCGCATGAGCGGCCCGAGCGGCCCGGCGAACAGCTGCTGCTTGCCCAGCCAACTGAACCGCACGCCCGCTCGCCAGCCGGTGGCGAGCATGAAGATGAAGTCCCAGTTCGAGGTGTGCGGCGCCCCGATGATCACGGTTCCGACCGCAGGCAGTGGCTCGGCGACCATCGTCCAGCGGCTCAACCGCCAGAACGCCCGGGCGGCAAGTCTCGTCAGCATGGCGTCAGCCTAGGGCCACCGCGCAGCTGCGCCCGGGAGACGGCACGACCTTCGCCACGCGATCCGCCACGGCGCGTGCCCGGCGCCGCACAGGCGCGCTCAGGTTCACCCGGGGGCGCCGTCCATAGGCCGCCGGGCCGCGAGCGCAGAGGCGACCTCGCGTACATGGCTGCGGTAATACTCCGGCGCCATCGGGATCGCGCCGGCCACGAGGGCGAGGTCGATATCGACGGTCAACACGTGTCGCAGACCCACCGACGCCCGCAGGGCGCGCGCCGTGTCCGCGGTGATGAATCCGGCCCGCGCCGCGAGACGACGAACCACGACGTCGCAATCCACGCTCATCCGGTCAGGCTCCGCGCGAGCAGCTCGCGTAGATGCGACGTATCGATGGAGTGGTTGATCGCGAACGACTGCCGATCGCAAAGCGCCCGCGGGCTCGATGCGTCGAGCACACGCGGGCAGGTCAGGGCGCGCGTGGCCGCCACGGTGCCCGCCACGCGAATGGACGACGCCCGCTCGCCCGCGCGCGCAGGCGCGAGTTGCGTTCGGGCGGGCGTATCATCGCCGCGACCCGGCGACACGCACCGAGAGTGAGGATCGATGGCTCCCACCGCCCGCTCCGCCGCCCGGTGGCTGCTCGTGATCGCCTGGATGGCCGTGATCTTCGCGTTCAGTTCCCAGAGCGGCACCGGCTCAGGCGGGCTGAGCCTGCGGATCACCGATGCGCTCTCCGGCACCCTCGCGTGGTTGCCCGGCGCCATCGATGCCGACACCCTCCAATTCCTCGTGCGCAAGGGCGCCCACATGGCCGAGTACCTCGTGCTCGGGGCGCTGGTCGCGTGGGCGTGGCGCGCCCGGCCGGGCACCCGAGGCGCCGGCGCGATCCTGTGGCCGTTCCTGATCACGGTCGCCTACGCCGCGAGCGACGAGTTCCACCAGTCCTTCGTACCCGGCCGCGGGCCCGCCGTGACCGACGTGCTCATCGACGCCCTCGGCGCCGCCGCCGGAGTCGGGCTCGTGTCGCTGATCCGCCGGGAGCCGGTCGATGATTGACTGGGTAGCATGCCCTCACCCGACGACGCCCGCCGCCTGGCCGAGCAGGTCCTGGGCGAGATGACCCCCGAGCAGCAGCGCTCCCTCATCGACGCCCTGGTCACCGGCCACTCCACCCGGATCGTGGACGAGGCGCTCGCCACGCCCGCGCCCGCCATGACCGCCCCGCCGGCCCGGACGCGCGGCGTGCGCGTGCGCCTCGACCTCGTCGGCGCCAAGCCGCCCGTGTGGCGCCGGCTCGAACTGCCGGGCGACCTGCGGCTCGACGTGCTCCACCGCGTGCTGCAGGCCGCGATGGGCTGGACCGACACCCACCTGCACCGGTTCCGCACGGGCAGCGATCACCGGGCCGGCCACTTCCTGTCCTCCTACGACGTCGAGGAGGGCGAGCAGGGCGTGCCCGAGCGCGACGTCCGCCTCGATCAGGTGGTCGCGGCGGCGGGCGACCGGCTCTGGTACGAGTACGACTTCGGCGATGGCTGGGAGCATGTGCTCACCGTGGAACAGATCATGGACGACGCCCCCGCCGAACCCAGGTGCATCGGCGGGCGGATGGCCTGCCCGCCCGAGGACTGCGGCGGGATCTGGGGCTATGCCGAGCTCGCCGAGTGGGTGCGGGGCGGCTGCGACCCGGCCGCGGTCCCGCCGGTGTTCGACGACGCCGAGCACGCCCGCACCTGGCTGGGGCCGCACTGGCATCCCGACCGGTTCGACGTGGCGGAGGCGAACGAGGCGCTCGCCCACACGCGGCCCCTGCCGGTGGCCGGGCCGCTGGCCGACCTCCTGGAGCAGCTCGGCCGGAGCGGCGACCCGGTGGCGACCGGGCTCATCGCGCGGCTCGCCGCGGCCACCGCGGCCGGCGCGGTCGCGGAGGCCCCGGACGGCACGGGCGCGGCAGACCCGGCCGTGAGCGAGCACGACGCCGCCCGCATGATCGGCCCGTTTCTGACCCTGCTCGACGTCGTCGGCGACGGGATCCAGTTGACCAAGGCCGGCAAGCTCCCCCCGGCGACGGTCACCGCGCTCGCCGAGGAGACGGGCATCGCGGGCTGGTGGATCGGCAAGGTCAACCGGGAGGATCAGACCTGGCCCGTGGCGCTGCTGCGCGAGGCGGCCCGTTCGCTCGGGCTCGTCACGGTGCGCTCGGGCCGGCTCTCCGCGACCGCGATCGCCCGGAAGCACCGCGAGAACCCGCTCGAACTGTGGCGTCATCTCCTCACCCGGCTGCCCAAGGGCACGAGCGACTTCGATCGGGAGGCCGGTTGGCTCTCGCTGGCGGTCGTCGCCGCGGGCACCCCCGCCCAGGACTGGCGCGAGGAGATCGCTGCCCTGCTCACCGGCGTGGGCTGGCGCGCGGGCGGCGACGGGTACCTGGGCGGCCTCCCGGTGTACAACCCGACCCTCGACGTGCTCGAGGTGCTCGCCGGTCGCCTCCGCCACGGCGGCCTCACCGGGTCCGACCCGGCCGTGGCCGCCACCGCCCGGGCCGTGATCCTGCGGCGGTAGCACCTCATCGCAGCCCGAACGCGGGATCATGGCGAGGTGCCGGGCCCGGAGCTGCCCACGATCCCGCGTTCGGCGCGGCGGGCTCGGTCGCGCGAGCCCTCACAGACCCGCGAAGCCCTGCACCACGAGGTAGCCGGCCCCGAGGAGGGTCGCGACCACGATCACCCGCTCGAACGCGCCCTGCGCGATCCGGGTGATCACGAACCGCCCGAGGAAGAACCCGGCCGCGAGCGCCGGCACGAGCACGACGCTGAGCAGCACGTGCGGCCACGAGATGAGCCCGAGGCCCACCGAGAACGGCAGCTTCATCAGGTTCGTGACGGCGAAGAACCACGCCGCCGTGCCGAGGAACGTGCGCGCCCCGAGCCGCATCACGAGGAAGTACATGCTCATGACCGGCCCGCCCGCATTCGCCACCATCGAGGTGAATCCGCCCGCCGAGCCGTAGATCACCGCCGATAGTCGTCGCCTACGGACGACGGCGCTCGCCCCCGCCGGTTCCCCGCCTTCGGCACCGCTCGCCGTGCCCTCCGGCCCTCCGGCCTCACTCGCCGAGCCGGCCGACCCGGCGTCTCCCGCCGATACGGCCGGTGACGCACCCCGGGGACCGGACCCCGCGTCGTCCATACGCCCGGTTCCCACCGCCCCACGCCGCTCGGCGGCGATCGCTTCATCGGCGCTCGCCCGGCCCGCACGCTGCTGCGCCGCCCGCTGCACGAGGCCCAGGCCCATGAGCGCGAGGAGGATGAGCCCGATGGCGATCGCGGTGCCCTGATCGTCGGCGACCGCGAGGAAGGCGAAGCCGAGCACCATCCCGAGCACGACGTTGGGCGCCATCCGCGCGAGCATCGACCAGTGGGCATGGCGGCCGTAGGCCGTGAGCGCGAACACGTCGCCGAGCAGGAAGAGCACGAGCATCGTGCCCGTCGACTCACGCGCCGGGATGACCGCCGCGGCGAGCACGACCCCGATCGCGCCGACCGCCGGCACGGCCGCCTTGCTCACCCCGGTCGCGACCGCGGCCAGCACGAGCGCCGCCCAGGCGAGCGCCGACAGCTCGGGCAGGTGCGCCACGAGGCTCATCCCTCACCGGCCCCTGCTGCTGCGATCGAGCCGACCGTCTCCATCCGACGAGGGTAGCCAGGAATGCGGAACGCGATCACGAAGCCGGGCCGGGCGCCGTCCACAAGCACCCGGGCGAGCCCGGGTTGAGCCGCCTGGATCCATCCAGCCGTGAGCGACATTCACGGACCGGCTCGACCAGCATGCGCCGGCTGGTCGTCTCGGTCACGTGCTCCTTCCGCCCGGACCGTCGGGCTCTGCTCGTCGAGCCGTATGGCCTGGGGCGCGGCCGGTTCGGGCCCGATTCCGGCCCACCGCAGGCATGTGTCAATCCCCGTCGCCGGCCGCGCCACGCCACGGCATCAACCGGCGGCTTTCGACGGGAATCACCACGAGGTCCCGCTCGCCATCGAGGATCCCGATGAGGCAGTCGTCCAGCATTCGCAGCTCTCCGAACATCCCGGCACCCGCTCGCGCGTAATCGGTCTGGTCCAGATACCGGATGAACACGGCGGGCGCGCCGTAGTCGGGCAGCCTCATACTCCGCAGGAGGTCCCGCCACTCGACCGGCGTGCCGGGCTCGAACCGTTCGGCTCCGGCCAGGTAGGTCGCGGCCGCACTGGTCAAGTCCGCAACGTACTCGGGAGTCTCCAATTGGTCGCGGTAACTCTCCAGTTGACCATCGGCCGTGTCCGAGTACTCCGGTCCGAGCCGTGCGGGCCCGCCAGTGACATCTGGATCGTGTGACATGCTCACCACCCCCGTAAGGTCGCTCAGCCGATCGAACGTTGTAACGTCGACGTCGCGCTCTCACGCAGCAGTACCTGCCACTGCGACGCGCGCACATACCGGGCGGTTCCAGCCTTGGACCACGTCCGCGAACGCTTCCACTCCTCGCCCCGCCCGAGAGGCTCCACGAACTCTCGAAGCCTCGTCTCTCGCAGCCCCGCACGCATCGACTCAATCGCGTCGTCCACTGCGGCCTCCGAGTCGAAGACGCCATCGATGACCAGGTCGCTGCGAACCATCTCATAATGGGCCATCTCGCGGCACTCGAAGTAGTAGAGGCCTCGCTGCAACTGACGCTCGACGAGCGGCGCGTACGGAAGGTTGTCGATCACCCGGAAGTACCCTTGCGCCGTCCCGGCACGGATCGCCTGCGTGCTGTAAAGCGCGTCATGGAGCCGCCGCGTCGCCGCCTGGAGCAGCCGTGTACTCAATTCCTGGAGATTTTCGCGCGGACCGACCTGGAACCGGTACTCATGCGTGAAGGAAGACCAAGTCTTCATCGTGTAGCCCGGCTCGAGGTCGACACAACGATTGACCATCGTCTGCCCCGCGAGCCAGATGATCTCGCCCGGCTCCAGAACACGACCGTATTCCTCGGGAAAGCGGTGGATATAGTCCTCGTCGCCGATCCGTACGGGTTCGAGGTCGGCCGGTCTCCAGTCGTCGCGCAGCGCGACCATCTCCCGGCCCGCCTCATCGGAGACCACGGGCCGATAACCCATAAGGGCGTCTCGACCACCCCGGTAGTCGCCGACGAACCCGACGACGGACAGCACTGCGGCGTCTTCGTCCTTCGACCGGTCTACCACTGCGCCTCCTCGGGAAAGGTAAGAGTTGAGGGCCAGGGACTCCGCTAGATCTCCGGGATCCAGTCGGATTCTCGACACCCACGCCACATGCTGACGGTACTCCTCGCTCGTCAGGATATCGCTGTCACGCAACCACGACCTGTAGCGATCCAACTGCACGCCGGAGAGTGCCACCAGTCTAGGCCTCACGCTGTCACAGGACTCGGCATCGGCGAGCACCGCTCCCTCCCAGACCCAGGCACGTGCCTCGTTGGCATCCGTCGAGAGATCGACCTCCTCGCAGCGATGCCATCGTGGCACGTTGCCACTCGTGTATTCCGACGACGAGTCGTATGCGTCACGGCCCCAGGCGGCCCACAGGTCCTCATACTCCGACGGACCCATCCTGTGGCGCCGGACGAGGTCGGCCATCTGGTCGTCGGTGAGGTCCAATCGAAGCCGGATCTTCCGCTGGGCCATGCCGCCGGTATCGAACGGGGCGACGCCGATCCGGCGTTCCGGCCGTTCACACGCTATACCTGTATCTCCGAATGCCGGGTCGCATCTACCGAGGTAGAGGTAGACAGATCGTTCGAAGCCGAGGAGGTGCTCCGACGCGTCCGTTCCGGGAGTCGTTCCACACCGGTGCGCCTGGCCCGACAGTCGATAGTAGAGAGTTCTGGCCCAGGACGAACCGAACGAATCCGCACGCCGCATGCCGAAGACCCACGCCTCCACCGGTTCACCTCCTCATGTCCCAGCAGACCATTCAAGCTAGCATCCGTGCTCACGGTCGCCGCCGCAGGGAGCAGCGACGATCAGACGAGCTCAGCCTTCTCGCGCACCTGCCGCTGGATGCGGGCGAGCATGCCGGTCATGCCGCGCAGCCGCAGCGGGCTGATCACCTCGGCGAGGCCGAGCGTGGTCGAGACGTCGGCCGGGACGGCGAGGATCTGCGCCGCACTGAGCCCGTCCAGGCCCTCGGCGAGGATGCCCGCGAAGCCGCGGGTGGTCGGCGCCTCGGGCGGGGCGGAGAAGAACAGGGCGACCGGGGCCTGCGGGCCGGTGCCGTCGACCTCGACCGTCAGGAAGATCGGCGACTGGCACTCAGGCACCGGCTCGAGCAGCTCGGGATGACTCGCGAGCCGCTCGGGCAGGGCGGGCAGGCCCTCGCTGAAGTCGAGCAGCAGCTGCACCCGGTCGGGCGGGGACATGGCGTTGAAGTCCGCCACGATCGCCGCGAACGCCTCGGGTAGCTGGGTCGATTCGGTCACGTCATCCTCCACACCCGGGCTCCGGGCTCTGCTCGCTCGGCCGGGCGTCATGGGGCACGGCCGGTCCGGAGTCCATCGTAGTTGCGGGCGGCCGGGCGGGGCGCCCGGGCCTCGGCTCAGCCACCCGCCGCCGCGCGCGTGGTTCGGCGTCTCGCGGTATCGCTTGGCAACATCAACCCCGTCGCCTATATTTGCGTATACGCAAACGGTTAGGAGATGAAGCATGGATGCCGCGACTATCGTCAAGCGTGTGCGCGCTCTGAGCGGGGTCACTCGCCTGCAACTTGCACGACTCGCCGGGGTCAAGTCCCTTGGAGTGGTGTAGCGGTGGGTGATCCTTCGTAGGGGTTCAGGCGGTCAGGGCGGGCATGGTTTCGGCTCCGATCTCGGGGTCGGTGGTGGTGATGAGGGTGATGCGGCAGCGGGCGAGGACGTCGAGGCCGAGGTAGCGCCGGCCTTCGGCCCATTCGTCGGTCTGCTCGGCCAGGACGGCGCCGACGAGGCGCACGATGGCGTTGCGGTTGGGGAAGATGCCCACGGAGTCGGTCCGGCGGCGGATCTCGCGGTTGAGACGCTCCTGGGGGTTGTTCGACCAGATCTGTGTCCACACGTCCTTGGGGAACGCGGTGAACGCCAAGATGTCCTCCCGTGCGCCGGTGAGGTGCTCGGCCGCGTCGGGCAGCTTCTCGTCGACGTACTCGATGAGCCGGTCGAACTGGGCCTGCACGCTGGGTGCGTCGGGCTGGTCATAGACGCTGTGGAGCATGGCCTTGACGGCCGGCCACATGCTCTTGGGCGTCACGTCCATCAGGTTCGCGGAGTAGTGGGTACGGCACCGTTGCCACGCGGCGCCGGTCAGGTTCGCCGCGATCGCTTCCTTCAAGCCCTGGTGGGCGTCGGAGGTGACCAAGCGCACGCCCGTCAGGCCGCGCGCGACGAGGTCGGCGAAGAACTCGTTCCACGCCGACCCGGTCTCACTGGTGGCCACGCGCAGGCCGAGGACCTCGCGGTGCCCGTCGGCGTTGACCCCGGTCGCCAGCAGTACCGAGGTGGCGACCACGCGCCCACCCTCGCGGACCTTCATCGTGAGCGCGTCGGCCGCGACGAACGTGAACGGTCCCGCCTCATCCAGGGAGCGGTGGCGGAAGTCCTCGACGATCTGGTCCAGGTCGGCCGCCATCCGCGAGACCTGCGACTTGCTCAGTGAGTCGATCCCCAAGGTCTTGACCAACTTGTCCATCCGGCGGGTGGACACCCCGGCCAGGTAGCAGTCGGCCACGACGGTGATCATCGCCGACTCGGCCCGCTTGCGCCGCTCGAGTAGCCACTCGGGGAAGTAGTTGCCCTTGCGCAGCTTGGGGATGGCCACGTCCACGGTCCCCACGCGGGTGTCCAGGTCGCGGTGGCGGTAGCCGTTACGCTGCGCCGTACGCGAGGCGCTGGGCCGGCCGTACTCGGCGCCGACGACGGCGTCGGCGTCCGCGGACAGCAGCGCGTTGATCATCGTCTGCAACAGCGAACGCATCAGATCCGGGCTTGCTTCGCTCAGGGCTTCACTGAGCAGGCCGCCAGGGTCGACAATATGTGGTGCGGTCATCGTGATGACTCCGTTCGAGGATTCGGTAGAAGGTTGACTCGAAGGATCACGCGGTGGCCGCACCCACGTCCACGACCGGGACGAGCTGGGCAACCGCGCTACACCACTCTAAGGGGCACTACTCTCGCCGGAATCTCGCCCTCCACCGTCGGTCGAATCGAACAGGGCACGCTCGACCCGACGTGGGGGATGCTCTCGCGGATTCTCGCGGCGACCGGCCACCGGATCCACGGTGAGACCGTGGTCTCCGCAGGAGACCCGGCCGCGATCGAGGCCGCACGCCCGCTCCTGGAAGCGCTGCTCGATTCTCGGCCCGGGGCGCTCGCGACGGCCCTGTCCGCCGAGCACGCGGCCTCGGTCGACTTCGGCTGGTCGGACACCTCCAGAACGATCCCCGGCTCCACCGGGCTCGTCCCGCCGGTGCTGGGAACCGGTTCGCCGGCGGCGGCACCGTGGCGCGCGCGCTGGGTTCGCGCCGGATGGCTGTCGGAGACCGCGGACATCGACGCGATGGTCCTGCTCGCGGTCTCGGCGGGCAACGCGGCCAAGATCGCCCGTCGGACCGTCGCGCGCCGAACCGTGGTGGCCGATGGCGGCTGGCGCCCGTTGACCGCGCGGCTCGGCGAGGCGGGCATCGACTACGCCGTCTCGGGTCTGATCGCGGCCCGCGCGGACAGAGCGAGCGCAGCGGCGGTGAATCCGGTGATCTACGTGGCGGATCCTGCTCGCGCAGCCTCGGAACTCGGCCTCCACGAGGCGCGACCCGGCGATGGGGTGCTCCTGATCGCAGCACAGAACGGCGAACTCGACCGCGCGGAGGCCGACGGGGGCGTCCGGTTCGTGACGCAGGCACAGGGGATGCTGGACGCCTTCGCCGGATCGGGGCGAGAGCCGGACAAGGCCGAGAGCATCCTGCGCCAGCTGCTGGCGGCCCGCGCGTGAGCACCGGTGGAGGCGAACTCGAGAGCGAGGTCATCACTTCCCGCCGCGCCCTGATCGACGTGATCAGGGGACTCGCCGAGCACCGCGAGGCGCTGACGGTCCTCGGTGGTCACGCGGTCATCGAGGTGACCCAGGGGATACCTGCTCTCCCTCCGGATGACACGACGCGTGACGGAGACCTGGGCGTGACCCCGCAGCTCCTCAGCGCTGAGCCGAGACTGGCCGAACGAATGATCGAGCTCGGCTACGAGCCTGCACGACGTGAGCGAGCGGGACCTCTACAGGCTTGTGGTCGCCATCGCGCCCGAGGCCGCAGCCGAGGTGTCCCGGCTCGGCAGCGCAGATCCGCGCCTCAGGCAGGCGGTGGAGCGTGGCCGTGACCACTTCATCGAGATCCTCGATAAATCCGCGACCCTCGCCGGCATGGTGGCGGACGCATGGGGAGCAGTCACGCGCGAAGGCGAGTTCCGCGCGTACGTCGACGAGTGGAGCCGGCGCTTCCGCGACTGACAAGGCCACTCGCTCACTGGTTGCCGACGATGGTCCCGCACGCTCTCCGGCTCGCTGTCCTCGGCCGCGTCAAGGAGAATCCGTCGCCGACGACAGCCCGCCGCGCCACACGCGAACGGACGGCGCCCGCGCACCTGGGCGAGCGCGGGCGCAGTCCATTGGCATGTGGCCGATCAGCGCCGGGGCGACCGCCGGCGGGAGATGATCCCACCCGCCGCGACCAGAACGAGCGCGAGCAGCAACGTCCCCATCGGTTCGGTACCGGTGGGCACCATGCCTACGTCGTCGAGTTGATCAAGACCGGTGGCTAGTGGCGCAACGCGGCCCGACGCATCGGTGGTGTCAGTGCCGGCCGCGGTGTCAGGCCCTGCGGTCGCGGATTCGACCACCTCGAAAGGTGCCCATCCGACGAGCCTGCCGGACACGTCCACAACCGCAACCCGATGATGACCGGCCGTCAGGACCGGCGGGATCGTCGTGGTGAGGGACCCGCTCGAGGAGGACCGGTGCAAGCCGGCGTCGGACGGCTCCGAGAAGAACCACAGTCGATACTCGGTATCCGGTTCCAGCCCCGTGAGCACGAGCGTGCCGTTGATCACGACGATTATCGGGGCAGCGTGCAGACCGCCCCTCACGTCATGCGTCAGCTCGTCTGAACTTGGCGCCTGTGGGCCCGCGGACGGGCTCCCCCCCGGATTCAGGTCCGGGTCCGGATCCGGCTCCCCCGGGTTCGGACCCGGCTCCCCCGGATTCGGGTCCGGGTCCGGATCCGGCTCCCCCGGGTTCGGACCCGGCTCCCCCGGGTTCGGGTCCGGGTCCGGATCTCCCGGATCGGGGTCCGGCACCGACTCGGCCGGGGTCGTCACGTCGTCCGAAGGCGGCGAGAGCACGCTTGATCCGAGCCCGTTGATCGCGGCCACAGCGAAGGTGTACGTCGTATCCGGCTCCAACGAGTCGATCAGCAGTTGCCTGCCGTCGATCACTGTTCGGGAGAGTTCGTTCCCGGCCGTGTAGACCCTCACCTCGTAGCCCGTCACGGCCGACCCGCCGTCGTCCTCGGTTTCGGTCCAGGTGACGATCACCTCGGTCGGGGATATCGCGGACGCCTCTGGTTTCGCCGGCGCCGCCGGAACCGTCTGCGCAGGCGGCTCCGCGGGCGTGCGGAACGCGACCTCATCGGAGGCCGGACTCGTTCCGATGTCGTTGGTGGCCGCAACGCGCGCGGAATAGGCGGTATCCGGACGCAGGCCCGAGATCACCGTGGTGGTCACGGGAGCCGCCACGTTCTCGGAGGCGACGACCTCACCCTCCAGGAGCACGTCCACGACGTAGTCCGTGATCGTGCTTCCGCCGTCGTCCGCGGGCGCGGCCCAGACCACGGCGACCTGGGAGGGTGAGCGGTCGCTCACGGACAGCCCGGTAGGCGACTGTGGCACCGTCAGTTGCCGCGTCGATACCGTCGTGCGCGGCGATGGAGCGCCTTGCCCGACCGAGTTGACGGCCGAGACCGTCACCTCGTACTTGGTACCGGGCTCAAGGCCGCCGATGGTCTGCTCGGTCACCGCACCGATGCCGATCGTGCGATCCGGCTCGTCCGCGCCTGCTCGGTAGATCTCGACCGCATACCCGGTGATCGGCGAACCGCCGTCGTCGCTCGGGGCCGACCAGGTCAGGTCCAGCCCGGTATAGGTGATGCTTCCGGCCGTGGGCGAGCTCGGCGCCGCGGGTGCCGCCGCCGGCGCCCGGACCGTGAGGGTCGCCTCATCCGAGACGAGTACCTCGGCGCCTTGGGTGAACACCGCCCGCAGCCGGGTTCCCGACTCGGCGAGCGTGACGTCGCTGAACCGGAGTGTCGTGTCGGCCTCTCCGGGCAGGTCGACCCATTCACCGTCGCTGAATTGCTGCCACGACACCACAGGCACCGGCCGGCCGGAGGCAAACGCCCGCATCCTGCCGCCTTCGCCCTCCTCGAGGTCCAGGTCCGTGGGCTGGGTGACGATCTGGAAAGTGGCACTCAGGGATTGTTCCGGTAGCAACGCGATGTCGAACTTCCCGAGGTCTGACAGCACGGCATCCCGATCGATCGTCCGTCCCGCCTCGATGGGGATATCGTCCGCCGTCTCCCAGACCTCCTCACCGTCGAACCAGAACGTCACGTGCTCCCCGGTGTACACGTACACCGTGTAGCGGCCTGGCGCCACGGAGGGAAACTCGTAGGAGCCGTCGGCATCCGTGTACGTCTCGATCCCGAGGATCGCCTCACCCAGTTCTGCAGTTCCCGGGGCTGCGGCGAGACCGACGCGTGCATAACGAATCGCCTCGCCGTCTTCATCGAGCACCACACCACGCAAGATCCCACCGAGGGTCAGTTGGGCATCGACCCCGGTCATGTGATCGTCAACAATGCGAATGACCCGAGCACCCTCCCATGATTGAGAACCGTCGAACCATTGCGTGACGTACAGCCCGCGCCAGTTTTCAAACTCGACCACGTAGTCGCCGGGTGTCAACGCCGGGGTGGTGAAGGCGCCAGAGGAGTCCGTGTAGACCGATTCGGATGCACCGCCGTGTACCGGTGAGATCCTCACGTCAATGTCGTTCAGCGGCACTCCCAGGTTGGCCGCCCGGACCTGGCCGGAGACTGTGTAGCCGCGATCGACCTGGATCACGAGGTCGGTCATCCCCTCGTCCGGCACGGTGATGATTCGGGACGTCTCGACGTGCGAACGGCTGGACCTCGTCGTCAGGGTGGTCCCACCTGGGGGCAGGCTGATAGCGAACGTGCCATCGACCGCGGTGTACACATTCGTCGACCACGCCGCTGACCCCCGAACGAACACGTCGCTCAGGGGCTCGCCGCTGAGCGAGTCGACGACGCGGCCGGTGATCGTGCTCCCCGGCTCCAGCGCCACGTCCGCCCTCGCCGGTGGCTCGTCCGCGGCGGGGGCCACCACCGGTGTCGCGTCAGCCCGGTTCGCGGCGCCGTTCCACCATTGCGGCACGTACCCGTCCGCGCCGACCTCGATCCGGTATTCCCGACCGGGTTCGAGATTGTGGAAGGAATAGGAGCCGGTCTCGGGGTCGCTGTACACATGCACGCTGTGCCACGCTTCTCCCGACATGGCGCCATCCCACTCCAGCCAATTTGCCGTCACGTATGCTCTGATCGGGTCGCCGGTCGCGACATCGATCACTTCGCCGGTGACCGAGGGTGCGGCAAGGATCGGAAACTCTATTCCGGACAGGACCTCGCCGGCCGTGACGATCAGCGTCTCCGAGTACTCGAAATAGCGATCGTAGGCGTACGCCGAGAGGGTGTACTCACCGGGCGTCACGGCACCGAACTCGAACGCACCGGACTCTTCGGGGTAATATTCCACGTACGTCCAATAACTCTCAACCGCGGTGAGCTCGAGGTACGACACGACCTCCGAACCGTTCAGGTCGGGGTCGCCGAGCGTGATGGTTCCGCTGACGCCGCCATGAAGCGGCTGGATGATGTCGGCGCCAGTCACCTCAGAGCCGTCCGCGACCTCGATGGCCGTGGCATCATCACGATGGCCACTGGGGCCGTACCAGGTTTGTGGATACAGCCCGTCCTCGCGTGCGGCCACGGCGTAGTTGTCCTCGTAGAGGCGCTCGAAGACGTACTCACCGCGTTCGTTCGTACTGGTCGACGCAAGCGAACGGGACAGATGCGAGGCGTTGAAGAGGTCGACAGGGACGCCGGCGCGGGGATCGCCGGAATCGTCGACGACGGTTCCCGCGATGGCCCCACCACCTCCGACACGGAAGGCAACGGTCCGCTCCTCGCCGGCCGTGAGGGTGACATGGGTCGCTTCTTCGAGGGTGCGGGAGCCATCGTAGTAGCGGATCCGCCCGTGCTCGTCCTGATAGCGCAGGGCGAAAGTTCCTGCGGGCAGCCGCAGCCGCAGCCGCTGAGACCCCGCGGTGACGTCATCGGCGAAATAGTTCTGCCGCGCCATGAGCGTGTGGGCGTCCGTCGCAGTCACTGCCTCGAGCGTGAAGGAATCGGTGGCAGCATCGACGTCGACCGTGAGGGTCGCGAGGTCGAGGCTGATCGTACCGAGGTCCACGGCTTCTCCGGGGGCGGTCGTGACCTCGTGAAGCGTGCGCGTCATCGAGCCGTCGTTCCAGTCCACGCCGAGGGCGTAGCGTCCGGCAGTGCTGGTGTAGATCGTGAAGTCTCCGTCGTCATCGGGCCATCCGTACGCGATCGGCCACTGGCTCTCCTCCCCGAAGCGGTAGAGTCCGACCGATCGGATCGACTCGGGCGGTATGCCCGTCATGGTGCCGTGGACGCTCCCGGGCCGGGTGAGGGTCTGATCCACCACGAGATCGACCACTTCGCCCTCGGGGATCTCGCTCGTGACGGACGTGTAGTCGTCGCCGATCCGGAAGTCGATCGCGTAAGATCCGGCTGGCAGATCGGTCACTTCATAGTGACCTTCCCGATCCGTCAGGGTATTTCGCCAGACATTGACGAAATAACCATCGACGAAATCATCGGCGAGATAGACCGAGACCCCACCGATCGGATCGCCGTGCTCGTCGGTCACCGTCCCCGAGATCGTACTCTCGCCCCCGATCGTACTATCGAGCACGAGATCGACCGGCTCCCCCGCAGGAATGTCCACGGTCTCAGAGGCGTAGGTTGAGCCCTGTGGAGTCTCGACCGCAATGACGAAGTGATAGCTGCCCGGCGGCAAACCGGTGACCTCATAGCGGCCACTCACATCTGTGGTGGTCTCACGTGAGACATAGTCCTCGTCGCCCTCGCCGACATTCCGCCAGATCGAGACATTCACGCCGGCCAGCGGCTGGGAGCGCGCGTCGGTCACGGTGCCCGAGATGCTACTGTCTCCCTCGTTCGCAGCCGGCGCCACGCGTGCGGCCTGAGGTGCAGGCACGGCGACCGTGGGGGCGTCGTCGGAAAGCGGACCGGGCTGCTCGGGCTCCAAGGAGATCACGTCTTCAGCCGAGTCGGGCGCTCCACCTGCGCCGCCCTTCCGAGCACCTGCGCCGGCATCCGCTACTTCACCCTCCACGCTGGCATCCTCGATCGACGGATCGATGGCGGACTCCTCCTCCGCCCCCTTTGGAGCTTCTCGACCTGGCCCCGCACTGGAGTCCTCGTCCACGGCGACCTGAGCCGCCCCGTCGTCGCCACCGACCGGTTCCGCCACGGTAGATGCGTCACCCGCGGCCGCCTCATCGGGCGAGGCGAACCCAGCGGGCGCAATAGTCATCGTGAGTACGAGGGCCAGCACGGCAGCGATCGCCGCAAGGAGGGCTCGCGAGGACCCTAGGTGCGCCAGGACGGCGCGTGGCTCACCCCCTGCGTGCACGTGCGCGGCATGACGGGCGCGCACACCGCCCCTCGATGGCCGGGTGGAGCGTCCAGCGGCTCCGTGCAGCATTGACCGTGACCGTCGGCTCATCATCGGAATGACTACTTTCAGTGGGCGCGTCGTTGGGCGACCCCGCGGTCATCCCGGCTCGGCCTCGTTGCGAGGTCGGGAGGCCCGGGTGGTCGCTGGACACCCTAGAGACGACGTGTCGCAACAGCGTCATAACTGGTCCGTGACGAGTTGGCCACCAATCGGACGACCCGGGCGGCTCAGCACCGCGGTACGGGTCCGAGATCCGCCCACTCCAGACGGGATCGTGGCGCGTGTCGCTACTCCTTGTCCGATCCACCCAACTCGGCGAGGTGCCTGATCGTGGGAGTCGGGGCCTTCTGCGGCAAGGTGAAATTCCCCCAGCTCGTGGCGGCCAGCGGGAGTAGATAGCCCGCGAGGAAGTCCCACAAGACCTCGGACAGCCAGGGACCGAGCACCTCCGCGGCCTCGTCGGCTCCCGCCTGGGATGCCGTCGTCGCGTCATTCGACCGGACGATCGCGTGAGCTGTACCTCCGAGCAGAACTCCCTCGGAGACTTCGTGGAAGTCCGCGGATACGACCAGCGCCCCCGGACTCCCAAGCGGGCTGCAGAACATCACCCATTGCCCGTCGTACTCCTTCGGCCCCATCCCGGGAGTCAGCGTCACCCGCACGAGTTGCAAGCCCTCGAGGTGGAGGTCCGGAACCTTGAGTTTCACGCTCATCCCGCCGCCGGAATGAACCCGGTGGAGTCGCGATACCTCGGCCATGGATCATCTGCGCCGGCCGCCCCGACGAGGCGGAGGCCGCGCTCCGTCACGGCAATCGCGTCAGTCAGCGCCCGGGGAGAGACGATGTGCTTGACGGAGGCGTCGACGGCATGCACGTAGCGGCGCAGCGTCGACATGCGCAGATCCCGCTGCCCGGACTCGATCCGCGCGACGGCCGACTGGGAGATCCCCATGCGTTCACCCACCTGTGTCTGCGTCAGCCCCGCCTCGTCCCGTGCCCGCACAAGATCCTGCAACAGTTCGCGGTCGGCCTGCACGATGGCGCGAGCGTGCTCGATGCCGGGCGAGGACTCGATACCGAGCAGGTCTGTGAGGTCCATCGCACACCTTCATTCCTTACTAGTCATATTTGCTCTGCATCGTGCCACAGCTCAGGGGAGCTTGTCGAGGTGCTCGTCGCCACGCCGACTTGCGATCCGGGCGTGCTCGTTCTGCTCCCTGAGTCCCATTTCGCCGGGGTATTTCGACGCCAACTTCAACGCGAGGAGCGCGCCCGGAAGCTCGACCGGCTCCGAGAAATAGAGGCGAACCCGCCTCTGGCCATCGGACTCACCGGTGGTCGCAGAGAGTCGCAGCTCCAGCACGTTGGGGGCGACGCCTATCTGCTCGACATCACCCACCCGGCGACCCGGGCGATCCGTCACGAAGGTGAGCCATCCACCCTGTGCATCCCGCATCTTCTGCTCGAGTTCGGCGAACAGCATCTGCCAGTCGGAACCGCCCATCACCTCCCGCAGTGACATGATCTCCATCTTCAGGTACGAAGCACGATCACCATCGCCGGCGAGCTTCCACGTGCCACCGTCACGGCACGATCTCACTCCCGGTGGCTGTTGCAGCCTCACCACCTACACCGTGGGTCCGACGAGACTCGTCTTCGACCGCGACAATCGCTCCGCGGTCGACGAGCCTGAAAATGCGCCATTGCAACTCCTCCGAGCATAATGAACCGCACCCGGCTGGTGGGCAGCCGGTTCTCGGCCAACCCTAGTAAGCCCCTCCCACACGCGTGGTCGAGCACCGTGGCAGCGGCTGGTGATTCCCCGAGCCCGCGCCACACGCGAACGGACGGCGCCCGCTCACCTGGGTGAGCGGGCGCCGTCCATAGGCACGTGGATCAGCGCGAGGGAACCTCGCCGGGCTCGGCGCCGACGGCGATCGGGACGCGCACGGCGTTACCCCACTCGGTCCAGGAGCCGTCGTAGTTGCGCACGTCGGGCCAGCCGAGCAGGTGGGTGAGCACGAACCACGTGTGGCTCGACCGTTCGCCGATACGGCAGTAGGCGATCACCGGCTCCTCGCCGGTGAGCCCCTGCTGCGCGGCGTAGATCTCCTCGAGCTCGGGGCGCGACTTGAACGTGGCGTCGGCGTTCGCGGCCAGAGCCCACGGCACGGACTTCGCGCCGGGGATGTGGCCGCCGCGCAGGGTTCCCTCCTGCGGGTAGTTCGCCATGTGGGTGCGCTCGCCGGTGTACTCGGGCAGGGAGCGCACGTCGATGAGCTGACCGCCGAGGAAGTCGAGCACGTCCTCCTTATAGGCGCGGACGCGTGAGTCGTCGCGCTCGACCACCGGATACTCGGCGGGCTCGGGGGCGGGCTTGTCGCGGGTGAGGTCGCGCCCCTCGGCGACCCAGGCGGCGCGGCCGCCGTCGAGGAGGCGGACGTCCTCGTGGCCGAAGAGGGTGAAGACCCACAGGGCGTAGGCGGCCCACCAGTTGTTGTTGTCGCCGTAGATGACCACGGTGTCGTCGCGGTCGATGCCGAGCCGGCCCGCGAGCTTCGCGAAGCCGGCGCCGTCGACGTAGTCGCGGGTGACGGGATCGTTCAGGTCGAGGTGCCAGTCGATCTTGTGCGCGCCCGGAATGTGGCCGGTGTCGTAGAGGAGCACGTCCTCGTTCGACTCGAGCACCACGAGGCCCGGTTTGCCGAGGTTCTCGGCGAGCCAGCCGGTGGACACGAGCTTCTCGGGGCGGGCGTACTGGGCGAAACGGGGATTGGATTCAACGGGGACAGCCATGGGTCCAGTCTCCCACTCGGCCGTTCGGTTCCGAAGGGTGGGCCGGGACATCTCGCTGGGTGACACGTGGCTGATCTACGGGCCGAGGCACGCGAGTGGAACGACGTGGACCCCGTCCGGCCGGGTATAGGCGTGTGAAGCAGCCGTGATCACCACCATCGCTGCCGGCGGCGGGACGCGGCGGGAGTCGAGATTGCGGGCGAAAGCCTGGAGGGACTCCGCCGCGTCGTCGATCCACCTCGCAGAGAGCTTCACCTCTGCGGCGATCCAGCGCCCGTCGCGGAGCTGGACGATGAGGTCGACCTCCCGGCCCGAACTGTCGCGGTAGTGGAGGACATCCGCATCGAGCGGACCGGCGTAGACCCGCACGTCGCGGACCACGAGCGACTCGAACAGGAGACCGAGCGAATTCGGATCCCGCAGGAGCCGCGGCGGACTGGCCGCGAGGGCCGCGACGGCCAGCGATGGGTCGACGACCTGACGCACCGGAGCCTGCCGCACGAGAGCTCGGGAACGAAGATGCGGCCCCCAGCTCGGCTGCTCCTCCACGACCATGATCCGCTCGAGCGCGTCGATGTAGGCCGACACGGTCTCGCTCCTCAAGGCGGGCCCCTGGCCCGAAGACGTGTCGGTCGCGATCGTCGCCGTGGACGCTGGGGTGGATACGTGGCGCGCGTAGGACGCCAAGAGCCGGCGCACGCGCGTCGGGTCGCGGCGCGCGACCGCGGGATCGGCCGCCTGGATGTCGGCACGGGCGACAGCGTCCAGGTATGAGCGCAGGATCCGTTGTGCATCGACTGCCCCGAGCGATTGAAGTGCGGGCCAACCACCGACGCAGAGCCGTTCGACGAGGTCCTCGAGACCGAGTGGGCTCGCCGCCGGGGTGAGTTCCTCACCGTCGGCAAGCGCGGCGAGCGACACGGTTCCGCTGGAGTGGCCGGACTCTCGCAACGCCATCGGCCGCATACGCAAGCGCAGAATCCGGCCGGCACCCGTGTGTCGCGTCGTATCGTCGCTCGGAGAAGCGGAGCTGGTCAGGAGAAACTGTCCCGGGTCACGTCGATCGTCCACGGCTCGGCGTACGTGGTTCCACAGGCGCGGCTCGAGCTGCCATTCGTCGATCAGCCGCGGAACCGGTCCGTCGAGGACCAGGCGAGGCTCGAGCTCAGCAAGACTTCTCGCCTCATCGTCGATGTCGAGGCGCACAGAACTCTCGGCATGGTGAAGCCCCGTGGCCGTCTTTCCGCAGGCACGAGGGCCCTCGACGAGGATCGCGCCGCTCACTCGAAGGGCGTGCTCGATCAGCCGATCGACGACGCGCGGGCGGTAGTCCATGGAGGTAGACTAGCGCGCGACCGGACGTTTGTGGAGTTCCGAACCGGACGTTTGTGGAACATCCAACCGGACGTTTGTGGAGTTTCCAACCGGACGTTTGTGGAACTTCCAACCGGAGATTTGTGAGGTCTCGACCCGGACACGCGCGCAGTCAACAGCGTCGCCGCCTTGCCCGCCGGAACAGTCCGACATGGCACGGCCTGGCCTAGACTCTCCTGCGGTCCAACCGCGGGCGCTTCGAGGCGCCCCACAACCAAGGAGCAGGCGTGGTCTGGAAACTGCACGGCGATGGGATCTCCCCCGATCCCGAGGCCATCGTGATGCCGGACGAGCGGCTCAGCTGGCCCCGCACGATCGGGTTCGGCCTGCAGCACGTCGTGGCGATGTTCGGGGCCACGTTCCTCGTGCCGCTGCTCACCGGCTTCCCGCCCACGACCACGCTGCTCTTCTCGGGCCTGGGCACGATGCTGTTCCTGCTCATCACCCGCAACCGGGTGCCGAGCTATCTCGGTTCCTCCTTCGCGTTCATCGCCCCGATCCAGGCGGCGATGACCTCCGGGGCGGGCATGGGCCCGGCCCTGTTCGGAATCATGGCCACCGGCGCCCTGCTCGCCGTGATCGGGCTCGTGGTGCAGGCCACCTCGACCCGCTGGCTCGACGCCCTCATGCCGCCCGTGGTCACCGGCGCGATCGTGGCCCTCATCGGCTTCAACCTCGGCGGCGCCGCCACCGGCAACTTCGCGAAGTCCCCGTGGGTCGCGCTCATCACGCTCGGCTCGATCCTCATCATCGCGGTGGCCTTCCGCGGCCTGTTCGCCCGGCTCTCGATCCTCGCCGGCGTGATCATCGGCTATATCGCCGCCTACGTCGCGGGCGAGGTCGACTTCACCGCGGTCGCCGAGGCCGCCTGGTTCGGCCTGCCCGAGTTCCACGCCCCCGTCGCGGACCTGTCCGTGCTGCCGATGTTCCTGCCGGTCGTGCTCGTGCTCATCGCCGAGAACGTCGGGCACGTGCGCTCCGTCGCGAACCTCACCGGCCGCCCCCGGATCAACGACCTGACCGGCCGCACCCTCGTCGCCGACGGCGTGGCCACCGTGCTCGCCGGGTCCGCCGGCGGCTCGGCCACCACCACCTACGGCGAGAACATCGGCGTGATGACCGCCACCCGCGTGTTCTCCACGGCGGCGTATTGGGTGGCCGGGATCGTGGCCGTGGCCCTGTCCTTCTCCCCCAAGTTCGGCCAGATCCTCAAGACCGTGCCCGACGGCGTGCTCGGCGGCGTGACCGTGGCCCTCTACGGGCTCATCGGCCTCATCGGCATCAAGATCTGGATCGAGAACAAGGTCGACTTCTCCCGCCCCGTGAACCAGTACACCGCGGCCGTGGCCCTCATCATCGCCATCGGCGACCTGACGCTGAGCGCCGGCCCCGCCACGTTCACCGGCATCGCCCTCGGGTCGATCGCCGCCGTGGTCGTCTACCACGGGATGCGCCTGATCGAACGGCTCCGCGGCGGCTCCTCCGAGTCCGCTCCACTGCCCAGGCCGTCATCGGCGGCCGAGGGGGACCTGGTGGGCAGCGGCGAGGCTGGCAGGTAGAACCCTGTCATAACGTCGGCCAATGTTCTAAAATCGCACATATGACACTCGACTCGGCCGGACTAGGACTTCGGATCGCCGGGGCCCGGCAACGCACCGGGCTCACACAGGACGAACTCGCGCGTTCTGCGGGGCTCGAGCGTTCGACGATCGCCAAGATCGAAACGGGCGCCCGCCGGGTCACCGCGCTCGAACTCGCACGCGTGGCGGATGCCACCGGAGAACGAATCGAATGGTTCGTGGAGGAGCCGGTGCCGTCGATCGTGTCGCATCGCAACATGTCCGACCCGGGTGAGCCGAGTCCACGGATCGACGGGGAGATCAATCGCGTGGCCCGTGCCGTTGAGTTCACGGCCCGACATGACCACGTGCTTCGCGACGTGCTCCGCGGCATCCCCGACTTCGGGGAACCCACATCCCTCGCGGAAGCCGAGGCGCTCGCGAGCAAGGCGCGCGGGCTTCTCGGGATCGACCTCGACGCACCGCTGCACGATCTGAGCGCCAAGCTCGTCACAGCGGGGATACTGACGTTCGTCACCGATCTCGGGACCGAATCCGCAGATGCAGGCAGTCTGCTCCTCCGGACGGGCGCCGTCGCCGTCATCAACGGCGCACTCCACACGGGCCGCCGCCGGCTCGCGCTCGCGCACGAGTTCGGGCACGCCCTCATCGCCGATGAGTACACCGTGGACTGGCGCGTGGATGGAAGCACCGCCGAATCGCGGGAGCGCAGCCTGGACCGGTTCGCCCGGGCTTTGCTGCTTCCACGCGCAGCGCTGACCGCCTCCTGGCACAAGCGGGTCGAAGCCGAAGGTATCCGCTCTGCCGCAGTGCGCATAGCAAGCGACTTCCGGGTAGACATGTCGACGTTGGCTCAGCAACTTCTCGACCTCGGGCTCATCGACGCGGGCGCCGCAGCGCAGGTCCGTACGGTCCGGACCGGCCGCGCGGATATCGTCGAGTACGGTCTCGTGGTCGCGGACGAATTGCCGACCGGTGAGCTCCCCCAGCCCTATCAGGCGGCGGTGTTGCGCCTCTTCAAGTCCGAGACCGTGAGTGCCGATCGAGCCCTCGACCTCCTGCTCGACACCTGGGACACGGGTGACCTGCCACCGCTCACGCTCCGTGACGAGTCGGAGATCTGGCAGTTCGTCTCGTGACCTCGAAGGAGCCCGTCTCCCTCGTTATCGATACCGGTCCGCTGAGCCATTTGGCCAAGGCCGGTTGGCTGTCGGTGCTTCGATCTGTTGCCGGCGGGCGCACCGTCGTCATGACTGCCGAGGTCGAGGCCGAGCTCCACGAGGGCCTTCACCGATACCCACATCTGCAGCAAGTCCTCGAGGCCCGCTGGATCAGGACCGAGGAGCTCCGATCCACGGCAGAACTGACGTCGTTTGCCGACTTCGCCGCCCGCCTCGTCGTCGGAACCCGGAACGTCGGCGAGGCCTCCGTGCTCGCCTACGCCGCCGTCCATGATTGTGTCGCGGTCGTGGACGACGGTGCTGCACGCAAGGCCGCACACGACTTCGACGTCAAGCAACGCGGCACGCTCGGGCTCCTCTGTGAAGCGATTCGTGAGGGTCTGCTCACGGTTGACGTCGTCAGCGACATCGCGGACCACCTGCTCGAGAGCGAGTACCGGCTTCCCTTCGGACCCGGCAATTTCCGGGCCTGGGCGCGCGAGAACGGGCTCGTGCCACCGGATCGGTAGGCCCCAGGCCGTCGTCGGCGGCCGAGGGGGACCTGGTGGGCAGCGGTGAGGCGGGCAAGTAGGATTCTCTCGTGATGATCTCAAGGCTCCTGGTGGTGACTCCGCTCTCGTGAAGGTCTCGGTGGAGAACGGCATTCCGGGCTGGTCCCGGGCGGCGCTCGAGGTGCTGCAGGAGGTGGCCGGCACCTACAACGCGACGATCACGAGCAGCGCGCTCATCGAGGAGATCCAGTCCCGCTCGGGCCGCTGGGCGAACGTGACGAGCAAGGCCTGGGTGCGCAAGGTGCTCGCCGTGGTCACCCTCAAGTGCCAGCGCGAGGAGTGGCCCCACCTCGCCGCGCTCGTGCTGCGCCCCTCCGACTCCACGGTCGGCCCCTGGTACGGCGACGTGCTCGCGATCACCGGGCCGGGCACCTCGCCCGACGAGCAGCACCACGCCGCCGAGATGCGCCTCGAGTGCTACCGGCACTTCGGCGCCGACGTTCCCACCGGCGCCGTTCCCGTGCTGCGGCCCGTCTCCCGCAAGCGTATGGACGACGCAGCTCGCCCCGCCCGCTCGGCCGGCGGTCGAGCCGTGGCCGGGTCCGCATCCGCCGCGGACGACGCGGCGGGCGGTCATGGCGGTACCGCCGGACCGGGCCCGAGCAGCCGGGCCGGGGCCGAGGTCGCCACCCCGACCGGCCGGCCGGCTCGCGGCGGCGACTCCGGCGCGAAGGCGAGCGGGCGTCGTCCGCAATCGAAGGCGGCGGGCGAGGAGCGCACCGGCGGCATCTGCCCCACGTGCTTCATGCAGATGCCCCTGACCGGGGAGTGCCCGAACTGCGGCTGAGCCCGCGCCGGCTCATGCACCGATCTCTGGCTGACCGGATCGACCCGCGATCGCATGCGATCCGGCTTACTGCACTGGCACTCGTTGCCTCGCAGGCACCACTGCCCCCCACATCATCATGTGCCACGAGCGCATCATGAGGCTACGCTGTGTCGATGCGGACCACGATCACCATCGCGGATGATGTCTTCGCGGAGATCGAACGTCTGCGCCGGCTCGAAGGCATCGGGCCGAGCGAGGCACTCAATCGGCTGGCCCGCCGAGGCATCTCCGTCGCAGAATCCGAGCAACCCCGATACGTGCACACGTCCCATCCGCTCGGACTCAAGGTCGACGTGAGCGATGTCGGCGCCGTGCTCGATCTCCTCGACGATCACGACTCACCAGCGGCATGATCCTTGATGCGAATATCCTCCTGTACGCCGTCGACTCGACGTCACCCCATCACGATCGGGCCTCGCGCTGGTTCACGCGCGTGCTCAACGGTGCCGAGCGGGTGGGGCTGCCGCGGCAGACGACCGGTGCATTCCTACGCGTGGCAACCCACCCTCGCGTGACCTCGCATCCGCTCGACGCGCAGGCCGCGCGGGCGTACGTGGATTCGTGGGTGAACGCCCCCCGCCCGCATGGGTGCCGCCGGTGACCCGCCAGACAGTGCTCGCGTTCGGGCAGCTCATGCGTGATCACCACGTGACCGGCAATCTCGTGCCCGATGCCCAGTTGGCCGCACTCGGGCTCAGTCTCGGGGTGGCGGTGGTCTCCGCGGACAGCGACTTCGCGCGCTTCCCCGAGGTGCGCTGGGTCAACCCGCTCGAGTAGGCGGTCCGGCTCTCGAACGTGGCGCCCTGGGGCGGCCACGGCCGATCCGAGGAAGACGTCGCTCCCGGTGGCGGCCCGTAGAGTGATGAGCACCCCGATCGAGGAGTCGCCCGTGTTACGCCCTGGACTGTGTTCGGTCACCTACCGCGAACTGACGCCGGCCGAGGTGATCGACCTCGCCCGCGACGCCGGGCTCGAATGCATCGAGTGGGCCGGGGACGTGCACGTGCCCGCGGGCGACGTCGCGGGCGCGGCGTCGGTGCGGGGGGCGACCGAGGCGGCCGGCCTGGCCGTGGCCTCCTACGGTTCCTACCTCGACTTCCTCGGCAGCGAGGAGGAGTTCGCGCTCGCCGCGGCCGGGGTCGTGTCGGCGGCCGAGGCGCTCGGGGCGCCGCGCATCCGTGTCTGGGCGGGCCGGACGGGCTCGGCCGAGGCGGACTCGCAGCTGCGGGACACGGTCGTGGCCCGGATCCGGCACGTCGCCGACCTGACCCGCCCGCTCGGCATCGATCTCGGGCTCGAGTTCCACGGCCACACCCTCACCGACGAGGTCGGCTCGACGCTGCGGCTGCTCGAGGAGGTCGACCGGGCGAACGTGCTCACGTACTGGCAGCCGCACCAGGGCATGCCGAGTGCCGACGCGCTCTCGACGCTGCGGCGCGTACTGGACCGTACCTCGACGATCCACGCGTTCTCGTGGTGGCCGATGGCCGAGCGGCTGGAGCTCGCCGAGCGCGCCGACCTGTGGCGGGGCGCCGTCGAGATCCTGGCGGCCGCGGGCGGCGACCACGACGTGCTGCTCGAGTTCGTGCCGGACGACGACCCCTCCCTGCTCGCCTCCGAGGCCGCGACGCTGCGGGAGTGGCTGCACCCCTGAAGAAAACGGTAACAATTTCTTACCGCCCACGACCGGATGAAACTTGTTTTAAAATGCCACAATTCGGTCGGCTTCTTCCTACTATGGGATCGTGACGATACGACGACCGACGGTCTCCCGGGGAGAAACGTCGCAGTTCTTGCGACACTTGCTGGCCGATGAGGAGTCATACAACCGTCGATGGCGCGTCTCCGTCACCCGACAATCGGGGGAATTGATACATCAGCGCGCCGTTGCGCAAGTCGTCGCCGAATACCTCTGGGAGACCGGTCAGGTCGACGACGCCGTGACCGACCTGCCGCGCCGGCTGCGGGACCGGATCTCCCGCGCGCTGGCCGGCACCTCCCTCTCGACCGAGACACTCCGCTGGTTCATCGAGGCCTTCGACATGAATCAGATCCACGCGGACTCACTCTGGAATCGATACCGGAACGACGCCGCCCGGGCCCCCTCGGGAGTGGGCATCTACGCCCCGCCGGGCAACAACGGCGAGCCGCGCCGGCCCGTGTCGAGGGCGGACTACCGGGTGCGCACCCTCGACGAGTTCCACCAGCTCGGCCCGGACGGCCTGCCGAACGTGCACCAGACCTACGTCGTGATCGAGGCGCTCGCGCGGCTCGAGCGGTACACGTTCCAGTTCGACACCGACCACGCCTCCGTCGAGGTGCTGCGCGGGGGGACGCGGGGAGCCTCGTATCCGAACCCCGACCGTCCGGAGATCTGGGCGGTGGACATCGAGTTCGCCGACGCGCTGACGCCCGGGGAGACGGCCGCCCTCGAGTACCGCACCTTCTTCCACTACCCGGGCGCGCCCGAGCCGGTGTTCCGGCGGATCATCCTCGACGCGATCCCGGCGGTCACGATGGAGGTGCGGTTCAACGAGGCGCGGCTTCCCGCGCGGGTGTGGTGGAGCACGTGGGAGTCGATCGACTCCCACGCGATCGACGAATCCGTGACGCCGGTCGATCGCGGAGGCACCGCCCATCGTTTCCTGGAGAACACCCCGCCGGGCATATTCGGCTTCCGATGGGCGTGGGAATGACCGACGTCGCGGGCAGGTAATACCGTGCCGCGGCACGCCGCTTATGTCGCACTTATGTCGCACCATTCGAATGGGGGCCCTCGCGTCACCGCCGATCCATAAGGGGAACAACCACGAAACAGGGGCCGGGTACAACCTCGATCCATGACCCGACGGCGATCATTCACCAGGCTCGACGCGTCACGATCCGCAGGGATTCCCATTCGGCGGCGGACCCCGACCGGAGAGGAGCCCGCCTCGACGAGGCACGCCCGCCACGAGGGGACGACGCGCCTGAACGAGTGGGGCGCCCGGCCCGGCGCAGGGGGCCGAATCGCGTTCGGGTGCCTCGAGCGGGCAGGATGAGGGGGTGCCGCACACGACCCACGCCACCGCACCGACCCGCCCGACCCGCCGCCCCGTCGCCCTGCTGGCGATGCTGCCCGACCTGCCGCCGTGCCTGTTCCGGCCCGACCAGCTCGATCAGCTGACCCGCCTGCTCGACGTCGACCCCGCACAGGTCGACCCGGACCTCGCCGCCCTCGACGACGGTCGGCTCGCCGAGGTCGAGGTGCTCGTGACCGGCTGGGGCGCGCCGCGACTCGACGCGGCCCTGCTCGCGCGGCTGCCCCGGCTCGGCGCGGTCGTGCACACCGCCGGGAGCGTCAAGTCCCTGTTCGACGACGCCGCCGCGGCGGCCGCGCCCGCGTCCCTGCGGGTCACCTCCGCCGTCCACGCGAACGCGATTCCCGTGGCGGAGTACACCCTCGCGCAGATCCTTCTCGCCGGGAAGCGGACGCTCGCCTCCGAGGCCGACTACCGCCGGCGGCGCCGGGTCGATCCCGACTGGTACACCCGCGGCGGCTACGGCAACCACGGCGGCGTCGTCGGGCTCATCGGCGCCTCCCACATCGGCCGGCTCGTCGCCTCCCACCTGCGCCCCTTCGACGTGCAGGTGCTCCTCTACGACCCGTTCGTGAGCGCGGCCCAGGCCGCCGAGCTCGGCACCGAGAAGGTCGAGCTGGCGGACCTGTTCTCCCGCAGCGACGTCGTCAGCCTGCATGCCCCCGACGTGCCCGCCACCCACCACATGGTCGACGCCGGGATGCTCGCGCTCATGCGCGACGGCACCACGTTCATCAACACCGCCCGGCCCGCGCTCGTGCACGAGGAGGCGCTGCGGGCCGAACTCGTGTCCGGCCGGATCAGCGCCGTGCTCGACGTGCACGATTCACTCCCCGCCGACGACCCGATCTGGGAGCTGCGGAACGTGAGCATCACCCCGCACCTCGCCGGCTCCCAGGGCAACGAGCTCCACCGCCTCGCGAACACCGCCCTGACCGAGATCGCCGCCTACGTCGGCGGGCACGACCCAGTCCACCCCGTCGACCTGGCCACCCTCGCGACCCTGGCCTGAGGCGACCGGTCACCGGCCGGCCGCGATCCCCGACCACCGCGGGGACTATGCCCGGCGGGACGCACCGGGCCTCGTCTCCAGCATGAGTTCCCGCACGGCCTGGGCGAACCTCGGCACCCCACTCCGAGCAAGCCGAGTCAACAACGTCTCGATGTCGACCGGCGGACGGGTCATCGCAGCGGCCTGTTCCACGACGATGTGCAGAGCGGCGGACGGGTCGAGATCGAACTGATCGAGCAGGAAAGCGTCCGATCGAACCGCGTCAAGCCCGATGGGCTTGAGCGTCGAGTCCGGAAAGTCCCTGATGTTCTCCGTGATGATCGCGTCGGCCCGGCCCCGGAGAGCCGCGGCAACCACATGGCGGTCGTCCGGGTCGGGGAGATCGAGGCCCTGTGTCAGGGGCTCCCAACCTTCGACGAGTGCATCGTCGAAGGCCTCGTTCATCGATCGGAACCGACTCCGAAATCGACTTGGGTCGATGTCGGGGTGTATGCGTTCCAGAGCCCGACGCGCCTCGTCGATGACACGCGCCGACCACACAGGCCGGAAGAGCCCCAGATCCGCCATTCGCAACAAGGTGTCGCACGGAGCGACGGGCACCAGCACACAGGCGTCGAGGAAGGCCGTGTACCGTGCCACCTCGCTAGGACTTCCTCGCCTCGGCGAGTGCTGCCCTGTACGCACCCGGATCGACGTCGTACAGTCCGTCCTCGCTCGCCTGTCTCGTCATTTCATCAAGTCTGCTGCGGCGATCGACCCGCTTACGCTCGCGATAGGCCAGCACATCCCGCAGACGCAGCCGGCGGTGCCGCGACTCGCCGAAGCGTTCGAACGGCAGTTCGTGCTCGTCGAGCAATCTGATCAACGTGCTTCGGCTGATCCCGAGCAGGGTCGCGGCCTGCTGAGTGGTCAGCTGCCGGTCGATCGGCTCCACGCTCACCGACGCGCCACCCTCCATCGCTCGCGCAACCTTCCGCAGGACTTCGTACGCTTCGAGAGGCAACGGAATCTGCTCTCCGTCGGGCCCGAGCAGGACGGCGGGAGTGGCGTGGCTCTCGAGGAACCGCGCAAGTTCGAGCATCCCGGCGAGATCCTGAGGGGGATCGACGACGTCTCGAATTCGAGCTGATGCTGCAACTCCCATGGCCCGATTATCGTCCAATTCGATCAATTCGTCCATGGGTGCCTCTCCGGAGTTCGACCCCGGCCCGATCACCGCGGGGTCAGTCGACCGCGATCTCGGGCACCCGGGCCAGCCCGACCGCCCCGCCCGCCGCGGGATCGGCGCCCGGTGTGGCGGAGGCCCGCGCGAGCGCCGCGACGAGTTCGGCGTGTTGGGCGGGCGTGAGCGCGCCGATGAACTGGTCGAGGGTCACGTGTGGACGACGGCTGGTCGCCAGCGCCTCGGCCATCCGATCCGCGGCGTACTCCGCCCGCGTGCGGCGGGGACGGTAGAGCAGGAGCCGGCCCGAGCGCAGCTTCTCGACCATCTCCTTGCGCATGAGGTTGCCGAGCACCGTGGCCACGGTCGTGTACGCCGACTCGGGCAGCTGATCGGCCACGGCGCGCACGGTCAGCGGCAGGTCCCTGTTCTCGCAGCTGCGCCAGAGCACGTTCATCACCTGCTCCTCGAGCGGGCCGAGCGGGACACTCACGGCGCACCGTCCGCCGGGACCGGACACCACACCTGCCCGCGCAGCCGCACGAGCAGCGCCGCGCCGCTCAACGCGATCGCCGCGGCGGCGAGGATCGGCTGGGCCGGGGCGAACCACTGCAGGGCGCCGGTGTAGCCGAGCGCGAGCAGGGCGATCTTGTTGCACACCGGGCAGCCGACCGCGAACCAGCCGAGCACGGCGCCGGCCGTGCCGAACCGCGCGGGCCGGCGGGCCTCGGCGGGCCCGGAGGAGGCGGCCCCGGAGACCGGGGCGACGTAGGTCGCGCGAGCAGTCCGGTGAGCGCCGCCATGACCACCCAGACCGGGTAGTCCCATCCGGTGGTCGCGATCTCCCGGCTGAACCACCCGTTCGGGATGAGCACGGTCGAGATCCCGACGAGCAGCGCCACCCCGGCGGCCACCACCGCGGCGGCGAGCCATTGCCGCCGGCCCCACATCGCCAGCGCCCGCGGCGCCGCCGACCACAGGCCCGGGCGGGCATCCCGCCCGGGGCGAGATGCGTCGTCCTCAGGCGGCGTGAGGGCGGAGGGAGTGTGAAGGACCACGTGGCTACTATGCCCGGCCGTGATCTACTATGCCAAGTAGTAGAGATTCGGACCATATCCGCCACCACACTCGTCACGGGGGAATTCCACTCATGGCCGCTGCCCAGGCCGGGCGCCGCAACGCGCTCATCCCGATCCTCATCGTCGTCGTGGCCATCGCGCTCATCGCCGTCGTGCTCGCCACCCGCGGCGGCTCCACCCCCACGACGGAGCCCGCGGCCACGCCGACCGCGCCGAGCGGGGTCGTCGACTCCGCCGAACAGCCCACTCCCCCCGCGACGGTGAACGTGGAGCGGCGCGACCCCGCCGATCCGCTCGCGATCGGCGAGCTCGACGCGCCCGTGGGCATCGTCATGTACTCCGACTTCCAGTGCGGCTTCTGCGCCCTGTGGACCGACCAGACCCTGCCCGCGATCCTGCCCTACGTCGAGGCCGGCGACGTGCGCATCGAATGGCGCGACATCGCCCTGTTCGGCCCGGAATCCCACCGCGGCGCGCTCGCCGCCTACGCCGCGGGCCTGCAGGGGGCCTACCTGCCCTTCCACGAGGCGCTCTTCGACGGCGGCGACCCGCCGTCGCCGGACCAGCTGAGCGAGGACGGCCTCGCGGACGTGGCCGCCGCCGTCGGCCTCGACCTCGACACCTTCCGCGCCGACCTCGCCTCGGCCGACGTGCAGGCGGGCGTGCAGGCCAACCTCGACGAGGCCGCCCAGCTCGGGGTCATGTCCACCCCGGCGTTCCTCATCAACGGCCACCCGGTCAGCGGCGCCCAGCCCACCCCGGTCTTCACCGAGATGATCGACGCCGAACTCGCGGGCTGACCCATGGAGATCAGCCTGCTCGCAGCGGTCCTCGGCGGGGCCCTCGCACTGCTCAGCCCGTGCGGCGCGCTGCTGCTGCCCGCGTTCTTCGCCAGCTCGGCGGGCACGGGCACGCGCCTCGGCGCCCACGTCGGCCTGTTCTACGCCGGACTGCTCGTGGTGCTCGTGCCCCTGGGCCTGGGCGCCAGCGCGCTCGGGCTGCTGTTCACCCAGCATCGCTCCGTGCTCATCGTCGTGGCCGGCGTGCTCATCATCGCCTTCGGGGTCATGCAGATCGCCGGCTGGGGCTTCCGGCTCGACCGCCTCGCCCCCACGCGCGCGGCCGCGGCCGCCCGGGGCGCCGCCGGCGTGGCCCGCGCGTTCTTCCTCGGCATCACCTCGGGCGTCGCCGGCTTCTGCGCCGGGCCGATCCTCGGCGCGGTGCTCACCCTCGCCGCCGCGCAGGGCGACCCCGCCGCCGGCGCGATCCTGCTCGCCGCCTACGGGGCCGGCATGGTGCTCCCGCTCGTGGTCCTCGTGATCGTGTGGCACCGGGTCGGCATCCGCAACCTCGCCCGCGGGCGCACCTTCACCGTGGCAGGCCGCGCGTTCCACACGACCTCGGTGCTCACCGGCCTGCTGCTCATCGCCGTCGGCACCGTGTTCATCACGACCAACGGCCTCATCTCCGCGCCCCAGCTCATCGGCCTCGAGACCCAGAGCTCGCTGCAGCAGGGCGCCGGCTCATTCGCCGCCTCGCTGCCCGAGATCGCGCTCATCGTAGTCGCGGCGCTCGTGGCGCTCGGGCTGTGGTGGTGGTGGCCGCGCGAGCGCACGGACGACGCCGCTCCCCCCTCGTCCGAACCCGCCTCTCCCGCACCGGGCTCGCGTAGGAACCCGTCGGATCCCCGGGCCGGCGCGCGGGCCGGTGCTCGGGCGGACGGCACCGATCCCGAGGCTCGACGATGAGGGCCGGCCCCTCCACCCGGTCGTCTCGGCTCTCCCGGCGCGGCCGTGCCGTCGCGGCCGCGGGGGCGCTCGCCCTCGCGCTGGCCGGCTGCTCGCTCATCGGCGGGGAGGAACCGGCCCCCGCCGCCCAGCCGGATCGCACGGTCGAGGTGATCGACGGCCCGCTCGCGGAGACCGCGATCGATCGCGAGCAGCTGCCGTACCCGTTCGCGGAGCTGCCCGCGTTCGCCCCGGGCTGGGACGACGTGCCCCAGTACGCCGCGGGCGTGTTCATGGGCCTGCACGACGCCGGCGGGGTGCTCGAGTTCACGGCCGTCGACGCCCACGGGAAGGAGCTGTGGCGCGTGCAGCGGCCGGCGAGCTGCTCCGGCTACGTGCTCGCGGCGCAGCCGCCCGGCGAGGCGGGCGACCCCGGTTCGGCCGGCGTCCCCGGGGCGACCGGAGACGAGCTCCCGGCGGACGAGGCGGTCGCGATCCTCACCGACGTCGGGACCACCGAGGACGCGCTCGCCGCCACCACGGCGACGGGCTACAACCTGCTCACCGGGCAGGTGCGCTGGGGCCCGGTCCAGCTGCCCGGACCCCACCAGGGTCCCGGCCCCGTCTTCGCCGGTGCCTCCCCCGCGAGCGCCGTCGGGGCAGGGGGCCCGCGGCAGGCGCTCGACCCGTTCACCGGGGAGGTGATCGCCGACGAGGCCGAGGAGGAGGGGCTCGAGATCGTCGGGGTGTACGACGACGTCCTCGTGGTCGCGCGCGGCGGGGAGATCATCGCCACGAAGGCGACCGCCGGCGGGCCCGAACTCTGGCGCCTGCCCGTGGCCGACCTCGACCCCACGGGCACCCTGACGGGGCGAGTGAACGCCCTGGCGGGCGTACCCGCGGTGGCGGGCTACGCCGTCCTCACGCGGGGTGAAGCCCGCACGGGCGCGGTGGTCGACGTGCGCACGGGCGAGGTGATCGACACCGGAATCCGTGACATCGCCTTCGATCCCGCCGGGGACGTGCTGCTCACCCTCGACGCGCAGACGCTCGCCGGCTATTCCGGTGGGGAGCCGCAGTGGAGCCGGGGCGTGTCCGAGGGGATGCGGATCTCGGCGGCCGGGGGCGTGCTCGCCTACCTGCGCTCGGATACGAGCGTGGAGATCGTGAACACGGTGACCGGCGAGGACGCCGTGGCCTATCCGCCGGAGGCGCCCGGATTCGCCGTCCCCGCCCTCATCACCGAATCGGGCGCGGGGATCTTCGCACTCGAGGCGATCACCCTGCTCGGGCTGCCGCCGGCCCCCTGACACGGCAGCACCGCAGCGGGGAGGATCCACCACCTCCGGCGGGGTGGCTCCTCCCCGCTCACGGCGGGGCGACCGGGCGACGGCGCCCTCGGGTGACTCGGGCGACTCGGGTGACTCGTCAGATCGCGACGTCGCCGCACAGGTGCACGGTCAGGCCCATGGCCTCGAACATCGCCGCCTTGGCCAGGAGCGCCTTGTCGGCGGTGGCCGCATCCGGGGCGTAGGCGACCTGCACGTGGTTGGCCTTGTGGCGGGCCATGAACTGGTCGCGGCTCACGCCCCGGAAGACGGCGAACATGACCGGCCACTCGGGATTGGTCGTCTCCTTGCGGCGGGCGGCCTCCGCGGCGGGCAGCTCGACGGCGTCGGCGCGGCCGAGGTCGACGTGCAGCGCGCCGCCGGAGATGTAGACCCGGGACCACACGACCTCACCGGGCTTGGAGATGCCGTTGAGCGTCGCCCCGCCGGCGGGGAAGAACACCGGGCCCTGACGCCAGCCCTCGGCGCTCGCGTAGCCGTCGGGCAGGTGACTGGCGGGCACGGAGCCGGAGATCTCGAGGGTCCACACGTACTCCCCGCCCGATTCGGCGCCCCAGCGCACGTCGTGCAGGGTGGTGGCCGGGTCGAGTCCCATCGCGGTCCAGACCCGGTTGGTCACGAGCGCGTCCACGGCCACGCCCTGGTCGACCTCGTTGAAGTGCGGCAGGGCCCGGCCCTCCCACAGGATGCGCGCACCGTCGCGGGAGGCGACCGGTGGGCGGGAGACGTTGTTGAGGAGGCCCTCGACCAGGTCGGAGGCGGGGCAGACGTCCTTGAGACCCTGCTGGTACTGGATGCCGAGGGCGTCCACGCCGAAGTCGTCGGCGATGCGCAGGGCGGCGACGTACATCTTGTGCTGCCACCGCAGCTGGCCGGGCGTGAGGTCGGTGGCCTCGTCGGTGCCGAGCCGGAACGTCATTCCGGCCTCCTCGAGCCAGGTCTGCACGGCGTCGGCCTCGGCGTCGGTGACCGTCTGCATCTCGGCCCACAGGGCGCTCTGGGAGAGGCGCTCCTTGTAGATGCCGGTGGGATTGAGGAGCTCGTCGTCGATGATGGCGTTGTACATGCCCATGCAGCCCTCGTCGAAGATCCCGATGATCGCCTTGCGGTGGCGCAGGTCCGCGGCGAGGGCCCGGCCCAGCTGGATCTCGGGCCCGGCCTCGGGGCCGGCGGGCAGCTCCGGCAGCGGGCGCACGTGGGAGTCGTCGTGGGCGATCGTGCCGGTGTCGACCCATTCGCGGATCCGCCTCAGGAACCAGTCGTCGGTGCCGTCGACCGTCCACACGCTCGAGTACGGGGTGCCCATCTTGGTCAGGCCGCCGTTGAGGCCGAGCAGGCCCACGAGGCCGGGCCATTCGGGGGCGAAGTTCGCGGCCGTGAGGATCGGGCCGCGGTGGTCGCGCAGGCCGGGCAGCACGTGGTGGGAGTACTGCCACACGGCCTCGGCCACCACGAGCGGTGCCTCGGGCGGGATGCTCGCGAAGATGTCCATGCCCATGCGCTGGGAGGAGATGAAACCGTGCCCGGTCGCCGGGTCGACCGCGTGGGCGCGCTCGAGGGTCCAGCCGACCGCGGTGAAGGCCGCCTCGAGCTGCCGCTCCAGTTCCACCTGGGCGGCCCAACCGGCGGTGTTGGCCGATTCGCGCAGGTCGCCGTTGGCCACGAGGTAGGCGGTCCGGGGCGGGGCCGTCGGCGGCGCGGGGGTCTCGGGCAGGGTGTAGGCGGTCATGGGCGGACTCCTTCGGTTCGCTGATGGGTGGCCAGGGCGTGGGCGATGTCGCGCGTGGCCGGGTAGAGGTCGCGGTAGAGCCCGTAGAGCTCGCCGTAATGCGTATGGACAGCGGGATCGGGCGTGACGATCCGGGCCGGCGGGTTCCAGGCGGCCACATCGACGTCCTGCCGGGTCGTCGCCGCGAGCACCGCGGCCCCGTAGCTGGCGCCGATGGCGTGAGTGGGGATCACCTGCTCGAGGCCGGTGATGTCGGAGACGATCTGCGCCCACAGCCCGCCCTGAGTACCCCCGCCGACGGCGACGATCCTGCCCGGGCGGGCTCCGGCGTCCCTCATCGCCTCGACATTGTGGCGCACCCCGAAGCCGGTGGCCTCGAGCACGGCCCGGTACAGGTCGCCGCGGGTGTGCTCGAGGGTGAGGCCGGCGATGACGCCGCGGGCGTCCGGGTCGAAGACGGGGGTGCGCTCGCCGGCGAAGTAGGGCAGGGCGAGGAGGCCGCGGGCACCGGGCCCGGAGGCGGCGGCCTCGGCGAGGAGGGTGGGGTAGTCGGCGCCCGTGAGGTCGGCGAGCCAGCCGGTGATCGCGCCGGAGGTGGCCATGCCGCCGGCGAGGTTGCGGGTGCCCTCGTAGGCGCCGACGGTGCCCCACATGGTGGCCGAGGTGAGGAATTCGGTGCCGGTCGCGATGAGGAACATCGTGGTGCCGTACATGAGCATGAGGTCGCCCGCGTTGTGGGCGTCGGCGCTCACGGCCTCGGACCAGGCGTCGATCGTGCCGGTGATCACGGGGGTGCCGGCGGGGATGCCGGCGAGGTCGGCGCTCGTGGCGCCGGCGACCTGCCCGGGCCAGCGCAGTTCGGGCAGCGGCAGGCCGGGGGCGACGCGCCGCGCCCAGTCGGCGTGCCAGGCGAGGGCTGCGGAGTCGTACATCGGGGTGCTCTGGGACGCCGAATGGTGGTCGAGCACGTAGGCGCCGGTGAGCCGGTGCGCCAGGAAGGAGGCGGGCATGAACCAGCGGGTGGCCCGCGCCCAGACGTCGGGTTCGTGGCGCCGGATCCAGGCGAGCTTGGGGCCGGCGGCCTGGGAGGAGAGCACCGAGCCGCCGGTGCGCAGGATCGCCTCCTCGCCGAGCTCGGCCGTGAGCTCGGCGACCTCGGCGGAGGCGCGGGTGTCCACGCCGTAGAGGATCGCGGGCCGCAGCGGGGTGCCGGCGTCATCGGTGAGCAGGACGCACGGGCCCATGCCGCTCACGCCGACGGCCGCGACCTGCAGGTCGGGGGTCGGGGCGGCGCCGGTGAGCTCGGCGGCGATGCTCGTGAACTCCTCCCACCAGATCTCGGCGTCCATCTCGACGTGGCCCGGGGCGGGGCGGTCCACGCGGTGCTCCCGGGTGGCGGTGCGCAGGATCTCGCCGGCCTCGTCCACGAGGACGCCCTTCGTGCTCGACGTGCCGATATCCACGCCGAGGTATGCGATCGTCGCCACCGTGCCACCTTGTCAGTCTCGTCAGGCTTGTCAGGCTTGTCAGTCGAAAGCCCGTCGTGCTTGCCTTCCCACGATGACAGAAATCGATTACTGACGCAAGGGGCCGGAGCGGGTGGGATCGCCCCCTCCCGCCCGGGACGGGTTCGACATCCGCGCCTGCGGACACCCGCCATTGCTTCCGTGGGGCCGAGGCGGCACATTCCGATCGACCCCTCGCGCAAATAGTGCGAGCCGCCCCCTGGGCCGTCATCGTTGTGAACACGCGCGAAGACCGCCACGCGCCGCACATTCTGCGGCCGGCGACGACACAAAGTCGGGGCGCCCGAGGAGCCCGGCGCGCCGGCGACGGCACATCGTCGGGGCGCCTCGGTGCACGACCCGCCTCACTGCAGCGGCAGCACGATCCGGACCGGTTCCCCGGCCTCGCCCCGCAGCCGCGCCAGCAGCCGCTCGATGGCGCGCCGGCCCAGGTCCTCCGGGCGCAGCGGGGTCAGGGTGACCTCCGACATGTCCGAGGTCGCGAACGGCAGGTCCCCGATGATGCCCACGGCGATCCCGTGTTCCCCGGCGCCGGCGAGCGCCTGCAGCGTGCCCACGCCCACGAGGTTGTTCGTGGCCAGCACCGCCTGCGGGCGCCGCGGCGAGGCGAGCAGCCCGGCGGCGGCCGCGCGACCGCCGTCCACACGAAAATTCGCGTAGGTGAGCCGCCCGGGCCCCGGTTCGATGCCGGCGCCGGCGAGCGCGGCGCGCCACCCGGCTGCACGTGCCCGGGCGGTGCTCGTGGACTCGGGCCCGGTGATGCAGGCGATGTCCGTGAGGCCGCGCCGCAGCAGCGCCTCGGTGGCCCGCCGCCCGAGGCCCTCGTTGTCGAAGGCGATCCGGTCGACGGCCTCCGGCACGTCCCGATCGATCACGACGACCGCCCGCCCGGCCGCGAGCAGCGCGCCCAGGTCGGGGCTCGCGTCGGCGGGGGCGAGGATGACGCCGGCCATCCGCTGGCGCAGGGCGATCTCGAGGTAGCCGCGCTCCTTGGCGGCCACGTCGTCGGTGTTGCACAGCACAACGGAGTAGCCGGCCGCGGCGGCCACGTCCTCGACGACCCGCGCGAGCGAGGTGAAGAACGGGTTGGCGATATCGGGCACGACGAGCGCGATGACCGGCGTGGTCCCGGTGCGCAGCGAGCGGGCGGTGCGGTCGGGCACGTAACCGAGCTCGGCCACGGCCGCGTGCACCGCCTCGGCCAGGTCCGCGCGCACCTGCTTGCCGTTGAGCACGCGCGAGACCGTCGCGGTGGAGACGCCCGCGTGGCCGGCGACGTCGCGGATACGGACCATGTCAGCGCCGACGATCCGTGGTGGCCCGCGGCGCCCCGCGGCCGGAGGACTCCTGGCAGGATCGGCAAGGGCGGACCGCCTCCCGGCTCCTTCCGGCCATCGCGGCCTCCTGCCCGTCTCGACGTCAGCGCAAGTGTGGCACACGCCGAACAGAATGCGAGAAGAAGTGAACACGACCTGCTGGTTCGCCGGCCTCACGACGGTCGACCTCGTGCATCGGGCCGACCGCCCGCCGGCACCGAACGAGAAGATCACGGCCCTGCGCCAGGATCTCGCGGCCGGCGGACCGGCCGCCAACGCCGCGGTCGTGGCCGCCGCGATGGGCCGGTCCCCGCTGCTCATCACGGCGATCGGCGCCGGGCCGGTCGGGGCGCTGGCCCGCCACGACCTCGAGGCCAACGGCGTGCGGCTCCTCGACGCCGGCCCGAGGCACGAGATGTCCGTCTCCGCGGTGCTCGTCGACGACGCCACCGGCGAGCGCTCCGTCGTCTCCACCGACGCCGGCAGTACCCACACCGTCGCGCCGGACCTTGATGCCGAGCCGACCCCGCGGGTCGTGCTCCTCGACGGCCACCACCCCGACCTGCAGCGGGACGTCCTGGCCCGGGCCCGGGAGTGCGGGGCCACGGTGGTGCTCGACGCGGGGCGCCGGCGGCCGATCTTCGCCGAGCTCATCCCGCACGCCGACGTGGTCGCCTGCTCCGCCGACTTCCGCACCGCGACCGGCGACTCGGGCCCGGACGCGCTCCTCGCCCTGGGCGCCCGCGGCGTCGTCATCACCGCCGGCGCCGGCCCCGTGACCTGGGTGGACGCGCGCGGCTCGGGGCGCGTCGAGGTCCCACGGGTGGCGGTGCGCGACACCCTCGGCGCGGGCGATGCCTTCCATGGCGCGCTCGTGGCCGCGCTCACGCTGGGCGCCGAGCTGGAGGCCGCCGTCCGCACCGCCGTCGAGGTCGCCTCGCTGCGCGTACGTGAGGTCGGGCCGCGCACGTACCTGCGCGCCGTGCGTGCACGCTTCGGCGGCCGATGAGGCGTACGGACGACGCAGCCTCCCTCGCCGTCTCGCTCACCACCGCGCGACGGGTCCGCGGCGGGGCCGCGCCGGGGCGCCGGCGGCGGGGCATCCGAAGTACCCCGCCGCCGTCTCACCCTTCCCCGGCAGGCCGGGCGGGATTGGTGCCTGCCGTGTTCACCGGGCTCGGTCGATCGCGGCGCCGGTGGAATCGGGAAGGGGAGCTGAAGGCGGGCCGTCCTGCCGTGGCACCCGGGGCCGGCCGGATCGCTGGACGTAGCCGCCGAGGATGAGGACGGCGCCGCCGAGACCGGCCGCCCACCACGGAAAGCCCGGGCCGGGCGCGTCCACGGCCGCCGCCCGCACGTCGGCCGGTGGCGTCGGGAGGATGCGTTCGCCGGTGACGAGGATGCGCTGGCTGTTGATTCCCAGCGGCGTGCACGTGACGAGGGTGACCTGGTCCGCTCCGGGCACGGGGTTGAGCGATTCGGTCTCGTCGGGTTCGACCACGATGGTGCTGGTGACCTCGTAGGTGAGCACGTCGCCGAAGACGTAGATCTGGAACCGGTCGCCGACCTGCACGCGGTCGAGATGCGTGAACAGGGTCGCGGTCGCGAGGCCGCGGTGACCGGTGAGCACGGAGTGGGTGCCCTCGCCCCCGACGGGTAGGGCCGTTCCCTCGAGGTGGCCGATCCCCTCCTCGAGCACCCGCTCGCTCGTGCCGTGGTAGATCGGCAGGTCCACGCCGATCGCGGGGATGGTCAGGCGGGCCATGAGTCCGTGCGCGTCGGCGGCGAGCAGGTCGTCGTAGTCGACCGTCGTGGGCGCGCTCGTGTGCGCGAAGGGCAGCCGTTCGTTCGCGGCCACGACGGCGCCGCTGCGCAGGGCCGAGTTGTAGGAGCGCGCCTCGGCGAGCACCTTCTCCCGCCCGACCGGGCCGATCGCCGTCACCTCCTGCTGATAACCGTCGACCTCTCGGGCCTGGAGCACCGCGGAATACCAGCTGGCCGCGCTCGGATACAGCAGCACCGCGAGTCCCACGAGGGCCGTGAACGCGACGCCGAGGGCGAGCTTGGGCAGACGCCACCGGCGGCGTCTCGGCGGCGCCGGCGGCTGCGGCGGCGTCATGAGCATCGTCATCGGGCCTCCTGCCACGGCGCACTGGGTCGGATGGGTGAGGGACGAGTCGGTTCGGGCGCCGAACCGACGGATGGTGGGAGGCGCCGGCCGGCACCTCCCACCATCACGCTCCGCGTCGGTGCGTCAGGATCGCTCGGTCACAGGTTGGACCCGGCGTGCGACTTGCGCCGGCCGATCACGATCGCCGCGCCGATCGCGAGGGCGATGAGCGCGAGGCCGCCGCCGATGAACAGGGCCGTGCCGGAGCTCCCGGTGAGCGGCAGCTCGAAGGGGGGCACCTGCGGGTTCTCCACGGTGACCGTGGCGTTCGTGGTCGTGCCCGGGAGCACGGTGAAGGCGACCCCGGACTCGGCGGCGGAGTAGTCGGCCGCGATCGTGTAGCCGGCGGGCGCCTGGGTCTCGACCACGTAGTAGGTGAGGTTGGCTCCCGTGCCGTTCTCCTGGGACTTGAGGCCCTCGATCGTCACGGCGCCGCTCGCGTCGGAGACGAAGGTCGTCACGCCGCCCACGCTCACGGGGTTCGTGCCGGCGGCCGCGTCGGCCTCGGTCAGGTACACCTGGAACTCGGCGCCCTCGAGCGGGTTGCCCGGATCGGCGGCGTCGGTCTTGAGCAGGTTGATCGAGCCCCACGTGGTCTTGGGGGTATCGCTCTCGAAACCGTGGTCGTGGTCGGAGTCGTTGACGTAGAGGATGCCGGTGTTCGTGATCGTGCCGTCGCCGACGGAGTTGACGGTCGTGTCGATCGTCAGGGTCACGGTGCCGCCCTGGTTGGCGGCGAGCACCGCGATGCCGGCCGTCGTGAACTCGAGGGTGACGTTCTGCCCGGTGTTGACGAGCGTGTAGTCGCCGGTCGCGAGGGGCACGTCGGTCGTGTCGTCCGCGGCCGTCAGGGTGACGGTCGCGCTCTGGTAGTCGAGGCGGGTGTCGAGGTCGTCCGTGATCTCGAAGCTGTCGAGGCTCTGCCCGTCCGGGATGTTCGGCACCCCGGCGGTGATGGGCCACACGACGGTGTCGCCGAGCCCGTGGGCACCGGAGTCGTCGACCTCCTTGGTGATGTCGGTGACCGGGTTCTTCGGATACACGTGCACGTCGGTCAGCCACGCGTTCTCGTTGGGGAACGGCACGGTGACGAGGAACGGGTCGGCGAGCTGGGTGATGTTGTTCGCGCCGGCGTCGGTCTCCGAGACGAGGTAGACACCGAGGTCGAGGCCAGTGAAGGCCGCCACGCCGCCGGCGGCGGTCACCTGCGTGTCGACCACGCTCGTCGTATAGGTGGTCGCGGGCGTCGCATCGTCGACGACGGCGCCGGTCGCATCGACGGACAGGTGCTCGGTCAGCTGCCAGCCGGCCGCGGTGGTCAGGTCGATGCCCGACACCTCGGCGATCGTGTAGGTGACGCCGTCGAGCGCTTCGAGACCGGTGAGCCCCGTCGTGATCTCCGTGCCGTCGTTGGGCAGGCCGGTCGCGTCGTCGGGCTGGGCGTACTTGTGCACGGTGACCGAGTAGGGCCCGTCGGGGAAGTTCGGTATGGCGGCGGATGCGGGGGCCGCGAGCGCGACCATGCCCATCGCGCCGAGGGCCATCGCGCCCGTGGCGGCGGCGATGCCGCGCAGACGCCCACCCGTTGTCTGGATTGTCATGTCTCTCCTGCTCCAATCGATGTAAGTCCCGCGCCGATTCCTCGGCCGAACATCTTGCGTGGTGGTGGTCATCGCCTCATGCGCGTCGCATCCTCGTGGTCCGTCGGTGCTGCCAGCCGGCCAGGGCCACTGCGGCGATCAGTCCCAGGGCGCCGAGCGCCAGGAACAGGTCCGTGCCCAGGCCGCCGGTGAGCGGCAGCGAGATCGCCGTCACGCCGGCGTTGACGAATCGGTACACGTCGTGTGCCCCGGCCTCGACGCTCACCGTGTCGGCGTCGACGTCGACCCACTCGGCGCCGTCCCAGTGCTGCAGCGCGAGCTGCAGGTACGCCGTGTCCTCGTGCCCGGCGGCCAGGGCCTCGGCGAGCGAGTAGCCGTGCCCGGGGCGCACCTCGAAGGTGCTGGCCGCGTTCGGATCGGTCGCGGCGCCGTCAGCGCCCGGAACCGTCGTCGGGGTCAGCCCCGCGACGCCGGCATCCGGGGTGGCGGTGAGGTCCCAATCGGACGGGCTGAGGTCCGAGCTGCCGTCGATGTGCTTGAGCACGGTGAGCAGCGCGGTCGTGTTCGTGATCGTGCAGGTCACGTCGGCCCCGAGGGGGACCTCGACCGCGCCGTCCGTGACCGCGACCGCCTCCGAGTCGCTCGTGGCGCAGACCCATCCGCCGTCGGGGACGTAGGTCGCGGGGCCGCCGGCCTCGGCGAGCGCGTACGGCACGGTGGCCGTCACGGCGGCGGTGACCGGGGTGGTCGGCGAGTACGTGCCGCTCGGGCCCTCGAGCGCCGCGCTGCCGTCGGGCTTCGTCGCGCTCAGGGTCCAGGTGTCCGCCGTGACCGCGCCCACGTCGACCTGCTTGACGAGGCTGAGGGACTGCGTGCACTCGATCGTGTTCGTGATGTGGAACCGGCTCGTCCCCGCGGCCACGGTCGCGTCGAAGGGAAGCCCGTAGTCCTCACCGGGGGTCGGCGCGAAGGTGGCGATCGTGCCCTCGAACGTGAGCACGGGGGGTTCGAGGATCGAGCACCCGGGCAGGGCGTCGCCGTCGAGCGTGGCCACCTCGTCGATCGTCACGACCGAGCCGATGGTCCGCGAGTCGCTCGCGTCCCAGGCCCGGTTCTGGCCGTCGAGGGTCAGCTGCGCGTGCAGGCCCGCGGGCAGCGTCGACGCGTCTGCCGGAATGTCATAGGTCTCCACGACGTTTCCGGCGGAATCCTGCACGACCCACTTCTTCGTCACGACGATGTTGCCCGTGCGGGGCGTGTTCGTGACGACGCACTCGACCGTCCCGTCGGTGAACGGCATCACGAAGGTCTGGGCCGCCACGGCCACCGTGACGCCACCCTGGGTGCACGTGTACGTGGCGTTGTAGGACCCCTGGGCAGGGTCCGACCCGTGGCCGATGTTCTCCGCCAGCGTGACCGAGGAGCCGTAGGCCGCCGCGCCCGTCGCCACGTTGACCGTGTCGTGCTGCGGGTTCGTGCCGTCTGCCGTCGAGGTCGCCGTCGTCGCGTCGACGAGTGCGAAGCCGCTCATGCTCAGCTCGGCGGTGTCCCCGGCGATTGCTCCCTGCCAGCGCTTGGTGAACTCGATCGGGTTCGTCTTCGGCGCATTCGTGAAGGTGCACACGACGTGCGCGCCCTCGTCGCCGGAGAGTGGGGGTGGGATCGTGACCACTCCCGCCGTGCCCGTGCCCGTGGCGATGACCGAACCGCCCGCCTCGCATTCCCAGGTCGAGGTGTAGGCGCTCATCTGCGAGGAACCGGGGAAGGCGATGATCGCTTCGGAGAAGGAGTAGTCCGCCCCGGAGATCGCGGGCACCGGCCCGATCTGGGTGGGCTGGAGCCCGGTCGTGGTTCCGCTCGTGTCCTCGGTCGCGACCGTGACCGCGTCGCGCTCGAGCGTCAGCCTGAACTGGTCCGCGCTGGCCGCGCGGAGCGTGATGTCCTTGCGCACGGTGATCGTTCCCGGGGAGTTGCAGCTCGCGAGGTCGGTGCTGTCGACCAGGTTGCCGGTGTGCGTGCCGAGGGACGTCCAGGTCGTGGGGTCGTACTTGTACACGGTCGTGTCGGAGCCGAGGTAGATGGATCCGTCCGCGTCGAAGGCCACGCCGTTGACGGCGACCCCGCCGACGTCGAACGCGTGGGTCTGTGAGAGGTCGAGCGCGTTGTTCTCGGCCGCCGCGAGGGTGGCGGCGGTGATCATGAACTCGGTGACGTTGCCGTCGTCGTCGCTGGCGATGACGAACAGGTTGCCGTGCGCGTCGAAGGCCATGTCGCCGTTCGCGCCGACGAGCCCGCTGACGAAGTAGCCCACCTTGTCGAACAGGCCGGTCCCGACGTCGTAGCGCCACAGCTGGAAGTTGTTCGAGGAGTCGTATCCGCCGAAGAAGTAGTCGCCGCTGGCGAAGTCGACCGCGCCGGCGATCAGCTGCTGGGTCGTGTTCGAGTTGAGGGTGCCGAGCGACTCCCACGCATCCGTCGCCGGAAGGTAGCGGAGCACGGTCGCGTTGCTCAGCGGATCCTCGGCGGTGTCGCTGCTGAATCGCATGAAGGCGTAGACGACGGTGCCGCCGTCGCCGATCGCCAGGCCGTTGACGCTTCCGCCCGGGCCGTCGACGAAGGAGCTCCAGCTGCCCATCGTGGACACGGCGCCGGACGGGTCGATCTGGACCAGGTCGCCGCCGTCGTAGACCGAGTAGACGTAGCCGCTCGAGCAGACCGGCGCCTCCCCGACGGCCATCGGCTGCATGTCGGCCGGGTGAATGCCGGCCCGGTGAACGTCGGCGGAGCTCGGCCGGGCCGCCGATGCAGGCGCGTCCGCGGGCTCGGGTTCATCCGCGGGCTCGGGCTCGGCGACGTCGGGATCAGCGGGATCGGCGGGATCGGCGGGGTCAGCGGGATCGGCTGGATCGGCCTCACCGGTCGTGGCCACCGGCGCGTTCGTGAACGTGCAGGAGACGTCGGACGCCGACGTGACCGTCACGCTCGTGGCCCCGACCGTGACGTCGTCGCCGCCGGTGCACGTGAGGTCGTCGAGGACCCATCCCTGCGGCAGCTCCGCCTCGACCGTCACGGCCTCACCGGGAAGGAGTGCGCCCGTGAGCTCGTCCGGATCCTCCGGCGTCGGGGCGAGCGTGAACCCCTCGCCCCACGAGGAGCCGGCGACGTCGGAGGTCGACCCGTACGAGAACGAGGGCGCCTCGCCCGCCCCGATCGCCCCGGTCGCATCGCTCACGATCGTCAGCCGCGCGGGCTCCCGCTCAGCGGCGTTCCCGCCCGCCTCGCCGGCGCCTCCGGTCGTCGCGAAGGCCGCGATCGGCCCCGTGAGCAGGGCCAGGCAGCCACTCACGGTGGCGGCCACGAGCCTGCTTCTCCGTCTGGGTCGGACAGGGCTGGCGGCATGACGGAAGGCGGAGGTATGCACGATTACTCCCGGGACGGAATCGGAATGGATTCAGCCTATTGGAGCGGTGGTGTTCAATTCGAGCGCACAGGACCTTCGACCCATCACCCCGGGGTGGATTATTCGATGATCGAGGGTGAGATGCGGGTGAATACAATAGTATCGCGGGTGATAGCCTTGAGGCGTACCGGACATCGGATGACCGGGCACCGGCCGCGGTCAGGGAATGAGCGCCAGCTGCCTGGCACGCTCCAATGCGTCGCCCCGGCCCGTGACATTCAATTTCTTATAAATGGATCTCAGGTGACTCTTGACGGAATTCACGCTCACGAATAGGCGATCGGCTATCTCGGCCACGGTGTGGTCCTGGGACCATTGCCGCAGCACGTCCAGTTCCCGCGGGGACAGCCGCACCATCCCCCGCAGCGGCTCCGGTCCCGGGGCGCCGACGGGTGCGCCGTCGAACACGTCCGCGAGCGCGGGCAGCAGCTCGACGAGGCGCGCGATCTCGCTCGGGGGCACGTAGCTCCAGGCCCGCCAGTACCCCGACTCGCGGGTCAGCTCGAGGGCCGCGTCGAGCATATTCGTCGCCCGGTCGTCGCGACCGAGCCGGGCGGAGCCGAGCGCATCGAGCACGAGCAGCTGCGCGTGCAGGCGCGGGTTGAGGCGGGTCTCCTCGTCGACGAGCGCCGCCCCCGGCAGGCTCGCGCCCGTGATCCGCAGCACGCCCACGAGGTTGCCCTCGAGCCAGTCGATCCACGCCTTCGCCGACATGTCCCAGCCGGCCATGTCGCTCGTATCGGCGAGCACCTCCCGGGCGCGGGCGAGGCGACCCATGGTGACGAGCCGGTGAACATACGTCATGGTGATCGCCGTCCGCAGCGTCGGACTCTGCGCGGCCGCCCGCGCGCACCGCTCGGCGGCGTGATCGAGATCCTCCTCGGTGGAGGTGGCCCGCCGCGTCGGCAGCAGCACGAGCAGTTCGATATATGCGCCGAGGTCGGCGGTCGCGGGGGGCAGGTCCGCGAGGTCGCCCGGCGGGCCCGGCACCCGATCCTCGACCGGCCGGCCCTCGTCGAAGAGGAGCCGGCGCACGAGCCAGTCGCAGGCCCGGGCCGTCACCGTGGCAGGCTCCCCGCCACCCGGGCCGTCACCGGCGATCCACCAGTCCCGGGCGGCCCGAACGAAGCCGCGGTGCAGGAGGCACAGCGCGAGCCCGCCCCACGCCTCACCCCGCAGCCGTGGATCGGGATGCCCGCTGAGCCGCCAGAACGCATCGGCGGCCCCCAGGTGCCGGCGCGCGAAGAACTGCGCCCAGGCCCAGCGCAGCCGCCACGGCCCGAGGTCGACCGCGCCGTCGGCGATCCCCTCCCCGGGGTCCGGGGCGGAGCCGGGCAGGAGGAACGTGCCGTCGACGAGTCCTCGCCGGCCGCGGCGCATTCCCGCCTCGCCGATCACCTCGGCGGCGAGGAACCGTGTCAGGTCCGACGCCGGCCCGAGCATCCCGAGGGCGCGCTCGAGCCGGCCCGGTGCCAGCACGGCCAGTTCGGACCAATGGGCCTCCACGAACTCGCGCAGGAGCCCGGCCTCGGCGCTGAGGATCGCCTGGGTGAGCGCGCGGCCGAGGTCGCCCCGGCCGGCATAGTGCACATGCAGGCGCGCGTTGACGCGGCGGATCGCCGCCGGCTCCATGCGCTCGTACAGGTCCGCCAGCGCCGGCGCCAGGACCGGTCCGAGCCGCCAGGCGTCGCCGGCGCGCTCGAGCGCGACGGGGCCCTCGTTCGAGAACGCCGCCAGGGTCCCGGGGGCCGGCCCGAGGACGTCGGCGACGAGATCGTCGGTCACGTCGCCGACCACGCTGAGCAGGCGCAGCAGGTCGGACTGCCGGTGGAACTCCGGGTCGAGCAGGATGGTCTGCGCGTAGCCCAACAGGATCGCCCCGGGTCGCCACGGCGTGGGTTCGGGCGGTGGCAACTGCGCATCCCGCAGGGCCGCGATCACGGCGCCCGGCCACCCCCGCGTGCGTGCCACGAGCGCGTCCGCCTGCCCCGGGCGCAGGCCCCGGTCGAGGGATCCCGCGATCACGTGCACCTGCGCCGCGCCGAGGCGCAGATGCCCCTCGTCGACGAGCGTGATCCGGGCGCAGGACTCGCGGAAGGAGCGCAGGGCGCGCGACCGGCGGGCGATGATCACGAGCTGGGCCCCCGCCGCCCGGGCGAGTTCCGCGAGGCGGGCGTCGCCGTCCATAGGAAGCCGGTCGAGGCGATCGATCACGAGCGTCACGCGAGCCGCGCCCGCGGCGCCATCCGGGTCCGTCACGACGCTGCTGAACTCGCGGATCCGCTCGAGCCGGGAGCGGACGTCCGCGAGGAATCGCTCGACCCCCAGCTCGAGGTCCACATCGACCCAGGCCCACAACCGGCCGGGCTCGGCCGCGAGCCAGGTCGCGACCGTGCCCGTCTTGCCGAAGCCGGGGGGTGCCTGCACGAGCACGGTCTCGGCGGCGCCGGCCAGGGCCGCCAGGGCCGCCGGCGCCGGCTCGAACCAGGCCGGAACGCGCGGGAGAACGGAGGAGTCCGGCACCACCTCTCCCACCTCCCACGGATCCGTCACATCGTCGAACTCTCGGCGAAACCCGCCGACCTACTGTGCCAGGCTCTCGCACCGCCCGATCGTCCGACTCATCGGGCTCCGCTGCTTCGTCGCGACTCCCGGAGCCCTCGGGGTGCTCCCGCCATTCGGCCGCATGTCATCACCCCGTGAGGAGCCGGTCGGCCGCGCGCAGCGCCTCGACCCGATTGCTCACGCCCAGCTTCTTGTAGATGTTCCGCACGTGCGTCTTGGCGGTGTTCGTGGAGAGCCCGAGGTGGTGAGCGATCGCCACCGGCCCACCGTGATCGATGAGCGCCCGCAGGACCTGGGCCTCCCGATCGGTGAAGGCGGGGGCCGGGGCCTCGTCGCTCACGTCGGCGCTCGTCCGGGTGCGCGGATCCGGCCACAGCAGCTGGGCCTGCCGGTCGGCGCCCGCGAGCGCATCGAACACGTAGCGGGGCAGCAGCCCGAACGGGCGGGTCAGCCCATGCACCTGGGCCGAGTGGACCGTGAGGGCGAACAGCTCGGCCGCCTCCTGGCCGCGGCCGACCGCGTGATAGGCGCCGGCGAGCACGACGTCCCGTTCGAGGGCGAGCCGCGGCCAGAGCGAGAGCCAGGAACCGATCGATTCGCACAGCACGATCGCCTGGTGGTAGTTGCGCTCCGCGACCGCCAGCTTCGCGCGGCCGAGCAGGGCAAGGGGAGACTTGCCGGTCCGGTGGTCGAGATCGCGGGCCACGCCGACCATTCCCGCGCGCAGCAGGACGTCCATGAGGTCGTGGACGAGGATGGCCTCCGGGAGGGTGCCCGCCGCGATGTAGCGCAGGGCCGAGCGCAGTTCGTTCGCCGCGTCGAGCACGAGCCTCGGATCGCCCGACAGCGTGGCGTACCGGGCGCGGACGCTCACCGTGAGCATCCAGACGAGATCGCGGTAGACGGGTTCTGCCAGCTCCCCCACGAGCCGGGCGCAGTCCGGGCTGCCCGAATCGACCGCCGCCATCGCGCGTGCCAGGCGGACGCCCCGGTCGACGATTCCGGCGGCCGTGCCGGCGGCGATGCGATGCTGCCGGCTCCCGTTCGACATGACCTCGCCCCAGACCCGGTCGTCCTCGGGCCCGGGACCCTCGCCGTCGAGGAACGCGGTGAGCACGGGATCCTCGAGCAGCCGACGGCCCTGCACGAGCTCGCCCTGGAAGAGATGCAGGACCGCGAGGCCCATGGTCGCCAGCGCGGCCACCGGGCCGGGATCGCTCAGGCCGCGGTTGCGGGCGCGATTGCACGCATAGGTCGCGGCGTGCAGGTCGCCGCTGAACAACGCCGCGATCGCCCACTGCAGGAGTGCGACCGACTCGTCCTGTTCGAGCGGACGGCGCTGCCGGTCGGCGCGGCTCGTGAGGGTCAGGCCGTCCGGATCGTCGACCGCGGGCCAGGGCCACGACCATTCCTGCCCGGACAGGGTGGAGACGACGCCGCCCTCCAGGTCCGTCAGCGCCACCCGGAGGCGGGCGCTCGCCGCGACGTACTGCCCGGGGAAGGCGCGCGCGGATGCGATGAGCGCGTGCGGGCCCTGGGTCACGAGCCGGTTCCAGTACCGTTCGACCAGGTCGAGGCCCACCTCCCATTCCTCCGCGAGGACCGCGTGGTGGAGCGCGCGGGCGGGATCGACCGTCGGCGCGCCGGCCTCGAGGAGGTGCCGATGCACCTCCTTGACCAGTTCCGGTCGGTGCTCCCGGGCGAGGCGCTCGAGCGCCTCCCGCACGGCGGGGGTGTAGCTGTAGGTGTTCGGGACCTCCTCGTGCAGCAGGCCCGCGTGGTGGAGGGGGCGCAGCAGCCCGAGGGCGTCGCCGTGACCCACGAGGCCCTGGGCTCGATCGAGCGTGAAGGAGCCGAGCAGGCAGGTGCGATAGAGGAACTCGCGAATGCGGTCGTCACCGAAGTCGTCGATGACCCGGTGCACGAATGCGGCGGCGACGGTCGGATCCCGGTCGAGGCCGCCCTCGTCGTCCGTGCCGTGGGCGAGGGTGGTGCGCACGAGTGCCGGCCAGCCGTCGGTCATCGTCACGAGCCGATCGATCGTGGTCGCCGGGAGCCGCGTTCCCAGGGCGATCGCGAGCGTCTCCGAGCGCACCCGGTCGAGCTTGAGATCGCCGGGGCCGATGAGCCGGGTCGGCATGGACATGAGGCCGGTGACCTCGAGGTTGCGCAGCGTCCGGGTCGCCACCACGAGGTTGAGGTCGGGGTGCTGGTCCAGCAGTTCGAGCAGCCCCGCATCGATCTCCGCGTCGACCGAGGTGTCGACGTGGTGCAGGTGGTCGAGCACGATCGTCAGCGGGCGCGCGGAGGCGGACAGCGCCGCGGAGAGCGCCGCCCGGACCGGTGGCCCGTCGCCCGTGATCGCCCCCTCCGGCTCGAGTGCCCCGAGCACCTCGCGCCAGAATCCGGTGGCCGTGGCCGTGGCCGTGCCGGGCGCGAGCGAGAGGTAGACGACCCGGCGTCCGGAGTCGCCCGCGAGGTGCCCGGAGTCGAGCCAGGCGCCGAGGAGGCTGGTCTTGCCGTAGCCGCGGGGGGCGCGCAGCACGACGAGGGCGGAGGACTCGAGCGGGCCGGTGATGAGATCCTCGGCGAACTGGAGGTGCGGCACAGCGCGGATTCGGCGTCCGACGCCGACGCGGGCTGAACTCATCACACTCCTTCCACCCAGGGCTCCACCCCATGGGTGCGGGCCGGCGCTGCTCGGCCGTCGCCGTGCCCCGCCTGGGCGATGAAGTGTGCGGCCCTGCTGCCTCTCAGCCCTTCTCACACTAGCGGGAACGACGTCCGGATGTGATGCCCGTCTCCAGTTGAGACGGATTCGAGACCTTCGGGCAGTGGTGGGCCCCGTTCGTGCCCGATCGGGCATCCTCGTGCACGTTCGAAGGTCTCCGTGGCGGGGTGGCCGCCGGAACGTCGCGTTGCGGCCGCCATCGCCCGCTGCATGCGACGGGGCCGGACCTCCCGCGTGGGAGATCCGGCCCCGTCGTGGTGCGGATCAGGCGCGCCGGCGACGCGCCACGAGGGCTGCGGCCGCGCCGGCCAGCAGCAGCGCTGCGGCCAGGGCGGTGTAGATACCCACGTCGGCCCCGGTGTCGGGAAGGCCGGTTCCCGGAGCGGTCGGAGCCTGGGTCGGGTCCCCGGTCGGATCCTGGGTCGGATCCTGGGTCGGATCCTGGGTCGGGTCCTCGGAGGCGCCGTCCGTGGGCTCATCGGTCGGCTTGTCCGTGGGCTCGCCGGTCGGCTCGTCCGTGGGCTGCTCGCCCGGCTCGGTGCTGAACTCGTGGCTCCACTCGGTCGCGGCGCCCTCGGCGAGCACGTAGCCGTCCGCGGCGGCCGCGGTGACCGTCACGGTTCCCTCACCGGGGTGCGTGCCGGCGTCGACGATCTCGCCGTCGATCAGGTACACCACGCCCTCGACGGCGGGAACGGTGATCGTGTCGTCCTCCGTCCCCGGCTCGTCGGTGAAGGTCACGTCCGTGGGCGTGACGCTCGGCGATGCGGCGGTCACCGCAATGGTGACGCCGGCCAGGTCGAGGCCGTCGGCGTAGTAGTCGGGATCGGCGTAGTCGATCCGGACCCGGCCCACCGCACCGGCCTCGAGCGGGAGGTCCGTGATCGAGGCCTCGACCAGCTCCGTGCCCGTGAGCACGACGCTGCGGTCGCCGAAGGTGACGCGGTACTCCTCCTCCGGGGTGACCTCGTCGGCCGAGATGTCCAGCGTGAGCATCACCGGCGTGGCGCGCTCGTTGAGCACGTAGCCGTCGAGGTCGGTGAAGCCGTTGCCCTTCGGGCTGAGCCGACCGACGACGTCGTCGCCGGTGATCTCCGCCGCACCGTCGGCGAGCGCGACCGTCTCCGTCGGGACGATCCGGGCCTCGCCGTCGAGCGACACCTTGATCACCGACATGAGCTCATCCGGCGCGTCGCCGGCGAGTGTGACGCGAAGGTCCAGGCCCGCGCGCTCCGCCTCGAGCGTGGTCTCGGTGCCGTCGATCGTGACCGCCTCGACCCCGTTCGCCAGGCCCGACAGGCCGATCACCCGGCCGGCCTCCCACTCGGCGGAGGGCACGAACAGGTAGAGATCGGAGCCGTTCGCGGTGACCCGTCCCCAGTCGGGCACGTCGAACCAGGTCGCGTGCGCCCCGGTGATCGCGCTCGGGTGGCGGTCCATCCAGTCGCCGATGTTGTCGAGCACCTGCTGGTCGAACGGGTCGAACGAGCCGTCGCCCTTGGGGCCGATGTTGTAGGCGAACTGGCCGCCGCCGGAGATCACGGTCACGAGCGAGGTGATCGCCTCCTGGCTCTTGGGCAGGATGTTCGAGTCGGACCGGTCCGCCTTGTACGTGGAGCAGTAGCCCCAGCACGCGGGGAAGATCGACAGGATCGACTCCCAGGGCCCGGTGCGCAGGTCGGAGTGCACCCGGTTGTCGCCACCGACCTCGAAGTCGCCCTTGTCGTTCCAGACGCGGGAGTTGATCACCGTGTTCGGCTGGAGCTCGTTGACCCACTGCACCATCCGTTCCGACTGGTCAGCCGTGGGGCCGCCCATGTCGAACCAGAGCTCGGAGATCGGGCCGTAGTTCGTCAGCAGCTCGGTCAGCTGGTCCTTGATGAGCGGCATCATCGACTCGGGGATCGGGTTGCGGTTCTGGTACGGCTCCGCCTCGTGCTGAGTCCAGTCGATGATCGAGAAGTAGAAGCCGAGCTCGATGTCGCGTTCGTTGCAGGCCTCGGCGAGCTGGGCGATCGGGTCCTGTCCGAAGGCGGTCTGCTCCACGACGTTGTAATCGGTCGTCTCCGTGTCCCACATCGCGAAGCCGTCGTGGTGCTTCGTGGTGATCTTCACGTACTTCATGCCCAGATCCGCGGCGGTCTGGCACACGGCGTCGGCGTCCCAGTTCTCGGCGGTCATCTGCGCGGCCTCGGCGAGGTAGGCCTCGTCCGGGATGTCCATCCACGCCTTGATCTGCTCGGGATAGCCGATGGTCTGGACTTCGCCCTCGTAGATGCCCTCGAACATCGAGTAGACGCCCCAGTGCAGGAACAGCCCGAACTGGAGTTCCTGCCAGTCCGCGACGCGCTCCTCGTCGCTGTAGGGCACCGACGCGGGCACGCCGGTGACCTCGCCGGGGTTCAGGTCATCCGTGGGGATCGACGCCTGCGCCGGCAGGGCGATCCCGCCGAGCACGAGGCCCGCGGTCGCCGCCACACTCGCAAACATCGGATTAATACTTCGTCGCATTACTCTCCTCCTTCGCCGAGCATCGACGCTCGGCGCTTGTACGGCACCACTTTGTCCACGTTGCCAGGAAGGACTGTAGCAGCTAGAGGCGATGGTTCGTAGCGGTCGTCGCCCGTTCGACCCTCCCGCGTCGCGATCATCAGCGGAGCGTCGCCGGCCGCGCCGGCACCGTCAGAGATCGGATGACTTACGGGATGGCCCGTGCCCTGCGGACCAGGTGCAGCGCGTAGCCGGGGGGCCCGCCGCCGACGCGATCCCCGGGCGCTGCCGGTCATCTCGACTATGCGCTCGACCGTTCCCCCTCACCCGCCCCGTTTCCGGGCCGGGTGGTAAAATCAGAGGGTCGACGAGAGGGGCTGGCGATGGCCAGCACGAGCAGGAGGACGACGCGCTACACCGAGGCCGAGGCGGCCGACCGGCTGGCGTTCGCGGACGCAGCTCTGGGTGCCGTGGGGCACGAGGTCACCGACCCGTACCTGCTAGCGGTCGGGGAACGATTCGCCCGCGGTGAGATCTCTATCGAGGAAGCCAGCGAGCTGGGCCGTCGTCACGTTCTCGGCCGCTGAGCCACCCCGCCGATGGCGCACCGGCAGCCACCACAACGTGCCTGGGATGACTACTTCATCCCGGGCACGTCTGTGTCGCGGAACAAGTTCACCGGCCCGGGCAAGCCCTACGACGAGACCGACCAGGCCGCGCTCACGATCCTCGAGGAGTATCAGACCCGGTTGCGTCTGACGCAGCTCAGCACCAACCCGATCCCGGGCCTGTTCGTGACCATGCCGGCCTGACGTGGCCTCGCGCGGGCGCCACCACCCGATGGGGCACTACTGGATGGTCGCCCAGCTTCGCGACGTCACGCACCGGGCGTGCGTACGCCTCGACCCGCCCTCACACCACATCGATGCGCCGGGCGGCTGATCAAGGATGTGGGATGGCGACCCCGCCACCATCGGCTCTCCTACTGGGCCATGTCGAAGAAGCGTGCGTAGTGGCCCTGGAACGAGACGGCCACCGTGGCCGTCGGGCCGTTCCGGTGCTTCGCCACGATGAGGTCGGCCTCCCCGGCCCGGGGGGACTCCTTCTCGTACATGTCCTCACGGTGGAGGAGGATGATCATGTCCGCGTCCTGCTCGATCGACCCCGACTCGCGCAGGTCGCTCATCTGCGGCTTGCGGTCGGTGCGCTGCTCGCTACCGCGGTTGAGCTGGGAGATCGCGATGACCGGGACCTCGATCTCCTTCGCGAGCAGCTTGATCGCGCGCGAGAACTCGGAGACCTCCTGCTGACGGCTCTCGACCCGCTTGCCCGAGGACATGAGCTGCAGGTAGTCGATCACGACGAGCTTGAGATCGTGCCGCTGCTTGAGTCGGCGGCACTTGGCCCGGATCTCCATGAGCGACATGTTCGGCGAATCGTCGATGAACAGCGGCGCCTCGGACACCTTGCTCATCGTGCGCGCGAGCCTGGTCCAGTCCTCGTCGCGCATCGTGCCCTTGCGCATGTTCTGCAACGGCACCTGCGACTCCGCCGAGAGCATGCGCATCGAGATCTCGTTGCGGCTCATCTCGAGGGAGAAGATGACCGAGGCCATGCCGTGCCGGATCGAAGCCGAACGGCAGATGTCGAGCCCGAGGGTCGACTTGCCGACCGCGGGACGGGCGGCGACCACGACCATCTGACCGGGGTGGAGGCCGTGGGTGAGCTGGTCCAGGTCGCGGAAGCCCGTGGGCACCCCGACCATGCCCTCACCGCGGTTCGAGGCCGCGTCGATCTCCTCCATCGTGGAGTTGATGACGTCCCGCAGCGGCACGTAGTCCTCCGAGGTGCGCCGTTCGGTCACGGCGTACACCTCGGCCTGGGCGGTGTTGACCAGCTCGTCCACGTCACCGCCGTCGGTGGCGTACCCGAGCTGGGCGATGCGGGTGCCCGCGTCGACGAGCCGGCGCAGCACCGAGCGCTCCTGCACGATGCGCGCGTAGAAGCCCGCGTTGGCCGCCGTCGGAACGGTGGAGATGAGCGTGTGCAGGTACGGTGCGCCGCCGATCCGGGTGAGTTCGCCCCGGTCGGTCAGCTCGGCCGAGACGGTCACCGCATCGGCCGGCTCCCCGCGGCCGTACAGGTCGATGATCGCGTCGTAGATCATCTCGTGCGCCGGCCGGTAGAAGTCCGACCCGCGCAGGATCTCCACGACGTCGGCGATCGCGTCCTTGGAGAGCATCATCCCGCCGAGGACGCTCTGCTCGGCCGCGACATCCTGCGGCGGCGTGCGCTCGACCCCCGTGGTCGGCGCCGCTTCCAGTTCCGCAGTGGACATCCGCACTCCTCTTCGCCTTCTGCTCGGGCCGCTCTCGTTCGCGGCATGGAATCAGGATCGCACCCGGCTCCGACATCGGTCCGGCAGGCAGCTGCCGGGTTCCCCTCCCGCGCACGGTATCCGCTTTCGACCGCCCATGCCGACCGGCCCGGGCCCCGCCCGAGCCCGGCCTGGTGATAACCCGGCCCCGCGTGTGGACGACGGCCCGCACGGGTGTGGACGACGCCGCCCGCCCTGTGGACAGGCCTGTGGACGACGCCCCCGGCCAGAACCGGCCGCGGCGATCCAGCGGGTGGACGAGCCGGCACCCACAGTCGCCGAACGGCGGTGAGATGGCAGAATGACGGGCGATACGCCGTCCCCACGCTCCCGCTCGCACGCGGCATCGGAGACCCGAGCCGCATCCACAGGTGCCGCGGGGGCTGTGGACAACCACGAGGGAGGAGATCGGTGGACGACACGCCCGCGCGACACGCCGACGAGGTGTCGGCGGAGCCCGGACCGGTCGGTCGGGCGGTGGACCGGCGGATCTTCGCGCTCGCCTGGCCCGCGCTCGGGGCCCTCGTGGCCGAGCCCGTGTTCGTGCTCATCGACTCCGCGGTCGTCGGGCACCTCGGCACGGCCCAGCTCGCCGGCCTCTCGCTCGCCTCGACCCTGCTCGTCACGGTCGTGGCGGTCTGCGTGTTCCTCGCCTACGCGACGACCGCCGCCGTCGCGCGCAAGCAGGGCGCCGGGGACCTGGCCGCGGGCGTCTCGCTCGGGGTCGACGGCATGTGGCTCGCGCTGGGCCTCGGGCTCGTGCTCACGGCCGTCGGGCTCGCGTTCGCCCCGGGACTGGTGACCGCGCTCGGCGCCTCCGACGAGATCGTTCCCCATGCCGTGGCCTACCTGCGCTGGTCCGTACCCGGCATCACCGGGATGCTGCTCGTGCTCGCCGCGACCGGCACGCTCCGCGGCCTGCAGGACACGCGCACCCCCTTCCACGCGGCCGTCACGGGGGCGATCGTCAACGCGGCCGGCTCGGTGGCGCTCGTGTACGGGGCGGGGATGGGCATCGCGGGCTCGGGCCTGGCCACCGCGGCCACCCAGCTCGGCATGGGTGCCTGGCTCGTGTACAAGGTATTCACCCGGGCCCGCGACCTCCCCGGGGTGCGGCTCGCGCCCCATCCGGCGGCGATCCTGGCGAGCGCCCGGGCCGGGCTGCCGCTGTTCGTGCGCACCGTGACCCTGCGGGGGGCGATGATCGTCACCGTGCTCGTGGCCACGCGGCTCGGGGACGTGCCGCTCGCGGCGCACCAGATCGTGCTGTCGATCTGGGGGCTGACCGCCTTCGCCCTCGATGCGCTCGCCATCGCCGCCCAGGCCCTCATCGGCGCAAGCCTCGGGGCCGGGGACGCGGGCGTCGTACGCCGGCTCACCTCCCGGGCGCTGCGCTGGGGCGTGCTCGCCGGCATCGGGATCGGCGCGCTCGTGGCCGGGTCGGGGTGGCTGATCACGCCGCTGTTCACCGCCGATCCGGCCGTGCAGGCCGAGGCGGCGTGGGCGCTGCTCGTGTGCGGGATCGCGATGCCGATCGCCGGGTGGGTGTTCGTGCTCGACGGGGTGCTCATCGGCGCCGGCGACGGCCGCTTCCTCGCGTGGGCCGGGGTCGTCACCCTCGTCGCCTACCTGCCGTTCGCGGCGCTGGTCTGGTGGGCGCTGCCCACCGGACCCGGAGCCCTCGCCTGGCTCTGGGCCGCGTTCGCGGGCGCGTTCATGATCGCCCGCGCCCTGACCACCGGCGTCCGGGCGCGGGGCACGAACTGGATGGTGCTCGGCGCCTGACGCGGGTCAGCCGGACTTCAACGAGTCCGACAGCGTCTCGCAATCGAGCGGTAGGGGATAGTGCATCAGCGGCAGATCCCTGCCGGGAACCTCGATGTCGAACGTGACGCGGGCGAGCGGCTTCTCGGGCCGTTCCGCGATGAACCGGAGAATCTCCACCTCGCACAGGTGGAGGATGAACTGCTCGTCCCATGCGCGAAACGTGATCGTCGCCCCGAGCAGATCGGGCATGTCTGCGACGACGATGAGCATGTCGTCGACCCCGGCGGAGAGCCACGCGCCGGCGACGTCGTCATACGCCTCGACCGAGACGGGCTCACGGTCGGAGACGTGCCGGCGCATGAACGCGGCCGTACTCGAGGAGAACCACATGTAGCCGGCGCTCCCGAGGCTCAGCACCGCGACGAGGCACACCACGAGGATGATGCGATTGCGATTGCGCTCGGCCGCCTCGCCCATCACGCTCTCCACCATCGGCGCCTCCTCCTCGCACGCACCCTCCTGCTCGGACCGGTTCCATCGTGCCGGGACCACGTGGTGCTTCGCGGGAGAGGCGCGGGACCCCGTGTGAACGTTGTGACACGATCCGCGGAACCCGACCCGGGCGGGCGGGTGAGGGAGAGAGATCGGGCGAGCTGCGTCGTCCAAAGGCGAACGGCCCGGCCCCCAGGACTGGGGACCGGGCCGCTGTCGGCTGCGCGGGACTACTTCCCGGGCACGACCTGGATGTCGATCGTGGCGGTCACGTCGGCGTGCAGGCGAACGGACACCTGGTACTCGCCGAGCGACTTGATCGGGTTCTTGACCTCGATCTTGCGCTTGTCGACGTTCGGGCCACCGGCGGCCTTGACCGCGGTGGCGATGTCGGAGGTGGTGACGGCGCCGAAGAGTCGGCCGCTCTCACCGGCGCGGACCGGCACGATCACGCGGGTGCGCGAGAGCGAGTCGCGGGCCGCCTGGGCGCCCTCGATCGTCGCGATCTCACGCTTGCGGCGGGCCGCGGTGATCTGGTCGATCTGCTTCTGGGCACCCTTGGTCCAGCCGGTGGCCAGGCCACGGGGCATGAGGTAGTTGCGGGCGTAGCCGTCCTTGACCTCGACCACGTCGCCGGGGGCGCCGAGGCCGGACACCTCGTGGGTGAGGATGAGCTTGGTAGCCATGGTCTCTCCCTTTCCTTATCGAGCGGAGCTCGAGTAGGGCAGCAGGGCCATCTCGCGGGCGTTCTTCACGGCCTTCGCGATGAGGCGCTGCTCCTGCACGGTCACACCCGTGACCCGGCGGGCGCGGATCTTGCCCCGGTCGGAGATGAACTTACGCAGCATGGCCGTGTTCTTGTAATCGATCGCGCCCTCGAGGACAGGCCGCTTGACCGGCTTGACCTTCTTGATCACGGGCTTGCGAGGGTTTCCCTTCGCCATAGTGGTACTCCTTGGTCATTTATTGCCCCGGGCAACCCGGGGCACAGCTGTCAGAAGGGCGGCTCGTCCGGGAAGTTCGAGCCGCTCGTGGCCCACGGGTCGTCGGTCGCGGCCGCGCCGCCACCGAATCCGCCGCCGCCACCTGCATTGCCTCCGCCGTAGCCTCCGCCACCGCCGCTGTTTCCACCGCCGCCGCCGAAGTTGCCGCCGCCACCACCGAAGTTGCCGCCACCGCCGCCACCGGAGCGCTGAGCCCGGGTGACCTTGGCGGAGGCGTACCGCAGCGACGGGCCGACCTCGTCGACCTGCATCTCGACCACGGTGCGCTTCTCGCCCTCACGGGTCTCGAAGGAACGCTGCACGAGGCGGCCCTGAGCCACGACGCGCATCCCCTTCGTCAGCGACTCGGCCACGTTCTCCGCGGCCTCGCGCCAGATCGAGCAGCGCATGAACAGGGTCTCGGCGTCCTTCCACTCCCCCGACTGGCGGTCGAACGTCCGCGGCGTGGAGGCGATGGTGAAGTTCGCGACCGCAGCCCCCGAGGGGGTGAACCGCAGCTCCGGGTCGGCGGTTAGGTTGCCGATCACGGTGATGGTGGTTTCGCCTGCCATGTCACTCCTTAGTCGTCACGTGCTCGCCATTGCTCGCCACGTGCTGGTGGCCGACCGATGAGCCGGTCGGGAGGGGATGGTCGGAAAGGTTGCTGGGAGGCCCGACGCCGTCAGGCGCCGCGGCGGATGAGCTTGGTGCGCAGCACGGTCTCGTTGAGTCCGAGCTGGCGGTCGAGCTCCTGAGCCTGCTCGGGGGTGGCGGTCATCTCGACGAGCACGTACACGCCCTCGGTGTTCTTCTCGATCTCGTAGGCCAAGCGGCGCTTGCCCCAGACATCCACCTTCTCCACGCTGCCCGGAGTGCTGTCGCCGGTCACCACGGTGAGGAACTTCTCCATCGCCGGGGCCACGGTGCGCTCGTCGAGCTCGGGGCTGAAAATGACCATCAGTTCATACTGACGCATAGGTGTCACCCACCTCCTCTGGTCTACATCGGTCACGGTCTCTCCGTGACAGGAGGGTGATGCGCCCCGTCCGCCTCGCCCCTCGGCCGCGATGCGACACGAATCCGGGCATGAGAACGAAACGGGGAACCCGGCCATGCTACCGGACGGGCGGCGGAAGGCCCACTGTGGGCTCGGCCACGCACGGGCCGGGCGGGCCACGGCGGTGGCGACCGGCTCGGGACGTCCGCGCGCTACCAGGCTCCGGCGTCGCCCCGGCCCGGGAGCGCGAGGCCCCGGCCGTCCTGACCCGAGCCCTGGCCACCCCGGCTCGAGCCCTGGCCACCCTGGCCCGACCCCTGACCCGAACCCTGGCCGGAACCACCCGAGCCGGCGCCGTCGGAGTCACCGGAGCCACCGCCCGAGCCGCCGTCCGAACCGCCACCGGAGCCGCCGTCCGAACCGCCGCCGGACTCTCCATCGGAGCCGCCGCTCGGCGGACCGGTGGGGGTGGGAGGTGGCGGCGCCGTCGGGGTCGGAGTCGGTGTCGTCGGCGTGGGGCTGGGCGTGGGAGTCGGGCTCGGCGTGGTGGTCTCGCTCGGCTCCTCGCTCGGCTCCTCCGTCGCCGGCTGCGTGGGCTGGGGCTTGGGCGCGTACGTCGGCCGGACCGGCGCGCTGCGCTCGGGGAAGTCCTCGACCGGCATCCCGTCCGTGGCCGCCGTCATGTACTCGGTCCAGATGGTCGCCGGCCAGCTTCCACCCGCCACCGGGTTCACTCCGCCGAACGGGGTGATGACCTCCTCCGTGCCGTCCTCCCCGGGCTGGAAGAGCGCGACCGCCGTGGTGAGCTGGGGCACGAAGCCCACGAACCACGCGGATCGGTAGTTCTGACTCGACCCGGTCTTGCCGGCCGCGGGCCGGCCGATCTCGCTCGCCGTGCGGCCCGTCCCCTGCTGGACCACCTGGGTCATCGCATAGGTCGTGTCGGCGGCCACCTGCGCATCGAGCACCGACGTCTTCGCGGTCGGGCCGGTATAGCGAACGGCCTGCGAGGAATCCGTGACCTCGGCGACGATATGGGGCGTCGTCCGAAATCCGCCGGAGGCGATCGTCGAGTACGCCCGGGCCATGTCGACCACGTGCGGGGAGGCGCTGCCGAGCACGTTGGAGATGACCGGGTCGAGCCCGGCGGTGTCCGCGGGCAGGCCGAGCCGGATGGCCATCTCCTCCGTCGCCTCGGGTCCGACCTCCGCGTTGAGCTGGGCGAACACGGTGTTGACCGAGCCCTCCGTGGCCTGCAGGAGGCTGATGTTCCCGTGGCCGCGGTGGTCGAAGTTGCTCACCTCGTAGCCGTACGGCTCGATGGTCATCGGGCTGTAGGAGGGGAAGCGCTGCTCGAGCGGGATGCCCTGGTCGAGGGCCGCCGCGAGGGTGAAGACCTTGAAGGTCGACCCGCCCTGCGCCCGCGCCTGGGTCGCCGCGTTGCGCGGCTCCTCCACGTAGTCCGGGCCGCCGTACAGTGCGCGGATCGCGCCGGTCGCCGGATCCATCGACACGAGGCCGACCCGCAGGTTCGGCGCGTGGTCGTCGGGCAGGTCCTCGGCCGCGGCGACCGCGGCCTCCTGCAGCTCCGGATCGATGGTCGTGACGATCCGCAGGCCGCCGGACATCACGTCCGCCTCGGTGAAACCCCCCTGGTCGAGCAGCTCGGAGCGGGCGAGGTCGAGCAGGTAGCCCTGGGGGCCGCCGAACTTGTTCTTCTGCTCGTCGGGGTCGATCGTGTCGGGGAAGGTCTGCGCCTCCCGTTCGGCCTGGGTGATGAACCCCTCGTCGACCATGTAGTCGAGGGTGCGGTTCCAGCGTGCCTCGGCCTGCTCGGGATGGAGGGCCGGATCCCAGTTGCTCGGCGCGGGGATGACCCCGGCGATCATCGCCGACTCGGACAGGGTCAGATCCACGGCGGACTTGCCGAAGTAGCGCTGCGCCGCCTGCTCGATGCCATAGGCGCCGCGCCCGAAGTAGATCGTGTTGAGATAGTTGCCGAGGATCTCGTCCTTGGACTGCTGCCGGTCGATCTTCAGCGCGAGGATCGCCTCGCGGGCCTTGTCCGCATAGCCGTCGGTGCGGCCGGTGTAGAAGTTCTCGACGTACTGCTGGGTGATCGTGGAGGCGCCCTGGCGCGGCTTGCCGAGCAGGTTGTTGACGAAGGCGCGGGCGATCCCCACCGGGTCGACCCCGGAGTTCGAATAGAACCGGCGATCCTCGCTGGCCACGACGGCCTGGCCGACGTGGTCGGGCAAGGCGTCGGCGTCGATGATCGTGCGGTTGACCGAGGCGAACGAACCCATCTCGGTGGTGCCGTCGGAGTAGTACACGGTGCTCGCCTCGGCGAGCGCGACGTCCTCGGGCTCGGGCACGTCGATCGTGACGTAGGCGAATGCGAACAGGCCGACCCCGACCACGCCGAGGGTGAGCACGGACGCGAGCAGGAACCGCCAGCTCGGCAGCCAGCGGCGGAGCGGGCCGCGGTTCGGCCGCGGGTAGTTCCAGAAGCGATTCGGCTCCTGGTACGGGCGGCCCTTGTAGCCGACCTTCCGTGCGTCGTCGCCCTGCGAGGCCTTGGGACGACGCCCGCTCGCCTCCGCGGCCGCCCGCTCCCGGGCGCTGCGCCGGGTCGGCGGGGCGGGCTTGGAACCGGAGCCGACCGGCTCCCAGCGTGGTGGTCTGGAATCTGACACGCGCGACACCCCTCCTCTGACGGGACTCGAGCCCAAGTATGAATGTCGCACCTGGGCGACACAGTGCCCTCGCCCGGACCTTCACAGTTCCTGCGCGCCGCCCCTGCCGCGCCTGTGATCGGCGTCACCGCACTCCCGCCCGCCGGACGACGCCCGCCCGCCCGAGACGGGCCCGCCTGCGGCGGGGGAGCGGGCTACGGGCAGCAGCGGCGTCGTCCTCGAGCCCGTGCGCCGCACCGGGGTGGATACTTGACGTGACAACCAAGTTCGATATATCAATACGATATATCGAAAGGACCTCATGCGGACCCGTGGAGAGATGCTGGAGCTGGCCATCCTCGGCCAGCTGCGCGATGAGCCGATGCACGGCTATGCGCTGCGCAAGCAGCTGAACATCTCGCTGGGTGCGCTGCGCACCCTGTCCTACGGATCGCTCTACCCCACCCTCAAATCCCTGCTCGCCCGCGGCCTCATCGAGGGGGCCGACTCCCACGAGCTGCCGCACGCGCTTGCCGGACGGCGGGCCCGGATCGTCTACCAGCTCACCGCCGAGGGCAAGGATCACCTCGACGCCACGCTCCATCACGTCGACGCCGCGGCCTCGGAGGACGCGCACTTCGACGTGCGCTTCTCCCTGTTCGCGGAGGTCGACCCGAGCACGCGGCTGCGCATCCTCGAGGGCCGTCGGGCCCGCATCCTGGCGCGCCGGGAGGCGTTGCGCGAGCACGTGGCCACGACCCGCGAGCGCCGCGACGCCTACACCCAGGAGATGCACCGCTACGGCCTGGAGAAGCTCGATCGCGAGGTGCGCTGGCTCGAGGACCTCATCACCGCCGAGCAGCGCGGCCCCGCCCACCCACACGAACCGAACCCATCCACACCGCCGGGGGACCCCTCGGCGGAGTCAACCAAGGAGTCATGAACCCATGTCAATTCGCGTCGCTATCGCGGGTGTAGGCAACTGCGCCTCGTCGCTGGTTCAGGGCGTGCACTTCTACGCCGATGCCGATCCCACCACGACCGTGCCGGGCCTCATGCATGTTCAGTTCGGGGACTACCACATCCGCGACATCGAGTTCGTCGCGGCGTTCGACGTCGACGCCAAGAAGGTCGGCTTCGACCTCTCCGACGCCATCAACACGAGCGAGAACAACACGATCAAGATCGCCGACGTGCCCCCGCTCGGGGTGCCCGTGCAGCGGGGGGCGACCCTCGACGGGCTCGGCAAGTACTACCGGGAGACGATCACCGAGTCCGACGCCGACCCGGTCGACGTCGTGGCCGCCCTCAAGGAGGCCCGCGCCGACGTCCTCATCTGCTACCTGCCGGTGGGCTCGGAGGACGCCGCCAAGTTCTACGCCCAGGCCGCCATCGACGCGGGCGTCGCCTTCGTCAACGCACTGCCGGTCTTCATCGCCGGCACGAAGGAGTGGGCCGACAAGTTCACCGCGGCCGGGATCCCGATCGTCGGCGACGACATCAAGTCGCAGGTCGGGGCCACGATCACCCACCGAGTGCTCGCCCGCCTGTTCGAGGAGCGGGGCGTCGTGCTCGACCGCACGTACCAGCTCAACATCGGCGGCAACATGGACTTCAAGAACATGCTCGAGCGGGACCGGCTCGAGTCGAAGAAGGTGTCCAAGACCCAGGCCGTCACCTCGAACATCTCCCACGACCTGGGCGAGAAGAACGTGCACATCGGCCCGAGCGACTACGTGCAGTGGCTCGACGACCGCAAGTGGGCGTACGTTCGCCTCGAGGGCCGCGCGTTCGGCGAGGTGCCCCTCAACCTCGAGTACAAGCTCGAGGTGTGGGACTCCCCGAACTCGGCCGGCATCATCATCGACGCGCTCCGCGCCGCGAAGATCGCGATGGACCGCGGGGTCGGCGGCCCGATCCTCTCCGCGAGCTCCTATTTCATGAAGTCGCCGCCGGAGCAGTACGACGACCAGACCGCGCGCGCGAAGGTCGAGGCCTTCATCCGGGGCGAGATCGAGCGCTGAGCTCCCGACCTCCGCAGTGGGGACCGCCGACCACCTCCCCGGTGGCCGGCGGTCCCCGCTGTCGTAGACATCGGCTCGACGCTGCGAGGAGTCCGGCGGTGCACGATGGCTCCACTCTTGACGCTACGCATAAATGGGATATATCTTCCACTTATGCGTAGCCAAAGCCCGGCCCTCCTTCCGGTGTTCCGGTCGCAACACCAGGCGGAACTGCTCATGTGGCTCATGCTGCACCCCGATCGGGAATACGGCGTGAGCGACCTCGCGACACGGCTGGGCGTGCCGCTGTCCACGCTCCATCGCGAGGTGGTTCGCCTCGACGAGGCCGGGCTCATCACCAGCCGCACGCTGGGCCGCAACCGCCTGGTGCGGGCCAACACGAGTCACCCGGCCGCCCCCGCCCTCACGCAACTACTCGAAGCCACCTTCGGCCCCAAGGCCGTCGTCGCCGAAGAGTTCGTCATCCCGGGTGCCGAGCAGGTGCTGATCTTCGGGTCATGGGCAGCCCGCTACGCCGGCCACACCGGCCCCCCTCCACGCGACATCGATGTTCTCGTGGTCGGCGCGGTCGACCGGGCGGATCTCTACGACGCCGCGGACCGCGCCCAGGCCCGTCTCGGCATCGAGGTGAATCCCATCATCCGCTCACCGAAGCAGTGGCGGGATCCGGCCGATGCGCTCGTAGCTCAGATCAAGGCATCACCGTTCACCGTCGTCTGCGATGCCGCCGAGTCGGTGGGCGCCTGATGGTCCGCTGAAACCGCGGCGAGTCGGACATCGACGCACTCGTGCGGTCGGGGGAGTTACAGAAGCTCACCGGCGACGCGGCCAACGGCGATCGGCTGCTCCAGAAGGCCACGATCACGTTGGAAACCGCCCGGTCGGCCATCCATCGCGATCCGGACTCCGCATTCGTCTTGGCCTACGACGCATCCCGCCAGGCGTTGACAGGACTGCTCGCGCAGCAAGGACTTCGCCCCACGACCAGGGGCGGTCATTATGCCGTCGAGCAAGCGGTCCGCGCACAGTTCGGACCGGGCTTCCGCCAGTTCGGCGCCCTGCGGAGGCGACGCAACGAGCTCGAATACCCTGAGCGCCCCGGCGATGACGCCACGAACGACGAGGCGAGCCAGGCCGTCGAGAGCGCCGCGGCGATCATCGCGGCGGCCGCGGACCTGCTTGAACGGCTCGGCTTGTTCTGAGGGCGCCCCGCGGGCATTCATCGATACCACTCGATGGGGTCCGCCCGGAGCTCGGCTCACATCTTGATGCCGGTGTACTTGACCTCGAGGAACTCGTCGATCCCGGTGGATCCGCCCTCGCGGCCGAGGCCGGACTCCTTCACCCCGCCGAACGGGGCCGCGGGATTCGACACGATCCCCTGGTTCACCCCGACCATCCCGGACTCGAGCGCGCCGCTCACCCGCAGGGCGCGGTCGAGATCCCGGGTGAACAGGTAGGCCACGAGCCCGTACGGCGTGTCGTTCGCGAGCGCGATCCCCTCCTCCTCGGAGTCGAACGGGGTGATGGCGGCCACCGGCCCGAAGATCTCGGTCCCCGCCATCTGCGCCCCGGCGGGCACGCCCGTGAGCACGGTCGCCGGATAGAAGTGCCCCGCTCCGCCCACTCGCTCACCCCCGAGGCGAACGCTCGCGCCCAGGCCGCGGGCGTCGTCCACAAGCTCGGAGACCTTGTCCACGGCGGCGGCGTTGATGAGCGGGCCGACCACGACCCCCTCCTCCACCCCGCGCCCCATCGGCAGGGCGGCCATGCGGGCGATGAGCCGGTCGGCGAAGTCCTCGGCGACCGACCGCTCCACGAGGATCCGGTTCGCGGCGGTGCAGGCCTGGCCGATGTTGCGCATCTTCGCGAGCATGGCGCCGTCGACGGCGGCGTCGAGGTCGGCGTCGGCGAACACGAGGAAGGGCGCGTTCCCGCCGAGCTCCATCGAGGTGCGCATGACGGTCTTCGCCGCGAGGGCGAGCAGGTGCTTGCCCACGGCCGTCGACCCGGTGAAGGAGAGCTTGCGGGAGCGCGGGTCGAGGATCATCGGGGTCATGACCTCGTCGGTACGGCTCGTGGTCACGACGTTCACCACGCCGGCGGGCAGCCCGGCGCGCACGAGGATGTCGGCGAGAGCGAGGGTCGACAGCGGCGTCTGCGAGGCGGGCTTGATCACCGAGGTGCAGCCGGCGGCGATCGCGGGCCCGATCTTGCGGGTGCCCATCGCCATCGGGAAGTTCCACGGGGTGATGAGGATGCTCGGCCCCACGGGCTCGCGGGAGACGAGGAAGCGGGACCCGCCGGCCGGGGCGGACATGAAGCCGCCGTCGATGCGCACGGCCTCCTCGGCGAACCAGCGGAAGAACTCGGCGGCATAGGCGATCTCCCCCCGGGACTCGGCCAGGGGCTTGCCCATCTCGAGGGTCATGATGAGCGCGAGCCGGTCCGTCTCGGCCACGAGCAGCTCATAGCCGCGGCGGAGGATCTCGCTGCGCTCGCGCGGGGCGGTGGCGGCCCACCCCGCCTGGGCGGCGGCCGCGGCGTCGAGGGCGGCGGCGGCCTCCTCGGGGCTCGCATCGGCGACCTCGCACAGGGGCTCGCCGGTCGAGGGGTCCTCCACCGGCATCGTGGCCGCGGTCTCGCGCCACTGCCCGTCGATGAACAGCCCGGTGGGTACGGAGGCGATCGCCTCGGTCTCGGTCATGGTGGAACCTCCTTGCCGTATCCGTCATCGTAGAAGTATTGTCAACAATCCGACAACCGGTCGATCACCCTGAGGGAGGCCCCGATGACTGCGCTCTCGCCCCGGCTGCTCCAAGCCACGCCCGTGACGGTGGATCACGGCGCGGGAAGCTACCTGTTCGACGTCGACGGCCGCCGCTACCTCGACTTCACCGCCGGCATCGGGGTGACGAGCACCGGCCACTGCCACCCGCACGTGGTCGAGGCCGCGCGCGCCCAGGTCGGCTCTCTCATCCACGGCCAGTACACCACCGTGATGCACCGCCCGCTACTGGAGTTGACCGAGAAGCTCGGCGAGGTGCTCCCCCCCGGACTCGATTCCCTCTTCTTCGCCAACTCCGGCAGCGAGGCGGTCGAGGCGGCCCTGCGGCTCGCCCGCCAGGCCACCGGCCGCCCGAACGTCATCGTGTTCCACGGCGGCTTCCACGGGCGCACGGTCGCGACCGCCTCGATGACGACCTCGGGCACCCGGTTCTCGGCAGGATTCAGCCCGCTCATGGCCGGAGTGCACGTGGCACCCTTCCCGACCGCGTACCGCTACGGCTGGAGCGAGGAGGAGGCGACCGACTTCGCGCTGCGCGAGCTCGACTACCTCTTCGCCACCCTCACCGCCCCGGCGGAGACCGCGGCGTTCGTCGTGGAGCCCGTGCTGGGCGAGGGCGGCTACATCCCGGGCAACACCCGATTCTTCGCGGGCCTGCGGGAACGCGCGGACGAGCACGGGATCCTGCTCGTGATCGACGAGATCCAGACCGGCTTCGGGCGCACGGGCCGCTACTTCGGTCACGAACACTTCGACGTGCGCCCCGACGTCATCACGATCGCCAAGGGGCTCGCCTCGGGATTCCCGCTCTCGGGCATCGCGGCGCCGGGCGAGCTCATGGCGAAGGCCTGGCCCGGTTCGCAGGGCGGCACCTACGGGGGCAACGCCGTGGCCTGCGCCGCCGCCGTGGCCACGCTCGACGTGATCCGGGAGGAGGGGCTCGTGGCCAATGCCGCCGAGCGCGGCACGCAGCTGCTCGCCGGGTGCCGAGACCTCGCGCCGCGGGCGACGAACGACGCGGGTTCCATCGGGGACGTGCGCGGGCTCGGGCTGCTCGTGGCGAGCGAATTCGTGACCTCCGACGGCCGGCCGGACTCCGCCCGCGCCGCCGCCGCGCAGCAGGCCGCCGCCCGATCCGGGCTCCTCCTGCTCACCTGCGGGGCGTACATGAACTGCGTGCGGATGATCCCGCCGCTGATCGTCACGGCCGAGCAGATCGACGAGGGCCTGGCGATCTGGGCCGACGTGCTCGCCGCGATCTGAGCCCTCCGAGAGGAGTCCCATGACCCGCTTCATCACGCTCACCCTCGAGCGCCGCGGCGTGGGTTGCCGCGCCGAGCTTCTGGACGACGTCGCACCGGCCACGTGCGCGGCCGTCTGGGACGCTCTGCCCGCCGCCGGCGACGCGTTCCACGCGAAGTACGCGCGCAACGAGGTGTACACGCTGCTACCCCGGCTGCGTACGGCCCCGCGCCGGGAGAATCCGACCGTGACGCCGATCCCGGGCGACGTGTGCCTCTTCGACTTCGAGCCGTGGGAGATCGGCAACCCCGCCTACGGCTACGACGAGGGCTCCGAGGCCCACGCGGAGCAGGGGGCCACCGACCTCGCGTTCTTCTACGGCCGCAACAACCTGCTCCTCAACGGCGACGTGGGCTGGGTGCCCGGAAACGTGTTCGCCACGATCACCGAGGGCCTGCCGGCCATGGCCGCGGCGGGCAACGACCTGTGGCGCCACGGCTTCGCCGGCGAGCGGCTGCTCATCGCCCGGGCCTGACCCGCGCGGGGAAAGAATTCGGTGCAGCACACCAACGATCCTCCCCGCTCGTCGTTCCCGACCGCCGGCGGGGAACAAATTCGGTGCAGCACACCAACGAGGTTCCCCGCACCCCGCGGCACGCCCGACGGGGAAAGAATTCGGGGCAGCGCACCAACGAGTTTCCCCGCACCCCACGGCACGCCCGACGGGGAAAGAATTCGGTGCAGCACACCAACGAGTTTCCCCGCACCCTGCGGCACGCCCGGCGGGGAAAGAATTCGGGGCAGCGCGCCAACGAGGTTCCCCGCTCAGCCGGCCAGCAGCCACTCCACGAACCGGGCCACGGCGAGCACGAGATCGTCCGAGTGCCGGGGCCCGACGATCTGCAGGCCCACCGGGAGCCCCGCGGCGGTCGTGCCCACGGGCACGCTGATCGCGGGCTGGCCGGTCATGTTGAACGGGTAGGTGAAGGGCGTCCACTGCGGCCAGCTGCGCAGCCCGCTGCCGGGCGGCACGTCGTGTCCGGCCTCGAACGCCGGGATCGGCATCGTCGGGGTGAGCAGCACGTTGTGCTCCTCGTGGAACGTGCCCATGGTGATCCCGAGCTGCGCCGCCACGCCGCGGGCCTGCACGTACTCCACCGCGGTCAGCTTCTCGCCGTCGTCCCACACCCGGCCGAGCGCGGGGTCGATCGTCTCGCGCACGCCGGGCATCGTGCGCAGCAACGCCGCCGCCCCGGCCGCCCACAGCTGCTCGAACGGCTCGAGCGGATCGGTGAATCCGGGGTCGGCCGCCGCGACGTGCAGCCCGGCCTCGTCGATCCGGGCGACGACCGCGTCGATGATCGCACCGACCTCCGGGTCGACCTCCACGTAGCCCAGGTCCCGCGAGTAGGCCACGTGCAGGCCGGCGACCTCGCGATTGAACTCCCCGCGGAACGTGGTCCGGGGCGGGGCGAGCTGATTCGGGTCCCGGTGGTCGGGCAGCGAGAGGATGTCCATGAGCAGCGCCGCGTCCTCGACGGTGCGGGTCATGGGCCCGGCGTGCGCGAGCTGCCCGAAGGGGCTCGCCGGGAACATCGGCACCCGGCCGTAGGTCGGCTTGAAGCCGACGATCCCGCAGAACGAGGCGGGAATCCGGATGCTGCCGCCGCCGTCGGTACCCACGGCCACCGGCCCCATCCCGGCCGCCACCGCCGCCGCCGCCCCGCCGGAGGACCCGCCCGTCGTGAGCGCCGGGTCCGCGGGGTTGCGCGTGATCCCGGTGAGCGGGCTGTCGGTCACCGCCTTCCACGCGAGCTCGGGGGTCGTGGTCTTGCCCACGAACACCATGCCGTCGGCCCGCAGCCGCGCCGCGACGGGGGAGTCCACCCGCCACGGCTGATTCGACTCCACGGCCCGCGAGCCTCGCAGCGTGGGCCAACCGTCGGTGAGGAAGATGTCCTTGATCGAGATCGGCACGCCGTCGAGGAGACCCTTCGGGTGTGCCTCGCGCCACCGGGCCTCCGAGCGTGCCGCCTCCTCGAGCGCGCCCTCCGGGTCCACGAGGCAGAACGCGTTGAGGTCGTCGTCGTCCCGGGAGATCCGGTCGAGCACGGCCCGGGTCGCCTCCACCGGTGAGGCCTCGCCGGAGGCGTAGGCCGCGACGAGCTCCACTGCGGTCAGCTCGGTCAGGTCGGCGCGCTCGTCGGTCATGTCAGCCTCCAGTGCTCGGTACGTATCCCAGGTGCTTGTCCACCACGTTGCGCAGCGGCCGGCCCGTCGCCCACCGCCGGAAGTTCTCGGCGAACACCCCCACGAGTTCGTCGCGCCAGCCGATGAAGTCGCCGCTGTTGTGGGGCGTGAGGACGACGCCCGGCAGCTCCCAGAGCGGGTGTCCGGGGGGCGGTGGCTCGGGGTCGACGACGTCGAGGGCGGCGCCGGCGAGCTCCCCGGCCCGCAGGGCGGTCACGAGGTCGTCCGTGCGGGCGAGCTCCCCCCGGCCCACGTTGATGAAGCGGGCCGCCGGGTCCATGGCGGCGAACGCGGCGGCATCGAACATGCCGCGGGTCTGCTCGGTGAGCGGGGCGATGGCCACGACCCAGTCGGCGCCCGCGAGTCCGGCGTGGAAGGAGGCCGGGGCGGTCACGTCGATCACGGTGCCGAAGTCCGCGTCGCGGTCGCGGGCGCGGCGCCCGCCGCCGGTCACGTGGATCCCGGCGGCGGCCAGCAGGCGCGCGACCGCCCGGCCGATCGGTCCGGTTCCCACGACGAGGGCGCGGGTACCGGCGATTCGCTGCGATTCCCGGTGCAGCCAGCGCTCATCGCGCTGCAGCGCCCAGGAGCCGCGCAGATCCTTGGCGAAGGTGAGGATCTGGGCGAGCACGTACTCCGCGATCGCCTGGTCGAAGATCCCGCGCGAGTTCGTGAGCACGACCTCGCTCGCGCGCACCTGCGGGTCGAGCATCGCGTCCACCCCGGCCGAGGCCACGTGCAGCCAGCGGAGGGAATCAGCGGCGTGCCACGCCTCGTGGATCGCGGGGGAGAAGAAGTCGTAGGCGAACAGCACGTCGGCTCCGTGCAGGGCGCGTGCGAGTCCGGCGGCCTCGACGAGGCGGACCTCGGCGTGTTCGGTCACCGGGGCGAGTGGCCCGGGCGGCGGCGGACGCCCGTCGTGAAGGATCGCGACAACCGGCTTATTCGGCATATTGACAACGTAGAAGCGCCCCGCCTAGATTGTCAACAATCTTGCGATCGGCGGTGGTGCTCATGGAGTCGACCGACCTCGTCGGTGCCGAGTTCGAAGGTCCCGTGACCCAGCGGGGTATCGGCGTCATCGCGCCCTTCGACCTGGCGCTCGAGCGGGAGTTGTGGCGCTGGGCCCCGCTCGAGGTGAGCTTCCACCTCGCCCGCACCCCGTACGAGCCGGTGCCCGTGAGCCTGGAGATGGCCGAACTGGTCTCCGGGCGGGCGGCGCTGCAGGCCGCGACCCGAGACGTGCTCGGGGTCGAGCCCGAGGTCGTGGCCTACCTGTGCAGCTCCGGCAGCTTCATCCACGGTCTCGCCTACGAGGCGCAGCTGCGGGAGTCGATCCTCGCCGCCGGGGCGCCGGCCGCGGTGACCACCTCGGGTGCGCTCGTCGAGGCGGTCCGACGACTCGGGCTCACCCGGATCTCGGTCATCACCCCCTACGACGCGGAGCTGACGGATCGGCTCGTGACCTTCCTCGGCGAGGCGGGCGTCGAAGTGCTGCGCTCGAACTACCTCGGCCTGGGCGGCGGGATCTGGAAGGTCAACTACCGCACGGTCGCCGAACTCATCATGGCCGCCGACTGCCCGGGGTCGCAGGCGATCTTCGTCTCCTGCACGAATCTGCCCACCTACGACATCATCAGCCCGCTCGAACGCCGGCTCGGCAAGCCGGTCCTCACCGCGAATCAACTGACGGTCTGGGCCTGCCTGGGCCGGCTCGGACTGCCGATGGTCGGACCGGGCAGGTGGCTGCGCGGCGTGTTCCAGGAGGGGATCGACCCGCCGGCCCTGCCGCCCGAACCGGCTGTGCCCCCGTCCACCCCGCCCACCGAGGACCTGTCGGTCGATCCCGGCGCGACTCTCACCCGGATCGACGACCGGACTCGGAGAGGAGGCCCCACACCATGATCGACCCGACCCACGAGGCCCTGGCGGCCCGAGAGGCCCGCGCTGCCCGGGAGACCCACCTACCCTCGGATCCCCCGGCGCCTACACCCCCACCAGGCCACTCGGACCCGGCGGCCCGAACGGCCGAGGAGGCACACGGCTCCCGGCGGCCCCGACCGGCCCTGACCGCGGGCATGATCTATCCCGATCACGCGGCCGAGGACGACTATCCCCTCGGGGAGCGGCTGCTGGGCGTGCACCTGCCCGTGGCCCACATCTACGGCACCGACCTGCACGCGGTGCCGGAGCTGCTCGACCTGGGCAGCCCCGACAAGCTCGCCGGCGGCGCCGCCGAACTCTCATCCCACGGACTCGACTCGATCATGTGGGCGTGCACGTCGGGCAGCTTCGTCTACGGGCCGCAGGGTGCGCTCCGGCAGGTCGAGGAGCTGGCCGCGGCGGCGGGGGTCCCCGCCTCGAGCACCTCACTCGCGTTCGTCACGGCGGCCGCCTCCCTCGGCGTGAGCCGGGTCGCGGTCGCGGCGAGCTATCCCGACGACGTCGCGGCCCTCTTCGTGGACTACCTGACGGCCGCGGGGATCGAGATCGTCGCCGCCGCCGGGGCCGGGATCGACACGGCCGCGGAGGTCGGCACGCTGAGCCGCGAGCGCGTCATCGCCCTCGCCCTCGCCCGTGACCACCGGGATGCCGAGGCGCTCCTGGTCCCCGATACCGCGATGCGCACCCTCGGCGTCGTCGGCGAACTCGAGGCCCGGCTCGGCAAGCCCGTGCTCACGGCCAACCAGGTGACGATCTGGGAGGGGCTGCGGCTCGCCGATCCGCGCCGCGAGGCACCCGTGGCGCGCGGCCTGGGCGCACTGTTCGCCGCTCGCACGGAGCGGGCTCATGGGAACGGTTGAGCTCGCCCCGGCGCGGCGGGTCTCGACCGTGGATCACATCGCCGGCGAACTGCGCGCGGCGATCGCCTCGGGCCGGCTCGAACCGGGGGCCCAGCTGGGGGAGGCGGAGCTCGCGACCCGGTTCGGGGTCTCCCGCGGGCCGTTGCGCGAGGCGATGCAGCGTCTCGTCTCGGAGGGCATCCTGCACGCGATCGCCAACCGGGGCGTGTTCGTGAGCCGGCTGACGCTCGCCGACATGATCGACGTCTACCGCACCCGCGGCACGATCGAGCAGGCGGCCCTCGACCTGATCCTGCACGACCGCCGCGACGCCGCCCACGCCGCCCTCGCAGCGAGTGTCGAGGCGATGCGCACGGCCGCGGCCGCCGACGACGGGGCCGGGGTCTCGGACGGGGATCAGGCCTTCCACGAGGCGCTCGTCGAGGTGGCGGGAAGCCCCCGGCTCGCGCGGGCCATGCGCACCCTCCTCGTCGAGACCCGGCTGTGCCTGGGCGAGCTATCCTCCACGTATGCCGACCTCGGCACTCAGGTCCGCGAGCACGAGGAACTGCGGGAGGCGATCCGCACCGAGCCGCCGGAGCACGTCACGGCGCTCCTCGCGGCCCACCTGGCGGACGCCACCGCCCGGCTCGAGGTCAAGCGGTCGACCTGAGGCCCGGCCCGCCGGGCAGGCGCCCGGGCCACAGCCGCTCCCGCCTCACCCGTGGCACTACGGGATCGTGATGATCTCGTCCGCGAGCGCGCGGGCGTTGGCCGCGGCGAACGCCCAGGCGGTCTCACGCGGACGGGCGCGTGCCGTCGTCCATTCGCGAACCATGAGCGCGACCTTCGCCTGCATCTCGGTGCGCAGCCGGTCGAAGGAGTCGGCCGGGTCGGCCCCGACGTGGCCGAGCAGCAGCCACCACGCCCACGCGGCCGAGCCCGCGTTCACCACGAAGTCCGGCAGAACGGGGATTCCGCGGTCGGTGAGCATCGCCTCGGCCTCGTCGGTGGTGGCGGCGTTCGCGGCCTCGACCACGACCATCGCCTTGATGTCGGCGACGTTGCCGGGCCGGATCGCATACGAGACGGCGGCCGGCACGAGGATGTCGGCGTCCGTGGCGATCACCGCGTCCCGGGGGAGGCACTCGACGTCGGCGGGCAGGCGGGTCCGATCGATCTCCGCGTAGTCGTCCCGGAGGTCGAGCAGCGCGGGGATGTCGAGTCCGCCGCTCCGATAGAGGGTGCCGGCGGCGTCGGCGATCGCCACCACCTTCATCCCGGCCTCGTGGAGGTACCAGGCGGTGCCGCCGCCCATGGTGCCGACCCCCTGAACGGCGACGGTCGTGGCACCCGTGCGCCAGTTCCAGGCGCGGGCCGCACCGAGGCAGGCCTGCGCCACGCCGTGCCCGCCGATGACGTCGGCCACCAGCCGGTCGTCGGCGGTCGTGGCATGCAGGCCGTCCTGGACCCGTGCCAGGGTGCGCTGCTCGTTCCAGGAGCGCCGGATCGCGGCGTGGAAGGACTGCCCGAGCCCGAGTCGCGCGAACACTGCGTCGAGGTGCGGCTGGGTGACACCGAGATCCTCGGCCGTGACCCAGTGCGCATCGAGCCAGGGACGCATGTGTCGGCAGAACCGCGACAGCACGTCGAGTGCCCGGGGATCCTTCGGGTCGAAGTCGATGCCTCCCTTGGCCCCGCCGACGGGCAGCCCGAAGGCCGCGGTCTTCAGCGCCATGCCGCGGGCGAGATCCTCGACTTCCGAGAGCGTGCAGCCGGGTCGCATCCGCGTGCCACCGGTGGCCAGGCCGGAGACGAGTGTGTGCACCACGAGGTACCCTCGGGCCCCGGTGACCGGATCGGTCCAGGTGAGGCGGCGCAGCGGTTCACCGGCCTCCGGGCGGCGATCGCTATGCACCACCCTCGGGGCCCCGGGGACCGATACGTTCGATCCATTCACCGGTTCGTGTAGCGTGGTCATCGCAAATCCACCTCCATCGTGGTTAGTTCGGCGCGGCCGACCGTGGACCCCGCCGCCGTGGATCGCCGCTGATCCGGATGACGCCGAATCGCCGACGACAACAACGGCCGCTCAGGGCCTGGTCCTTCCACCATGCGCCCTGGATGCGGAAAGATCCAGTTACGGAACCTGCACGGTGGTGTGCAGTTTTCCTGAATATTGCGGGCGAAGGTCCCTACGATGGCGGGATGGAACTGTCGTTGCGGCGGCTGCGGATGCTGCGGGAGCTCTCCCGCCGCGGCACCGTCACGGCCGCGGCGACCGCGCTGCACTACAGCCCGTCGGCGGTCTCCCAGCAGCTGGCGCAGCTCGAACGGGAGGTGGGGGTGCGACTCTTCGAGCGGCAGGGCCGGCGCGTGCAGCTGACGGATCTGGGGATGGTGCTCGTGGAGCATGCCGAGGAGATCCTCGCCTCGGCCGAGCGGGTGGCCGTCGCGCTCGAACGCGCGCAGGAGGGGGTGACCGCCCGACTCACGGCCGGGGTGTGGGCCTCGGTCGCGTCCGGGCTCCTGCCCGGGGCGCTGAGCGCGCTCGCCGCCACCTACCCGGGGATCGAGGTGCGCACGGTCGACCTCCCACCGGAGCAGAGCGCCGCCGCCGTCCGCGAGGGCGATCTCGACTTCTCGTTCGTCATCGACTACTCGACGTATCCGATGCCGTGGGATCCGGCGCTCGCGCGGGAGGTCGTGGCGGTCGAGCGCCTGCACGCGGCCGTGCCGGCCGGGCTCTTCCCCGACGACTCGATCCCGCTGCACGCCCTCGCGGAGCAGCCCTGGATCCTCGCCGGGCCCCGATCACACTTCGGCAAGGCCGTGCGGATCGCCTGCCAGGAGGTCGGCTTCGATCCGCGGATCGTGCACGAGGCGCAGGAGCAGTCGACGTCGCTGGCGATGGTCGCCGGCGGACTCGGGGTCACGCTCGTCTCGGATCTGGCGCTCGGGCTGGTGCCGGACGGGGTCGACATCGTGGCGCTGGCCGAGCCCGCCTCCCGCACCGTGTCCGTCGCCTACCGGCGCACCCCCACCCAGCGCACGTCGCTGCGGCTGGTGATCGACGCCGTGCACAAGGCCGCCTCCGAGCGGGGCCTGGCGACCGGCCCGGTGCTCGGCTGACGGTGCTCAGTTGAGCCCGCCCGGGTTCAGGTCGGCCCGGGTTCAGGTCGGCCCGGCATGCGACCGGGCGGGCCGCGCACATGCGCGCGGCCCGCCCGGTCCTCATCCCCAGCCGAGGGTCCAGATGGGCGTCAGCCCTGGCGGAGCTGGTCGACCGCCTTGCGCACGCGGGCGCCGAGGTCGAGGTCGACGTTCTCCCAGTAGCCGAAGGCACGCTCGCGGATCTCGTCCGAGACGACGCCGGCCACATGCCCGGCGATGTTGCCTGCGAGACGCTCGCGGGCGTCGTCGTCGAGCACGGTGCGCACGAGGTTGCCGGCCTGCACGAAGTCGCCGTCCTCCGCGTGGAGGCTGTGGGCGGCCCGCACGAGCGCGCCGTCACTCTCCCAGGTGCCCTCGCCCGCGGCGACGGGGTCGGCCACCGGTCCACCGAACGAGTTCGGGGCGTAGACCGGCGTGGCCGGGGAGTTCGTGGCGGCGCGCATGGCCCCGTCCTGGGTGTAGCTGTGCACCGGCGCCTTCGGGGCGTTGACGGGCAGCTGGTTGTAGTTCGTGCCCACGCGGTACCGCTGCGCGTCCGGGTAGGAGAAGATCCGCGTGAGCAGCATCTTGTCGGGGCTGGCCGCGATGCCCGGCACGAAGTTGCCCGGGGAGGTGGCGAGCTGCTCGATCTCGGCGAAGAAGTTCGACGGGTTCCGGTCCAGGGTCATCGTGCCGACCTCGAGGAGCGGGTAGTCCGCGTGCGGCCAGACCTTCGTCACGTCGAAGGGGTTGAACCGGTAGTCCTTCGCGTCCTCATACGGCATGATCTGCACGCTCAGGGTCCAGCTGGGGTGCTCGCCCCGCTCGATCGCCTCGTACAGGTCGCGGCGGTGGTAGTCGGAGTCCTCCCCGGCGATGCGGTCGGCCTCGTCCTGGCTGAGGAACTCGTTGCCCTGGGCGGTCTTGAAGTGGTACTTCACCCAGAACCGCTCGCCGTCGGCGTTGATCCACTGGTACGTGTGCGAGCCGAAGCCGTCCATGTGGCGCCAGGTCTTCGGCAGGCCGCGGTCGCCCATGAGCCAGGTCACCTGGTGCGCGCTCTCGGGCGAGAGGGTCCAGAAGTCCCACTGCATGTCGTTGCTGCGCAGGCCCGAACCGGGGAGCCGCTTCTGCGAGTGGATGAAGTCGGGGAACTTGATGCCATCGCGGATGAAGAAGATCGGGGTGTTGTTGCCGACGAGGTCGTAGTTGCCCTCGGAGGTGTAGAACTTGATCGCGAAGCCGCGGGGGTCGCGCCACGTGTCGGGACTGCCCTGCTCGCCGGCGACCGTGGAGAAGCGGATCGCCAGGTCGGTCCGGGCACCGGGCTGGAAGAGCGCGGCCCGCGTGTAGGCGGACACGTCGCCGGTGGTCACGAACGTTCCCAACGCGCCGGCGCCCTTGGCGTGCACGACCCGCTCGGGCACCCGCTCGCGGTTGAACTGCGCGAGCTTCTCCACCACGTGCACGTCGTGCAGTGCGATGGGGCCCTCGGGCCCCACGGAGAGGGAGTGGGCGTCGCTGCCGACGGGGGCACCGGCGGTCGTCGTGGTCGGATGAGCCATGGAGGTTCTCCTTCGTTCTCTTCGGATCCTGATGATGTCTGGAAGTCACGGGTGAGTCTGGGGTGGCCGCCGGGGCGCGGCCGGCGCGTGTGGACGACGCAGCCCGCCCCCCGTAGCGGCGTCCGGGCCGGCGGGTCAGCCCCGGGCGGGTGCGGCCGGCCCGCGCTCCGGGGCGAGATCGAGGGGGCGCCCCTCGCGCTCCCGGATCGCCTGGCAGTCGGCGCACAGCCCCTGGAACAGCACGTCCGCGGCCAGGAGGCGCATGCCGCCGTCCTCGTCCGGGGTGAGGCACGGGGCGTGCCCGACCACGCAGGCCACATCGCTCACGCGGCCGCAGTCGACGCACATGATGTGGTGGTGGTTGTCTCCCACGCGGGTCTCATAGCGCGCGGGGTTGCCGGGGGTGTGGAGCTTGCGCAGCAGACCCCCGTCGGTCAGGTCGGTGAGCACGATGTAGACGGACTGGGCCGTGATGTCCGGAAGCTGCTCCCGGACCCGCGCGGTCAGGGCCTCCGCGGTCGCGTGCGGCAGGTCGTGGGCGGCCGCGAGCACGGCGAGCCGCTGCTTCGTGACCCGCTTGCCCTGGGCATGCAGCGCATCCCGCCACCGGGCGGCGTCGCGCTCGCCCGCCTCGTGGTCCGGATGATCTGTCATGCCGTCACCATAGCATTTATTTTGAGTGGCTCACAATAACGACGTCGGTCGTCGACCTGCCGTCGGGCCGCCGGGCCGCCGGGCCACGCATCTCCCGCCGACCAGGGCCAAATCCCCATTCACGACGACGAGCAGGGCCAAACCCCGGCTCACCCCGCCGACCAGGGCCAAACCCCCACTCACCCCGCCGACCAGGGTCGAACCCCCACTCACCCCGCCGACCAGGGCCAAACCCCCACTCACCCCGCCGACCAGGGCGGAATCCCGGGGATCACGGCTGATTTCCGGGATTTCACCCTGGTCGACGGCTGTGGGACCGGACCAGCCGGCGAATGCGTCCCGCCGGGTCCACGGACGATCCGATCGCCCGGCCGACCCCTGGATGGACGAACTACCGTATGAGGGCGCGACGGACATCCCGCACGAACGTCCCGTCGTACACGTCGCGGGCGAGGAAGCGCAACGGGGTGTGGTCCCCGCTCAACACGATCGCGTTCTGTCGGGCCCGGTCGTAGAAGAGGGCCTCCGCGGTGTCGTGGAACTCGCGACTGTCGATCTCGGTCAACACGTAGCCGCTCGTGCGTTTGGCCCATCCGAGGTCACCGCGGGCGATGAGGCGACCCGACTCGTCGTGCAGCCGCAGCTGCACCAGAGGGCGCGGTAGCCCCGCATCGATACTCGCGAGCCGCGCGGTGCTCTCCATCGGAGATTCGGCGCGCCCGTCCGCGAGCCCGAGAAGTGGCCGCAACGCCCTGACACCTCGGCGCCCCGTGAGGAGCCGCTCGATCCGAGCCAAGTCGGTGCTCGTGATGATCTCTCGGTGGAGTGCTGAATCGAGCACCGCCAAGGCATTCGCCCGGGGCAGTTCCGGGAGCGCCTGGACGAGTGCGGTGATCGGCTCGGCGATCCACTGGCCTCGGAATTTCACGACGTTGCCCGGCCGACGGAACTGCCGCACCCGCACCCCCGCGCTACCGGTCGTGTGGCCGGCGGGCAGGATGATCTCGGGCTCGATCCTTCGCGGGAGACCCTCGATTCCGTGGAGCATGAGCGCACAGTTCCCGACGGCCACCGCCAGCGGATGGGACAGCAATCCGATCCACGCGGCACGGCGGCGCCGATGGTCGTGGTCGTGCGGCTCGACGGGTGAACATCTCAGGTCGTAGACCCCGTTCGTCACGCGGATCCAGTCCCGGCGCCGAACCCGGGTGGCTACATGCTGCTCACTCACCCCGTGAGCGCGGAGTTGGCGCGTGCTCACGAGATTCGCCTGGGAGCAGGCGAGGAGGAACACCTCCGGAGGAACCGTATTCGTCATCCCCCCAGGACACGGCATCAAGCCTCATCCTGCATCGACGACCGGCCCACCCTGTGGGCAGCAGCGCATCCTGGGCACGCTTGTGGACATCCCCGCCCCACGATCGATCGGCGACCATCGCCGCTCACCTCATTCCGCCCCCTCCCCTCATCGACCAGGGCGGAATCCCGGGTATCGGCGACGGTTCCGGCGATTCCACCCTGGTCGACGAGACGAGTGCGGGATCCACCCTGGTCGACGACAGGAGTGCAGGATTCACCCTGGTCGACGGGCCAGCCGGGGCACCGGGGCGGCGGGGCTCACCGGGTAGTCTCGGCGCGTGAGCGATCAGCCCTCCGAGCCCACCGAGTCGGCCGAGTCCACCGGCCCGGTGCGCCGGCGCAGCACGGGCATCGTCGCCGATCTGCGGGTGCTCGTGCAGCACGCGGGGTTCCGCAAGCTCTTCACCGTGCGCCTGCTCTCCCAGTGCGGCGACGGCATGTTCCAGATCGGCCTGGCCGCGCTGTTCTTCTTCTCGCCGCAGAACCTCGCCACCGCCACGCAGGTGGCCGGGGCCTTCGCCGTCATGCTGCTGCCGTTCACGATCGTGGGCCCGTTCGCCGGGCCGCTGCTCGACCGCTGGAGCCGCCGGCAGGTGCTCGCGATCGGGAACTCGGTGCGGGTGGTGCTCACCCTGGCGATCGCCGCGATCATGGTCACGAGCGGGATCGGCCCCGCGATCTACGTGCTCGCCCTGCTCACGCTGGCCACGAACCGGTTCCTGCTCGCGGCACTGTCGGCCGGGCTGCCGCGGGTGGTCCCGGCCGATCAGCTCCTCATCGCCAACTCCCTCACCCCCACCCTCGGCGGGGCCTCGGCGGTCGCCGGAGCGGGCCTCGGGGTGGTGATCAACCTCGTCACCCCCACGGGACCCTGGCACGACGCCACGGTCCTCCTCGTCACCGCGGCGTTCATGCTCGCGGCCGTGGTCGCGGCGATGCGCCTGCACCGCGGGGAGCTCGGCCCCGACCGGTCCGCCACCGAACTGTCCGTGCTCGGCCAGCTCGGCGCGACCACGCGGGACCTGGTCGACGGGGCCCGCTATCTCGTGGCCCGGCGCACCCCGGCACTCGCGCTCGGGGCGATGGCCGCCCACCGGTTCATCTACGGGGTCAACTTCATCGCGCTCATCCTCATCTCCCGCAACCTGCTCGTGGATCCGGGCGACGCGAGCGCGGGCCTGGCCATGTTCGGCCTCCTCTCGGGCATCTCCTTCGCCGGCGGCGGACTGGCGATCGTGGCCACCCCGATCGCGCACCAGTTCCTGCGCCCCTCGGCCTGGGTGATCACGTGCCTCGGCGTCGGGATCGTCAGCCAGCTGCTCATCGCCACCACCCCCACGATCGCCGTCATCGCCGTGGCCGCGCTCCTGCTCGGGCTCTCGACCCAGGGGGCGAAGATCGCCGTCGACACGATCGTCCAACGCGATACCCACGACCGGTTCCGCGGCCGGGCCTTCACCCTCTACGACACGTTCTACAACGCGGCGTTCACCGGTGCCGCCGCCGTCGCGGCGCTCGCGCTGCCCGACACGGGCTGGTCGCGGGCGACCTTCCTGCCGCTCGCCGGGCTGTACGTGCTCATCGCGACCGGCTATGGTCTCGGCACCCGCCGCACCCACGACCGGCCGGCGGCGATTCCGGAGCGCTGAGACCGCCGTCCGGGCGGATCGCCCGCGCGAGCCGACCGGTCAGTCCTGCTGTTCGGCCCACCACTGCCGCAGCGCGGCGATCGCGGCCTCGGGCGCGAGCGGCCCGTGCTCCATCCGCAGCGCGAGCAGGTGCTGGTAGGCCTGGCCGACGGCCCGGCCGGGTTCGAGGCCGAGGATCTCCATGATCTGGTTCCCGTCGAGATCCGGGCGGATCGCGTCGAGCTCCTCCTGCTCGGCGAGCGCGGCGATGCGCCCCTCGAGGTCGTCGTAGGCGTGGGAGAGCCGGGCGGCCTTGCGCTGGTTGCGGGTGGTGCAGTCGGCGCGGGTGAGCCGGTGCAGCCGCTCGAGCTGCTCGCCGGCGTCGGTCACGTAGCGGCGCACGGCCGCGTCGCTCCAGCGCGCCTCCCCGTAGCCGTGGAACCGCAGGTGCAGGAACACGAGCTTGGAGACGGCGGCGATGGTCGCCTTGTCGAAGCGCAGCGCCTTGAGCCGCTTCGTCGCGAGCTTGGCGCCGACGACCTCGTGGTGGTGGAAGCTCACGCCCCCGCCGGGCTCGTGCCGCCGGGTCGCCGGCTTGCCCACGTCGTGCAGGATCGCCGCGAGCCGCAGCACCAGGTCCGGCCCGGGCACCGCCCCCGCCGGCCCGGTCTCGAGGTCGATCGCCTGGTCGAGCACGGTGAGGGTGTGCTCGTAGACGTCCTTGTGCCGGTGGTGCTCGTCGATGGTCAACTGCATTCCGGGCAGCTCCGGCAGCACCACCCCGGCCAGCCCGGTGTAGACCATGAGTTCGAGCCCGCTGCGCGGATGGGCGGCCACGAGCAGCTTGACCAGTTCGGCCTGCACCCGCTCCGCCGAGACGATCTCGAGCCGCTCGGCCATCGCCGACATCGCGGTCATGACGTCCTCGGTCACCTCGAAGCCGAGCTGGGCCACGAATCGGGCCGCGCGCATCATCCGCAGCGGGTCGTCGTCGAAGGACTGGTCGGCACCGGCGGGCGTGCGCAGCACCTTCGCGGCGAGGTCGTCGAGCCCGCCGAAGGGGTCGACGAACTCGAGGTCCGGCAGCCGCACCGCCATCGCGTTCACGGTGAAGTCGCGCCGCGAGAGGTCGCCGGCGAGCGTGTCCCCGTAGACGACCTCGGGCTTGCGGGAGTCGGGGTCGTACGCCTCGGTGCGATACGTCGTCACCTCGACGATCACATCGCCCTTGCGCGCGCCGATCGTGCCGAACTCGCGCCCGATGTCCCAATGCGTGTGCGCCCAGTGGGCGAGGATCGCCTCGGTCTCCTCCGGGCGGGCCGAGGTGGCGAAGTCGAGGTCGCCCGAGCGGCGGCCGAGGAAGGCGTCGCGGACGGGACCACCGACCAGGGCGAGCTCATGACCGGCGGCGGCGAAACGTCGTCCCAGATCGAGCACCTCCGGCGAGTAGTCGGCGAAGACGCGGAGGGCGGAAAGCAGCAACGTGGCGGCCTCGGCGGAGGCGGGTCGCTCGGCGGGGGATCGCTTATCGGACACAACCCCCAAGCGTGCCATGCCCGCGCGCGCGATGGGTGGGCGGCGCCCCGGTCAGCGGCGTAATCTGCGTGACATCGCGCCCGGTGGGCGCGGTCGACGCCCACGCCTATGGACGACGCAGCCCCCTTCCGTAGCCACGTCCACCCGATCATCGGGTGGGCTCGTTACAGTGTTTCCATGTCTGCCCCCCTGCCCACCCCGGGACCCCCGGTGCGAAGTCCGATCCCGGTGCCGCCGCGCCGGCGTGCGGTCTCGACGCTGCCGATCGTCGACGAGACCTCCGCGGGCGGCGTCGTGGTCAAGGTCGAGGACGGGGAGGGGTTCGCGGCGGTCATCGCGCGCCGGAACCGGGCGGGGCGGCTCGAGTGGTGCCTGCCGAAGGGCCACCTCGAGGGGGAGGAGACCGCCGAGGAGGCGGCGATCCGGGAAGTGGCCGAGGAGACGGGGATCCACGCCGAGGTGCTGCGCCATCTGGCGACGATCGACTATTGGTTCGCCGGCACGAACCGGCGGGTTCACAAGGTGGTCCACCACTACCTGCTCGCGGCCGTCGGGGGGACCCTCACCACCGAGCTGGATCCGGACCAGGAGGCCGAGGAGGCCGCCTGGATCCCGCTGACCGACGTCGCCGCGAGGCTCGCCTATCCCAACGAGCGGCGGGTCGTGGCCACCGCCCGGGACCTGCTCACCGGCCGGTCGTGAGCGGTTCCACACCCGTGCGGTCCTGGCTCGGCGGTGCCCTCATCGGGGTGCTCGCCCTCCTGTGCGCGCCCGCCGCGGCCGCCCCGCCGACGAACCACGCCGCCCCGCCGCTCGACCACGTGGCCCCACTCGACCCGGGCGACCCGGGCGACCCGGGCGGCCCCGGCGACCCGGACGATCCCGCTGGGGAGGCGCCGATCGAGGTCGAGCTCGATGCGATCACCCCGGCCGTCATCCGCCCCGGCGACGAGCTGTCGTTCTCGGGCCGCATCGTCAACAACACCGACGACGAGCTCACGTCGGCCGTCGTGTGGGTCCGGATGCAGCGCCACGTGCCCACGGACGACGGCCTGAGCCGGTGGCTCGACGGCGAGTCGAACACCAATATCGCGGTGATCGCGCGCCTGCGCCTCTCCGATCCCGACGACGATCGCGCCCGGTTCGAGGTCACGCTCGGCGAGGGCGAGTCGCCCTTCACCGAGGGCTCCACCTGGGGCCCCCACGGCGTGGAGATCGTGGCGGAGACCAACCTCGGCGATGCCGGCACGCGGTCGGTCATGACCTGGTTCCCCAGCCACGCCCCGGAGGGCAGCCCGGCCTCGTTCACCGCGCTCGCGCCGCTCCAGCCGACCGTCGGCGAATGGTCCCGGGCGCTCGAGTCCGACACCACCCTCGCGGCGGCGAGCTCCGAACGGCTCCGCGGTGTCACCGGTGCCCTGCACGACGCGCCGGTGACGTGGGCGGTCGACCCGGTGCTGCTCGAATCCGTGGCGGTGTCCACCACGGACGTGAGCACCGACGCCGGCTCGAACCCGTCGGAACCCACAGAACCCTCAGAATCCTCAGGGTCTGCCGAGCCGGCCCCCGACGCGACCTCACCGGCCGGGACGCCCGCCCCGCCCGAACTCGAGGTGGCCGCGATCGCCGCGGCCGTCACCGAGGTGGCCGCCGGCCGCCCGGTGATCGACCTCGGCTACGGCGCCCCGGACTACGAGGCCCTCCTGGGCGAGGGCACCGTCGCCGGTGAACGCCTCCTGACTCACGGCGGCGACCGCGCGGCCGCGCTGTTCGAGGCGGCCGGCCTCGCCACGATCCCCCGCACCGTGTGGCCGGCCGTGGAGCTGTCCGAGCCCACCCGGCAGGCCCTCGCGGCCGAACACGACGAGATCCTGCGCACCCCGACCCGCACGTCCACCTCGGCCTACACGAGCACGCCGGGCCTCGACCTGGCCTCCCTCACCGGAAATTACACGTTGAGCGCCGGGATTCTCACCGCGCACACCGAGGAGGACGAGCGGGAGCTCATCGCACGCAGTGCCCTCGCGGTGCGTGCCACCCCGGAGGTGCCGATCGTGCTCACGCTGCCGCGAGCCCTGAGCACCGACCAGGCTGTCCGCGCGGCCGAGAACCTCACGGGCCTCGCGGAACTGCCGTGGTTCACCCCGCGTGACCTCACCGATCAGACCGAGACGCCGCTGAGCCTGCGCCCCGACGGCACGACCGCCGCCCCGGAGCCGTCCGTGGACACGGCGGGCGCGCTGACCGCGGCGGAGATCGCCACCCTCGCGGCGGACGCCGATCGGGTGCTGACGATCGCCGCCCTCACGGACGATCCGGCGTCCTTCAGCGGTGGCTACCTGCCGGAGCTGCTCGGCGCGGCCGCGGCCTCCTGGCGCGAGGATCCACCCCGCCGCACGGAGCTCATCGCCGGGGTGCACGAGCGGGCGATGCGGCTCACGAGCGCGATCACCGTGGAGACCCCGAGCACGATCAACCTCATCTCCCGCGGTGGCGAGGTGCCGATCACGATCGCCAACTCCCTGCCGCAGGCCGTGACCGTCGAGGTGCGCCTCGAGCCCGGCGACGCCCGGCTGCGCGCCGACGAGCGCGTGTCGGGCCGGCTCCCGGCCGAGGCGGCCGCCACCGTCCGGGTGCCCGTTCACGCGGTGGCCAACGGGAACGTCCGGGTGAGCGTCCACGTGCTCGATGCGCAGGGGCACGACGTGGCCGAGCCGATCAGCTTCTCGATCCGGGTCCGGGCCGACTGGGAGGACACGGGCACGGCGATCGTGGCGGCAGGCCTCCTCGCACTGTTCCTGTTCGGGCTCGTGCGCACGATTCGCCGCGGCCGCCGCCGCCGGGAGGGGTAGATCCACATGAGCAAGTCCGGTCTGGCCGGGTCCGCGGCGGCGATGGCGAGCGGCACCCTCGTCTCGCGGCTCCTCGGGCTCGTGCGCGGCATCCTCCTGCTCGCGGCGATCGCCTCGGTCGGCGGGGCCGCGAACGCGTTCTCGGTGGCGAACAAGCTGCCGAACATCATCTACATGCTCATCGCCGGGGGCGTTCTCAACGCGATCCTCGTGCCGCAGATCGTGCGCGCCATGCGCTCCGGCGACGGCACCGCGTTCGTCAACCGGCTGCTCACCCTCGCGGGCACCGCCCTGCTGGCGGTCACGGCCCTGCTCACCGCCGGCGCGACCGTGCTGCTGACGATCTATGCGGGTTCGATCGATCCGCAGTGGCGCCCGATCGCCCTCGCCTTCGCCTACCTGTGCATGCCGCAGCTGTTCTTCTACGGCTTGTACACGCTGCTCGGTCAGGTGCTCAACGCCCGCGGGAACTTCGGGCCGTACATGTGGGCGCCGGTGCTCAACAACGTGGTCGCGATCGCCGGCCTGAGCGCGTACCTGGTCATCTACGGCCACTACTCCGCCGGGGCGGGACACGTTCCCGAGGACTGGACCACCGAACGTGTGCTGCTCTTCGCCGGCACGGCCACGCTCGGGGTGGTCGCCCAGGCGCTCGTGCTCGTGATCCCGCTGTGGCGCAGCGGCTTCCGCTACCGGCCGGACTTCCGCTTCCGGGGCGTCGGCATGGGCAACACGAGCCGCGTGGCGATGTGGGCCTTCGCCGCCCTCGGGGTCGGCCAGATCGGCTACGTGGCGATCTCCAACCTGGCGATGGCGGCCGGCGCGACGGAGGTCCCGCCGGGTTCCCCGAACCTGCCGGGCAACGGCTCCTACGACACGGCGTTCATGATCTTCATGCTCCCGCAGTCGCTCATCACCGTCTCACTCGTCACGGCCATCTTCACCCGCCTGTCCCATCACGCGGCGGCGGGTGCCGCGGCCAAGGTCCGCGACGACCTCTCGTTCGGGCTGCGGACCCTCGCGGTGTTCACCGTGTTCGCCACCGCGGCGCTCATGGTGCTCGCGATCCCCGTCGTCACGGCGATCACGGCCGGCCAGATCACGTGGGCGGAGCAGCGCTGGATCGGTCACATCGTCGCGGCCTTCGCCGCCGGGCTCGTGGCGATCGGGGCGTGGACGATGATCCAACGGGTGTACTACGCCTACGAGGACACCCGCTCGCTGTTCCGGATCCAGATCCCGATGATGCTCCTCGTCGTGCTCGGCTGCGGCGTCTCGCTGTGGCTGCTCGAGCCGGAGTGGTGGGTGGTCGGCACGGCCGTCGCGACGACGGTCTCGAACGGCTTCGGTGCGCTCGTGGCCTATCTCGCGCTCCGGCGCAAGCTTCCGAGTCTGGACGGCGCCCGCGTGCTCCGGACGCACCTGCGCCTCGTGCTCGCGGTCATCCCCGCGGTCGCGGCCGGCTGGGGGCTGCTGTGGGTCTGGGGGGCGCAGGCCTCGTTCCCGGGGGCCGTGGCCCGCGTGGCCGTCATCGGCACCCTCATGGCGGTCCTCTACCTCCTGTGCGTGCAGCGGCTGCAGGTCGGGGAGCTGCAGGCCCTGCTCGACCGGGTGGGCCGGGTGCTCGCTCCCCTCGGCCGCCGCCTGGGGCCGGTGTTCTCGCGCCTGCCCGGGGCCGCAATGTTGCGTACGATGGGCGTCGGGCCCAGAGGGGCTCGCTCGCCCCAGTCGGATCAAGGAGCACGTGTACCGGTGACCCTTCCCCCGCCCAGCCCTGGTGACGTGATCGCCGAACGGTACCGCCTGATCGAGGCCGAGGCCGGCTCGGCCCTGCCCGGTTGGCTGGCGGAGGACGAGATCCTCGCGCGGGACGTGCGGATCGTCTTCCTTCCCCCGGGTCATCAGGAGGAGGCGCTCAACGCGGCGCGACGCTCGGCCCTCGTGACCGATCCGCGGCTGCCCCGGGTGCACCGGGTGGGCACGAGTCCCGTCGAGGGCGGAACCCGGGCGTTCGTGATCACGGAGTGCTTCGACGGCTCTCGTCTCGACCACCTGCTCGCCGATGGTCCCCTCCAAGTCGACCACGCCCGCGCGATCATCGGGGAGGCCGCCGCCGCCCTCGCGACGGCGCGCCGACGGGGGGTCCATCACCTCGCACTCGGCCCGGCCTCGATCGGCGTGACCACGACAGGGCAGGTCCGCGTGCTCGGCCTCGGATTCGCGCGCGCCGGCCTCGGGATCACCGCCGGGGATGCCGTGGCGAATTCACGGACCGACGCCGTCGCCCTCGTGCGGCTCCTCTACGCCGCGCTCACCGCCACGTGGCCCGGGGAGGCCGACCGGGCGGGTTCGCTGCCCGTCGCGGCGACACCCGGGGGGATCCCGACGCCGCTGGGCGACCTCGTCGAGGTGCCCACCGAACTCGACACCCTGTGCGCCGTGACGTTCAGCCCGCACGGAGACGGCCCGTTCACCGCCGGCGCGGTGGCCGAGGAACTCGCTCCCTGGCCGCAGATCCCCCCGGCTCCCCCCGCACTTCCGCGTCCCCGCAGCTCGGGCGGCTCCAGTAGCCCCAGTGGCCCGGGCGGCTCGAGTGACTCTGGCGGCGCCGGCGGCTCGGGCGGCGCAGGCGGCGCAGGCGGCGCAGGGCACGCTGAGCACACTGAGCTCGCTGAGCTCGCTGAGCACGGCGAGCAGGATGGCCCGAGCACCGTTCTGGCCGGCAGCAACCAGGCTCGTGGCGGCGCCGACAGCATCGGCGGCCCCACTGGTACCGACGGCCCCACTGGTACCGACGGTACCGACGGAACCGACAGCAGTGGCGGTATCACCGGCCCTGAGCGTCCGGGCATTGAGGCTCCGGGCGCGGCCTCGCCCGCTCCCGTGGCCCCGGCCGGCACGATCATCGCCGAGGATCCGCAGACCGGGGAGTTCGCCGCCGTTCCCACCGGGGTGCCCGACCAGCCCGACGTGCCCGGCGATCACCCGCGCACGGGTGATCGCTGGGTGCCGCAGCTCGACCCGACCGGCGCGGCCACCGGCGACCGGCCCTTCGATCAGCTCCTCGCGGGCGACGATGCGGCCGAGGCCGACGACTCGGGGCGTGCGGTTCCCGCGCGACACGCCGGGCCCCGCACCCACACCGCCTCGGTCGCGGCTCCGGGCGGCGGGCCCGCCGACGACCTCGCCCCGGCAGCCGGCGGTCGACGCGGCCCGGGCACTGTGAGCACCATGGGCCCGGCCGGCACAGCGGGCTCCGCAGGCTCTACGGGCTCTGCGGGCTCTGTCGGAACAAGGGGCTCCGCGGGCACGACAGGCGCATCGGAGGGTCGTGCTGAGCCTGCCGAGCCGTCCGAACCTGCCGAACCGTCCGGCCGTGCCAACCGGCCCAACCAAGCCACCCGGCCCAACCAGGCCAACCAGGCCACACGGGCCAACCAGGCCAACCAGGCCAACCAGGCCACCCGAACCACACGGGTCACCCAGGCCACACAGGCCGCCCGAACCACCCAGGCCGCCGGGCAGCCTGCCGGCGCGGGCGGCTGGGACCTGCCCGCGGGCGTCCCTGCGCGTTCGTCCGTGCGCGGCGAGGCCGCCGGTGGCCGGGCACGGGGTGGAGCCGCCGCGCCGTCGGCAGCCGGGACCGGGGGCGCTCCGGGGCCGCAGGAGGGCGTCTCGAGCCTCGGTCCCGCGCCGACCCGTCATTTCGCGCCCGTCTCGTCCGTACCCGGCTCGTCCGTACCCGGCTCGTCCGTACCCGGCTCGTCCGTACCCGGCTCGTCGGCTCCGGCCTCGGGAGCCTCGGGGGCGCCGACGACCATCGACGGCCCCGCCACCCGCGCGGGCCGGCCCACGAGCCCGGCAACGCGCGACACCCCAGGCGAGGCCACGCCGTCCAGGCCCTGGCATCGGTCGAGCGGAGTCATCCTGCTCGTCATGCTCGCCGTGCTGGTCTTCGGGGTGGTGCTGGCGATCAACGCGTTGCGCGACCCGTTCGCGGGCCCGTCCGAACCCGATCCGGCGCCCACCTGGCCCCTGGGCCAGAGCGAGGAGCCGAGCGAGGGGGCGACGGCGCCGGGAGCGTTGCCGACCACCACCCCGTCCCCCTCCTCCGCTGAGCCGATCCGGATCGTCGACGGCGTGACGTTCGACCCGACCGCCTCCGGTGGGGAGAACCAAGACCTGGCCTATTACGCCTACGACAACGACCGCTCCACCTTCTGGCGCTCGCTCCGATACAACAGCCCGACCTACGGGATGAAGGCCGGGCTCGGTTACACGGTCGAACTGGACCGTACGAGCTCCGTGAGTGAGGTCGTCGTCGACGTGCTGGGCAAGGGCGGGAACGTGCAGATCCGCGCCGCCTCCGCCGACGCCCCGAACGAGGGCACCGTGTTGGCCGAGGGGCCGGTCGGTCCCGAGACGGTGTTCGACTTCGACACTCCCGTGGAGACCGATTCGATCTCCCTGTGGTTCACCGAACTTCCCGTCGCCGACAGCGACGGGCGCAACCGCATCGAACTGGCCGAGGTCCAGGTGCGCTGACCCCCGGGGAACACCGCGGGCCCCGCCGTCGTTCTCCCTGACAGACCCTCCTTCCGACTGCAAGGAATTCACAGTGACCGATACCGTTCGCAACGTCGTCATCATCGGCTCCGGACCCACCGGCTACACCGCCGCGGTCTATGCGGCTCGCGCCGGCCTGGACCCGGTGGTGTACGCGGGCTCGATCACCGCCGGCGGCGCCCTCATGAACACGACCGACGTCGAGAACTTCCCGGGATTTCCCACCGGGATCATGGGACCCGACCTCATGGAGAAGATGCGGGAGCAGGCCGAGCGTTTCGGGGCCGACATCCGTTATGACGACGTCGTGTCCGTCGATCTCGCCGGCCCGATCAAGGTCATCCGCACCGACGAGGAGGAGATCCGCGCCCGCGCGGTCATCCTCGCCATGGGATCGGCCTATAAGGAGCTCGGCCTGCCCGACGAGAAGAGGCTGTCCGGGCGCGGGGTGAGCTGGTGTGCGACGTGCGACGGCTTCTTCTTCAAGGACCAGCCGATCCTCGTCGCCGGCGGTGGCGACTCCGCCATGGAGGAGGCCCTCTTCCTCGCCCGATTCGGCGAGTCCGTCACCGTGGTGCACCGCCGCGACGAGCTGCGGGCGTCCAAGATCATGGCGGAGCGGGCGTTGAACGACCCCAAGATCTCCTTCGCGTGGAACAGCGAGATCGTCGCGATCCACGGGGAGGAGAAGGTGAGCGGTGTGCGCCTGCGTGACACGGTGGACGGTTCCGAGCGCGACCTCGATGCGACCGGCCTGTTCGTGGCCATCGGGCACCTGCCGCGCACCGAGCTCGTGCAGGGTCAGGTGGACCTGAGCCCCGCGGGCTACGTCACGGTGGACCACCCCTCGACCCGCACGAACCTGCCCGGCGTGTTCGCCGCCGGGGACGTCGTCGACGACCAGTACCGCCAGGCCATCACGGCCGCGGGCACGGGCTGTGCCGCGGCCCTGGACGCGGAGCGGTTCCTCGCCGCCCTCGATCACCCCCCACTGACCGAGGCGGATGCCTCGCTGCTCGCCACGGAAGGAATCTCATGACTCTCGGTGCAACGACCGACGCCACCTTCGACCAGGACGTGCTCGCGGCTCCCGGGCCCGTGCTCGTCGACTTCTGGGCGCCCTGGTGCGGCCCCTGCCTCCAGATCGCACCCATCCTCGAGGAGTTGGCGGCCGAGTACGCGGACTCCCTGACCATCCTCAAGCTCAACGTCGACGAGAATCCCGCCACGGCCGGCAAGTACGGCGTCATCTCGATCCCCACGATGAACGTCTACGTGGGTGGCGAGGTCGCCGGCACGATCATCGGTGCCAAGCCGAAGAAGAAGCTCATCGCCGAACTGGAGCCCTACCTGGGCTGATCGTCCCGCTCGGGCCCCCGCGACGACGGCCGGGCCACCCGCATCGGGTGGCCCGGCCGTCGTGTCCGTTCCGAGCTCCACGGAGCGGTGCTATGCCTCGCTCGCGTCCGGGGCCCGGAAGATCCCCGGGTCCTCCGGTGCGAGGGTACCGAGGATCCGATTGAGGTCTTGAACCGACGCGAACTCGATCGAGATCCGGCCTTTGCGCTGCCCTAGGTTGACCTTGACCTTCGTGTCGAGCCGGTCGGCCAGGCGCGAGGCGAGATCCTCCAGGGCGGGGCTGCTCCCCCCCGCGCGAGGACGACGGCGCGCCGGTTCCGCGTGATCCTCGCCGAGGGCGACCGCCTCCTCCGTCGCACGCACGCTCAATCCCTCGGCCACGATCCGTTGCGCGAGGCGCTCCATCGCGGCCATATTCGTCAGGCCGAGGAGTGCACGGGCGTGGCCCGCGGAGAGGACGCCCGCGGCGACACGGCGCTGCACGAGCGGCGGAAGCCGCAGCAGCCGCAGCGTATTGGAGATCTGGGGGCGGGAGCGGGCGATCCTGGTCGACAGCTCCTCGTGGGTGCACCCGAAGTCGTCGAGCAGCTGCCGGTAGGCGGCCGCCTCCTCGAGTGGGTTGAGCTGGACCCGATGGAGGTTCTCGAGCAGGGCGTCTCGGAGGAGGTCGTCGTCGGTGGTCGAGCGGACGATCGCCGGGATGTCCGGCAGCCCGGCCTCACGGGCGGCCCGCCAGCGTCGCTCGCCCATGATGAGTTCGTAGGGGGCGTCCCCGTCCTGCGGATCGGGCCGGGGACGCACGACGATCGGCTGGAGCACGCCGACCTCCGCGATCGAGGCCGACAGCTCGACGAGCTCCTCCTCGGCGAAGACCGTGCGTGGCTGTGCCCGGTTCGGTGCGATGTCGTCGATGGGGATTCGGGCGAAGGTCGCACCCGGAACGGGCCGCAGGGCCCCGTCCACATCCTCGGCGTCACCGGGCTTGCCACTCGATGCGGCGACCTGCCCATCGAGAGCAGTGAGTGCGTCCTCGCCGGTCTCCAGGGCCCCCTCGGTCGCAGCGCGACGGGCTTCGGTGGCGATGCCGCCGGGCCCTACGGCACGGAGGTCGGTCGTGTCGGTGGGTTCCCCGCGCTGAATCGGGCCCCCTGCGCGCTGACCTGCGGCCTGACCTGCGACCCGTCCTGCGACCTCGGGGGCGGGGCCCGTCGTGCCCGCGTCGTTCACCGCCTGGTCCGCCCGGTCCGCCGTCGCCGGGTCCACCTTCGCCCGGTTCGCCCGGTCCACCTCCGCCGGGTCCGCCGGGTCCGCCCGGTCCGTGGCGGCCGCCGGTTCCGTCGGGTCCGCTGCGTCCGCTGCCTCTGCTGGGTCCGCTGCGTCCACTGCGTCTGCCGGCTCCGCTGGGCCTGTTGGATACGGGTGGGCCGCCGGGAAGAACACGTCGACCGGACGGCCCTGGGAGGACCGTTCTCCCGCCGTCGGGATGAGGGCGCCGAGGCCACGTCCGAGAGCCTTGCGGCGTTCACTCATGAGCTTCTCCTTCGGTGGGGTGCGGCGCGCCGCCGGCGGGCGTTCGCGGGTGCGAGCGCCGGCAGATCTCACGGGCAGCCTCGAGGTACGCGAGAGCTCCCGTGGATCCGGGGTCGTAGGTGAGCACCGTCTGGCCGTGGCCCGGCGCCTCGGAGATCCGAACCGATCGCGGGATGGTCGCGTGGAGCGTCTCGCCCGGGAAGTGCTCACGCACCTCCTCGACGACCTGGCGAGCGAGGTTCGTGCGACCGTCGTACATCGTGAGGATGATCGTCGAGACGTGCAGTGCGGGGTTGAGATGCGCCTGGATCAGGGCGATATTGTTGAGGAGTTGGCTCAAACCCTCGAGTGCGTAGTACTCGGTCTGGATCGGGATGAGCACCTCACGGGCGGCAACGAAGGCGTTGACCGTGAGCAGTCCGAGGCTCGGCGGGCAGTCGATGAATACATAGTCGAGGCGTGGCTCCCCCATGCGGGAGCGGTGGCGCAGGTACTCGGCGAGTGCGTTCCGCAGCCTGTTCTCCCGGGCGACGAGGGAGACGAGTTCGATCTCGGCGCCGGAGAGGTCGATCGTGGACGGCACCACGTGGAGGTTGTCGATGTGCTCATGTCTCTGGACGACCTCGGCCATCGGCGCGTCGTTGATGAGGACGTCGTAGGTGGAGGGCGTTCCCGAGGGGTGATCGATGTCGAGCGCCGTCGAGGCGTTCCCCTGCGGATCGTTGTCGATCACCAGCACCTGGAGGCCTGCCGTGGCGAGGGCCGCCGCCAGGTTGACGGAGGTCGTCGTCTTCCCGACGCCGCCCTTCTGGTTCGCGATCGTGAAGACACGAGTCTGCTCCGGCGCTGGGAAGCGCTGTCCGGAGAGGGTGATGCGGCGTCGAGCGTCTTCGGCCAGCTGTGCCGCCAGCGGCGTGCTCTCGTCCGCCTGTGGAATCGCATCAATGAGAGCGCGACGTCGGTCTTCCTCGCTCGATATGGTCACCCGCTTCTCCCTTTGTGTGGCTGCGCTCAGTCTACGGTGCAGGACCGACGTTCCCGTGTTCCACGTGAAACGATGGGATGCGCATGTCGTTGGGACATCGACGGCCACGCCGGGCCGGGGATGCTGCATCCGGTGTCGGGCGGCGGGCGGCGAGATCGGTCTCATCATCGCCTCGGCTCACGCGCGCCGGGCCCGGAGGGTGGCCGTGAAGCGTTGTCGGACCCGAGGCGACAGCCTTCCTCGAACGGGTGGGTTCGTCGCCGGCGGACATCCTGAGCAGGCCGACCGGCGCGGCGTGATCGACCCGGTCTGCCCACTCTGCCCACCCTGTCGGCCCTGTCGGCCCTGTCGGCTCTTGTCAGCATTTGTCGGCTGTTGTCGGCTCTGGCGGCTCAGCGCGGCCACTATGTCCACCACGGGGCCGATTCCGGCCACTCGACCCTAGACGTGCCCGGACCACACGCTCAGTCCGGCAAGTGATCGGTGCAGATCACGCCAACCTGGGCCCGGCAGCCCCGGCAGGGACTGAAAGTCGTCAACTCGTTGCCGCCTCGCCGCGCACTCGATTCGGTTCGAGCGCCACGAGACAGTCTCACCCGATGACGTTGCGTCTGCGCATCCACTTCGGGGAGGTGAAGACCTCGAGGGGCTCGTGACTCGCGCCATCCCGCAGTTCACGGACTCGCCCGTCCTGTCGGCGGGCGTTCCCAACGCCCGGTGTGGCACCGGCAGTGACGACGCGACGACAACCAGTGCGAGGGAGGAGCACCCATGGATCTCGGGCGCATCCGTGAGGCGGATTGACTCATCTGCCGCACGAGCAACGAGGCCCGACACTGCCGATGGTAACCGCGCCGGCTCCGCGGCCCGCGTTACCGGGGTGACACGTGGACGTGGCTGTACTGGGGTGCTCGTCCTCGACTCGAGCACCCATGCGAAACCCCGGCTTGATCGACGTCGAGGCACTGCACTCCATTTTTCCTGCGATCCAGCCATCCTGGAAATTTGTGAAGCGCGGCCGACCAGCCGGCTCGCGCACCCGCGGGTCGCTGGTGAGATGTCGGAGAGCCGAAGAGCCCAAGCCGGCTGACGGTTGAGGGCTGGGAGCTGGGGCAGAGGGCCGGGAACTGGAGGGCTGAGGGCCGGGAACTGGAGGGCTGAGGGCCGGGGGCTCAGGGTCGAGGGCCGGGAACTGGAGGACTGAGGGTTGAGGGCCGAGAACCGAGAACTGAGGGCTGGGAACTGGAGGACTGAGGGCCGAGAGCCGAGGGCTGGGAACAGGGGGCTGGGGGCTGGGGGGTTCAGGGCACGGGGGCTCGGGGCTCGGGGCTCGGGGCTCGGGAGACTCTCATGTCGGTGACGGCACGAGTTCCCGTGATTCACGTGAAACGGAAGGCCCCCAGCTACGCTCGGCAGCACTTGCGGCACGATGGCTCCGGCCTTCAGTTCCGATGGCGCCACTGGTGTCACACCGCAGGTCCGGCACGAGGTGCCGCTGTGACACCCCGAAGAATTGAACCGTGACCTCAACTCAGCTGGATTCGGTGATTAAGCTCAACACGAATCATGAGTCTGGTGCGATCGGTTTGACCGCAGCCTCGTTTCACGTGGAACGTAGCAGGCCAGCCGCGATCATCACGGACGGGCTGAAGCCGGCCACACTCACGATTCACATGAAACTGTGCGCATGTCGTGCCCTGATCAACCACTACCCTCGTCCGACTTGGTCCGTCGTTCCACGTGAAACCGTGGAAACAAGCGGCCCGGCTCTGTTGCCTCATTACGCCCCACCCGGCGCGCGGCGGCACGAGCGTACGGGCCGCCGGGGCCATGTTGGCGCCTCCTTCGGTTCGCCCCCGTTCGCGGGGCCCATTACCTGCTCGTCCTTCGGTCGCGCACGGGAGCGTCTACGACACGGTCACCAAGGTTCGTTGCCTTGGAGGACTCACAGCAGGCCAGACCAACGGCGCCCCATGGATCTGTGACCTCACCCCGTCCCTGTTTCACGTGGAACGTCCACCAGTAGCCACGGACGAACGCCGTGAATCAAGGGTCCTCCGAATCAATGCCCCCTACGGTTTCACGTGAAACACCGGGAGAAGCGCGACGCCGACGAACTGGTGGTGCACGAGGACACGAGCCTGTCGTACGTCACGCAACGATGGCACCACGTGCTCCATACTCATCGATTGTCCGTCTCCTTGGACCGTCACCACGCGACGGAACAGATCCGGGGGCGGTGAGCTACCCGAGTCCTTCGTCGGTACGACTTCTTTGGGTGACTGCCGTGATCGTCCCGCGCCGGAGTCGGGCATCGGGTCGATGGAGGCCGGCATCCGGCCGCAGGTCGTTCGTCGGCGTTGGCTTCGTGACACGGCCAACTCATTGTTGTGCGCTCTGTACGTTCAGGAGCCCGTGGGTATCCGCGCACTGTGAGAGTCGTTCTCCGTCCTGCGCCGGTCACGCTCCCGTCGGAGTCCTACGTACCGACGCGCAGGTACGCAGCTGCCTCCCGGATTCAGACAATCCGGGGGAGAGCTAGGCGGGTGCTTTGCAGGAAGGAATTCCGTTTCACGTGAAACGCGGGCCGACAGGGAGGCGACGACTGAACGACGCCACGCACGACCGGCCAACCATTACAGCACGTGTTGAGATGACCTCGGTCCACTCGCGCCCACATGTCATTGCTGCGGTGTGAGAGCAAGCCCGTTCGGTGGGATGCCCAGGAATCCAGGCCGTGTGAGAACAGTGTCGCTGTGCATGCCCGCGACCAACCTGGGCGCGAGCGGGTAGCGCTCGTATCAACCGGACTGGCACCGTGCGCCCGACGGGAGGTTGGGGCCGCGGACCATGGGAATGACGGGTCGCGACTCGCACGATGATCGGACGTAGATCACGCCGGCACTTCACCGCCCTACGGCTGCCGTCACTGTTTCACGTGGAACTAGCCAGCTTGCCGACGGACATTCATGCATACGGCACCGGCCCGCGGCGCCGCGTGCGGCCCACAGCGCAACATAGTTCGTCGAATCCCCAGGTGGAACTACATCGGCTATGGCGGATCAGTTACGTTTCACGTGGAACACGACCATCGGTGCCCGACCATCGCACCCATCGCTGCCGCGTGTGGCCCACAGCGCGACACAGTACGTCGAATCATCAGCTGGACCGCATCGGCTTGGGCTGCTCGATCTCGTTTCACGTGGAACAGAACCATCGATACCCGGCCATCGCACTCATCGGCGCCGCTGGAACACCGCTCCGAGCCGTGCTGGTCGTTCTGGCCGCTGAACCCGAGCCCTCGCCGCGGATCTTCACAACCTTGTGATCGCGACACCACTCTTCCACGCGGCGTTGATAGCTCGTTGGACCGCGACTACCGTCGTCGTATGGCCAGCCATCCGGTCGTGACGATCCGGTTCGCCAACGTCGAGGACGCGGAGCGGATCGCGCGTGTTCACATCGCCGCATGGCGCGCCGCGTACACGGGCATCATGTCCGACCAGCAACTGGCTGGACTCGACCACGAACTCCTCATGCGACGCTGGCACCACGACCTGGCCACCGGGTTCGCGGACGGGGCAGTGCTCGTGGCGCAGAGTCCCCAGGGAACGATCTGTGGCGTCGCCTCCGGAGGCTCACCCCGCGACGAGGTCGAGTCGGGAACCCTCGAACTGTGGATGCTCAACTGCCATCCCTCGAGCTGGGGACGCGGGGTCGGAACTATGCTCCTCGCCGAGCTCGAACGCCAGCTCGCGGACCGCGGAGCGCTCGACGCCTACCTCTGGGTCGCCGCCCGCAACAGCCGAGCCCGCCACTTCTACGCCCGCGAGGGCTGGTGCGATACCGGCGCGACGCGGCTGGAGGAACGCTTCGACCCCGCCATCACCGAGGTTCGATACGCCAAGCGCGTCGGGGTCTCCTCGTGAAACGAGCGGGCCCGGGCCCGGAAGGCCCCGGCTCGCGCGACCCCTCGCGCCTACGCGCCCAAGCGGACCGGCCGCACCGAACGGTCGCGCCTATCGGAGAGTCGAGACGACCCGGTCGAGAACCTCGATCGCGGCCACCAGTTCGGCCTCCTCCACCCGTCCGAGCACGCGGGCGAGGGCCTGCGCTTCGGTCGCAGCGGCCCGTTCGAGTAGGGACTCGCCCGCGTCCGTGATCCGGACGCGCCGGCGCCGGCGGTCACGCGGATCGGACGCCGACTCGAGGAGCCCACGTCCGATGAGGGAGCGGACCCCCACCGACACGGTTGAATGGTCCAACTCCAAGGCCGACGAGATCTCCACCAATCCCGTCGCCCCGGCGGCGACCGACCTGAGGATTCGGACCTGCCCCGACCCGGCGGTGCCCTCGAGCGTCGACTCCCACACCTGCGCGGCCACCCGCAGCACGTGGGAGAGGCGCGCGGCCACGGCGGCGTCCGTCGAATCATCGCGATTCATCGATCTATGGTGGGCCATGGAATTGCCCCATTCGCCCCCACGCGACGGTTCCGCGAAGCCGGTCGGGCCGGAATCTCCGTCCGAATACACAGTCCACTCCATCAACGGGTCAAGCTATAGCAAACTCGATACTGTCCTGCGGACGCCCACTCCACCCGGGGCGCGGCCGGCTCCTGAGGGCGCCCACTCCTATCGGCGAACCTCGACCACCCGCGTGACGTCCGCGTCGTCGAAGAGATCGACGTCGTGGACCACGACCTCCCGTGCGCGGAACTTCTTCAGAACGTACGTTGCCTCGTCCACCTCGTCCCGTGCCCGCTCTCCCTTGAGCGCGAGCAGCGACCCTCCCGGGGCGACCAAGGGCATCGTGAACCGGAGCAGCTTTCCGAGCCCGGCCACCGCCCGAGCGGTCACCGCCTCGCACCGCAGCCGCCCGTGCACCTCCTCCGCCCGTGCCCGGTGCAGCGTCACGTTGTCGAGACCGAGTTCCTCGGTCACCTCGATCAGCCATTCCACCCGCCGTTCCATCGGCTCGATGAGATGCATCTCGAGATCCGGGCGCAGCAGCGCGAGCACCACCCCCGGCAAGCCCGCACCCGAGCCCACGTCCGCGACCGCGCCGCTCGCCGGCAGGAACTGCGCGACCGCGGCGGAGTTCATCAGATGACGACGCCAGAGACGTGGGAGTTCGCGCGGGCCGATGAGTCCGCGCAGTTCCCCCTCGGCCGCGAGCATCTCACCGAAGTGCTCGACGCCACCGAAGGCGACCCCGAGGATCTCCCGAGACCGGGCCTCGTCGTCACCGATGAGATCGGACATCAGTTCGGCCGGATGATCACATAACGCTTCGGCTCGGCTCCATCCGACTCCGAATGGAGGCCGGCCTCGGTCACCGCATCGTGCACGACCTTGCGCTCGAACGAGTTCATCGGCTCGAGCTGGACCTCCGCGCCGGATGCCTGCGCCCGGCCGATCGCATCCTCCGCGAGGGCGGTGAGCTGATCCCGACGAACCTTCCGGTGGCCGGCGACGTCGAGCATGAGCCGGGACCGCTCACCGGTCTTCGCCTGGACGGCGAGCCGGGTCAGCTCCTGGAGGGCGTCGAGCACCTGGCCGTCGTCGCCGACGAGCCTACGGAGCCAGTGCTCACTGCCGGCCTCGGTCACGATGGCGACCGAGGCGCGGCCCTGGTCGACGTCGATGTCGATGTCGCCGTCGAGATCGGCGATATCGAGGAGTTCCTCGAGATAGTCGGCGGCGACGTCGCCCTCCTTCTCGAGGCGGGCGCGCAAGTCGTCGGTGGTGGTGTTCTGGCTAGTCATCATGACCCCTTCGGATCGTGGTGCTGAGAGGGAGGACCCGCAACTGCTGCGGTGCCTACTTCTTCTTCGGTGGCTTCTTGCCGGAGGCGGCCGAACTCTTCCGCGCCGCGGCCTGCGTGGATCCGGGCTTCTTCGCCGGCGGGGCGGCATCCTCGAGCGGACCGGCCGGGGCATCCGACTCCGCTGCGGGGCTCGACTTCTCCGGATCGGCGGGCTCGACCGGCTGTGCGGTCTGCCCGGGACTCTTCTTCGCCCGATCCTTGCGCTTGGGTTGCTGCCGCTGCCCGCTCACGCGTTGCTCGGGTGCGTCCTCGATCAGAAGGGTGCCGGCGTCGTCCTCGAGCACCGGTTGACCGCGCCGCGCGCGACGGCGTGCACGGCGCTCCTCGAGCGCGATCGCGGCGGGCGACCCGGGCGTGGGTGAGTTGTGGATGACCCAGAACTGCTGACCCATCGACCACAGGTTCGACGTGGTCCAGTAGAGGAGCACACCGATGGGGAACGACACACCCGACACCGCGAACACGAGCGGGAGCACGTACATGAGCATCTTCTGCTGACGCGCCATGGGGTTGTCGAGCGCCGAGGCCGGCATGTTCTTCTGCGTCAGGTGCTTCTGCTGGAAGAGCATCGTGGCGCACATGAGCACGACGAGCACCGCCGTGACGATCTTGACCTCGATATTCGGGGATCCGAGGAACGTCGAGGAGAGCGAGGCGCCGAAGATCTCGGATGATTCGGCCACCTTCGCCGTGGCCTGGTCGAGCGGGCCGATCGGGTCGGCCTCGCCGCGTGAGATCGGCCCCAGGGCGTTGAGGACCCGGAACAGTGAGAAGAAGATCGGCATCTGCGCGATGAGCGGCAGGCATGAGGCGAACGGGGAGGTGCCGTTCTCCTTGTAGATGGCCATCATCTCCTGTTGCATGGCCTGCCGGGACGCCGGATCGGTCTTGCCCTTGTATTTCTTCTGCAGCTTCTGGATCTCCGGCTGCACCACCTGCATCATCCGCTGCGCCTTGATCTGGCGAACGAACAGGGGAATGAGGATGATCCGGATGACGACCACGAGGGCGACGATCGACAGCAGCCAGCTCCAGCCACCGGACGGGTCCATCCCGATGAAGGTGAACAGGTTGTGTGCGGCCACCATGATGTGCGCCACGACCCACTTGATCGGGAACAGGATGGTGTCGAAAAATCCCATGGACTGACGGATCTCCTAGTAGCCGGCGTGCGGCGGGGCGCACCGGTGGTGACGGGTGGAACGAGTGAGACGGCCGGGTGAAACACGGCGGGCGGGCCAGCGCTCGGGGACGGGGTCGACCCCGCCTGCAGACCAGGGATTACAGCGCAGGATCCGCCAGCCCGCGGCGAGGAATCCCTTGATGGGACCGTGCATCCGCAGGGCCGTGACCGCGTAGGCCGAGCACGACGGGTAGTACCGGCAGGTCGGGGCGAACCACGGCGAGACAACGGCCTGATACATCCGGATGAGACTCACGAGGAGCCAACTCGATCCGCGGGAGACCATCGCGACCGCCCGACGCGTCATCGCCGGCCACCCGCCTTCGCCTCGGCACGCGCGAGACAGCGGCCGAGGTCGCTGTCCAGGTCGGCGAAGCTCGCATCGGCGGCGCCTGCAAGCGCACGGACGACGACGCTGCGGCCCGCGTAGCGCTCGACTCGCGTAGCCATGAGGGCGCGCAGTCGACGCTTGACGAGGTTGCGTCGTACGGCGTTGCCGACGGACTTCGATACGACAAAACCCACCCGCGCCGCATCGGCGTGGGTGGATCGAGTCAGGATGTGTGCCACGACATGGCGGCCACCGGCGCGGGTTCCACGGCGGACGGTCTCGGAGAACTCGTCACCGCCGCGCATCCGGTACCGCGCAGGCAGCACGTGCCTAGGCTGAGACCGAGGCGCGGCCCTTGCGGCGGCGTGCGGACAGGATCGCCCGGCCGGCTCGGGTGCGCATACGCAGACGGAAGCCGTGCGTTCTCGCACGACGCCGGTTACTCGGCTGAAAAGTCCGCTTACTCACGGCAGTACTCCATTAACAGGTCGGTATCGCACACACGGGCGTCGCGTGTGGGCCAGCACTGCGCACGCGGGGCTACCGCACGCCTGGCAGCATGACCTGCTCAAGCTACGCGAGTGCGTCGGCGGGGTCAAACCTCGTGACCATCCTCACCTCGAGCGGCGCGGGGTTCCGGATCCCACCCACCCTATGGACAAAGGTGGACACGTCCAACCCTCGGGGAGTGCGGCACGTCGGCGCGGGCCGAAACGAGCCCGTGCGGTCGCGGCGACGCGACCGGGGCCGGCATCTCAACTCCCGTC